>JBKEBT010000151.1:0-35314 GCA_047973305.1 Pyrinomonadaceae bacterium
GGTTCGAACCCCATTTACTTCGGTAACATTATTAACAATTACGTCCTTACCATTTGAAATAAGTGTCGCCGATGTTTTCATCGAAAGCACTTTGTTTTTAATTTCAATCGTAACTCCTGATAGTGCTTTATTAGGTTTCGCGATAATGTATTTAAGTTGCAAGGCTCGCCTAGAATTGTATTGCGGCATTGCCGATTTGCTTTTCGCCGATTCAATTGAAGTAAACTCTTCCCCATTTAGTTCAATTTCCACATTGTTTAATTGAAAACCATTTTGCACAAAAGACTTCTGCAAAACAGCTCGTCTTGCATTTTCAAGAACTTCATTTGCTCGTTCAATCGAACTATTTTCAACGTCCTTTTCCTCCTGTGAACTAATGGTGCTTGAGGCGAAAAGCGCGAAAACAATCATGCAAAAAATTGTAAGTATATTTCTTTCCAAATCTCCCCCCCCCCTTAGTTATTACTCGCTTTAAAATCTCCTAGATAAAGCATCATGCCGATAAGTCAAATCTTTCCGCATTACTTGTTCCGATTTCAGCCATTTTCGAAATCACCGTGTTAGGCACATAGTACATTAAATTGAGCTGTGCGGTGTAGCTGAACGGTGCGCTCCGCTGCACCGCACTTCAAAATCGAGCCAAAAGGTGTCAACTGCCAATCCAGCCAGGCGTTTGGTCAGGCATTAAGAAGCAATCAACAAGCGGGGCATCGCAATCAACCCAATCCGGGATTCCGTCACCGTTCTTATCGTCTCGATCATCCAAGATCGTAATTTCAACGTCATATTCAAAAATACCGTTTCCATTTTTATCCAAATCCTGATTATTGCAGTAATTTGTTGCGTCTTTGCAAACCTTTAGCGTTTCGCGCAACTGGTAGCCGGTAGCGATGGCAAGAGCTGTTCCACCAATAAAACCGCAAGGCTCTAATACAATACAGCCAACGTCCGCTATACCCAAACCAGTCAGCCCTACAATTTCCCAAACACAATCCCACTTCTTTTGTGTGCACTTATCGTTATCATCTCCAAGTGCACATGATTTCGACTCAAACGAACTCGTAAAAAGATGTGACATCCCTACCTTTTCAGCTTGAGATTTGAACATGATTCGTAGTTCTTTGTCGCTATCAATTGACTTTATGAGTTGACTAATTTGTTGATAGCTTCGATTCGAAATGCGATTCATTTTTAGATTATTGAGATTTAGTTCAAACGAATACACCTTCTTTGAAGGCGTCGTAAACTTTGAGAACACTACAACTTTCGATCTTTTGAAGTGAAGACTCAACGCCGAAAAACTATGACGATTTCCTACAACTCGTCTAGGCAAAGTAGTGTCTCCCTTCTTCGAAACGGTTAAGGATCCATTCTTCGGATTTGCATGTTCCGCCCGCAGTCCGCCAACAACTAATATGGCTAGACATAAAATACTCAAACCTAGTTTCTTTTCATTTCTTGCCTCACTTTTGATTTTGGAAAGAATAGAAGAATAATGTTCAACAAAAAACGCTATTATTTTCAAAACTTCCTTCAGAGCTGAACCATTGCCGGGTTTTGCGTTAAGATACGAATGTTGGATTCGCATCTGTTGTCCGAAACACAGCAGAAGCACTTAAAACATCATGGGCTTTGAAGTTGTTTCCGCAAATTCAAAGCTCAATTTGTTTTCTACGCTATATTCCCAAGTAAAATTCTTGAGCAAATTTTGTTGACTCGTTCGCTTACGATATCGCAATTCAATTCTTCTCGTGATTTATTGAGAAGTGCTCTGGGGTTTGAGCTTGAGTTGAGTAATAACATTTTAGTGAATTTTCCTATCGAGAATGTCATAACCCTATCCTTACGCTTATAGGTGTGTCAAGCTTTTTTCTACCCCCCCCCGAATTTTCGAGAGGAGCTACGTAAACCATTGTTGTGCAATAGTTTAGGGGTGGAAACTATTTCTACTCTTATATAACAAATCTTGATAGTTAACCGCTTTTGACTAAACATTTCTTAACCGCAAATGTATTCACTGGAAATTCCGGATTTACTTCAAATTCGGTAATTGTCATTTCTTGTATTTCCTTCATCGCATCGTTTTTAACATTTGTATCCATTACATCAACAACTTTTTTCATCATTGGATTGGCATAGTTTGTCCGATAACGAAGTGATGCTCAATTAAGGGGTAACAAAGATCTAGGTAGATTATCAATTATGAGCTTTTCAGTTTGCAATCCAAGCGAGTTTACGCCGAATCAAAGGGTTGCGATTCTGAAAGAGCATTTTTAAAAAACCGATTTCCGAGGTTTGTTAAAAGTTACTTTGATTTGAAAGTTTCGGCTAAAGCCGGATTGTTTTGTTGAGGCTATCCACTAGCTAAAGCTAGTGGCAATTGAAATCAAACCAAATTCGGATATTCGCGGAAAATCGTGGTTTGGGAAATGGCTGATTCAATATTTCAATATAAGGAACGCAAATCCTGATCGCAATACACGCCCTTCGCGCCCGATTTTAGCGGAAGTTTATCTTGCGCCAATCGCCTGATTCGATGAAGCTTGCCCAATAAAACGGATGATTTCGCCGCGGGTTTTTTATAAATTGAAGTTGAGCCCTTCGAAGTGATTCCGCGCGACCGAAGCCGGCTTTCAGATTCTTGTAGTAATTTGTCATCAGTTCACGAGTAATGTAATCACTTACTGACCAAAGCGAAATTACAAGCGAATCGGTGCCTGCCAACACAAATGAACGACGCAAGCCAAAAACTCCTTCGCCGGTTTGAACTTCACCCAAGCCGGTACCGCAAGCCGATAAAACAACAAGCTTTGTGCCAAAAAGATTCAATCCCGAACCTTCCAATGCCGTCAAAATTCCATTGTTTCCTTGATGTTGATTCGCGCCGGCAAATGCTAGCCCTGAACGCAGCAAAGGATTATCCGTTTCATCAGATTCAGAATTGCCTTTGATAAAAAATCCGTGAGTGGCGATGTGCAGTATATTCGGTGATTTTACTTCCAAAATTGCGTCTTTTGTGGCTTCATCACCAACCAAAAAGTTGGCATCCGTTAAAAGATTCTTAATATTTCTTCCTTCGAGTTCGGTTCCGCTGAGAGGCGCAAAATATGTATCGCGCAGATTTTTTGCCACATTGACGTTGCGTTTTGCTTGTAACGGTTGTTCAGCGTTGTTTTGTTTAGCCGTTTGAGATTCTCCAAAATTCGGATTAGCGATGATCAAAGCTGGGTTGTTGTTGGGTCTTTCATTTTGAATTCGAAGCAAATCGCGTCCGCTGGAAAGATACGATATTGAATACTTCTCTACTAGATATTTTCCGGAAGAATCAATCAGAGCCTCAAAAGGAATCAAATTTAGCTGATCGTCAGGCGAAATCAAAAGCTGTGTAGTGCTATCGAGAGCTTCTTGAATCGGCGCAATTATCTTTTGAAAAAGCGCGTTTGAAGTTCGGGTTACATCGATGCTTTTTGAATCTTGTAAACTATTGCGAAAACTAATGATTAGATCGTTAATCTCACGTGTTTCGCCTAAATCGATAGAATGAACTGCGCCATTAGATTGAAGGATAAAAACCGCGTATCGCGTTTGTACGCTTCGACGGTTTTTCAAATTCATAGATTCTTTGAATTTGACGGGCGGATAGGCATAAAATTCGACAAGTGCGGAATTCTCCGGCAGCTTTGATTGAATTTCGTTTACCTCAACTATCTTTGATTTTTCAAAATAAGTGGAAGCCCGACGGCTAATTTCACCTTCTAACCATTCCTTTTCATCCGTCAATTGTTTAACTTTTGCTTGATAATCAGAAATCGTCGATCCATTTGTGCCCGAAACAAGCAGGCTAGACAGTTGTTCATTCTTTTTACCAAGTTCATCAAGCAGCCTTCGGTTACTTTCATTTGCACGCTTTCGCAGCGTGTTTAACTGATTTGAAAAAATATCCAGCACTCTGCCTTTTTGCTGTAATACCGCTTGGAATGCTAAATCTGCGGCTTTTTTTGAATATTCAAAATTTAATGTGAGGCTGAGATAGAAAACTAGATTTACCGTTTTCAAATACTGAATTTTTTCCCGTTCACTACCCGTACCTAAATTTGTCGAAATATTTAATTCAACAATTTCATTTGCGCGTTTTTCGGCAGCGATTGCCTTTTCAATGTTTCCTTGAAGGGCAAAAGCAATCGCCAAATTAGAAATAGTTCCAGCCAATTCGGGATGAAAAAGCCCTTGATATTTTTCTCGAATCGCAATCGCCCGCAAGTAGGCATTTTGCGCATCGATGTATTTTTCGCGATTCACGTAAACAATGCCAAGCAAGTTTAACCGAAGGGTTACGAAGGGATGTTCGGGACCAAGATTTTTTTCAAGATTATATAGAGAGCGTGTGCCGAAACTTTCCGCCTTTTCATAATCGCCATTGGCGATATAAAGCGTTGCCATATTGTAAACAATCTTGGCAACATCCACGCTTTCTTTTCCAAAGGCTTTTTCGCGAATCTCTAACGAACGCAGATAGAGCGGCTCGGATTTTTTCAAATCGTCGTAAAGATCCGCAATGTTACTTAATGTATTGGCAATTCGCGGGTCATCTGAAGCCAAGGCGTTTTCCCTAATTTCCAAACATCTTTTCAAATAGAATTCGGCTTTTGCATTATCGCCACGTTCCCGGCTCAATGTGCCCAGATCGTTATATGTTTGTGAAATCAAAAGATGGTTTGGTTTAAGAAACTTTTTTCTGATTTCGAGCGCGTGTAAAAATTGTTTCTCAGCATTTATATAATCAGCCTTTTGATTATATAGGTTGCCCAGTTCGGTAACGATTACTGAACTTTCCAAATTATCTTTTCCATGCGCGTTTTCGTTTATTGCAATACTCTGCTTGAAAAGCTTTTCAGCCTTATCATATTCGCCTTTGTAGCTGTATTGGTTGGCAACCATATATAAAATGGTCGCCATGAACGAATCATTCAAATCAATCTGCGGTTTGGCAATTTCAAGGGCTTTTTCAGCAGCCTTTAATGCTTCATCATATTCATCATTTTGCCAAAAACCATTTGCTTGGAATAGCAAACGCCGCGCTTTATCTAACGCTAAATCTTTATTATTTGCAGTTCGTGTCTCAACTAATTCAATTTGAAATTTACCGGTTGAACTAAAGTCGGCTTTTGAAACCTCAACAACGTACGTTTCCGGTTCATCGGAAACGGCTTCCAACAATTCGCTTCCGGTGGATGTATAATTTAAGTCAACTGAATAAACGGGTTCATTTTTTGAATCGTACAATTTCAATCGAGCATCAACGCCTACTTGTTTTAGCATTATCTTGGCATATTGATGTTCGGCAAGTTTAACCTGATATTGGAATTTGTTTTTTCCGGAAATTTCCTGACTAATTGGTTTGTTTATTTCGAGGGTTAACGATGGTTGAGCGCTAAGAATTTGAAATAGTAACAGAATAAACAGAGTGGCGATGAACCCGGAATATATGCCCCTAAGCATTAAAATTGCTCTCCTCTGAACCGAATTTGTGAAAAATCACTGAATCTGTTTACCTTAGCACAGTTCGAAAAGAATAATCACCAATAATAATGCTGTTGCCAACTTCATCTTTACCGGAAACAGTAAAAAAATATATATCATTTGTTAAAAGTTTTGGCGGAAGCAAAACATGAAGTTCGCTTCTTACGCGAGGAACGGTAGGGTTTTGCCACAAAATTTTTCCGGCTTGGTTTTTGAGAGAAACGCTGTATTCTTCAAATTCGTCAGATTCGAGCTGAAGCACAAACTTAATGCCGGCAGTTTCAGGAGCAATCGAAATTGTTTCAAGCGAGCCTGAACCGCGCATCGGTGGTTGAAGCACAAACACGGCAAGCTTTGGCTTACTTGATGTTGTAGTGTTTGCGGGTTTTGGAGTTTTTGGCAGTGGTGTTTTTGCCTGCGGTGTTTTATCAACGCTTTCTGTGGTAATTGGCGTGGGATGCTGCGAATTTGTGGATGACGTTGGTGCCTCAGGGGTTACGGAAGCTTCGGATGAAGGATTATTTGGTGCCGGGGTTGTGGCTTCATTATTTTGTGGCGTTGGTGAACTAACAAACGGCGGCGTTTCTTCCGCAATCTCGGAAGGCACCGAGATAAGCAGGAACCCAAGAAATGCCCCAAAGCCCAGCAATATAATCAGCGATGCATACACTAAATTCCTGGCAGAAAAAAAGTGTAGAACGTTGTTAAAAAATGCCGGTTCCTCTTTCTGTTTCGATTTAGAAAGCTCGTTTGCTCCAAAAATTTGCAGTGCTCTTGCAAATTCTACTTTTTCACGTTTAATCTTTGATGCAGAATATACCTTCTCAAATTCTTCGCGCGTGTTTTTATCCAATTCATTTCGTAAATAGGAATCAATAAGATCGCTTTCGGCGATATTGAGTGCATTTGAAAAATCTTCGTCAGTTATGCTCAACGCGTCAAATTCTTCAACTTCGGCATCTGTTGAATTTTTTAGCAAATATGCGCGAAGGGTCTCATTGTTTTGATCAATTTTCATCTATAATCGTCAAGTGGGGTACATCTTCTACTTTAATAAGATAAACCACCGAGTTTATTTCTTAAAAATTTCATTTAACCAAGCTTTCATTTAGCCAAGCAATTCTTTACACATTTCATTAATTGCTCACGAATTCTATATGCCCGAATCGTTAGCGCGTTTGACGAAATGCCGAGATCTTCAGCCATTTTGCGACGGATTTCAATTTTTTCGCCCGCATCGCCGCAATAATAATTCATTATCAATTCGCGCATTTGTAGTTCCAGTTTTGCCGTGCATTTTTCAAGACAGCCGAATCGCTTCTCAGCCGTTTCGGAATCTTTAAAGAATAAGTCGGTTGTGTCCGGATGCGAATCGGTAATTTCAATATTTTTATTTTCCTTTGCGCGAAGGCTTTCAAGGTAAACAAATTTAGCCACGATATAGCAATATTTTGCAGGCTCATCCGTTGTGATCTTTTCTTCTGTTAAACGGCGAGCGACGCGGTCAAGTGTCTCATCTGCGAGGTCATCCGGGTTTACCGAGCTCTTTCGATCAAAATAGCTTACCAGGCGTTCGCGCATCTCTAGGTATTTTCTTCCGTTCGTAGGCGCACCATCGTCAAGCCATTTGAGCAAGCGCGTAAAAGCTTCATCGGTTAGCTTCCAATTCTTTTTTAGACTCCGGTTTGGCATCGTCAATTGGTTTGTTTGATTAAACTACAAATTTCCATTGCCAAGCAAATATATATCGCTCAATGGCTTACACGCATTGAACGAATCTATTTCATCCTGATTTAGCTATATCAGATGGCAATTCGTAAAAGACAAGTTCAGGCGGAATAGGCTAACGACAGCGAGCGTTGCAAATTAGAGGAAAACACGCTTGCTAACGCGCTCGTTTCTGCCTTGCGAGGTATCGAATTGAAGGCAGTAGATTGAAATTGAATGCTCTTTATGAGACCAGCCAGCGCAAGGATTTCTTCTAAATTGCCATTAGCTTTAGCCGAACCTCTTTTAACCTGATTTAGCTGAAGCTGAAAGGATGATTGCTTTTGATAGAAATTTGGCTTAAGCCGCTTCTTTTTTTGAAGATTCGTTTCCACTAGCTAAAGCTAGTGGCAATTTATAAAAGACAAATCAACCAATAAGATGCTAAAGCAGACTGCAATTCAAAAGCAAGAAATCAATCAATTAAAAGCTAGGGCAGAAGGCAATTCAAAATCAGTTTAAGAGGTCGGCAATTTTCGCATTCTTGTCAAAAGAAGCGATCTTTGCGGTTTGGTGCTACGTTCAGGAATAGGAATGAATTTAGCGGGTGTTTTAGTCACTTAATTAAAGATGTGAAAAGCAACAATTATTTAGATTGAAAAAGTACCATCTTCTTTCGAGTTATAATATCTGCTAAAAGTTCGCTCAACTAAACTTGACAAGGTGCGACTCATATACTATCATTCAGACTGGCTCAAATTGGGCAGGGAATCATAAGCCGCGGAAAGCGGTTATTAAAACTGGAGACTATTAAATGAGTAAGATAATTGGAATTGACTTAGGAACGACCAATTCGGTGGTTGCGGTAATGGAAGGCGGTGAGCCAGAAGTTATTACAAATTCCGAAGGCGGGCGCACAACGCCTTCCGTGGTGGCGTTCACGAAAGATGGAGAAAGGCTTGTTGGGCAAGTTGCAAAGCGGCAAGCTGTTACGAACCCGGAAAATACGCTTTATTCGATCAAGCGATTCATGGGTAGAAAATTTGATGAGGTTAAGGAAGAAATTTCACAGGTTCCGTATAACGTTATAAAAGCTTCAAACGGTGATGTGCGAATTAAGGTTGGGGATAAGGATTATTCTCCGCCGGAAATCGCCGCAATGATTCTTCAAAAGTTGAAGCAATCAGCCGAGGATTATCTTGGACAAACTGTAAATCAGGCAGTTATTACCGTTCCGGCTTATTTTAATGATGCGCAGCGACAGGCAACAAAAGATGCCGGTAAGATTGCGGGTCTTGAAGTAATGCGAATCGTAAACGAACCTACGGCGGCGGCACTTGCTTACGGTTTGGACAAAAAAGCTGATGAAACAATCGCGGTTTTTGACTTCGGTGGAGGTACGTTTGATATTTCCGTATTGGAAGTTGGCGAAGGCGTTGTTGAAGTAAAATCGACAAATGGTGACACACACCTTGGTGGAGATGATGTTGATGATGTGTTGATCAACTGGATAATTGAAGAATTCAAGAAAGACCAAGGGATTGATTTAACTTCGGATAAGATGGCGCTTCAGCGTTTGAAGGAATCAGCGGAAAAGGCAAAAATCGAACTATCCAGCGCGATGGAAACCGAAATTAACCTTCCGTTTATTACGGCAGATCAAGCCGGACCGAAGCATCTTGTAATGAAGTTGACCCGTGCGAAGTTTGAAGCGTTGATTGAACCTGTTTTGAAGCGTTTGATGCCACCGGTTGAAAAGGCGATTGCAGATGCGGGACTTTCAGCGAAGGACATTGATGAGCTTGTGCTTGTTGGTGGTTCTACGCGTATTCCGAAAGTTCAAGAAATGGTGAAAGAATTCTTCGGAAAAGAACCAAACAAATCTGTAAATCCGGATGAAGTTGTAGGTATTGGCGCTGCGGTTCAAGCAGGTGTGCTTTCGGGTGACAAGAAGGATATTCTTCTTTTGGATGTTACGCCGCTCACGCTCGGAATTGAAACCCTTGGTGGAGTATTTACGGAAATGATTGCCCGTAACACTACAATTCCAACGCGTAAATCGGAGATTTTTTCAACTGCTTCAGACAATCAAACTTCGGTTGAAGTTCACGTTCTTCAAGGCGAACGTCCAATGGCTGCGGATAATAAAACACTTGGAAAATTCCATCTTGTGGGTATTCCGCCGGCACCGCGTGGCGTTCCGCAAGTAGAAGTAACGTTTGACATTGATGCAAACGGAATAGTGAACGTTTCGGCGAAAGATGTTGGAACCGGTCGCGAACAAAAGATCACGATTACGGCATCATCCGGGCTTTCGAAGGATGAAATCGATAAAATGATGAAGGATGCGGAATCGCATTCGGCTGATGATGAAGCAAGAAAGGCTTCGATCGAAGCGCGTAACCGACTTGATGGATTGGTTTACAACGTAGAAAAATCTTTCAATGAAAGTAAGGACAAGCTTGGCGATGCGGAGCGCAATGAGATTGAATCGGCAATTGCTGATGCAAAATCGGCGCTTGGCGGTGATGATGTGGAAGCAATGAACAATGCGTTTGAAGCACTACAAACATCTTCGCACAAGTTGGCTGAAGTACTTTATCAACAACAAGCTGCTGATGCAGGCGCAGGAGCCGAACAGGCTTCATCGGCAAGCGCGGGCGGTGATTCCGGCTCGAGCTCTTCATCTACGGATGACGATGTAATAGATGCAGAATATGTTGATGGTGAGGAATTGGGTTCCGATGACGATTCGGAAGAAAAGAGCGAATAGTTTTCAGTTTTCAGCGGTCAGCGGATGGCAATTCGCTGGCTGCTGGCTGCTGTTTTCTGAATACTAAAACTAATGGCAACAAAAAAAGATTATTACAAGTCACTCGGCGTTAATAAATCAGCGGATGGAGCCGAGATAAAAAAGGCATATAGAAAACTTGCGCGAAAATACCATCCGGATGTAAACCCCGGAGATAAAAGCGCCGAAGAGAAATTCAAAGAAATTCAAGAAGCGTATGACGTTCTTTCGGATGAAAAAAAGCGAAAAGTATTTGATAAATTTGGTTACTACGCTGATAACTTGGATATAAATTCGCCGTATGGGGCAAGTGCCGGTTCCGGCGCGGGCGGTGCGGGTGGCTTTGATTTTTCGGGCTTTTCTTGGGATTCCGGACAAACTGAAAGCAGTTCTTCTTCGAGCTTTCGGGATTTATTTTCCGAATTTTTTAGCGGCGGAGGTGGCGGGTCACGACAGGCGGCGCCCGAACCGCCGCGTCCGATGCCGAAGAAAGGTGCAGACATTGAAATTCCGCTTGCCTTGAAGTTTGAAGAAGCTGTTACGGGGCTCACAACCAACCTAACGGTTGAACGTTCGGAACAATGTTCGCGTTGTAACGGCGCCGGCGATTTGGGTGGACCCGTGGTTACGTGTACCACGTGTCACGGTAGCGGGCAAATTCAAAAGCAGGGCGGAAGACTGCAGTTTTCACAGCCTTGTCCTGATTGTGGCGGTACGGGTAGAAGACGCGAACCGTGTTCACAATGTCACGGCAAGGGCGTAACTCCGAAAAAAGAGCAAGTTAAAGTAAGAATTCCGGCGGGGGTTGATACGGGGTCGCGCGTGCGGATTCCCAAAAAGGGGCAAGGCGGTAGAATGGGTGCGCCGGCGGGCGATTTATTTATAATCACAAATGTAGGAAAGCATCCGTATTTCAAGCGCAAGGGAAATAATATATATGTTACGGTACCGATTACGGTTCCGGAAGCAGCCTTGGGCGCAAAAATAGAAGTGCCAACGGTTGAAGGAAAAACTCGTTTGAGAATTCCGCCGGGTACGCAATCGGGGCAGCGCATACGTTTAAGCGGAAAGGGAATTCCCAGCCTGCGAAACAAAGAAGTTCGCGGAGATCAGTTTGTAGAAGTCAAAATCACGCTTCCGCGCGTGATTAGTGAAGAAACAAAAGAATTGCTAAAACAGTTTGAAAAGGCGAACCCTGAAAACGCGCGAAGAGCAATGGGGCTCGAATAAGCGAAAACGGGTAATTGGTATAAAGTGTGAAGCGAAGAATTAAAACTTATACAATCAGCGTAGTTTCAAAGCTATATGACATTCATCCGCAAACTTTGCGCGGTTACGAACGGGAAGGACTTCTCGCGCCTTCACGTTCTGATGGTAACACGCGGCTATATACCGATTCGGACCTAGAACGACTTGAAGTAATTCTTTCGCTTACCAAGGAACTTGGGGTAAATCTGGCAGGCGTGGAAATAATTTTGAATATGCGTGAAAAGATGGATGCAATGCAGCAAGAATTCGAACGTTTTTTTGAATATCTGCGTGATCACGCGTTGGATTTCTCAAGCAGGGTCGAAAACTTGCACGATTCCGAAGCGCTTATACCGGTTTCGCATGTAAGAAATCATAAAATTGATGCCGATGATGATGGTTAACTTTACGTAACATTTCACAAAAACGCTTTACAATACTTACATTTTATTCCAAACTTTCTTTTACAACCCTAAAATTTTAAAAAGTTTGGAGAAATCTCAATGTTTATTTCTGTTCGGAACGGGTTAATTACCCTGCTATTTGTAATAGGTTTGTTTGCAGGCGCTAATTGTATTGCGCAGGATTTGGACGATGTTTCAATCGCCGGAAAGGTAGTTGATTCAAACGGAGATCCGATTGCAGGCGCAACAGTTGAAGCGGTTTTTATCTCTACCGGAATATCGCGCGTCGCACAAACCGATACTTCAGGCAAATATCATTTTATTGATCTTACGCCCGGAACGTATAAATTGCGTGTTTCTCAAGATGGATTCGGCGTAAAGGAAACCGATAATTTTGACACGCTTTCCGCCCAAAACATCTCGTTGGATTTTTCGCTTGATCCGGCGGGCGTAACCGCAGAACAAACCATTGTTTTTGCCGAAAATGCGCCGATTGTTGATGTAACGCGTACCGTAGTTGGAAGCACATTATCCGAACGGGAAATTGAAGACCTTCCAAATACCTCAAATAATGTTCTTGATTTGGTTTATACACTTGGCGGTACAGCCGAAGAGCCCCTTTCTATTCGAAATCTTGCAAGTGATGACAGAATAGGAAGCGGAAGCGAAAGTGACCAACCCACCGGCGTAATTGGAACAGGAAGCATTTCGCTGGCGGGCGGCGCAGCGTATTCCACAAATATTACAATTGATGGCATGGACAACAATGACGATCGTTCTGCAGAAGAAAGATTTCAGCCCTCGCCCGATTCGGTTGCAGAAGTTCAAGTTATTCAAAATCAGTTTTCGTCCGAATATGGCAGAGCTTCCGGTGGAAGAATAAACATTCGCACGCGTGCCGGTTCACGAAAGTTTCGTGGCAGAGCGTTTCTTTTTTATGAAAACGCCAAAATGAACGCGAACACCTATAACAATAACAGACGCGGGCTTTCACGGTTACCGTATGAAGATTATGACCCGGGCTTTACCTTGGGCGGTCCCATACCATTTGGATATTTCAATAACCGCACTTACTTTTTTACCTCTTACGAATACCAAACGCGGAATGCTTCGACCCAAATTTTTTCTGCGGTTCCCGTAAATCAAAACCCGCTGTTTCCGCTACCGGCGCCGACAAATCCGAATGAGGCGCGTCCGGATTTGAATGATCCGACAAGTGCGTTAATCGCACCCTATATCGCAACTGTCGATACACCAACGGATCGTCAGCGGTTCACCGCTCGAATCGATCATAACTTCAATGATTCACACAACATTACCTTTAATTACCAGCTCGGTAGAAGCAACAGCTTTAGGCAATATCGCGAAACAACACGCTACCTTGAAGACACGTTACAAGGTAGGGTTCGCAACAACGATTCATATTATTTAACTGATAATTATGTGGTAAACAACAATTTCGTAAATCAGGCGCGATTTCAGTTTTCAAACTATCGTCCCGATTTTTCCACTGTTAACCCAACCGATCCGGTTGTGTTGCTATATATTTCCGATGAAACTACAACCGGACCCGATCAAGTTCGCGGAACTGTTGTTGTTGGCAATTCCACCGCAAATTTTGCCAACACAAGAAGCGAAAAACGTTACCAGTTTCAAGACACTGCAAACTTTGTAAAGGGTGATCAAAATATACGCGTTGGCGTGGATTACCAGGCAATTCGTTCATCGATCAACGAACTTTCAGATTCAACAGGTACCTTCAATTTTGAGAATGTGGATGGATTTCTTGCGAACCAAATTGTTCGATACCGTAGGAACACGGGCGCGATTTCGAAATTAAACAATGATTATTTGGGATTGTTTGTTCAATATGATTGGCGAATGCGTTCGGATATAACTGTCGGGCTCGGCTTGCGTTATGAGCGCGAATCAATAGTTGACGACAACAATAATTTTGGTCCTCGTTTGGGCATTGCCTGGGCGCTAGATAAGAACGACAAATCCGTTTTAAGGTTTGGCGCGGGAATTTTTTACAATCGCACACTCTTGCGCACGATTGATGATTTTACAATCGAATCAAACCTGGAAAGTTTTGACAGCAACCGACTTTATGGAACCTCAGATGAACCGGCGTGTTTTGGCACAACTTCGGTTGCATCGCGCGATGAATGCGTCTTTTTACGCTACGTTTCACAAAATCTGCCAAAAGCGCTTACATTGGATGAGATTCGTGCAATTCCCGGAATTTCAAATATAGAAGCAGGTTTTCAAAACACAACCCCTTCGCGAAGGTTGGATAGCAACATAAAAATTCCGGAAAGTTATCAGTTTAACATTGGTTATGAGCGCGATTTGGGTAACGGCTTTGCGTTAGAAGCAAATTTTACCTACAACAAAGCGGTTCACCTTTGGCGTGAACGCAATATTAATGCTTTTCAGCTACCTGCCGGGTTTAACAGTTTTACGGATTATTTGATTTCGTTGGGAGACATCGAAATTCCCGGAACTACAAGTGGAACCGATATTTACCGGTTTGAACTTGGTTCAACTGCGGACACAAACGGAGACGCAAATGCAGTAAACGGTTCTGATTGCACCAGCAGCACACCGCTTTGTGTAGTAAACCTAAACACGACAAATGCATCTACATCTACACTTGAGCCAATTGGAATTGCGCGTCGTGTTTTGCAGGCAACGCTCGGACGCCCGATTTCAAACAATATAGATGAAATTGATGAGGTTGGTTCGATGGGTAACAGCGTATATGAAGGATTTTCGCTAGAACTTCGCCGTCGTTATAGAAGGCTAGGCTGGGGATTTGGCGGGTCAATGAATCTTTCATACACGCTATCGCGAACCCGTGATGACGGCTTTGTTGATACAAGTTCCGCTCAAATTCAAGGTGATTTTCGTGACGAATTTTCACGTAGTTTAATTGACAGAAGACACAAGTTTCGTTTATCCGGCACCTATGATATGCCGAATTATTTAGGAAAATTAAAACTTTCGCCAATTTTCCGGCTTGAATCCGGAAGACCGTTTAATATATCGATAGGCGGAAGCGATAGAAACCTAGATGATGTTGGCACGGACAGACCAAATTATATGGGAAAACTACGCGATATTGTTTGGCATAACCCAAATGATCCGTTTCCGCAGGTGTTGTTTGAAGGCTTTTCGCTTTCACCAATTGGAAGCCGCGGAGGAAATTTACCCCGAAATGCTGGGCAGGGTCCTCCGCTGTTATTATTCGATTTGAATATAAGCCGTGATTTTAAGTTTGGAGAAAGATTTAAGATTCGACCGCAAATATCTTTTGACAACATCTTAAACGCAACCGTTTACAGTTTTGGATCGGATTATATAAATCTATCAACTGCCGGAACGCCGGAATTTGAGCAAGGCTTTCTTACGCCATCGAGAACAATGCGGCAAAGAAAAATCCAACTCGGGCTGCGTTTCGATTTTTAGTGATTTCCATGTGAGAAATTATACGGGGCAAGCTTTTGTTTGCTCCGTTTTTTCGTGACTAAACCATAGAGATTTTGATAGTCTAGAATCTACTACCCTTTTTAGAAGCTGTTTGTAATGAAGACCGAAATTGACGAAAACGATATTACTGTTCTTGAAGATTCAATCGAAACAATCTTGATAGACGTAGATTTATATGTTCGATATAAATCGCCTGATAAAGCATTCAAAATCCTTCGAAATGCGATAGAAACTTATCCACATTCAATAATTCTTCGCGAAAAATACAGTCAAATCGCAAAGACAAACGGCAACCTCGATATCGCCGCCGAACAATGTCTTGCGCTTGCAAGCCTATATATACGCAACACGAGTTTTGATCTTGCACACGAGCGCCTGCAAGAGGCTAAAACGCTTGATCCGCGAATTTCAATTTCTTCCGGGATTGAAGCAATTCGCTTAGCGCGTTTAAAACAAAACGAAAAGCCGACACAATCGTTTCGGGAAACCAACGAGGAAAATAATGATGTGTTCCGCGGTGATATTTCGCTGATTAACATTTTTGCAGTTGTGGAAGTTATTGAACACGCAAGGCTTACGGGTTTATTGGTGCTACGGGCGCCTGAATGGATGGCAAGCGTTGCAACCAACCAAGGAAAATTGGTTGATGTGCAGGCAGAGGGTTTAAGCAACATGGATGCCTTTGAAAAAATTATTCAGATGAATGCGGGCGAATTTGCGTTTTATCTTTCAGAAGAAGAATTTCCGGCAACAATGGAAGTAGATTCGAACAAGAATTTTCTTCTTAACTGTCTTGCTGCACTTGAAGCCGAAAAGGCTGAAAAATTGGGTTTGCGTGACCTTCGCGATGAAGAATTATAGACCCACGAAGCTCCGCAATGAAGCTTATTCGCACATCGTGCCGTTTTGTGTGCAAGATTCAGTAATGAATTTAACCGTTTCTTCGGGTGAATCCGTAAGGTAAATCAAACCTAAGTCATCTTCTTTTATGTTCTTTTCGGAAAGCATCGTAGATGTAAGCCAAGAAATCAGCCCTTTCCAATAAGAAGAACCAAACATAACAACCGGAAAGTTTCGCATTTTGCGCGTTTGAATTAGCGTTAATGCTTCAAATACTTCATCCATTGTGCCGAAACCGCCGGGAAAAATTACATACGCATTGCTGTATTTTACGAACATTGTTTTACGAATCATAAAATACTTAAAAGATAGTTCTTGGGTTAAGTAAGGGTTTGCGCGTTGCTCAAACGGAAGATCGATATTGCAACCAACAGATACGCCCCCGGCTTCAAAAGCGCCACGGTTTCCGGCTTCCATAATTCCGGGTCCGCCTCCGGTTATGATTTCAAAACCCGCTTCCGCAAGTAAGCGTGCAGTTTTTCTCGCCGCTTCGTAATATTCGTGTCCTTCCGGTGTGCGTGCCGAACCAAATATTGAAACTCCGCGTGTGATTGTTGCTAAGTCGTCAAAGCCTTCCACAAATTCACCCATTATTCTAAAAACTCGCCAAGAATCAGAGCTTTTGAAACTGTCGTTCGGATGCGGCGAACGCAAAAGGGCTTCGTCTTCCGTAAGTCGCCATTGCAACGACTGCTGCTTTTCTTTTGCTTCTGCAATGGTTGAGGGTTCATCAAGCGTTTTTTCCATGAACTTTTCTTGTTTATTTGTCATAAATTTTGTTTCGCAAAAAATCTGCTAACCACGAACGTTTAGAAGTAAAAATTGGTTCGCGTAGCTACATTCCCATAATGTTGTAGCCGCAATCAACATAAATAGTTTCGCCGGTTATCGCCGAGGATAAATCGCTAACCAAAAATAATGCGGTATTACCAACTTCACGGGCTTCCACATTTCTGCGCAAAGGCGCCTTTTCTTCGATATGGCGTAAAAATCCACCCATATCTTTTACACCGCGTGCAGATAGCGTATTAATCGGACCCGCACTTATGGCGTTTACACGAATATTTTCGGTTCCTAAATCTTCCGCAAGATACCGTGCGGAAGCTTCTAGCGCGGCTTTCGCAACTCCCATTACGTTATAGTTCGGCACAACTTTTTCCGCTCCATAATAAGTCATGGTAACAATGCTGCCACCATCTTGCATCAATGAACGTGCTGCGCGTGCAACCTGGGGCAGAGAAAAGGCACTTATTTGAAGTGCAGTTTCAAACGCTTCGGAAGATGTGTCCACAAATTCGCCTTCGAGAGCTTCACGCGGGGCAAATGCGATTGAATGTACTATAAAATCAAGCTTTCCGTATTTTTCTTTTATCAAGTCAAAAGCGGAATCTACGCTCTTTTGATTGGAAACATCGCAGGGAATTACCAATGTGTCTTCGATTCCATCCGTAAGCTTTTTCAGATTGCGTTCAAGCCGCTCACCTTGGTAGGTAAAAGCCAAACTCGCACCGTGTTCCATACACGCTTCCGCGCAAGCCCACGCGATGGAGCGCTTATTTGCCACTCCCATAATCAAACCGACCTTATTCTTTAACATAACTTTTTGAAGTCTAAAGTTTATTTTTAGCAGATATAAAAAGCAAGCATCTTACACGGTTCATCTTTCGTGTAAAAATCGATTCTTTTGTGTACCGATGCCTTATTCGGAATAAACGCGTTGCAAGCCTTGAAAATCTAATAGCCGAATATCTACATCAACAGGCGTGTTTGAAAATTTACTGACAAGTGATGAGCGAAGTTTGTTTTCCGCTTCACGTTCAAGTTGTGTAACTAAAACTAGCAAAAGCCTTACGCGGGTTCCGGGGCTTTCAGCTGTCATAAATTTGCGAGTAATTGAAGTTCGTTTCAGCATTGAATTTATTTTTTCTTGCCGCATTTCGGGGGTTACAATAAAGTTTACTTGAATACAGGTAAGCAAATCCGAATCAACGTAAATAGCGTTATAATCGCTTTCGCCAACCATTACATTCCTAAAAAGCGGTATTTTTGATTCTTCCTGAATCTTTCGCAACGCTAGATCTTCCGCCACAATGTATGCAGAACGAAGTTCCGATTGTTGTTCATTTGGCACTTTTAAAATTGATGCGAGATGTTTTACTTCCGCCTCAAGTGTCTTCTTCTGTGTTTCAGCCGGAATTACCTTCCAAAGCAGTTTTGCGTTTGTTTTTTCTACAACAAGTTTAGTTGCGTGGCGCAGCACAAGGAAGCTTATAACACCGATCCCAAACACCGGAAACAGCACTATAAAGAAAACCAAAACCCATTTCTGCGCGTTGCCGAGATATGCCGCGCCAAATGCCAGCGCAAATCCGCCTGCAAGACATGCAAACGAAGCAAATGCCACCACAATTAAAAGCATATTGCCGAATGGATTTATTTTAGAAGAAGAATTATTTGAAGTTGCAACCATTTAAAACGCTTAAAAGTTAAAAAATCTTTAATAGATGCGATTCTTTTCCAAGACTTTGAACGAGAACCCCTTTTGCTGAAAGCGATTTCCAGCCAAACAACGTATAAAATTATCCGGCGGTTGTTGCACGTTCAAACGGAATCACGTCAAAATGTGTAAATTCCTTAAACTCTGAAAATCTTTTGTTGATTTCTTCAGGCGTAAGTGTATCAACCCGCTCCGTACCGAATTTTTCAACATTAAACGATGCCATTACGGAACCGTATATCATCGCCCGTTTCATTGTGTCTTCATCCGAATTTCCTTGGTTAGCAAGATATCCCATAAAACCGCCGGCAAATGTATCGCCCGCGCCGGTTGGGTCAAAAACGCTTTCAAGCGGATACGCCGGAATTGCAAAGTAAGTTTCGTTTGTAAAAAGTGCCGCGCCATATTCTCCGCGTTTTATTACTACAGCTTTGGGACCCAAATCTAATATAAACTTCGCCGCCTTTATTACGTTTGGCTCGTCAGCCAATTGCCGCGCTTCTGCATCGTTGATAATAACGCAATCAACCACCTTGATTGTTTCTATCACTGCATCCTTCATTGATTCGATCCAAAAATTCATAGTATCCATAGCTACAAATTTTGCATTGGATTGTTCGCGAACCGATTTTTGAAGCATAGGAAGAATGTTTGCGAGAAAAAGAAATTCAGCGTTTTTCGAGTTTTCTGAAAGTTGCGGGTCAAAAGTTTCAAACACGTTTAGCTGCGTATCAAGCGTGTGAGCGGTGTTCATATCGTATTCATACTTTCCGCGCCAAAAAAATGTTTTGCCGTCTTCCACAACCTGTATGTCATCCGTATTTATTTCGTGCCGTTTAAAAACCGCCCATTCTTTATCGGAAAAATCTGCGCCAACAATTCCTACCGCGTTTACTTCGGTAAAAAAGCCGGAAGAAATTGAAAAGTGAGTGGCAGCACCGCCCAAAATTTTATCCCTGCTTCCGAACGGCGTTTCAAGCGCATCAAACGCCACGGAACCTACAACTGTTAAAGACATTGTGTTAAAACTCCTGATTAATCTTTTGCGGAAAATATCCGCTGAAATTGCAAAACAAAAGGATAAACGCAGATTGACTTCGGTTCAACTCTGATTCTTGATTTGATAAATACTTGCCTAAGTTAGCTATGAAGTATGCCGAAACGTGTTTGATTAAGTTTGAGCGTTGAATGCCATTAGAAGAAATAGTGCGTTCAATTTCACTGAATAGCATAAACTTAAATTATTGCAATAAAACGAATAATCGATGTAAAAAAGACTTTAACAGCAATCTTCGTTCGGCAAATCTTGATTCAGAAATTTGTTTATAAGACCTTTCATTTTTGTCCAATTTTCTTCGTCTATGCAGTAGCAAACACTTGTTCCTTCAACTGTTCCTTTGATTAACCCTAGAGCCTTCAGCTCCTTTAAATGTTGAGAAATTGTGGCTTGTGCCAAACCGATTTCGTTAACCAGATCACCGCAAATACAGGCGTTCGAATTAAAAATTTGCTGAAGAATTGCAACCCGTGCCGGATGCGAAATTACCTTTGCAAAAACCGCAATTTCATTCTGCATATCATCAAAAATTTCCGTTTTAGATACTCCCATTTCCGCTATTATATAATCGTAATATTACAATTAACAAGCCACGTACAAGAATCGTGAATATTTGGTGGTGGGGTTATATTTTATGATTTACGGTATTAAATGTGGTTCAAAACCCACACAGGGAAAAGGGCTTAAATGTTTTCAATAATAGGCATAGGTGTTCAATGTTTCCCATTAAATTGCATTGTCGAATTGAACCGTTCCTTGTAACGTGTTTTGGCTGTGTAGTTTATAAGTATACGACTTTCAATTGTTCTGTGAAGTGTTGGTAATTTCGTCTTGTTGTTTTCAAAATGAACCAAATGCGCAACGTGAAACGAACTAGACTTAATCTGATTTCTTTCGTGATTTGTCTAATTCGTCAAAATACTTCTTAGCCTTTTTTGCATATTTGCTATCTGCGTGGTCTTCAATAAGCATTCCTAAGTAAACGTATGCATCTTCTCTTAGGCGATCACTTGAAAATCGTTCTTTTTCGGCATCTGACATTAAAGCAAAATTCAGTTTTTGCTTTCCCTTGTTGTTCAAAAGGTAATAGCAACTCATGCCGGCGATATATAACACTTCATCAATTTTCGAAAACGCGGGGTTTGCGACAAGGGTTTCATCGGTTCGCATAAGCGAAGATTGATACGCCTTTTTGCTCTTAAAATACTGCCACGCAACACTTAGGTTATGTAGCGAATCCACTTCTATTGATTGCGTAACCGTTGGTTGGTCATCGGTTTTTGTTTGTGCAGTGCTAAGGGATACAAACGCAAAAAGTGCGAGCGTTAACAAAATTGAATATTTCTTCATAGTGGTTTGTGCAAATTTCATCAAAAATTAATTTTACATCAAATCTTATAGATGCTTACAATGTTACATTGGTTTGAATTGGTTTAGGTTTTGTATCGAAAGAAGATTTCAGATTTAAAACAGGATTAATATGAAGAAACTCGCAATTTTACTTTTTGTTGTAATTCTCTTCGGCTGTAGCGCAGAAGACAAAACGGGCAATCAAACAGCGGAAAACAATGCCGTAAATGTCTCGCCTACGGTAGAAGAAGAAACGGGTCCGCTTATTTTGAGCCAAACAGGCAACAACGGCTTTTATAAATGTAACGGACGCGAAGTTGAGGTAACGAAAGACGCAAGTTCGAATGATTACAGGCTAACAGGCGAATGTAAATCGTTAAAAGTTGATGGTGTTTCGAATATAATTGATGTTGATAAGGTCGGGAAAATCGAAGTTCGCGGCACTAGCAACAAAATCTATTACAAAGAACTGGTTGACGGTAAAAAGCCGGAAATTAAAATCGCCGGCGTAAATAACGAAGTTAAGCAAGATTCAAAAGCTGAAAAATCAAATAATTAAGTCCGCAGACGCTCTAAAATTGCATCCACGTTTTCTTTTGCGTCGCCAAAAAGCATTCGTGTATTTTCTTTGAAAAATAGCGGGTTTTCCACACCAGCATATCCGCTGGACATTCCCCGTTTCATAACAATGGCATTTTTTGCCTTCCAAACTTCCAACACGGGCATGCCTGCAATCGGAGAATTTGGATCATCAAGCGCCGAAGGATTAACCGTATCGTTTGCGCCGATTACAAGGGCAACATCCGTATTCGGGAAATCGTCGTTTAATTCATCCATTTCCAGCACAATGTCATAAGGAACTTTTGCTTCGGCAAGCAAAACATTCATATGTCCGGGTAGACGACCGGCAACAGGATGTATTCCAAACCGAACGTTTACGCCGCGTTCCCGCAACAATTTTGTTATGTCAGCAACGGCATGCTGCGCCTGCGCCACCGCCATTCCGTAACCCGGAACAATTATCACGCTCTTTGCATCGTTTAATAAATCAACGGCTCCATCAACATCAATCGGGGTTACTTCACCTTGGGGCTCGCCGTTTGAAGATGAAGTTGCCGGCGCGCTAGAATCAGAACCGAACCCGCCCATAATCACGCTAATAAAAGATCGGTTCATCGCCTTGCACATTATTGCGGAAAGTATTGCACCGCTTGAACCAACAAGCGCGCCCGTCACAATCAAGAGATCGTTTGAAAGCATAAAGCCCGCTGCCGCCGCCGCCCAACCCGAATAGCTGTTCAGCATTGAAACAACAACCGGCATATCACCGCCGCCGATTGCCATAACAAGATGTATGCCAAGCACAGCTGCGATTGCCGTCATTATCAAAAGCGGGGTCAAACCATTTGGATTATTTATGAACTGATAGCCCAACACGATGCAAACAATAACCATTACTAAGTTCAGCAAGTGTCTCGCGGGAAGAGCCAACGGCTTGCTTGAAATTAATGCACGAAGTTTTCCGAAGGCAACTATTGAGCCTGTAAACGTTATCGCGCCGATAAATACACCGATAAATACTTCAACCTCGTGAATTGTTTGTTCGGTTGTCGTTTGAAAATGGTTCGCTTGAAGGTAGCTACCGATTCCGACAAGCACCGCTGCCAAGCCGACAAAACTGTGAAGAATCGCAACAAGCTCCGGCATTGAGGTCATCGCGACTCGCGAAGCAAGAATTGCACCGATAATTATCCCGGGCACCAATGCGCCGAGTAAAATTCCGTAATCGGTTACTAGTCCGCTAAAGGTGGTTGCCACAACGGCAATCACCATCCCGATTATTCCGAAAACGTTTCCGCGTCGCGAAGTTTCCGGGTTCGATAAGCCGCTTAAACTTAGTATAAAAAACGCGGCTGAGACTATATAAGCAACGGTTAAAAGATTGTTAGAAATCATTTGTTTTCAATTATTCGATAAAACAAAAGTCTGTAAAATAGTTTATTTTTGAAACATCTTAAGCATTCGTTGGGTCACCAAAAACCCCCCCGCGATATTGATTGTTCCAATTAAGACAGCAACAGCACCCAAGATAGTGGTAGGCGAATCGAGTCCGCTTGAAAGTTGTAACATACCGCCGATAATTATGATGCCGCTAATTGCATTTGTTACAGACATCAAAGGCGTATGTAGTGCCGGTGTTACATTCCATATTACTTGCCAGCCGATAAAACACGCCAAAACAAACACGGTAAAGTGCGATAAAAACGTTTCCGGCGCATACACGCCTATTGCTATCAGCAAAACGGCGGCGCAAACTATGCCGATTACGCCCGCGGCACCCGAACTTTCTTTCTTCTTCGGAGCGGGCGTCGTTACAGGTTCTTCCTTCTTAACCGGCGCGGGAGATGGTTCGGGTTTTGGCGGCGGCGGCAAAATTTCGCCTTTATCTAACAACAGTGCGCCCCTTACCACTTCATCTTCATAATCCACGTGGTAATCTTCGCCACCGCCCATATCACTAAGCAGATTGCAAAGATTCATTCCGTAAAGTCGGCTGGATTGTGTTGCCATTCGGCTTGGAAGATCGGTATAACCGATTACGGTAACACCACCATATTTATACGCTTCATTTGGTTTCGTAACTTCACAATTTCCGCCTTGTTCTGCCGCAAGATCAACGATTACGGAACCCTCTTTCATGCTCTCAACCATTTCGCGCGTGATTAAAAGTGGTGCTTTTTTATTCGGAATCAAAGCGGTTGTGATGATGATGTCAACATCCTTTGCTTGCTCGGCAAACAATGCCATTTCGGCATCAATAAACTCTTTCGACATCACTTTTGCGTAGCCGCCTTCACCGCTTCCGTCTTCTTTGAAATCGAGCATTAGGAATTCCGCACCCATACTTTCGATTTGCTCTGCAACTTCCGGGCGCGTATCAAATGCACGAACAATTGCACCAAGACTTTGCGCCGCGCCTATTGCGGAAAGTCCTGCGACTCCCGCGCCAATTACCAAAACTTTTGCCGGCGGAACTTTTCCGGCGGCGGTAATTTGTCCCGTAAAAAATGAACCAAACGAGTTTGCCGCTTCAAGCACTGCGCGATAGCCTGCAATGTTTGCCATCGAAGAAAGCGCGTCCATCTTTTGGGCACGCGAAATCCGCGGTATTGCATCCATTGAAATTACGGTCGCGTTTTTCTCGCTAAGGGCTTGAATCAATGTCGGGTTCGCAGCGGCAAAAATAAAACTGATAAGCGTTTTGTTTGGCGGCATCGCCATAACTTCACCCGCTTCCGGCGGGCTAACTTTCAAAATTATGTCAACGGCTTTTAACAGCTCATCTTCACTCGCAAAAACGGTGCAACCGGCTTGTTCGTAAAGTTCGTCAGGGAAGTTTGCCAGCGCGCCCGCACCCGATTCCACATAAACATCAAAGCCTAATTTTTGAAGTTTTGCAGCAGTTTCCGGCGTTGCGGCAACCCGCGCTTCACCCTGCGTTTTTTCTTTTGGAATGCCAACAGATTTGCGTTGGCTGGGAATCTGTACTTCTTTATCTTTAACGGTCTCAACGGTTTCGCTCATTTATCCTCCGCAAGTTAAAAACAATATTTTAACCGACCTTTGAGATGATTCAAAAGCGCGGTGTACTTTATATGAGATTAAATGAATTTTTCTTGGTCTTTATTTGTGGTTTTGTAAGTTTTGCGTTTTGCCAAGTTTTTGTTGCTTTGTTTCGCCGCAAAATTTCGAGTGGTTTTTACTATTCTTTGATCATAACGGCTTATTTGCGGCTTCGAAATTCTTCAAAGCCGCTTCAAAAATACTATTTTGCGTATTTGCCTATTATGGCATCAAGCTTTTTAGCTGTTTCCGGGTTCCAATGTTCTGGCTGCGTAAAGATCGCACTCTGGGTGGTTCCTGCAAATTGGTTCGGAGTTTCTTTCGCATTAACGCGCTTTACCGCTTCCTTTAAAACCAGTTGCGCATTGCGTACGTTCTTCGTCAAATAACCGACCACCATTTCTAAAGTTACCGAATCATGCTCATCGTGCCAGCAATCATAATCGGTTACCAAAGCTAGCGTCGCGTATGCAATTTCTGCCTCGCGCGCAAGTTTTGCTTCGGTCAAATTTGTCATTCCAATGATATCCATTCCCCACGAACGATATACGTTGGATTCCGCAACCGTAGAAAATGCGGGTCCTTCCATGCAAACATAAGTTCCGCCACGATGAACGTTTAAACCCTTTACTGTCTTACACGATTCTTCAAGAATTGTTCCCAGTTCACCACAAACCGGATGTGCAAATGTTATGTGAGCAACAATTCCATCGCCGAAAAATGTAGATTCGTTTCCACGGTCGCGCGTTCGATCAAAGAACTGATCGGGAATTACAAAATCCATCGGTGCATATTTTGCCTGCAAACTTCCAACTGCCGAAACCGACAAGACATATTCCACTCCAAGCAACTTCATCGCGTATATGTTGGCGCGATAAGGCACCTCGCTCGGCGTATATTTGTGTCCGCGTCCGTGTCGGGGCAAAAATGCAACAGTTATTCCATCAAGTTCGCCGATTATAAACGCATCCGATGGCGAACCAAATGGGGTGTCTATACTTAATTCACGGGTGTTTTCAACTTCCGGCATTTGGTACAAACCGCTACCGCCAATAATTCCTATTTTTACTTGTTCCATTTATTCAGATTTTCCCATTTCTTTTTATATTTGTCTAAAAATAGTTTTTTGCAAAATCAACACGCAGCAATTGCACTAAAGCGCCCCTGATTCAATTCCAACTTGCAAAGCGCGCTTTTGGGTTCGTGGTAAAAAAGACAAAACCAGTTTCCTTCCGCGGCGGCATTTAATAAGTTGCGTTTTGCTTCCAAAGTTTCTACGGGGAAAAGATCGAAGCCGGCAATCCACGGCAGTTTCAAGTGTGAAACCATTGGCACCAAATCCGAAAAGCCGTAAAGGATTTCATCGCCTTGCGTTAGCCTTGCGGTTTGCATGGTTTCGTTGTGTCCGCGCACTTGCTGCATTGTTAAAACCCCGCTAAGTTCATAAAAATCAGGCATTAGCTCAAGTATGCCTGCTTTTATCAACGGTTGCCAGTTTTCGTTTCTGTAGCTTGCGCGGTCGCGTTCATGTGGCGATGTGGCATGTCTGAATTCGCTTTCAGAAACAAGATATCTTGCATTTGGAAACTGCGGCACAACCGTGCCACTTTTATCTAAAACTGTGTTTCCTCCCGCGTGGTCAAAATGAAGATGTGTATTTACTACAAAGGTTATTTCTTCCGGGGCGCACCCGGCAATTTCCAAAAGGCTTTCGCGAAATGATTTTTTCCGTGAAATTCCGAACGTTTCAACTTCCTTTGGTGTCCATTTTTCTCCAATTCCGGTTTCAACCAAAATTTTATCGTTAGCTGTCTCCACAAAAAGACAGTTCATATTCATAAGAATGCGGTTGAGCTTATCCGAAGGGTTTTCTCGTTCCCACAGAACCTTCGGAACAACGCCAAACATCGCTCCGCCATCAAGTCTAAATTCGGTATCGGGAATTATTTCAATTCTGCAATCGCCAAATTTCATAAGAAAAGCGAAGCCGACCCCGGCTTCGCCAACTAAACTAAATGCTACCTATTTCTTACCCCTTGGTGCCGGTGGTGCAGCAGACGGCGGTTGATTTCCGGGTCCTTCCGGTTGTTCTGCTCCCGGTGGAAGCTGCTGTAAACCTCCGGGCATTTGTTGTTGCGGCGGCATAGGCGGCGGGTTGATTTTAAAATCTTCCGCAATTGAAACGGGGTTATCCTTTAAAATCTTCGCCAGAATTTCATCCGATTTTTCTTTCTTCAACTGCTGCATGGCAAATTGATCTAGCTGAACACCTTGCGGATTTTGCCCGCTCGGGTCCTTTACCATCGTCGGAATCAAAATATGTCGTGCCGAATAAACTTCAACCGGTTTACCATCTATTTCTTTGGTTTCGCCTTTTTTCTCAAGCTTTATAATATGGTAGCCATATTTTGTTGTTACAAGATTAGGTGAAACCTGTCCCGGTTCCAATGCCAAAGCGGCTTTTTCAAATTCGGGAACCATCTGTCCTTTTTGAATATTTTCGTAAAGTCCGCCTTTGTTGCTGCTACCGGGATCTTGTGAATACTCTTTTGCGAGAGCGGAAAAATCATCCCCTGCCTGTGCTTTTTTCAAAACCTCTTCAGCTTTTGTTTGGGATTCCTTAGTTAATTCCGGATGGGCTTTGATGTAATTTTGTACATCTTGCTCATTGAAATCCAATTCCTTTGCAAGTTTTTCTTGCACATAACTTCCCGCCAAAATTTGGGCTTGTTGTAGTTTTGTTTGTAGCGCAACTTTATCTTTGAATTCCTGCGGCAGTTTGCCCCAATTTGCCTCGGCTTCGTCTTCGTAGATTGAGAATTTTGCAAACGCTTCACGCATTTGGCTTACCTGTTCCGGCGACATCTCCGCGCCTTCCGGTCTCATTCCTTTTTCTTTTTCAACTTCTTTTTGAGCTTCCAAGAACTTTTCAAATTCCGCTTCATGACGGTTTACCTTTGCACCGGAAATTACCGAACCCAGCCCGATTGAATCAAAAATCTTTCCTATTGCCCCTTCCGGTTTCGGCAATACTTTTGCGGGCGGTTGTTCTTCAGTATTTGGTTTGTTTTGTTCGGCGGCTTTTTTCTTTGCGTAGGCTTCGGGGTCTTTCTGAGCCTCTTCCATTTCCTTTTGCTTTTTTTCTTGTTCCTTTTTGTATTGCGCCGGATCTTCACCCCAATATGCGGCAACTTGGTCGGGACCGATCATACTTAGCGGCGCCATTTGTTCATCTTTGTTCTTGTATTTATCGTAGCTCAGCGCAAGAATTGCCTTTTTGGAGTATTCCATTTCTTGTTCAACGGAATGTTTCTTTCCGTACCCCTCTTTTTGGGCTTGATTGGCAATTGCAAGCATTTCTTGCAAATTTTTTACAAGTTGTTGCTTTGCTTCCGGACTTTGCGCAAGTTGTGCCTGTTGCATTGGCGGCATTTCGGAAACAAGCAGTTCCATTTCGTGAGCGGACATGCTGTGAAGATCGCCACCGTGCGCCATAATTCGGTCTTTCCAAAAAACAAGACCCACGCCTACCGCAATAATTACGGCAAAAAGAATCAATAATTTTGATGTTGTACTACTCAAAGTAATCACTCCTAATTTTCTTGTACTAGCTCTAATAAAACTCCACCCGTAGATTTTGGATGAACAAAAGCGATTAAGCAACCTTCCGCGCCAACTCGAGGTTCGTCATCTATTAGCGTTGCGCCTTGTGCCCTAAGGCGTTCGAGCGTTTCGGAAATGTTTTCAACTTCAACCGCAATATGATGAATTCCGCCCCCGCGTTTTTCTATAAATTTTTGAACGGGCGAATCTTCGGTTGTAGGTTCAAGAAGCTCTATGCGGCTTTCGCCAATCGGCAACATTGCAACCCGCACCTTTTGTTCGGGAACTTCTTCCGTGTGAACCGTTTTCAAGCCAAGCGCATCTTCCCAAAATTTAAGTGAATCCGCGATACTCGGGGTCGCAATTCCCAAATGGTTAATCTTCATTTTAGAAGCTCCTCCACGGCACAATACGGATTCGTCTTTCGTTCCACAACGGCTTTGGCAAGATTCTGTAACTTATCTTCGGCGCCTTCGCGGTTTAGGCAATTCGACAAAAGTTTATCGCGCAATAATTCGACAATTCGAAAACGTGCAATTGCAATCTTTCTTTCGACGCCACCTTTGCCGCTTTCCAAAAACTCTTCGTATCTGGCAACTGCGTCCGCAATCTCTTCGATGCCTTTGTTTTCGGTCGCGACGGTTTTAACAATCGGCGGCATCCATAAATCGTTTCTGTGGGCGAGCGAAAGTAACGCTTCAAGTTCTTTTTCTGTGCGAATTACGCCTTCGCGGTCAGCTTTATTTATTACAAATACATCGCCAATTTCCATGATACCGGCTTTTATTGCTTGAATATCGTCGCCCATACCCGGCACCAGCACAACCACGGAAACATCGGCAGTTTTTACGATTTCCACTTCGTCTTGCCCAACGCCAACTGTTTCAACAATTATTTTGTCAAACCCTGCGGCTGCCAAAATTGCCACTGCATCAACGGTCGCACTGGCAAGCCCGCCCAAGTTTCCGCGCGTAGCCATCGAGCGAATAAAGACGCCGGGGTCAAGCCCCAAGGTCTGCATTCTTATTCTATCGCCTAAGATTGCGCCACCCGAAAACGGGCTAGATGGATCAACGGCTATTATTCCAACCCTCTTGCCGGCGTTTCGATAAAAAAGCGCCAGTTTATCAACAAGCGAAGATTTTCCGGCGCCCGGCGAACCGGTTATGCCGATAATGGTGGAATTCCTCCCTTCAGAAAAAATTTCCTGCATCATTTCCGCGGAATTTTCCGCGTTATCTTCTACAAGGGAAATCGCACGCGCAATGCCACGCGTTTTTCCGTTTCTAACTTCCTCAAGCAATCTCTTTGTTTCCATTGCATTTAGGCGAAATAAATATCATCTCACTTTTTGAATTAAATGAAAAATCGGCGGAATGTTACAATCAAAACTTGATTTTAAAGTGGCAAGACCACAAAATATAGTGCCGGAACCCCTGATACACACAATATGTTTAAGCTTCAACGTCTTGAAATTACAGGCTTTAAGTCCTTTGCAGACTATACCGAGATAGTATTTACCGGAAGCGGAATAACTGCAGTGGTTGGTCCAAACGGCTGTGGGAAATCAAATGTCAGTGACGCGATTTCTTGGGTGCTGGGTGAACAGCGCGCAAAATCTCTTCGCGGCGAAGAAATGAAGGATGTAATCTTTCAGGGAACGAACAAGCGAAATCCGGGTGGAATGGCGGAAGTTGTGCTTCATCTCGTTCGTGATGAAACCGAATTTTTGTCTGATGATTCGGAACTTGAAGATATCGATGAAAAACTCGGCGAAATTGATGAGCACGCGGTGGATGTTGACGTAATCGAAGCAGATCTGCTCGAAGAAGAAGTGTCAGATGAAGAAACTTTTGCGAACACCGCACATGGTGAGTTAAACGAACTCGGCGAAGAAGCTGATATAGAAGAAGAAGCGGTAAAAGTTGCACAAGTTGGATCGGTGCAAACCATTGAAAAGAAAGTGAAAACGCGCCGCCGCTGGAAACCGCGAAATTTTGCGCTCGATTTTGCTCCCGGTGAAGCCGTAAGCGTAACCCGCAGACTCTATCTTTCAGGTGAAAGCGAATATTTGTTAAACGATAAATCATGTAGATTGCGCGATATTCAAGATCTTTTTTCGGGAACAGGGCTCTCGGGTTCGCATTACGCAATTATCGAGCAAGGAAGAATCGGGCAAATTTTGTCTTCAAAACCATCTTCCAGACGTGAACTAATAGAAGAAGCTGCCGGAATATCAAAGTTTAGAAAAAGGCAACGAGCCGCGGAATCTCGTCTTGAATCCGCAAAAACAAATCTTGGAAGAATTACCGATATTGTTTCGGAAGTTGAAAAGCAGGTTCGAAGTTTACAGCGACAAGCCAACAAAACAAAACGGTATAAAATTCTTCGTGAAGAGTTACGCACGCTTCTTAAGCGAACTTATGCGGCTGAAGGCGCCGGACTTAGCGAACGCGTAAACGAAATTACATTGAAATTGGAAGAAGCCGGCAAAACGGAACGTGAAATTCAGGCGCAAGCCGAAAAAAAGGATTTGTCGTTTCGCAATGCAACGGCAGCGGCACGCACGGCGGAAGAAACACTCACAAAATTGCGTTCAGAACATTCTGAAAGCGCCATAAAGCGAGACCGCGCAAAGCGCGATCACGAACACAACAAAACGCAAATAAAAGAGATCAATTTACGATCAGAACATCTTGACGCTGAAATCCGCGTAACCGAAGAACGCATTCGTTTGTTGAAGAACGAATTAGAACGGTTGGAAAAAGCTGCGGAAAAAGAGGGCGGCGAAGCGGATATTGAACAGCGCGCTTTATTGGATGCTGAACTGATTTACCGAAAGAAATCTGATGAGTTAAGAAGTGTAGAACTTAAGCTGGAAGAAGAACGCACGGACTTTCTTGAGCACACCGCTGCGGTAGAACGTCTTGCGGAAGTTGATCGGCAGTTTGAATCGAATCTTGAAAAATTGCGCGAACGAATTGAAGGTTTACGTCGCGAAAATGAACGTGCGGAAGAAGTTTATGTGGCTCGAAAGAAAGAATTCGAAAAACTTGGCGAAGGAATTAATGAAGAACGTACAAAACTTGACGGGCTGCAAAAAGAAAATGAAGGTCTGCTAAATTCAACCAAGAAGGCGCGTGAAGAATTAGCGAACGATGAAAAAATGCTTGCAGAGCTGCGGGAAGTGCATTCCCGACAAAAACACAGGCTTGAAACATTAAACGAACTTGAAGAAAAACATGCAATTTATGCCCCAAATGTTCAGAAGCTGTTTGCCGAAGAAAAAAAGGTAGGTGTTAAATTTAACGGAACCTTAGCCGAACGCCTTGTGGTTGACGAAAAAGCGGAACGCGCCGTTGAAAATCTTTTTGGGTCGCTGCTTGAAACAATCATCGTAGATTCTGTCGAGGATGCGAAAAGAGTTGTTAAATATCTTAATAACAATAATTTAGGACGCGTTCCGGTTTTGGTTTTAGATCCGAATGATGATTCTGCAAACGATGAAAGATTCGGTGAGAACAGAATAGGTGCCTTGATGGGGCTAAAAGGTGCGCTGGCAAAAACCTTGCGCGAAATTTTTCCGCGTGAATTGGAAGCGAATATTGTAAATGATATTGATGACCCAAAGGTAAAAAAAGGCGGATTATTTGCTACTTTTTCCGGTGATTTTTCCTACGGCGGAAGGTTATTTATAGGCGGTAGTTCCGTAGTTAAGAACGCGCAAAATTCTTCGCTTTTGGCGTTTAAGCGCGAACAGCGCGAGCTTGCGAAGCAGTTTGAAAAATCGCTTGTACAGGTGGATTCGGCAACAAACGAGGTGGAAAAGGCACGAGCGAAGCTGAATGAACGCGAAAATGAACTTGTGGATTTGCGCGCATTTATCGTTCAGGTTGAGCGCGAGTTACTTTCGCAGGAAATTCATGCAAAATCGCTTTCGCAGGAAATTGAACGCGCGGACAGACATAAAAAAGTGATTACCGATGAGCGTGAGCAAATTGAAAACGAAATTCGACAGATAGAAAAACGCCGTGTAGAAAGTGCGCAAAACGCAAAAACGGCTGAAAAGGCTAAAAGTCTTTCATCGGAAAAAATCGAAAACATAAATGCGGATTTGCAAAAATCGCGGCGTGCCGTTGAAGCGGAAAGCGCAGTTTTGGGGCAAAAACGTACACGCGCGGAAGTTGCAGCGGAGCGAAAGCGCGCAGCGCAAAATTCTCTGAATCGCGTAAAAACAGAGAACGAGGAATTTGAGGCAAGGCTTGAACGACAGAAGCGCGAAACAGGTGAAAATCAAGAACGCGCGCTAAAACTAAACGATTTGCGCGAAAAACTTTCTGCGGAAATAAGTAATGCGAAATCGGAAATCGAAGAAGAAGAGATCGCGCTTGAAGCTGCAATTGCCCATCTTAAGTTAAGTCGTGAATCATCTGATCTACTTTCAAACGAAGTTGGGGAACTGAACAAGCGTTCGGCGGAGGCGCGCGATCAACGAAGTGCACTTCAAATAACCAACGCGGAAGTTTCAACGCGGCTCCAAAGTTTGGAAGAAAAATGCTTACAGGATTTAAACGTGTCACTTGATTCACTAGTTTCGCAAATTAATTTACACGAGGAATTTGATTTGGCGGAATCAAAAAGGGAAGCTGAAGATTTAAGAGACAGGCTTGAAAATTTTGGCGCCATTAATATGTTGGCGCTCGAAGAATTGGGCACGGCTGAGGAGCGCTGTGATTTTCTTACACGTCAGCATGACGATATTGTGGACAGCATACGCGCAACTGAAGATGCGTTAAAAGAAATCAAACGACGTTCACGCCAGCGCTTTAAGGATGCATTTGAAACAATAAATGCTAACTTTAGAGAGTTTTTTGTTGAATTATTCGGTGGTGGCACCGGAGAAATGACTCTCTTGGAAGCCGACGATATTCTCGATTCCGGAATAGAAATTGCCGCGCAACCGCCCGGAAAACGCCTGCAAAATATGCTTTTGCTTTCCGGTGGCGAAAAAGCAATGACGGCAATTTCACTTGTTCTGGCGATTTTTAAATATCGCCCATCTCCGTTTTGTTTGTTGGATGAAGTTGATGCACCGCTTGATGAAGCAAATGTAGGACGCTTTGTTTCACGAATCGATTCTCTGTCTGAAAACACGCAGTTTATCGTGATTACACACAACAAGCGAACAATGGAAGCCGCAAAAGCGTTGTATGGTGTTACTATGCAAGAAGCAGGCGTTTCTAAAATTGTTTCCGTTCGGTTCGAATAGTTATGAAGAAATTTGTGATTCTGGTTTTTTGTATTGTTTCGGTGGCTTTGGTTACTTCCGCACAGACGAAGAAGAATACGCGCCCCGCAGAAGCCGTTAAACCAAACATCACAAAAGAATTGCCCGATTCAAAAATCAAATTCACATACGAATTTACAAACCCAAGATTCTTGGTATCAAAAGTTGTTATAAATCACGATGAAAATGGTTTTGGCACAGTAACGTGGGAAAAAACAAACGTTGAAAAACCAATTACGGTTAACGTAGAACTTTCAAAGAAAACTATGTCTGATCTTAGGGAACTCTGGGGGAAATTGAATTTCTTGGATTCAGACACGCATTATCAATCACCGGTGCGTGATTACGGTCATCTCGGCACGATACGAGTTACTATGGATGATGACGGCAAAAGGCGTACTGAAACATTTAATTGGACGGAAGATTTGGATGCGCGCGCGCTGGGCGAAGAATATAAGGCAATCGGCAACCAATATATGTGGGTGTTTGATTTCAATCTTGCGCGTTCAATGCAGCCTTTGGAGGCTCCGAACCTCATGAAGGCGCTTGATTCTCAGTTACGCCGGAAGCAAATCGCAGATCCGTTTGCACTGGTTGATTACTTAAACAAGGTTCAAGAAGATGAAAGCGTTCCGCTCATCGCACGAAATCATGCGGGACGTATTCTGAAAGTTATTGAAAGCAATAAGAAAAAAGCAGAAGAAGAAGCGACAAAAGCTAAATCCGGTGTTGACTAAAGACCTCTTTGATACGGACTTTTCTGAAATTGGATATGAATTTGAACACTAGTTATATGGCTCGCCATTGAAAAAATGGATTGGCAATATATCGGATGATGTCAACCCGAAGCATTCTGCCATTTATGCGAACACATCAATCCGAATTTAATATCACTTAAGCTGATGAAAACAAATTTTTGAACAAAGTATAAACTGGAATCTTTCGAAAAAAGAATAGAATGAAATCGCGCTTCTAAAATTATCGTTTACTCAACAATACGGAAAAACTTGGGATTGCGCTTGATCATTGGAAAGCGTTCAAAATTCATTATCAACTGCCGACGAATCGGCTTCAAGAATTAAAGCCGTCGGAGACGGCGTTATATTTGCAGACCCACGATTTGCGTCGTGCGCTAAGTTATCGCGTCGTCTTCGCCGACTGAAGCCGCTAAATTATCTAAATAGAATAGTTATGTCGAGATTGCCTAATAGTATAAGAATTACAAGGCTCCTAAGAATCCTAATCTGCGAATTAATTGAATCTTCCTATTGCGTAACTTGGGTTTTTGGATGATTTACGTAAGAGCGTTTGTTTGGCATGTAACGCATGTAACGTTGGAAAGCCGAATTTGATCGTACAAAACTATTCAGCCGGAAAATGCTTGACACGGCTTTTATAAATATGATTTTCTTTACGCATTCTCATTGGGGCTAACTCATTTGGCGCAACACGCGTTAGGTATAGCAACTCGTTTTTGAAAGAAGGATTTTTTAGGATGTCAGGCTCACTCAAAAATTTACTCAGTTTTTCAATCATCGGTATTTCTTTGCTCGTAAATGGATTGGTGATATACAAATATTTCGCCCCCCCCCGAGAGTGTGAATAATGCGAGTGTAGGTGATGTGTCTGATTCTCAAGCACAAAGAAATTCTTTAATTCCAAATGCGGCTGTCTCTGTTGCAACTGCGCAAGCTTCAAATCAATCAAATAATTTTAAGCTGGATGCTTCGGGGATGAATTTACCGAAAGATTCAAAGGTTTTGGTTTTGGCATTGAGTCCTACGTGTGGATACTGCACGCAGAGCGCACCGTTTTATCGGGAGTTGGTGAAAAA
>JBKEBT010000152.1:0-1745 GCA_047973305.1 Pyrinomonadaceae bacterium
ATTGAGTAAGCCGGTTCTTGATGCGATTCGCGACGAATGTAGAAGTGTTTTATCGGAGATTCTGGGTGAAAATTCGGAAAAACTTCGTGAACGAGTTTTGGTCTTTAACACAAGCGAAATAAAAGAAGAGAAAATAAGGGAAGAGAGCGAGTCCGTCTCATTAGAGAGCCCGTAGGTTTCATTAGGGAGGCGGACCGGTTGTAACTTATCCTAAAAGACTCAACAGCCATGCTTTAAATGCAAGCAGTTCATCTGTGTAGTCCGTTGTTGAATCCGCGTCGCCTGTGCTATTGGAATCATCCGAAGGTGTACAGGTATCGCAAGGATTGTTGGTTTCCGACTGTGTTTTGGCGGGTGGTGTTGAACCGCCTGACTTATGTCCAATTAGTATATCTCCATCGCCCGCAAAAGACGCCGTCGCTGAGCCGACGGTGAAGATTGCAAGCAAGAATAATGTAAGTACAATTTTCATTGCTTTTCTCCTTTTTTTAAAATGTAAGGCTATAAAATTACTAATACTGAGTTTCTTCCAAAAAAATCGATGCACAAATTTAAGAGAATTGTTTATATTTCAAAAGATGCGTTTAAGCTTGAACGAAGGGGGGAATATAAGAAAGCGCTGGACTTACTCATTGAACAGTTTCAGCCGGAAATAAAAGAAATAGAAGGTGGCGGTTGCGAAGGATATGAATCTGCCGAACTCGCATTAAGGATTGGCGCCTTAATAGGCTTCTTGGGTCATTTCGGAAATATGCGTGACGATCAAGAGAAATCAAGAAATTTCTTGATGAAAGCACGTGATGAATTTATCAATCAAAAGCTATTTGAAAAAGTTTCTGAATGCGAAAACTATATAACTGTTACGTATACAAGGACAGCGGAATTCAGGGAAGCAGAAATTTGGAATCGGGAATCTTTAAATCAGGACATAGACGAGAAGAGTTTAAATCGGGCGTACGCATTTTTATTAAAGGGATTAATTATTTTGATGTCCGGGCAGCATTCCAAAGCCTTGGAGTATTATCCTACGGTTGAAGAACAAATAATAAGTTACGGGGATTGGTTTATAAAAGGTGGTTTTGCAAGTAATTTTGGATTGGCGTTTAGTTATAACGGGCGGTATTTGGAAGCGATTGATTGGATGGAACGTGCGCGAAGGTATCACAAGAATTCAAATCACACCGCTTATCTGGCATCGGTTGAAAATAATTTGGCGGGTGTATTTAAAAGATGTGGGGCATTTGAAAAAGCTCATCGATGTGTCGATCGTGCAATTGCATTGTTTGATCAAATCGGCGATTTGTCACGAAGGGGAATTTCTGAGCAAACGAAATCTGAAATTTATTTTGAGGAACGGGACTTCGTGAATGCATTTAGTTGTGCAGAAAGCGCATTAACTTTTCTAACGAGTAATAACAGTAGCGTCTTCTTGGCGGACGCGTATTTGGCGAAAGCGAAAGCTACGCTATTGTTGGGGAATAAAAGTGACTCTGAAATTGCCTTTAATAAGGCATTTGAAATTGTACTTGAGGTTTCAGGGGAAGAAGCTGCAGAGAGAACGAGGAGAGAATTTCAAAAGGCTAATGAATTAAAGAAAAATCTTGTTCTTGCTGCAGAAGGGAACCCGCGGCTTTTGGTAAGTGGCAAGTTTGAACTTGTTGTGCCGCCCGAGCTTTCAATTTATCCCGGATACGAAGTTGTAAGGATACGAAATTCTCACCTATCGTCAATCGGCGTGCCTGAAA
>JBKEBT010000153.1:0-21684 GCA_047973305.1 Pyrinomonadaceae bacterium
GATTTCGGGCGATGCACTTTCCGACGGGCGATTTTCCATATTTGCACGGACAGGCTCAAAATCCACAAACCACGCCTTAAACATCGCTCGTGCCATCGCTTCCAAAGTCGCGTTCATTTGCCAGTTGAGTTCGATTTTATCGTCCAATGATGAAAGGATTTCGGCTATTTCTTTTTGTTCTTCAATTGGTGGTAATTCAAGTTCAAGATTGGCAAAAGCATCCTTGTTGACTCTTTGCCGTCCAGAAGTTCCAGACATATTTTTTTCCGCAAAACTTCTAACTTCATTGAACCTTGAAAGATAATAAACAAAGTCATTTATAGAAACATTTTCTTTACCACGAAAAACCAAAAATTCAGTTGAGCCAAAACCTTTTCCATTTTCTAAATTTTTTACTTGGCAGATTTTCCCGTTTTCAAGACAAGGTGTAATTCTTGAAAACAATGTATCTCGATTTTCAAATCTTGCCCCGCCTGTAAGAGTACTTTTAGCAGATGGAACAGCAAATTCTTGAGACTCATTCAAAGTTCAAAAACCAAAGACACGCGGGAATCTGTGTATTAAAAAATAGTTGTGCCGGAAGTGCGATCATACATTCAACAACATCTTGCTCAATCATTTCACGGCGGATTGTACCTTCATTATTTTGTGATGAAGACATTGAACCATTGGCAAGAACGACTCCGGCACGTCCGCCGGGCGCAAGATGAAAATAAATATGTTGAAGCCAAGCGTAATTTGCATTTGATTGCGGCGGCGTTCCGAATTGCCAACGCGCATCATTATCAAGGCTTTTATTCCACCAATCAGAGATATTAAAAGGCGGATTAGCCATTATGTAATTTGCTCTCAAATCCGGGTGCTGATTTCTCAGAAATGTATCAGCCGGTTCTTTGCCGAGATTAAAATCCATTCCGCGAATCGCTAAATTCATCGCCACCAAACACCACGTTGTCGGATTCGATTCTTGTCCGTAAATCGAAATGTCGCCGAAGCGTCCGCCGTGCGCTTCCATAAATCTTTCGGATTGAACAAACATTCCGCCCGAACCACAGCACGGATCATAAACTTTGCCTTTGTGCGGTGCGAGAATTTCAACCAAAACTTTCACGACCGATGCCGGAGTGTAAAACTGTCCGCCCTTCTTCCCTTCTGCGTTGGCGAATTGCCCTAAAAAATACTCATAAACTTCACCCAAAACATCTTTTGAGCGTTGACCATTTCCGGCAAAACCGATTTTAGAAATTTCATCTATAAGTTCGCCGAGCTTTCCGGGTTTAATTGAGTTCGCGCGAATCTTTTATCAAGAATCCCTTTTAATCGCGGATTTTCATTTTCAATTTCGACTAAGGCTTCATCAATAATTTTTCCGAGCGTCGGTTGTTTAGCTTGGTTGCGTATTTTTTTTCAACGAGCAGATTCAGGAATCCAAAAGATATTTGCCTCTGTGTAATAATCACGATCTTCTAAATCTTTGGTTCTTAAAAGTTCCTCGGCGATGTAGTAATCATCGCTTGTACCGGCAAAGCGTCTTTCAAGTTCGGAGCGGTGTTCGGCGAAAGAATCCGAAACATATTTGAGAAAGATTAGACCGAGAACGATGTGTTTATATTCTGCGGCATCCATATTTGACCGCAATTTATCCGCCGTCGCCCACAGAGTTTTTTTGATTTCGTTATCGATTTTAGCGTTAAATTCTAAGGAAAATTATGATTGAATCGGAAAATTACCAAGGCGATTGTAAAGAATCGCTCTGAAACACTCTAGCTAGTTTGTAGGCAACTTACAAGGTTGTATGATTTAGAACAATTTACAAAGATTCTTTAAGTTTTAAGAAAGGTGTTTTTTTGAATTAAGAAGAACCAAAGGATCAATCTGAGTATCACACTTGATTATGCCGAGAAAACTCTTATTTAAATGATACCGCAATTTTTGTCAGATACTCTGGAACAAGTTTATATCGAAGCCAGATCAAAAGCCGTAAAAGAACAAATTGAAACGCCTAAATCATTGACTCAAAAGGTTAAAGTTGGTGATGAAATAATCTCAAATATATGCCCGATTCAAGTTCTCATGACTTTTAACCCTAAAATCATAAAAAGTTGCTGTGAAGAACCTGCCGACAAAGTCCGCCTTTCATTTTCTCGCCATTGTTTTCGAGATGAGTCCGCGAACGGTTGAGAACAATTTGAAGAAGGGTAGCGTTGAAAAAAAAAGCGACATCTAAAAGTCGCTTTTGAAAAATGGTGATCCGAGGAGGGCTCGAACCTCCGACCCACTGGTTAAAAGCCAGTTGCTCTGCCGACTGAGCTATCGGACCATATTGTTGAAAATCGTCGGCGACAAATATGCCTCCAACGAAATTGTTGATTTTAGCTACTGAACGTTTGAATTGCAAGCTACAAAACCACTTAGCCCATTAAATTCAAAACAAATTAGGAATGTTGCAATTACGATTTAAACCAACTTTCCATCACGGAATCTTCAAGTATTATTGTTTGGTCTCTTTCCGGTCCGGTTGAAATCAATCCAATTTCCACACCAATTGCATCAGATAGAAAATCTACGTATTCGCGCGCCTTAATCGGTAAATCCTCAATCTTCGTTATTCCCAAAGTGTTTTCCTTCCAGCCCGGCAGCGTTTTGTAAATCGGCTTAATTTGTCGTAAATCCAACGACACCGCCGGGAAGGTATCCAAACGTTCGCCATTGATCTCATAACCGATGCAGACCTTAATTTCTTCTAGTGCATCAAGGACATCAATCTTCGTAAGTGCAACGGAATCAAAACCATTTAGTTCCGCAGCGTAGCGGGTTGCGACCGCATCAAACCAGCCACAACGGCGCGGACGCTTTGTAACCGAGCCAAATTCGTTTCCGCGGTTCCTAATCAAATCTGCAATCTCAGTTTCGCCTTCCAGCATTTCGGTAGGAAAGGGACCCTCGCCAACGCGCGTCGCGTAGGTTCGCACGATTCCAAGAACGCCGGAAATATGATGAGGCGGAATGCCTGCGCCCACCGAAGCACCGCCGGCGGTAGGGTTTGACGAAGTTACAAACGGATACGTGCCGTGATCAACATCAAGCAAAGTTGCCTGCGCGCCTTCAAGCAAGATCTTCTTCTTTTGAGCCCGCGCATCCGCAAAAAACTTCGATGTTTCACAAACAAACGGTTTTAGACGCTCTGCGAGCCGCAATGTTTCTTCATATATTTCATCAGAGCCAAGCGGTTCGCGTCCAAAAGCCTCGATTACGCGATTTGCTTCTGCCAAATTACGTTCAATTCTATCCTTCAAAACTTCAGGCACCAGCGCATCGGCGACTCGAATTCCACGTCTGCCCACCTTATCTTCATAACACGGACCAATTCCGCGCAATGTGGTTCCGATTTTTTCATTTCCGAGGCGTTCTTCCGATGTGTGATCGAGCGCCCTGTGATATGGCATAATCAAATGCGCACGGCTTGAAACTTTTAAACGCTGCGGGGTTACGGTAACGCCTTTTTCGGAAATTTGATCGATTTCCTTAAAAAACGCAGCCGGGTCAATCACCATTCCGTTTCCAAGCACACAAACTGAATCTTCGTGGATTATTCCCGAAGGAAGCAAGCGCAACACAAATGATTGATCACCCACATAAACACTGTGTCCGGCGTTGTGTCCGCCTTGATAGCGCGCCACAATATCAAAGCGGTTTGCCAACAAATCAACCACTTTTCCCTTTCCTTCGTCACCCCACTGAGAACCAATAATTACTATAATCATCAAAAGTATTTCTTATTTAGTTAGTGTTAGTTTTCCGAGCCTTGGTTCCATTCTTCCTTCAAAAGTGAATAAACACTTAGCCCGATGAATCTATCGTTAAGCCATAAAACCTGTCGCGAAATTCCTTCATTTGTGAAGCCCAATCGTTCGGGAATTGCTTGGCTTTTGTAATTTTCCGTGCCACATTTTATCACAATTCGGTTTAGTTCATATTCCGTAAAAAGCAGATTTATTATGGCTTTACAAGCATTTGTTGCAATTCCATTTCCCTGCGCATCCTCGGCAATCCAATACCCGATTTCGGCAGAACGGTTCGTTGAATCGATTTCTTTAGCGCCTATGTTTCCAATCATTGTTTGATTATTAAAAACGCAAAAATTAATGCCGGTTCGTCGCTCTCGCACTTCCATTTCGCGCCGCAAAAACTCTTCTAAATCCCTAACGGCAATATTTTCTGTCGCCCACGACATCCATTTTGCTAAATACTTCAGATTTGATTTTACAAGTTGATGAAGTTCCTTCGCGAAAGCAAGTGTTGCGGTACGAAGTTCAATTTCCGGGGCAATTTCAATAACGACATCCTTATTTTCCGCGAGCGTATTCATAAAGCATTTTGTATTTCCCCGCTGCGTTTTCCCACGAATTATCGTCGCTCATACCGTTACTTTGCAGCGCACGCCATGAATCAGGCTCCGCGAAAGTAAAAATTGCCTCGTAAATCTTTTCAGTGAATCTTTCTGCATTGAATTCTTTAAACTTGAATCCGTTTCCGCGCAGATTAACCAAATCAAAATTTACTATTGTGTCATCTAAGCCGCCAACGGCTCGCACGATAGGAACCGTGCCATATCGAAGTGAATACATTTGGTTAAGTCCGCAAGGTTCAAATTTTGAAGGCATTAGAAAGATATCAGCACCCGCTTCTATGCTGTGCGCCAGTTCCTCGTTGTAACCTATGTAAACGCCAACACTTTCCGGAAAAGTATTTCGAAGACGTTGCAGGAAATCTTCATAGTATTTTTCGCCGGATCCAAGCGCAATAAAATATGCACCCGATGCGATTATTTCCATCGCCCCTTGTGCAATCAATTCAATTCCCTTTTGCGCAGTTAAGCGAGTAACGATTGCTAAAATCGGGCGCTCTAAATCGACGGGCAGCGAAAACGCCTCCAAAAGCGCACGCTTGCACGATTGTTTTCCCGCAATATCATTGTTACTAAAGTTTTGTTCAATTGCTTCATCCGTTTCCGGATTCCAAACCTCGTAATCAACTCCGTTTGTTATTCCGTACAAATCGTTTGTACGCATACGCAGTAGCCAATCCAACCCGTAACCATTTTCGGGCATTTGAATCTCTTCGGCGTATCGCGACGAAACGGTGGAAAGCATATCTCCGGCACTAAGACCCGCTTTTAACGCGGAAGCGTGCCCGTTGAAGGCAAAAAGGTTTTGTTCAAATTCGCTGCCAAAACCGAGATTCCAAAGTTCTTCTGCACCGAATTCGCCTTGGTATGCAAGGTTATGAATCGAAAACACCGTTCGCGTATTTTGCCAAAACCGATCCCAAAAGCGCAAATGCTTTAGTTTTGCCGTGGCGAAGCCGCAATGCCAATCATTCAGGTGAACAATATCGGGTGCCCGTCCAATTCGTTTCAACAATTCGAGTGAGGCTTGATTGAAAAACGCAAATCGCTCGTAATCTTCGCGATAGCCGTAAATCGAATCACGATGAAAAAACTCCGGCGCATCAATCAAAAACGTGGGGGAACCGTTTGCCTCCGAATAAAATGCTTTTGCACGATACGGCACACCACGCCAGCTCATCCATAAGTCATCAATCGCGGTTTTCCATAAATAGTCGCCTTTTGTCTGTAAGTAACATGGCGTGATTAAGACTGCATCTATTCCGATTCGAGTAAGCGCTTTTGGCAAGGCGCCACAAACATCCGCCAACCCGCCTGTTTTTGAATATGGAACCGCTTCGGCTGAAAGAATGGCTACACGCATAATAATTTAAGAACGTTTCCCTTGTTTAAGCGAAGCTATTATACCGATTCAATATTGAATTGACCATTTTCAAATCTTCGTTAGTTTCTTTTTGCAACAACTCTTCGTTTGCCCGGTAAATCGATTGCTTATAAAACCAGTATTTTTTAAAGTCTCGTTCTTAGTGCTATATTTTTAGAAAGCAATAAAAATTACATCTAAAAGGATCACTCGTGATCTGAAATAACTAAAGGAGAAAATTAGATATGCAAAAACTTCCCCGCTTGCGGTTGGAAGGTATCCTGGAACAAGGTTTCGATGCCGAAACGTTGCTTTATGATACTAAAACCGACAAGGCATTCAGCCTAAACGATATTTCAACAAAGGTCTATCAACATTGCGATGGCAATTCGAACCTGGACGAAGTTTCAGCGAAAGAAGGTATTACAGCCGAAGCGATTATGTTAGCTCTTAAACAGTTTTACGAGATTGGATTGGTAGAACCAAACAATGAATTAGAAAACAAGTTAAGTAAAGTTTCACGTCGAAAACTCATTCGGCAAGCGGGAATAGGCGGAATTGCCACATTACCTTTGATTGCCGTGGTGGTTGCGCCAAGAGCGGCTCAAGCGGCTTCATTGCTTGCTACAGGTGAATCGTGTATTAACAATACTGATTGCATGAGCGGAGTGTGTGGAACCTTTATACCTGGTCCCCCGATTGTGGTTCCGGGATTTCCAATTTATACGCCATGTAGTGCCTATCCGGGGTGTATTACCGTTATGCCGGGATTTCCAACCTATTCTCCGGGACCACCGATTTCAGTGAACATCTGCACATAATCCGACGTGCACTGAGCAAGTAATCATTCATTTGACATGATTTGGAAATTGACCAATCAAGAGCCTTTCCAGAGCTTCTTGATTGTTCGTTTCAAAAATCGAAATGAAATATTGAATTTATAATAAAACACGGGTTTAAGAACCATTGCTGATTTGTTCTGATACACCTAAATGCCCTTGAATAGTTAGCATTCCCTTGAACAAAAGCTTATTCGGTTTGTAGTTTCGCAGCCAAAAACGGTAAGTAGCTTTTACGCGAAGATACTGCCATTCCCCCCATTAAGCCAAAAATTCTAGTTTAAAAAGAAGCGACGCATCTCTATATTTGGAGATGCGCCACCAATAATAAAGGTCTTTACGTTTAACTTTGCATTGATGCAAGAAAATCCGCATTGGTTTTAGCTTTTCCAAGACGTTCCAACACAACTTCCATTTGTTCAACCGGTGAAAGCGGATTCAAAACTCTTCGCATTACCCAAACTCGCGCAAGATCTTCGGAATCAATCAAGAGCTCCTCTTTTCTTGTACCTGAGCGTTGAATATCGATTGACGGGAACAAACGCTTATCCGAAAGTTTACGATCAAGATGAATTTCGCAGTTACCCGTGCCTTTAAATTCTTCAAAAATCACGTCATCCATACGCGAACCCGTATCAATCAAAGCCGTTGCAATAATCGTCAAACTTCCGCCTTCTTCGATGTTTCTTGCCGCGCCAAAAAAGCGTTTTGGTCTTTGAAGCGCGTTAGAATCAATACCGCCGGAAAGAATCTTTCCCGAAGGTGGCACAACTGCATTGTGCGCGCGGGCAAGACGTGTAATTGAATCGAGCAAAATAACAACATCTTTTTTGTGCTCAACCAATCTTTTTGCTTTTTCAATTACCATATCCGCAACTTGCACATGGCGCGTTGGCGGTTCGTCAAAAGTCGAAGAAATCACTTCGCCTTCAACTGAACGCTGCATATCGGTAACTTCTTCAGGGCGCTCGTCAATCAAAAGCACGATAAGTGCAACATTCGGATGATTCGCCGTAATGGAATTTGCAATTGTTTGAAGTAGCATTGTTTTACCGGTTCGCGGTGGCGCAACAATTAACGCGCGCTGCCCTTTACCGATAGGCGTAACGAGATCGATGACACGCGCAGAAATATTGCTCGGATCATCGGTTTCCATGCGAAGCTTCTCATCGGGATATAGCGGCGTAAGATTGTCAAAGAAAATTTTCTCGCGCGCGTGCTCAGGTGCTTCAAAGTTAATTGCTTCTACTTTGATTAATGCAAAATAGCGTTCCCCTTCCTTTGGCGGGCGAATTTGACCGCTGATTGTGTCGCCGGTGCGTAAATCAAACTTTCTTATTTGCGAAGGAGATACATAAATATCATCGGGTCCGGGAAGATAGTTATATTCAGGCGCGCGTAAAAAGCCGAATCCGTCCGGAAGCGTTTCCAGAACGCCTTGCGAAAAAATCAACCCGCTTTTTTCGGTTTGAGCCGCAAGCACCTTAAAAATAAGCTCTTGCTTGCGCATGCCTGAAGCACCTTCAACCTCAAGTTCTTTTGCGGTTTGTGTCAATTCGGAAATCGACATTTCCTTAAGCTTTGCTAGATCAAGCGTATCCGTATTTTTCGAATCTACGCCTTTTCTCGCGCCGTTACTTTTGTTTCTTGATGCAACCGCCGCTTCATCCGCATGTTCAGATGTCGCAGTTTGTCGCGATTTTCCTCTTGTTTTTATTGCCATCGTTCTCTTTAAACTGAGTACAAAGTTATTTAATGATTATCTAGTTTTCGAATGATCTTCTAAATGATTTCGGATAATAATCCGTGGAGCAAAACTTTCGAAATGCTGATTCGTGGTTGTTCCGGAAAAAGCGCTAGGTCAAAATTTCAAACCATTGAGTTTTTGGGATATGTTATCTTTTAACCCATTTAGTAGAATAAATCAACCAATTTATTCCGATTTTTTATCTAAAACTTTCTCAATATATTCCCAAATAGAATCCTTTCCCTTTCCTGTAACCGCGGAAAACGCGATTACATCTGTATTTGGCATAATTTTATTTATTGTTGCGAGGCTTTTGAACAACTTGTTATTTGATAATTTATCAGCCTTCGTTGCAATTACCAAATGTCTTTTCGAATAGTAAGTTAACCATTCAAAAAGTTCTTTATCCAAATTTGTCGGGTCGTGTCGCGAATCAACCAATTGTATTGAAAGTTTTAATTGCGGATTTTCCCCAAGATATTCTTCCGCCATATTACCCCATTCTTGGCGCATCTTTTTGGATACCTTTGCAAATCCGTACCCGGGTAAATCGACAAAATAGAATTTTTTGTTGATTTCAAAGTAGTTAATTGATTGCGTTCGTCCGGGCGTGTTTGAAGTTCGTGCCAAGTTCTTTCGTCCAAGTAAAGTATTCAGAAGGCTCGATTTTCCAACGTTTGAACGCCCCAGAAATGCAATTTCGGGCTTGCCGTCATTAATCCAATGTTGTTTTTCGAACGCACTTTTTACAAACTCGGCTGATACTATTTTCATCAATTATCAAAAAAATTACCCTAATCAAGTTATGTTTATTTCATTATTCAAATCGCCCGAAAACATCGGTGGGCGATTTTCATCAAGTTGCTGATTGGAATCCGAATTTAATAATGCAAGTTTTAAGACCTGATCGATCATTTCTACGGGATAGACGGTTAGATCATTCAAAACTTCTTCCGGTACATCCGAAAGGTCTTTTTCGTTTTCCGACGGAATAATTATGCTTTTTAAGCCGAATCGATGCGCCGCAAGCAATTTTTCTTTTAGTCCGCCGATTGGCAAAACCTTGCCGCGCAGAGTAATTTCACCTGTCATTGCCACATCAAACCTTGCAGGGCGTCGCGTTAATGCAGAAACCATTGCAGTTACCATTGTTATGCCAGCCGAAGGACCATCTTTCGGAATCGCCCCTTCGGGAACGTGTATATGTAAATCCTTACGCCGAAAATCACGATAATCAATCCCCAACTCTTTTGCCCGACTTCTTACGCACGTTAAAGCCGCATGCGCGGATTCCTGCATTACCTCACCCAATTTTCCCGTCAATTGCACGCCACCTCTGCCATTTACAACAGTAGCTTCAACTTGCAAAACATCACCCCCAACTTCTGTCCAAGCAAGTCCGTTAACCAAACCGATTTCGCTTTTTCTGCCAATATCCTGTTTTCGGAACTTGATTGTGCCAAGAAGTTCACGAACGTTTTCCGCATCTACTATTTCCACGAAATTCTCGGCTTTCTCCGAATCTATGTAATGTCTTACGATTTTGCGCACACATGCGCTTATTTCACGCTCCAAACTTCTTACGCCTGCCTCGCGGGTATAATGACGAATTAATTCGACAATTCCGTCATCGGTAAACTTTACTTGTGCAGAATTTAAACCGTTTCCTTCGATTTGCTTTGGAATAAGATGTCGTTTGGCGATTTGAATTTTTTCACGTTCGGTGTAACCGGAAAGATCCAAAATCTCTAAGCGGTCTTGAAGTGCGGGCGGAATTGTATGCAAAACGTTTGCGGTTGCGATAAAGAACACGTTTGAAAGATCATAATCCACATCCAAATAATGATCGCGAAAGGTATTGTTCTGTTCCGGATCAAGCACTTCGAGCAGTGCCGAACTCGGATCGCCACGAAAATCCTTGCCCAACTTATCAACTTCATCCAAAAGCATTACAGGGTTAACGGTTCCGGCGCGTTTCATCAACTGAATAATTTGCCCGGGAAGGGCGCCGATATAAGTTCTTCGATGTCCCCGAATTTCCGCTTCATCATGAACGCCACCAAGTGCCAAGCGTACAAATTCCCTTCCCGTAGCCCTTGCAATTGATTTTCCAAGCGACGTTTTTCCTACTCCCGGTGCGCCCACAAAACAAAGAATTGTGCCACGCGGCGCGCTTACAAGCTGCCTTACGGCGAGATATTCTAAAATTCGTTCTTTAATTTTTTCCAAGCCGTAATGATCGTCATTTAATATCTTTTCGGCGTTTTTTAGAACTTCAACTTCTTCAGAACGTTCCTTCCAAGGCACGTTAACCAACCATTCAAGATATGTGCGCGAAACGGTACTTTCCGCAGACATCGGCGGCATTCCTTCTAAACGTGAAATTTCTTGCAAAGCCTTTTCGTGTGCTTCTTCCGACATGCCGCAATTTTCTATTTTCTCGCGAATATCGTCGATTTCCGCTTTTTCATCTTTCCGCCCCAACTCTTTGTGAATAACTTTGATTTGTTCATTCAAATAATATTCGCGCTGGGTTTTATCCATCTGCTTTTTCGTTCGTGTCTGAACGGTTCGATCAAGCTGCTTCTTTTCGATTTCCGTTTCCAAGATTTCTATCAACGCTTGCAGACGCTCCGGAACGGAAAAGATTTCGAGCAAGCGCTGTTTTTCTTCAACACCGGTTCGAAGATGAGAGCCGATTGAATCTGAAATTTGAGCTGCCGAAACGCCTCGAAGCGCAGCTTGAAGCGCATCAGTATAAGCATCCGGAGAAATTCGTACGAATTGCTCGATTAGTCCGTGTATTTGTTGAAGATAACCATCCGTACGGAATCCGGAATCGTCAACCGATTCAGCTTTCCGCACAAATGCGATAAATGATCCTTCGGAATCTTGTTCAACTCTTATTGTTTCACCACGCTCTCTTCCTTCAACAACAACTTTTATTTGTCCGTTTTCTTGCCGTTGTGCTTGAAGTATCTTGCCGATTGTTCCAACCCGATAAATTTGATCGGAATTCGGTTCGTCAACCGTTGCATCATGTTGGGTGGCAAGGTAAATTGTGCGGTCGCCTTTCATGGCTGTTTCCAAAGCCTTAACCGAACTTGGTCTGCCAATTTTAAACGCTACCTTTGTAAACGGAAAAATTACAACATCTCGAATCGGAACCATTGGAAAACGAAATATATCCGATGGCAATTGGTCAGTAATCTCTTTCATAAATTAGTTTGTGGAAATTGCGAGAGAATCAAATCTCTTTTTCTTCTTGATAAAACCTTAAATTGCTATTCAGCCGTTGATTCTAATTTTAATAGATTACTATAACGTTTTTCCAGTAAAACAGGTAATTTTCCGCTAATCGGTGCAACTTTTCGTGCGAATTCGCTTAAATCGCCTGAAAATTATATAAACAATCTCAGAAAATTGTTCGTAGTATTTAATAGCTTACGATTTTCGAGCCATTCGATTGAAATGAATTTTAGCGAAGCATTAAAACTCGCGTTAGCGGCAATTTGGGCGCATAAACTAAGGTCATTCCTTACACTTCTCGGAATGATTATTTCCGTTGCGGCTTTTATGCTTGTACTTTCAGCGCTTTTGGGTTTTAACGCTTATATAGATGAAAAGATTGCCGGCGTTGGGTCAAATTCGTTTACCGTGATGCGCTTTGGGTTTGATGACTTCAAAGACACGGATACACTCGAACGCGCACAACGCAGGAACAAAGATTTAACGTTTGAAGAGCTTCAATTTGTTCGTTCAAAGGCTGATTTGGTTTCAATGATTGGCGCAAAATCGCGCGGAACTCCTTCGGAAATAAAACGCGGTTCAAAAAAGATTGAGGATTTACAAGTAGACGGCGTTGAACCAATCACGGCAATAATCGACAACACTGAAGTAGAGAGCGGGCGGTTTTTTACCGATGCCGAAAACGAAAATGCGGCTCGCGTCGCATTTATTGGCAAGGATGTTGAAAACGAGCTTTTTCCAAGCATTAACCCGATTGGGCAACAGATTTTTGTACGCGGAATTCCCTATCGCGTTATTGGCGTGCGTGTCGCAAAAGGCACAATATTTGGAATGCCGCAAGATAACTTTGTAACGCTTCCGATTAAATCTTATCTTTCGCAGTTTGGTCCGCCTACGGGTCAACGCGGCTTATATTTTGAAGCCGCCGCAACGCAGGATAAGTACTTCGATGATGCAGTTGAACAAGTTCGAACCTTGATGCGGATAAAGCGAAAAGTTCCATCCGGCGAGCCGGATAACTTCGGCATATCTACGCCGGATGCAATCGCCGGAATTAGAAACAGAATCTTTGGAACGGTTTTTACCGTTATTTTGATTGTTCCCGCCATTGCGCTGCTTGTTGGTGCAATAGTGATTATGAACATTATGCTGGTGGCGGTAACAGAGCGCACAAAAGAGATTGGAATAAGAAAATCGCTTGGCGCGACGCAATCAGACATTCTGCGACAGTTTTTATATGAATCTGCAACTTTGGCGGCTATTGGCGGAACTATAGGACTTATAGTGGCTGAATTGCTGGGCGTAATTGTTTCACAATTTGCATTTCCAACCGTTATTCCATGGTATGCGGCAATAATCGCAATTGTTGTCTGTGCAATAGTTGGAATAGTAGCCGGGTTGTTTCCGGCTTGGAAGGCTGCAAAGCTCGACCCGATTGAGGCATTAAGGGCAGAATAATGTTTAATTCAAACACATTTTTCGAAAACTTCCGCATGGCTTTCGCAACGTTGCGTAGCCATAAGTTGCGTTCGTTTTTAACGATATTCGGCGTAATAATCGGCGTTGTTGTTGTAATGCTAATGTCCTCAATAATCAGCGGAATCAAGGTTGGCATTGAAAAAGAAATAGAATCCTTCGGAACGAATTCAATATTTTTGTATAAGTATGAGATTGGCATCAGCGTTGGAAGACGTTCAAGAGAAGAACGTATGCGAAAACCGCTTACAATTGCTGATTCTGAAGCGATTTCAAAACTTGGCACAATCGAAGTAAGCATTCCGCTTTTGGACGTTTCAAGCAATCGATGGGGTAGTAAGATTTTAATTACCGGAAAAAACGGAAAAACTTCGTCATCGGTTCAACTTCAAGGCACTTATCCGGAATACAGCGAAACTGGTTCCGAAACGGTTGTACAGGGGCGCTTTTTCACACAACAAGAAAACGATATGAAGAAGGATGTTGCAGTAATCGGCGATACGGTTGCGCAAGATTATTTCCCAAATTCCTCGCCTATTAATCAAACTCTAGAAATCGGCGGACGTGAATTTCGCGTGATTGGCGTTCTTCAAAAGCGAGAACAATTTTTTGGCGGTGGTGGCGGAAATAACGACCAAAGCAATGTTATTTATATGCCTATGGGTTCGGCGATGCGAATAAAGCCAAATTCTGAAGATTTATTTATTTTGAGCGTCGCAAAACCCGGAAAACTTGATACGGCAAAAGACCAAGTACAAGATTTGATGCGAGTTCGAAGACAAGTACCCTTTGGTGAACCCAACAACTTCTCAATGGCAACCGCCGCTTCAATAATTGAACAATTTAATTCCATAACAATGGGCGCGCAGGTTGCGATGATCGTAATTTCTTCGATAGGTTTGCTGATTGGAGGCATCGGTGTGATGAATATTATGCTTGTTTCGGTTACTGAACGAACGCGTGAAATTGGAATACGAAAAGCACTGGGTGCGCGACGCTCCGATATTTTGCTTCAATTCTTGGTTGAAGCCGGAACATTGACCGGAATGGGAGGCTTAATCGGTTTGGCTATCGGCTGGCTACTTACGTTTATAGTTGCCCTTCTAATGCCCTCATACGTACCATGGTGGGCGCCCTTTATGGGATTCTTTGTCAGTATAAGCATCGGATTGGGATTCGGACTGTTTCCCGCTTGGAAAGCAGCCAGCCTAGACCCAATCGATGCTCTTAGGTATGAATAATAAGCGTTACGATGGATTTCCGGAAAACAATGCGCCCACCACTCTAAGCGCTAAGAATAATAGATTTATTCCGATTACTATTGCCCACGAAGCCCCTTTCGAGATCTTTCCGACTCTTTGAAGCCCGATTGCGGCAAGTATCAACCCCCAAATAACGAACAAATCAAAATTGCTTAACACCGTCGCAAGTACGGGCATCTGACTTCCCGAGATAAGTATGCTGGGGTTTGCCTGTAACAAGCCTTTCTGACTTGCCAAAATATCAATATCATCGGGAGATTTGAGCATGAGAACAATAAAATTCCCAATCATCGAAACCACTGATGGCGGAAAACTTGAATATACCCAAACGCTGAGAGCCTGTGAAAATTTTATTTTTCCGCCAAACGCGGCGGTCAAAAGCATATAAATAAGTGCGCCAAGCAAAAAGGCAATCGCAATAAATACCCCTACAAAATAGGAAGTGTATTTGGAGATTTTCATTTGAACATCTACGGCAGCCTGCTTTTGCGCATTCGGCAATTTTTCAAATTGCTCATTTTTCGATGCGGCAGCCATTATCGCGCCTCGCATTCTTTCTTCGCCCATTTTCGCGTTAAAAACCAATACAAAAGCAGTTGATAGCAACGCAATTATAATGAACCCGATTACGAAGCGCGGCTTCTTTCGCAGATCGTCAAATGTCCGTCCGGGCTCAAAAAATATATTCAAAAGCGTGCTAACTTCTGACATTTTCGGTTCCTCGGCTCGTTGCTGGGAAAGCTTTTCGGGCAACCCGGGATCGACAAATTTGGTTTCGTTCTGCTGATGCTCTTCGTTCATTATTTCCTCCTGATTCTTACTTTTCGTAACCACTTATACGTGCGACAGTGCGAACCCGTTCACAAAATCGCACGCATATCTAATAATCGCCGTAACCTTCGGTATATATACATGCGGAAAAATGTTCGGGTTTCACTTTACGAAGTTCGGGTTCAGTTTCTGCGCATTCGGCGGTTGCCTTTGGGCATCTCGTTCTGAAATTGCAGCCTGATGGCGGATTTATCGGTGTTGGAACATCACCTTCAAGCATTATTCGGTTGCGTCTCTTTTTCGGATCGGGAATCGGAATCGCGGAAAGTAATGCTTTTGTGTACGGATGAAGTGGATTTCCGTAAAGTTCCACTGCGTTTGCCACTTCAACAATCTTGCCAAGATACATAACCGCGACGCGATCGGAAATATGTTCAACCACTGCCAAACCGTGCGAAATAAACAGATAGGTCAACCCAAATTCATCTTGTAAATCCTGTAAAAGGTTCACAACCTGTGCCTGAACCGAGACATCGAGCGCGGAAACCGGCTCATCGGCAACAATCATTTTCGGATTTAGCGCAAGCGCACGTGCTATGCCGATTCGTTGACGTTGACCGCCGGAAAATTCGTGCGGGTAGCGCGACATATATTTCGGATCGAGCCCGACCTTTGAAAGAAGTTCCGCGACCTTTTCCTTCTGCGACGTTTTGTCTCCGATTTTGTGAATTTTTAAAGGCTCGGCGACAATCGAAAAAACGCTCAACCGCGGATTCAAAGATGCGTATGGGTCTTGAAATATTATTTGCATATCGCGACGAAGCTTTCTAAGTTCACCCGTACCAAGTTGCACAATGTCTTTTCCTTCAAACCGAACTTCCCCCGAAGTAGGTTCGTGCAACATCAATAAACATCTTCCAACCGTTGATTTTCCGCATCCGGATTCACCGACCAAGCCAAGTGTTTCACCTTCAAAAATATCGAAGGAAATTCCGTCAACAGCCCGAACCAAATCGTCACTGTTTTCAACCGGAAAATGCTTTACCATATTGCGAACTTCCACAAGTTTCTGTTTTTCAGTTTTTACCGCCGGTTCACCCATACACATCCTCTCTTATGATTGCCCACCGCTCGTGGTCACGCCATTAGTCACCAATCATCAGGTATTTTCGTGAAAACCCTTCCTTTGTAAATCCGCACCTTCTTACGACTTCAAGCGAACGAAAATTACGCGGTTGGATATTAGCTTCCAACCTATGTAGCTCCAATTCGTTAAAGGCAAATTCGATTGTTAAATGCAACGCGCCTGTCATTAAACCTTTGTTTCTGAACGGTTTAAATAAATAATATCCCAAGTAGGCGCTACAAAACTTTTTCAAAAAAATTTGCGAAAGGTTTACCACACCCGATATTTCGCCCGATTTCAGTTCGATTACTAAGAAACACTTTTGAGTTTCAGAATCGGCAGTTTCGCAAAGTGAATCAAATTCCGAGGCATTCAAAGGCGGTGAAACAAATCCGTCAAAACTACCTTCGCTATCTTTGACAGCAGAAAGAAATGCACTGCGATCGGAAAATTTTGGAAACCTAATGCCAACCGATTCATTTCTACGAAGTAAATTTTTGTTCACTTTCATATAGCACGCATCTTACGCGCGAATCATCGCCCAACTCATACAATGGAATTTCTCCCGTAATGCACTCTTCTTTTTGAAACTTGCAACGAGGTGCAAAATGGCAACCCGTTGGAAGTGCAGTAGGGCTTGGCACCACGCCTTCAATGGTCGATAACTTATCTTCATGCGATTCGAGCCCCATCTTTGGAACGGAATTCAAAAGCCCCTGCGTATAAGGATGTCGCGGGTTTTCAAAAATTTCATCAACACTTGCTTCTTCCACAATCTTTCCGGTGTACATCACGCAAACGCGATCAGCGGTTTCGGCAATAACACCCAAATCGTGTGTTATAAGCAAAATTGCAAGATTTCGTGATCTACGCAAGTTGTTCAAAAGTTCAAGAATTTGTGCCTGGATTGTTACATCTAACGCGGTTGTCGGTTCATCGGCTATTAACAGTTCGGGTTCGCAAGCCAAAGCCATTGCAATCATCACGCGCTGTCGCATACCACCGGAAAGTTGATGCGGATAATCGTTTACGCGTCGTTCGGCGGAAGGAATTGAAACTTCTTTCATTGCTTCTATTGCCGCTTTCCAAGCGCTTTTCTTATCAAGCTTACGATGTAGCCGAATTGCCTCAGCGATTTGTTCACCTACCGTAAACACCGGGTTTAGCGAAGTCATCGGGTCTTGAAAAATCATCGCAATATCATTTCCGCGAATTCGCCGCATATGTGATTCAGACGCAGTTGTTAATTCAATTCCGTTGAACTTGATTGAACCACCAACTATTTTTCCGGGTGGCGAAATCAAACGCATCACAGAAAGTGACGTGATAGACTTACCACATCCGGATTCACCCACTAGACCCAGCAACTCACCCACATCAATCGAAAAACTTACGTCATCAACCGCCTTGACCACACCCTCGCGCGTTGGAAAATGTGTTTGCAAATTTGCTATCTCTAATAAATGCGCCATTTATGATTTTTTATATTGGATAAAGTTCAATTTGTAATCTATTGAAAATAGCATACTTTTTCAAACGCTATGCAACGTATTTAATCGTAATTTCTACTAAGAGATGTTAAACTTTTTGCCTTGTCAGGCTTTACACACACAATGTAGGAGTAAATTTTGGTGTTCAAACGTTTATTATACACAGCTTTCCTTTTAACTTTTTCAATAGCGACAATTGATGTTTCAGCTCAACAATCAACGGTTTCAACCGGTTCCATAAATCTAACTAAACCTAGCGCCGGAGACACTTCGAATGTTGAAACAACCGGAAAGAAAGCTTCCAAACGGGATGCTGCGGTAACGTCCAAAACAATCGAAACCGATCTTTCAGAGGCGCTCACTGTAATCGAGCAAAATTATGCCGATGGAGACAAGCTGAATTATAACAATCTTTTTAAATCGTCGATTGATTCAATGCTTCACACACTTGATCCGCATTCGGATTATTTTGACGCGAAAGAATTTGAAGAATTTAGAACCAGCCAACGTAGCGAATACTTCGGAATAGGCGCAACTATAAACGATTTAACAACCGGCAATGGAACCGTACTAGGCACATATATAAAAGCTACATTTGACGGCGCTCCGGCGCAACGAGCCGGTTTACGTTATGGCGATTTGATTGTTGAAATCAACGGTGAATCAGTTAAGGGAAAACGTTATCCGTATGTTCGAGATCGTCTGCGCGGTCCTCGCGGAACCATCGCAAAACTTGTGGTTCAAAAGTTCGATTCTGGTAAACTTGTTCCGGTAGAAATCGTTCGCGACGCAGTTTCTACACCTTCGATTACTGAAGCTTATATGGTTCGTCCCGATGTTGGATACATTGCAATGTCCGGTGGCTTCAACCAAACAACGTTTGACGAGTTTCAACTGGAAATGACCAAATTGAAAGCGGCGGGAATGAAGAAGTTGATGCTTGATTTGCGCTACAACCCCGGCGGGCTTGTAAGCCAGGCGTTTTTGGTCGCGAATACGTTCCTTAAAAGCGGTCAAGTTATTATTACACAACGCGGACGCGGAAAAGGTTTGGACAGAAGATATCGCGCCGATAATCCATCCCCGGACGAAACTCCTTTAATAGTATTAGTTAACGGGAATTCTGCTTCTGCATCTGAAATTCTCAGCGGCGCACTTCAAGATCACGACCGGGCTCTGATCGTTGGCGAAACCACATTCGGAAAGGGCTTGATAACAAATCCGTTTCAACTCGAATATGGTTCAATGGTGCTTTTGACGATTGCGAAGTTTGAAACGCCTTCGGGAAGATTAATTCAAAGAGATTATTCGGACGGAAAGCTTTACGATTATCAAACACACGGCGGTACACTAGATGAAGCGGATAAACCGCCGAAACCGAAAACGGACAAGAAACAAACGGATTCCGGAAGAATTGTTTACGGCGGTGGCGGAATCTCGCCCGATATCGAAATTAAACAGCGTACATTGACACCGAAAGATGTTGAAGAGCAACGTACGTTAATCGATCCGCTCTATATGTTTTCGCTTGAATTGGCATACGGAAAAGTAAAGGGTTTTGAAAAATATCGCATAAACAGCGATATAATATACAATCACGACCTCAGCAAAAATGAATTTGTTGTTACGCCGGAACTTATCAAAGCGTTTAACGGTTTCGCAAACCGAGAATATAAAATAAATGCCACTGTTACCGCTGATCAGACCGAATTTATAACCCGCGTACTTCGTTCCGAACTGGTTACGGCTCAATACGGTACAACAACTTCCCTTCAGGTCTTTAATGACTATGACACACAACTGTTGGAAGCACTTAAGCTATTTCCTCAAGCAGAAGCATTGGAACTTTCTGCCGGTGCGATTTCTACAAAAAGTAAGTGAATCAAATCTAGGTTCAGACAAAAAAAAGGTTCGGCTACGATTTCCGAACCTTTTTTACTTTTCCCTTTGCAACTCGCTTAACGCGGAAGCGGTTGTTCCAAATTTGCAAGTCCGTATGCCAGAACTGCCATCAGCGCACCGTTTTCCCTAAGTTCCACCGGCACTACCTTATCAAGTGTGTCGGCGGCATTGTGGTGGTAGTTAAAATAGGTACGTGTATCAAACCATGGACCAAATGATGGAACCCCTTTCGCCGTCAGCTCCGAAATATCAGAGCTGGCTGAAGCACGATATTCGATAATTCCCGAATTCTGCGACGACAAAATTCTAGCAAGTGGCTGGATAAACGGTCTTGCATCCGGACTTCCCGCAAAAATAAAGCCAATCGGATGGCTCGCCCCCAAATCTGCTTCGATCGCAGCAAAGTGTTTTTCGATATTCGCTTCATCGGCGTAAACCTTTCCGCCGTATAACCCGAATTCTTCAGTCATAAATGCAACCACGCGAATTGTGCGTTTTGGTTTAATATTCATCTTTTTCAATAAATACGGAACTTGCATCGCGCTTGCCACGCCTACGGCGTCATCAATTGCGCCTGTCCCCAAATCCCAAGAATCAAGATGTCCACCAACAACAACAATCTCATCCGGTTTTTCCGTTCCGGGTAAATCAGCTAACACGTTATAACTCTTTACATCGGGCAAGGTTTGCGGTGTTAAAATCAACTTCATCTTAACCTTTCCGTCCTTTACGAGATTATCGATTAGTTCAGCATCTTCATACGGCACCGCGGCGCTGGGAATTTTCGCAACTCCCTCGTCATAGTGCATGATGCCCGTATGTGCCAGACGATTTTGGGAACCACCCGCAGAGCGCACCAACGATGCTACCGCCCCGAGTTTTGCCGCTTCGCTGGCACCCGTGCTTCGATATTGCACAACCTCGCCGTAAGAAGAACCTGCATTTCCGGCATCAGCGCGCTGTTTATCAAATTTTACGTTGTACAGCACTATCTTGCCTTCAACATTTTTTCGTCCCAATGCTCTTAACTCATCGTAATTTCTTACAACAATAACCTCAGCCTCGATTCCCTTTTCGCCGGTTGAAACACTTCCTCCAAGCGCTGTCAATACAACCTTTTGCGTTGTCCCCTTTGCCATTCCGGAGAATTCCGTCAGCTCGCCGATCTCTTCCCCGCGAACCCAATGCGGAACCATTACCGGTTGAAGCGTAACTTTTAGTCCAAGTTTGCGCATCTCGTCGGCGACCCATTCAACTGCTCTTGCAGCTTGCGGCGAACCGCTCAAACGGGGTCCGATGTTGTCTGTCATATAAGACGTCATCTCATATGAATAATTACTAGCTAACGCTTCGGCTTGAAGCGATTTTAGATTCCTAAGCGTTTCGTTTGAATAAAATTCAGGCGTTGGTGTTGGTTTCGGAGTTTGTCCAAATACCCCCGTGCAAAGCATCGCAAAAGATGCATAAAGAAAAATTCTTCTTATCATTTGTTCTCCGTTCGACAAAATTGTGTTTTTCATAGATAGTAACTCATTTCGGGGTTTGTTAAAACCAAGCGCCAAGTTTGAACATCAAAACAACCGGAAACCTTTTCGAAGAAATTTGCTTTCCTGAATACTATGAAAAAACTTTCGTTTCTTTTTGCGGTCACTGCATTAGTTTCACTAAGTGCATTCGCCCAAAAGAATTTCAACCGCGAACGCACTTTTGACGCGCTCAATTATACAATGCGCCTCAGTTTCGACCGCGATTCCAAAACGGTTTTTGGTGATTCCACAATAAGGTTTAAACCGCTTGCCGACAATTTCCGCGTGCTGAAGCTTGATACCGAAGACACAAAGTTTTCTAAAGTTACGCTTGTTGGTTCCGGCGTTGAACTACCCTATAAATTGGAGGGCAAAACCATTGCTATAACCCTTGACCGAAACTATTCTGCCGGTGAAGAAATTGAAGTTCGAATGGTTTACCGCTCGAAACCCAAGAAGGGTATTTACTTTGTCGATGCCGTTAAACAAAAGGGCAAGACACTACTCAATCGACAAGTTTGGACA
>JBKEBT010000154.1:0-30164 GCA_047973305.1 Pyrinomonadaceae bacterium
AATCAATCAAATAATTTTAAGCTGGATGCTTCGGGGATGAATTTACCGAAAGATTCAAAGGTTTTGGTTTTGGCATTGAGTCCTACGTGTGGATACTGCACGCAGAGCGCACCGTTTTATCGGGAGTTGGTGAAAAAGGCAAAGGGTAAGAATGTTAAAATCATCGCGATTTTTGGTCAGCAGGAAGAAGGCGGTCGTGAATATTTGGATGGACTTCAGTTGAATGAAATTGAAGTAAAACCTTCGTCAATAACAAATTATCAAGTTCAAGGAACACCGACGGCGATTCTTTTCAATGCAAGAGGTGAATTTGTTCAGAAGTGGCTCGGGAAATTGTCGCCTTTCGGCGAAGAAGAAGTTCTTACAATGATTCTAAAAAGTGAAAATTCGCGTTCGTGAGGAAAACGATATGAAAATTAAAAGTGCAGTAATTGTTTCGGGTGTTATATCAATATTTACGCTTACGCTTGTAACTTTCCAGCAGGAGAAAAAAGAGCAAATTGTTGATCTCAGTATATATCCAATTGCAGACTATGATGCGAAATTACCTGACGACAAAACTGAACGCGAGCTGAGACAAATCGAAAACAAAAGGTTTGACCGAGAAACGTGGGTTGAGTCTAACCCCCATCCAGATACGGACGCGATTGGAAAATATGGTGAAGACCCGCTTCCAAACGCAATCCCTGATGAAGAAAGCGATTTGATTTTGACAGGCAGAATTGTAGAATCCCGAGCATTTATGTCGAACAACAAACAAGGAGTTTATTCAGAATATGAAGTAGAACCAATTGAAATAATTAAATCCGATGTCAGAAGACCTGAAAATAGTAAACGCAAAATTCGTATTGATAGAGCCGGAGGATGGGTTCGTTATCCGAACGGAAGGAAAGTTCTGTATATAGATTTAAGAAGTGATTTGCCAAAAGTCGGAAAAGAATATTTATTGTTTCTTTCAAATGACGGCAAAGGCGTTAATTATAAATTAATAACTGGGTATGAAATTTCTTCGGATAATTTAGTTCCTTTAGATTCGCTATCAGGTTTAAGTTCAATTAAGGACAAAAAGATAGGGGAAATAAAGGATATAGTTAGAAATCGTGACCCGGTTACCCAAAACAGAAGGCGAAACTCTCACTCCTCCTTTTGTTTTTAGATTCTTTCATATTCCTTTCAAACTCCAGCGGGCTCACATATCCGAGGCAGGAGTGTCGTCTGATGCGATTATAGTAGCCTTCGATATAGCTGAAAATCTCCGTCCGCTTCAATAAATAAGAGCCCGTCTGAACTTCAAACGGGCTCATTTGTTCTACATGCGTGGAAGTTATTCCTGCTTTCCTTCAAGAAACGCCTTTAAGCGGCGTGAGCGTGACGGATGTCGCAATTTTCTCAGAGCTTTTGCCTCGATTTGCCGGATGCGTTCGCGGGTAACCGTAAAATGCTGTCCCACTTCTTCCAAAGTGTGTTCGGAGCCCGTATTTCCGAGTCCGAAGCGCATTTTGATAACCTTTTCTTCACGTGGCGTCAAAGTGGCTAGCACCTCATCGGTGATTTCACTAAGGTTTGCAAACGTAACGGATTCCGCCGGGTTCATAATTGATTTATCTTCGATAAAATCACCCAGATGCGAATCTTCTTCTTCGCCAATCGGCGTTTCAAGCGAAATCGGTTCTTGGGCGATTTTCAGAACTTTTCGAACTTTTGAAACCGGAATATCCATTTTCTTTGCAATTTCTTCGCTGGTGGGTTCGCGTCCGTATTCCTGCACAAGCGCACGAGAAGTGCGTATAAGTTTATTGATTGTTTCGATCATATGAACCGGAATGCGAATCGTTCGCGCCTGGTCTGCGATGGCACGCGTAATTGCTTGCCGAATCCACCAAGTTGCATAAGTCGAAAACTTGTAACCGCGTCGCCATTCGAATTTATCAACTGCTTTCATCAGCCCGATATTTCCTTCCTGAATCAAATCAAGAAACTGCAATCCGCGATTCGTATATTTCTTTGCAATGGAAACCACAAGGCGCAAATTTGCTTCGACAAGCTCACGTTTTGCAATTCCGGCTTCGTGCTGCCCTACGTTAATTGTTTGTAACGAGCGTTTTACACGAAGTGCCGAAACATTGTTGGTGTCTTCAATTTCGTCCAAAATCGATTTTGCATCACGTATTTTTGTGTTTATTTCGCGTTTTTCAGCCGGTGTAAGTTTCTTTTTGCTAAGGTCTGTTTCAGCCTGTCTGATTTTGCGCTCTTGCTTTCGCACTTCAAAATTTACATTGCTTATTGCGCTAATCAATTTTTGTTGTGCGTTTTCCGTAAGATCTAGCCGCTTAATTTCGTGCGAAATTTCCAAAATTTGACGGGCGAGTTTGTATTTTAATGTCAGCAGTTTTTTTGAAGGCTTTTTCTTGCTATTTACTCTTTCAGCTTTGAATTGTTCCGCGGTTTTCAAAAGTTTTGCATGCATAACACGTATGTTTTCCATGCCTTCCAGCGTCCACCGCAAATATTCTTCCGCTTTGTCTTCAGATTCATCAATTCCTTGATGTTCAGAAAAGATGACAATTTCACGTATGCTTGTATCTCCGGTATCAAGCGCATCGCCAATTTTTAGAAGTTCGGCTACAGCAATCGGCGAGCGCGACATTGATTTATGGGCTTTCATTTGCCCCCGTTCAATGCGCTGCGCGATTGTTACTTCGCCTTCTCTTGTAAGAAGCGGTACGATGCCCATTTCCCTGAGGTAAAGTCTTACCGGGTCATTGGTTTTATCTAGCTTTCCGGCGGAAAGGTCCAAATCGTCTTCACCGTCTTCATCTTTTTCATCCATTGCAACGTGCGCCGCCTGCGAAAGCAAGTGAGCGTCAGCATCTGCAACGGAAATGCCGGAAGCCTCCAATCTTCCAAGTACTTCTTCGATATCGTCGGGAGACATAAGGTCATCGGGAATTTCTCGGTTTAATTCGTCAAACGTAAGAAATTGCTTCTTCTTACCAAGCCTTAATAGCCGCTTGACGAGCTGTTCTTTTTCATTAAGTTCTTCAGCCATATTTAAAAACTGTTTAGATTACTTGGCGCAAGCCAAAGTTGTTCGAATAATTTTAAACGCGCGCGTATGGACTAAAGTTTCATGCTAAGCCGTTTCAGCGGGTAGCATTAACTCCCTACGCAAGCGCGCCAATTCAAGTTGTTCTGCAACCAAGCGCGAAAGTGCACCTGAATCGGAATTCTGTTCGGCTAGTGCTACCTCATGTCCGATTTCTGTCATTCTGCGCGAAATTGCCATATCGCGAAGTGCCACAAAGCAATCTTCGGCTTTTGAAATAAAAGGCTCAATATCTTCGCCTTCACCTCGTAGAGATTCTGAAAGATATATAACCTGAACCATATCTGTTAAAACTTCGTTGCCGTTCAATTTCTCCAAAACGCTTTTCCGCTCAATTTGTTCGCCCGCATCAAACAATTCCACAACCGCCGCAAAAATGTCCGCAGTGTGAAGAAATTTGTAATCGGTAGGTTCAATCAACGGAATCACCCGCATCGCAACTTGTTCATCTAAAAGCAGATAGTCCAAAAGATTTTGTTCCGCAACCGTAGGTTTTGCTCTAGTAGCCCTAATGACGTTGCGGTTCAATTCTTCACGTTGTAGCCGTTTGCCGGCTTTTACTTCTTTCCAAAGATCTAGTTTGAGCTCGCGGTCTTCGACACGTAAAAAATCCATTGCCTGATCAAACGATTCACGTTTTTGAATCGGATTCTTGATTGCAGATAGATACGGCAATACCATCTCGATTGCTTCAGTCTTATGCTTTGGCAAGCCAAGATTACGTTCCTTTACGGATTGCTCAAGTATGAATTTGAGATAGGGATTGGCGTTTCCTCTTAAGGAGTTGTAGCGTTCCGCGCCATTCGATTTAATAAAGTCGTCCGGATCTTCACCATCCGGAAGCGTTAATACTTTAATGTCAAAATCTTGTTGTAATAGCGTTTCTATCGCCCTTTGTGCTGCCTTTATTCCCGCACTATCTCCATCATAATTAACTACTACTTTGCGCGCAAACCTACCAAGCAATTTTGATTGTTCCGCCGTAAAAGCGGTTCCCAGGCTTGCGACAACATTTTGAATGCCATTTTGATAAAGTGCCAAATAATCCATATATCCTTCTACTAAGATGACAAATTTAGCCCGCCGTATTTCATCTTTTGCGTAAAAAAGACCGTAAAGGTTTTTGCCCTTGATATATGCCGGCGTTTCCGGAGAATTTAGATACTTAGGTTCTCCTGCGCCGAGAGTGCGCGCTCCAAAAGCTATCGGGTTTCCATCTAAATTCAAAACGGGGAAGATTATTCGCCCTCGAAAGCGATCGTAAACTGTTCCTTTTTCTTCATTTACGGAAACCAACCCACTTTGTCTTATAAGATCTTCATCTACATTTTGTGCGCGCAATAAATTCAAGATTGTGTTCCACGAATCAGGTGCAAACCCTATTTGAAACTTTTTGCGAGCGGCTTCATTCAACCCACGTTCTTCCAGATATTTGCGCGCCGCGTTTGATTCGATATTGTCTTCGTTGAGGTGATCTATCCAATTTGATAATGCGATTTTGTTTAAATCTATTACACTTTTCGCCAAGCGATTTTTTCGCTCGCGTTCCTTCTTATTATTCTTATAGGTATCATCATCAATTGGTTCGGGAAGTGGCATTCCAACTTCGGCAGCAAGCTGCTTCACGGCTTCGGGGAAATTCAAACCTTCATATTCCATCAAAAATGTAAATATGTTTCCGCCTTTTCCGCAACCAAAACATTTGAATAAACCCTTTGCAACATTTACCGAAAATGACGGTGTTTTTTCCTCGTGAAACGGGCAGCAAGCCATCCAATTTGCGCCCTTTTTCTTAAGCGTAACGTGCTTTTCAATTGTTCGTACAATATCAGCGCGGTTCCTTAACTCATCTATAAATGTTTGCGAATACAGCATCGGTTTTTGAAACTTTCTATTTTATCGTTGCCCGGGTTTAAATGCACGTAACCAAGGTGGGCTTCAAACTTAACTTCGCGAATTAATGTGTCGGGCGGTTTACTATTTCTTCAAACGCCCGCGCACCATTGCGCAGTGTGCGTTCCTGTGTTGATAAATCGACCCGATACAAGCCGAATTTCATCGAATAGCCTTCCGCCCACTCGAAATTATCAATCAAAGACCAATAGTAATACCCTCGCACATCGTAGCCGTCTTCTATTGCCTTCGACACCGCATAAAGGCTTTGCCGAATATACTTTTCGCGTCGCGTGTCGTCCGCATCGGCAATTCCGTTTTCGGTTATAATTACCGGTTTACCGAGTTTTGCCACTTCTTCAATTGCGCGATAGATGCCTTCGGTATAAATGGAGTATGGCATATCGGTCATTTCTTCGCCTTCTACGGGAAGGCTTTTGGTCGATTCAACGAAATCCAAATTAAACTTGTACGCATAATGTGAATAGTAGTTTAAGCCGATAAAATCGATTGTGTTCGGGGCGTTACTATCTATAAATGCGCGTTCTTCGATTCCCGGTAACCAATATTTCATTTTTCCGTCACGAAAAAAACCGAGCGTAGTGCCATTAAAGACGTTTGCCGAAGTTCTAGCGATAAACCAATCGCCGAGATGCCACCGGCGGTATGGTTCAAACTGAAAAATGCTTTGTACTATGCCGATTTTTAAAGGTGGTTTCGAATGAAATAGTTCTTTATCAATTTGCTTCATCGAATTATAAACTTCAGTGTGTGCGCGAAGAATATTTTCAAAAACCAACCCCGCGAGTGCCGGAGCGTGCTTTCCGGGCGGAAAATTCGCGTTGAAATATCCTGAAATTACGTAAACGTTTGGTTCGTTGAATGTGCACCACATACGCACGCGATTGCCGTATCTGCGGAAAACGACGTTTACAAATCGCTCGAAATACTTAAGGTTTTCCCGATTTTCGAATCCGCCGATTTCTTCAAACCATTTCGGGTGCGTAAAATGGTGAAGCGTAATCATCGGCATAATATCGGCGCCTATCAATGAATCTATCAAGTCGTCATAATGCTTGAGAGCATTTTCGTCAAAGCCATCAAGGGTTGGTTGAATTTTGCTCCATGAAATCGAAAATCGATATGAGTTGAGTCCGAGCTTCTTTATCAATTCAATATCTTCAGCATACAGATTCCATTGATCTGCCGCATTTCCCGAAAGGTCGCCGTTTTTAATATGTGGAATACCGTTTGCATAAGTGCCCTTTTCCCAATCTGACCAATTTGAACTTGTATTGTTTCCTTCCACCTGAAACGCGGAAGTAGCCGTGCCCCACAAAAAGTCTTTCGGAAAATTTGTCCGTTTGGTATCGACTTGTTGCCAATTCCACTTTGTTTGAGGGTACCTATACGAAAAATAAACAATCGTGAATGCATATATTATTAGAAGTATTATTGCCAAAATGCCAAATACTTCCGTAATTCTTCTAATCCAATTCATACCTCATAAATGTTAGAGAGTTGATTCACTTGAACGCAAAAATAAATGGATTTGCGACAAATTCCTATATACGTTAAATCAAATAAAACGAGGGATTCCGTTTTGATTTCGTTTAAGTTTGATTCTATACGAATGAAGGCAAATCTTGCATTGCTTGGCGCAGAATAAAACGACTTTTTTGCGTTTGTGAGATTAGGGAAAGCGCAGAACGCTCATATTTCTTGCGAATTTAACAACAACTGTTGAAAACCGATTGAATGACGTATAGAGTTTCAGTTGTTACCGTGGCGCAAAATTCCAATATTTGCAAAACGGATTATTCTATTTCGCGTTAAGCCAAAAAGGAGTTGTGAGAAAATGGAAGTTCGTGATGCAACCGCAAAAGATGCCGCACAAATCGCGGAAATTTATAATTATTATATTTTAAACACGCCGCAAACCTTTGAAACGGAAGCGCTTACAAGTGATGATATGCAGAAGCGAATCGAAACAATTCAAATGGAATATCCATATTTGGTTGCTGTGGAAGATTCTGAAATTCTCGGTTACGCCTATGCGGACAATTTTAAGCTTCGCAAGGCGTATAACTACGCGTGCGAGGTTTCAATTTATGTTAAGAACGATGCTAAGAAGCGTGGGGTTGGATCAAGAATTTACGAAGTGCTTTTTGAGCGTCTGGAGCAAACAAATGCACATGCGCTGCTGGCAAGTATTGCGCTTCCAAATGACGGAAGCGTAAGTTTTCACGAAAAACTGGGCTTTAGAAAAGTTGGACATTTTGAAGAAATCGGCTACAAGCTCGGTCGTTGGGTTGACGTTGGTTTTTGGGAAAAATTGAATTATTAAGAGTCAGGTTTAATGCAAAATCAAAAAATACATTTTGCGCACGCCAATGGCTTTCCCGCAAGAACGTATTCAAAGCTATTTTCATTCCTAGAAGACGAATTTGATATTGCTTACATTGAAAAGCTCGCGCACAACCCGCGTTTTCCGGTAACCAATAACTGGAACAATTTGAGTGATGAGCTGATAGAAGACATCGAGAAGAAATTTACTACGCCGATTATTGGACTTGGGCATTCGCTAGGCGGCGTTCTACATCTCATTGCAGCCGCAAAGCGAAATGAACTCTATACGGCAATTGTATTGCTTGATGCAATGATAATCAGCCCGTTTTCAAGCTTCTTTATCAAAACGCTAAAATCCACGAAATTGATGTCGCACGTTTCGCCTTCGCGTATAACGCGTTTTCGCAGAACGCATTGGCGTGATTTTGACGATGTGTTCGCGCATTTTAGTGCAAAGGAAAGTTTTGCACGGTTTGATCCGGATGTGTTGCGCGATTACGTTCGGTACGGCACGGTTGAACAGGTGAATGGCACAAGAAGGCTGCTTTTTGAGCCCGCGATTGAAGCTAAAATCTATGAAACAATTCCGGATCATCTTCCGCGCTTAAAAGGTCGCCTAAACCTGCCAATTGCATTTATCGAAGGCACTGAATCAAACGAAAGCAAACTCGCGCGTGTAAAATTTATGAAAAAAAAGTTTCCGTTTGATTTTACCTCCACAAACGGCACACATTTATTTCCGTTTGAACACCCGAAAGCAACTGCATTTGAAATAAAAGGCGCATTGCGCCGCATTCTTCCCGATTAAAACAAATGTCGCAAATCTTGTCTGAATCATTCATTTTGAAATAAATTCGTTCAATTTGTGTTAAACAATGAATAAAATTGTTGACAAGCATTGGCAATTGCTGTAACTTTATTTTGTCAACACAAACGTGTTGCAGTTTCGTCACCAAGCATAAGCGAGGAAAATCACTCTCCTAAAAGTGGAGAACTTGAAAATGCGAAACGGGAGATTTTGAACACATTTAGTATTCCTATCTTAAATCCTGTCTTTTAATGTCATTCCACATATCCAGGTGACAACAACTCCTTCAAGAATGTACAGGATCTCCCGTGTCGCAAAATAGATTCTTAGCGATGTTTTTACGGAAACTTACGAATGCAAAGAGGAGATTCACAAAATAATGCTATTCGGTAAAAAGAAAGGCGTCTTCGGCTTAGATATTGGGTCAAGTTCGGTAAAGGTTGTCGAACTTGCGGGAAAGCTTGGAAATTTGAGCCTGGTAAACTTGGGATTTAACAATCTTCCAAATGAAACAATCGTCGATGGACAAATAATGGAGCTGAACACCGTTTCAGAGACCATACAAAACGTCTGTAAAACCCATATGATTAAGAGTAGCGATGTTGTAACAGGCGTCAGCGGACATTCTGTAATCATCAAAAACATTGTGCTTCCGGCAATGAGCCGCGAAGAACTGGAAGAATCCATTGATTGGCACGCCGAAGAACATATTCCTTACGATCTTTCGGAAGTTAGCTTGGACTATCACGTTTCATATGAAGATTCCGAAGCAATTCAAGTAATGATTGCCGCGTGTAAGCAGGAGCGTTTGGACAACATCAAACAGGCAGTTCAGCTTGCCGGCAAAAACCCCGTGGTGATAGATGTTGACACGTTCGCACTTCAAAACTGTTACGAAGTAAATTACAAGCCGGGAGATAGTGAAATCGTTACATTGCTAAACATCGGCGCATCCACCATGAATGTAAATATAGTTCAAGGCGGAAATTCGTTGTTCACGCGCGACATCACAATCGGCGGTAGCCAATTTACAGATATTCTTCAAAGAAGCCTTGGATATAGCTATGAAGAGGCGGAAGCGGTAAAACGTGGCGCGGTAGAAGACGATGAAGAACGCGAAACGGCAATAGAACCATTGATTAACAACGTAACGGAAACAATCGCGCTTGAAATTCAAAAGACATTTGATTTCTACCGTGCAACTACGGAAGAAGAAGAAATTGGTGTCGAAAAAATACTTCTTTCCGGCGGCGGCTCAAAACTTACCGGGCTTGCCGAAGATTTAGCAGAAAAGCTGGAAATTCCGGTTGAAACACTAGATCCGTTCAAGGAAGTTTCGGTTGATCCGAAGAAGTTCGATCCTGATTACCTAAAAGAAATTATGCCCGAAATGGCAGTTGCCGTTGGTTTAGCCATAAGAGGAGCGGATTTAAGATGATAAAGATTAACCTTCTAAATTCAGTAACGGAGAGACAAAGTGGGGCTGCGGTTGCAGTCGAAAAAAAGGTTTCGAGCCCTGTTTCAAGATTGCTGTTAATGACAATCGCAGTTTTTACCTTAACAGCGGGCTTAATCGGCTGGGATCTTATTAGTTCAACTCGTGCAAAGGCTGAAGCACAGCGACAGTTGGATGAGCAAAAGAAGAAAGCCGCCGACCTTGAAAAGGTTATGGCTGAGCAAAAAGAATTGGAAGATAAGATTAAAAATGTGGATCTTAGAATAGACGCAATTAAGAAGCTAAGAAACACACAAGCCGGACCAAGTGCGGTGCTATCTTCAATAGCGGAAAGAATTGCCAGCGAACCAAATATTTACTTGGAAAGTATTGAACAAACTGCGGATCAGCTTACGATTAAAGGCAGTTCGCCCAGTGAACAATCCGTAACACAGTTCGGAAGAAGTCTCGAATTTTCATCCGGACTTTTCAGCAATCTAAGTATTGAGACGCAAAGAAAGGAATTAAACCCCACCAATGCTTCGATGGGCGATGTGGACACACCGCGTGATGAAGTAATTGAGTTTACGATTCGTTGTTCATATACACCCGAAAACGGAAATTCAAGTACAAAGACCACAACAGCCGAAAACAAAGGCGCACCTCAAAATGCTGCCCAGCCTGCCGCACCCAACGCAGCGAAACCGCCGGCAGCCGGCAACTAAATTCTTCGTGCCGAAGAAAATTTGAAAGGAAATTTTAGCAATGGAAAAATTCAAGAAATTAGCTTGGCATTGGCAACTGCTTGCATTGGTTGGAGTAGCCGCACTTTTATACGGTCTCGTTTATTACTTTTTTACGAGTTCGACACGCGCGGAAACAGCAACAATCGATGGTGAAGTAGCGCAATTGAAGTCGAAGAACCAGGCAGCGCAGATTGCAACGCAACGGATAAACGAATTTCGTTCGCAATTCGCGGCTAAGGAAGAAGAATATGATGAACTTAAAGTTCTTCTGCCAGAGCAACGTGAAATCACGAACATTTTGCAGGGCTTGCAGGATGCAGCTAACGAAAGCGCTTTGATTGTTAACCGATTTACGCCACGTGATGACACACAGCAGGAATTCATCACTGCAAAGCCGGTTGAAGTAGAAGTTGACAGCAACTTTAATAACTTGCGCAATTTCTTTGAAAAGATGGCAAAGCTTCCAAGAATCGTTTCTATTACCGATTTCAGCCTGAATCAATTGGATAAGCAATCATCAACCAAGACGTTGCACGCAAAGTTTTTGTTGACCGCATTTTACGCATCGCCGGAATCGTTAAACAACCTTACAAGTCCGCCTGCAAATGGCGCTCCCGGGGCTCCGGGCGCACCCGTTCCGGCAAACGGCGCGCCAAAACCCGCGGCACCGGCACCGTCAGCTCCTGCGGCAAAATAGGCTTAGGAATTTAAGAGAGAAACAACGATGAAGAATTCAAGATTAAAACAACTGTTCGGCTTTGGTATTGCGGGGTTTTCGCTTGTCATAACCGTTGGGGCGGGAACCGTAATTAACGCGCAAAGTTCGCGGGATCCTTTTTCAAAGAATCCGGTTTACAACAAGAAATCTGCACCTGCGCGACCCACTGCGCCCGCACCAAATACAAACCCGTCAAACCCGACAAATCCAATGAACCCTGCGGCTCCCGCACCAGTTAAAAAGACGGGACCGCAAGTTGTAGAAGCACCAAGTGCGGAAGCGCGAATAAGCTATTTCAGACAAGTTCGCGAACAAGCTGCCGTAAACGGCATCCCGATTCCGAAAGTCACATCTGTAATGCTTTTGGACGAGCTGGTAGTTACGGGAATCTTTAAAACTCCGCGTGGCTACGCTGCGATGGTAAAAGCGACACCAATTGAACTTTCATACCCTGTTTATCCTGGTGAAAAGTTCTTTGATGGTCAGCTGGTTGCAGTTGAAGAAAACAGAGTTGTATTTCGCAAAGTAACAAAATGGAGCAACGGTAAGTATGTTTCTTCGGTTGATTACAAGCCGCTACGAACCTATACGGATCAGCAAACCGTTCAAGGAACAGTGCCAACTGAGTCTTACCAGCGTCCAACTACCGCTGCGAACACGCCCGATCCTTCTTCCGGACAAATTTCATCACCACTTGAGGAAATGAATGAACAGAAGCAGGAAAGCACAGAAGAATTGGCGAAAACCAAGAAGGGAACTCCTAGAAAATCCCCGAAAAACAATAAAAGGAACTAATTTTTTCCGAAGCGGGTTAAATTCCGCCTTCGACAAGTTGCACTACTCAACAGAGAAACTACTTAGAGGTAATTAACATGACTTTTCTAAACAACATCGGCAAATTCGGGTCCAAGATCCTTTTTGCTTTGGTTTTGTGCGGAATTCTGTCCACCTTTGCTTTTGCCCAGCAAATCAAGCCGGGAAATCAAGGAAAGCATTATGGTGAGCCGGGTTTCGTCGGAGAACCGCTAAGCTTGACCGTTGTAAACGCGGATATACGCGACATTCTTAACTTTATTACCGAACAATACGGAATAAACTTCGTAATTGATAAATCGGTTGGAAATATTCCCGTAACCGTGAGTGTCAATTTGGTTCCGTGGAATGTTGCTTTAGATTCGATATTGCGTGCTCAAGAGCTAGCGATTGAAGTAAATGACCCGATTCTTCGCGTCGCAACCGCAAAAACGCTTGCAACAGAAGGAGAATTGAGAAGAAAGCACGAAGAAAACACGCTTGATACCGAACAGCTCTATACCGAATTCATTCGGTTGAACTACGCGCGCGCCAACGGAACTCTTTCCGGCGAAGCGGGCACCTCCGGCGGTTATACGGGTGGTTCGACATCTTCAGGCGGTGCCGGTGGGGTTTCCGGAAGTGCCGATAAAGGTATTCTCGGAATTGTTTCAAAGCGCTTGTCAAGAAGAGGCTCTGTTGAAGTTGACGGACGCAGCAATACGCTCATTGTTACGGATGTAAAAAGAAATGTTGAAGCACTTCGTCAATTGATATTCTTGCTTGATCAACCTGCACCACAGGTTGAAATCGAATCCAGAATAGTAGTTGCCTCACGTTCATTCAGCCGCGATTTGGGCTTCCAGCTTTCGGCAATCATTGCAGATTCAACCCGTGGCGCAGGCGGTATTCTTTCCAGCTTGGCAGGTGATGCAAACAACAACTTTTCATCGGGAAACGGTTCAAACGGAAATCCCGGAACCGGCTTTGAATTTCCGCAGCCAAACGGTCGTTTAGGCGCCACTGCAAACACGATACTCGGCTTAACAACAGGTGTGTTTGGTACGGCAAAGATAAATATGCTACTTACCGCCGGTGAACAAAAGGGAAACGTTAAGACCATTGCAACGCCGCGCGTTACAACACTTAACAACCGCCCCGCAGAAATAGAAAGCGGGCAGCAAATCCCGATTACAACCGTTCAGCCGGGAAGCGCACAAGGTGCTGCAATTGTCGCAACCACCGAATATGTTGCAGTTCCGTTAAGATTGGCGGTAACACCGCAAATTACAAATGTGGGCACGGTGATTCTTCAAATCGTAGCCGAAAACAACACGGTTCCGCCGAATGCAGGCGGCACACCCGCGATCACAACTCAGCGTATGAAAACCGAAGTTATGGTTCCGGATGGCGGTACAACCGTTGTTGGTGGCGCGCTGTTTGATTCAGAATCGGAAATTGTAGATAGAACGCCCGGACTTTCGAGTGTTCCGATTATCGGAAATCTGTTCAAACGTAAGCAAGTTGCACGTAGCACGAACGAAATAATGTTCTTCATTACACCGCGAATCTACAGACCAGATTACAACGGACGTCCGGTGAATTCGAAGATTGAAGATCAGCCTTCGTCAACACAATTGATTCAACCCGTACCGATGGGTAACCCGGGTTCGAATTCGGCTCCGAGCAATTCAACTGAACCTGCGGTTCGCAACATTGTTGTTCCCACAACACCGAGCGCACCAGCAGAAACAAAAACAGGAAACTAAATTGTGAATAAGGAACAGTTTAGAAAAGCAATCGATCAAACGGAAGGGTGCGTAGGCTTGTTAGTGTTCAGCTACGATGGCTACGCAACCGACGAATTCTGGAAGCATGATGCAAACCACGTTGCGGAATACTTCTATGCGGTTTCGAAATTCGCACCCGCCGTTCGATTAGCAGTTGATAAAGGAAATAACCGTGGTTCGGCGCAGGTTTCAATGATGACAATTGAAACTGATTCGGCAATTTTTCTTTCAAAACCGATTGATAGCGAATTGTTCCTCGTTATGATTATGTCCCCTGAAGGCAATTTGGGAAAGGCACGATACGAGCTAAATGAAGTAGCGCTTGAATTTTCAACTGCTGCTCTTGTTTGAAAAGTCAGCTTAATTTTACGTATTCCCGGCGTAACCTTTCCTTACGCGCGGGAATACTTTTTGAAAATCGATAAAAAACAATGTTAATTATGGAAAAAGCAGTTTATTCAACTTATTTACGTTACAGGATGCCCTCACGCAATATCAAATGAAAGGCATAAGTCTCTGTAAATCAAAGATGTTACATTCGGCAAAAATAGATCGAAAGGTTCTTAACGAGTTTGGCTTCAGCATACCGGAATTGGTTGTAGTAATGCTCGTTATCGCTATTTTATCGGCTCTTGCACTTCCAAGTGTGCTCTCCTCGAGAAGGTTGGCTACTTTGGGTTCGTTGCCATTTGAAGTTACAACCACCTTACGTGAAGCACGGCAGGCGGCAATGTCACAACGTAAGCAAATTTCGGTTGAGTATGACGATTCCGCAAAAAAATTCATCGTTTACGGTGGAAAATACGGCGCAAAAGGGAGCTGGAAGAACAAGATTGTTTGGATTACAGGCGGTGGATTAGGTGCAAGTGATATCAAATACGGTCCGGCACCTGGAACGGGCTCGCCCACGTTGGGTGATGGCACAACAAATTCCACACTAAACGCGAATATTTACAAGTTTAATTTTGAAGGTGATGGCTCCGTAAGAGATTCAAGCGACAACCCCGTTGATTTCGCCCTTTTCTTTTACGATCAACATAATGGAAAAAGCGGTTCATTTGCCGTTTCAGTTCTCGGCGTTACCGGTCGCGTAAAAATTTGGCGTTACAGCGGACAGCAAAATGCGTATGCGGAATAGAGTTATAAAGACAAAAATTTTGGCAAAACGCGAAGAATCGGGCTTTACGCTGATAGAGGCGGTTATAGCGATTGTGATTCTTACAATCGGGTTAATCGGCACTGCAGCGGCTGTTACTTTTGCGCTTGAGTTTACTTCGATTAGTCGAAACGTCACGAGTGGAAAACTCGTGATTGTTTCCACAATTGAAGAAGTAGAAAGTCTTCGAAATACGCGTCGTTTGGAATTCAAGCAAATTGCAAATGTGGGCGCGGTTGACAATACCGATGTTGATAATCCGTTTGAGGGATTTAGCACCGGCTGGAAGCCGGTTTCAACCGTTCCCGGTCCGGATGGCGTGTTTGGAACCGATGACGATTTGACGTCACCCGGTGCGGATGGCGTTTATGGAACGGTTGATGACGTAACGGATAATTCGCTGGCTAGAAAGGGATTTTCAAGAGAAATCGTGATTTCGTTTTTACCCGGATCAACGGTTTTGAAAAAGGTTGAAGTAAACGTCCGATATCCGGCGGCACAAGGAAAGATAGGGCAAATTTCCGGCGTTGGTTATTTGAATGATGAATTTAGAATCACACGTTAATGCTATTAAGAGGTTTTGAGATGAAAATACGAGCCACAAAGTATATTAATACGGTACACACAAAAGAAAACGGCGCTGCGCTTGCAATCGTCGTTATCATTCTTGCAGTGTTGACGGTGGTTTCTCTCTCCGCGTTGGCATTCTCTTCAAGTGAAGCGCAAATCGCCGGTAACGATCTTCAAAGAACGCAAACATTTTATGCCGCAAGCGCCTCGTTGGAAAAAATGACCAGCGATTTTAGTGATATCTTTCGAAAGAAGATCACACCTTCGGCGGCTGATTTGGCAACTATCGCTGCCGCCCACCCAACACAGCTTGAAGGCGAAGGCTTTTCGTTTGATCAGTCAATTGAAGAAGATTCGGCACAACTAACGGAACTTCAAGCGCTTCAAGGGCTTCCGGCGGATGTATATCCTCGTGTCGTAATTCCTTCCGGACCCTACGCGGGTTTGTACGCAAGTATAATCCCTTACAAGCTTACTACGGTTGCCAGACAGGATTGGAGCAAGGCGGAAGTGATGCTTGACCGAAATTTTAACAACTATCTTGTACCGTTGTTTCAGTTCGGCATATTCAGTAATGACGACATCACAGTTTCGCCGGGTCCGCTGTTTACCTTTAACGGACGCGTGCACACCAATCGAAATCTTTACGCGCTTCGCAACACAAAATTTTTGAACAAGGTAACAATTGGCGGTGAATTTGTTCGCAATGTTTTTCCAAGCGGAGAAGCGAATGTTTCCTCCGGCAGGGAAAATGTTTGGGTGGAAGTAAATGGATATAACGTTAAAAGCGAGCTTGGCAAAGGTTCTGTTGTTCCGGGGGGCGGTACGGAAGGCGGACCGTTTATTCTTGGTTCGGCATCCGGCGACCGCGGCTATTATCCCGGTAGTCCAACGGGCGTTGCCAGTGCAACTTGGGATTCAGTTTCGGTAATGCCCGCAAACGGCGCGCCAAATCGTTTCGGTGGACAACTCTTAACAAATTCAACAGGTGCAGCCGAATTAAAGTTACCGCTTGAACTTTCAGGACATTCGCCGATTGAGTTGATTAAACGCTCATTACCCTTTGATTCCACGTTAATCTCAGATTCCCGCTATGAAAACAAAGCGGAAATTCGCGTAATAATTGATGATGAAGGCGCAGGAAATGGTGCGGCAAACGCAGCCGGAATTCCCTCGGGAAAAGGCGTCGATCTTTCAACATTCGTGCCCGAAAAATTGGATGGCGGGAACGCGCTTCGCCGTTTGTCCGATTCCGGCGCATATTTGGATTCTGCAACCATAAAACAGCAGGTTGGCGGAGTATTTACTGATGCGGTTACCGTTCGAAGCGCTAAAGCAGGTTCCGAATCATCACCGGACTACATTCCCGGTGGCGCAGGTTTATCCGGACACATTTTAGTTGAAATCGTAAAACCCGATGGCACCACGCTCGATGTTACAAAAGAGATTTTGAGCATGGGGATGACCGTGGGCGAACCAAACGGCATCTTCTATCTACAACGACCGTTATGGGCTGCTTATGTTCAAGGAAGTCGCGATAGAAGCGGAAACAGCTGCGATTTAGTAAATCTTACACGCAATTATCAAAGTGTAGCCGATGGCGAAATTGTCACCACGCCTTCGCAAGATCCGCTTGGATTCATAAATGCTTCGCCGTCAGATATTGATGAAGATAGCACGGCAAACGGAGGAACGGGCACGATTGTTCGAAGTGCAACATCACCGGGCGGATTAAATACCATTGTGCCGATTGATATTTATGACGTTCGTGAAGGTTGGTATCGTTCGCAAATGGATGAATACAACATCTATGAACGCGGAATTATTGGCGTTATAGATATCAATATGCGAAATCTAGCCCGTTGGCTCGATGGAATTTACGATACAAATCTGCTCGCAAGTACAAACGCGGTTAGCACAAATATCAACTCGGAAGAGGGGTTTGTTGTTTACGTTTCGGATAGACGCGGCGACAAGAAAAAGATCGAATACAATTCCGATGGCACGAACTATTTAAGCACAAACGGAAACGTTGACAATGAAGATATTTATGGTCCGAACGGCGTTCTGGATCCCGGTGAAGACGCAATCGATTTCGGATGGGAAGGCGGCGGATCGCCGAAGAAGGGAACTCTTCAAAAAGATACTTCGGAACTTCCGGATGTCGGCACCACGTTTCAGCTTTCAACATACAGCGGAGATAGATTTTTGAGGTCGCAAGCAGTTCTGCAAACCACAAATTCTTATTTTCGAAGAGCTATCAGATTGTTTGATGGCGAAACCCTTAGCTTTAGTGCAGCCCCGGGAAAACTTTCGCCTACACAAGGAATCACAATTGCAACCGAAAACCCTGCCTATATCTGGGGAAACTTCAACACAACGGGAATTTCGAGCATTCCGGTTGGCGGTTCAACCACCAACAATGGCGGATATTTGGGTCCGCAAGTTCCTTCATCGATTGTTGCCGATGCATTTTCGCCACTTTCAAAAACTTGGTTTGACGGGCTTTCGGCAATGTATCCTGAAGGTAGCAGCGACGGCAGAAATATGACGGGACAGGGCTACCGTGTTGCCGATGCAAACCTTGCCGCTGTTTCGGAAAGCACTTCTGTTCGTGCCGGAATTATTGCCGGAACAACGATTTCCGGGTTAAACGGTACGCCGGGGCGGAACGCGAGCGGTTCACGGCTAAATGGCGGAATTATTAACTATCCGCGATTTTTAGAGCTTTGGAACTGGGATGGAAGTATCCGTTCGTGGAATTATTCCGGTTCGTTTATCCCTTTGTATCGGTCAACGCAGGCAATTGCACAGTGGGAAAACGATACATCTATTATCTACTTGCCGCCGCAGCGTAACTGGAGCTTTGACACCACATTCCTGGCACCGAACAAAATCCCGCCCGGTACGCCGTTTTTCCAATACGTTCAGTCCACAGCCTTCAGACAGGAGATGAGGTAAATAGCAGCTATGGCACGTTCGCTTAACGAAGCAAAGGGTTTTTCCGTAATTGAGCTGATGATTGTGATGGTAATCAGCACCGTGGTGCTTGCCTCAACATTTACTCTGATGGGTGGCACAATGCGCTCTGCATCCACAAACTATGAACTTACCACGGCGAGTCAGGAATTTCGTATTTCGCAGGAAATGCTAAATCGAGATTTTATCAGTCTGGCTGATGGGCTCGTGGGTGTTTCGGCGGTTTGGATTCCTACGGATTTCGCCACAAAATACCTTACGGTTCGTCCTGCTTCGGAAATTGACCCTGGTTCAACCGGATTTGTATCGGCAACATCGACCATTTCAGACAATGATGTTCCGGCGGGCACAACTATTGATAACAACGGAACTACTGAAAATCTCCTTCCCGGCTCGGATCGTGTAACCATAATGACAAACGATAATACTTTTGCGCCGGTTGAAGTTCCGTGGGGTAGTTATTCGTTTTCAGAAAACAAGATCTGGATTAATCCATCGCGAATCAATGATTTCAAGGTTGGGGAATTCTATTGTTTCGTAGCCGGCGGTACGGCGATTTTTGCTGTGGTTACTTCGGTAAACACGGGCAATAATACCGTAGTTTTTGATGCCGGAGATACATTCGGAATTAACCGCCTGGGTGTAACCGGAACTGTTGCGATTGGAACAAGTTACGGAATGGTCCCGGCTGTTTTAAAGCGTATCCAGATGATAACGTATTTTCTTGACGATAAGAATCGTTTGATCAGACGTGTTTGGGGCGTTAATGATAAGCCGTTTATTGAAAATGTGGTTGCCGAACACGTTCATTCGCTTCAGTTTAAGTACACAATGGACCCCGGAACTACCGGTGTTGTATTGGGTGCGCCAATTGATCAGATTAATATTGACCAAGGCAACTCATTAAGGATGGTTACGTTCTCTACCTCGGTCGAATCCGTTAACAATATCACGAACGGGCAAAAGCAGCATATAGAAGGCTCAACAACCGTTGGAGTTCGAAATGTACAATTCTTGGAAGCACCGGTTCCGCGCGATACAACCGGAAACACAGCTTTGCCATATCCACAGCCGACTCCGTACGTGACGCCAACGCCGACTCCGACGCCGGTTCCGACACCAACGCCACCACCGACGCCGGTTCCGACACCGACGCCGATTCCAACGCCACCGCCGCCGGGAACGCCAACGCCGACGCCGATTCCGACGCCGATTCCAACGCCGCCGCCGCCAACACCGACGCCGACACCAACTCCTACGCCACCGCCGCCAACACCGACGCCGGGTAACGGAGACAACTAGTGTTGTATTTACGAGGAGCCGAAATTCTGGCTCCTCAATTTTTTTGTATTGGGTTTGTTATAGATATTGAAAACTCTATCGGAACAACACGCTTAAATGTCAAAAACGCCCTTTTGAATCTTCCAAAGACATATACTCTTCCGGTTATATTCCATTTCTTTTCAGAATCTGTAAGTTCTTTGATGATTGTTTGAATCGATGAAACGGCGCCAATGTTGATGCGAACCGGTTTGGAAAACGTAATTTTTTCACGCGAATTGAATGCAAACGATGTTGTAAATTCATCGATTGTAACGGGATTTCCGTTTATCTCTATATTCTCAAAAACCAGAGAATCAACCGTTCCGCTTTGCCCTTTAACATAAATTTCGGGTGTTACAGTGATTAACGCACCTTTTAACGTGATTCCGGAAAATTTTGCTTCGCTGAACGAAACTTTCACATCAGAATCACTGTCAGAAACTTCTTCGGTATCGGCGTGAACCTCAATTTTTTCAGAATGTACTTTATAGCCGCGAATTTTGCCTTTGGAGTTCTGTGAAAAAGCAAATGTTGTGAAAAAAAGGATAAATGTGAAGAGAAGAAATTTTCGGTTGAAATCACTACATTGACGAAGCATTTGTTTTCTTATCCGCTTTTTGCGTGGGCACTTCCGCATCATTATCTTGCGTTACCAAATCATGCTTTATCGCATCAAGAATTCCGTTTATAAACTGTGTGGCTTCATACGTTGAAAATCTACGGGCAATTTCAAGAGATTCGTTGATTACCACAGTGTGGGGCGTATCCTCAAACAAAAATTCGCAAACAGCTACACGCAAAATGTTGCGATCCACAATCGCCATGCGCTCTATACGCCAATGCTCCGCCCGCGTACGAATGCGATCATCTATTTCGTCCATTCGCCTGATTGTGCTTTTTGTCAAGCTGTTTGCAAAATCTCTTGTTGGCTCATCAAAATCCGAATCGGCAAGTTCAAGCCAAAAACTACGGGTTAATGATGCAAGATTTATTTTCGTAACATCTGCTGCAAATAACATTTGCAAAGCACATTCACGCGCTTTACGTCGGTTTCCCATAAATCAAACTACACGCGACATCGCTTTTGTTTCAGCGGAAGCCAGTCTCTCGTTGCCCATTTCCTGATACAAATTAGCTAGCTCAACCGCTGCCAAGCCAGATTCGTAGCCCTTATTTCCATGCTTAATTCCCGCACGGTTCATTGCCTGCTCAACATTTTCGGTTGTCAACACGCAAAATATCACGGGAACTCCCGTATCCAACGCCACCCGCGAAATTCCTTTCGCGGCTTCGCCCGCAACAATATCAAAATGCGGTGTTTCGCCACGAATTATAACTCCCACGCATATTATCGCATCAAACACCCCGCTTTCGGCAGCTTTTTTTGCCCCTAACGGCAATTCAAACGAACCGGGAACTTTGAATATTTCTATGTTTGTTTCTTCAGCCCCAAGCGCTTCAAGTGCGCTCAATGCTCCCAGCGTTAACTTAGAAGTAATCGGTTCGTTCCACCCTGATTCAATGATTGCAAACCGAAATGAAGCGGCATTTAATTTTCCTTTGTGAATTGTTGGTTTCAAGCGTTACTCCTAGATTTTGTTTGAAATAGTTGTTTCAAGTATAGTTTTCGTGCGCAAAAAAGGCAAAAGAATTTATTCTGATTTAGTTTCGAAACGCACGTGATTATTAAAATCAAGATAATGCAAAAATTCCGCGAATCTGAGAGTTTTTATTTTTCGAACAATACCGCGGAAACCTTTAACCTATGAGTTTTGGAGTAATCATAATCGGTGGTGGCGCCGCAGGATTATTTTGTGCCGCCAATTTGTCTAAACGGGGAATCAAGACCCTTGTTATAGAAAAAAATTTGCAACCCGGAAAGAAGATTTTGGTTTCCGGTGGTGGAAGATGCAATTTTACAAATCTTAATGTCTCAGCCGAAAACTATGCGTCAAATAATCCGCATTTTTCAAAATCTGCGCTCGCGGGTTTTACATCGCAAGATTTTATCGACCTGGTTCGCAAGCATCGAATTCCGTTTTATGAAAAGAAAGCGGGGCAGCTTTTTTGCAAGAATAGATCGGACGACATTCTGAACCTATTGATTAAGGAATGTGACAAGCGCTTTGTTGAAATTAATACAAATTGCTTTGTGCAAAGTGTCAGGAAAAAACAAGACGGGATCTTTAAATTGGAAACTTCTAAAGGCTCCTTCGCTACGCCAAAATTGGTGGTAGCAACCGGCGGTGCAAGTTTCCCGAAAATCGGCGGCGGAGATTTCGGGTTGAAACTTGCAAAGCAATTTGGACTTGAAACAACGGTAATTAGCCCGGGGTTGGTGCCGTTGCGACTTCCCAAAATATCGCGTATGACGAAATTGGCGGGTCTTTCCTGCACGGTGAAGATCTCAACAGAAAATGCAGAGTTTATCGATGAGTTATTAATAACACATAACGGAATGAGCTGACCCGCGATTTTGAAGATTTCAAATTATTGGAAAAAGAACTTATCCGTTAAGATAGATTTTTTGCCCAACGTTGAAGTCGAAACCTTAGATAAAGATTTAGCAAAGAGTTCCAAGCAAGCCGGAAACTACTTTGCCGATAAATTGCCTAAACGTCTTGCTGAAACTCTTTTACCGAAGGAAGTGTTAAACAAACGTGTGAATTTATTGTTAAACGATGAACGGCTCAAAATATCGAATTCCCTAAAGGAATGTTTATTTTCTTTTTCGGATACCGAAGGTTGGAACCGCGCTGAAGTTATGCTGGGCGGAATTTCAACAAACGATGTCTCATCCAAGACCTTCGAAGCCCGAAACGTGAAAAACCTTTATTTTATAGGCGAATTGTTAGACGTGACCGGCTGGCTGGGTGGTTATAACTTTCAGTGGGCTTGGGCTTCCGCTTATGCATGCGCAACCGCAATTACAACAAAATAAAAGGGGAACGCCTCCCACTACGTTCCCCCGTTATTCCGCATTAATTACGGGCGTAATTATGTTTGCGGAAAGTTTTTCGGACCCGATTCGTTAAAAACCCGTTAAAAAATCTTAATTTAACTTTTTGGAATTTGAAAAATTGCGTTATACTTCGCTTAGTACGCTAATCGCGTAATGCAATTTATTCAACAAACGTGGAAAATCTTAAACGCTTGTATAAGCGATGTCAAGAAGCGAAATGAGCATTTCAAAGGACCCCGATTTTGTAAAAAGATTCATTGAGGTTTGCGGCAGCGAAAAGCCGGCGGAAATCGCAAAGAATTTGGGTATTTCCTATCAGGCTGCGCGCAATTATCTTGCGGGCAGATTTCCGGAAGCAAATGTTCTTGTTACGCTTAGCAGACGTACCCCGTATTCAATAAATTGGCTCCTAACAGGAATTGGTTCAAAGTTTGTTCGGGATATTTCCGAGGAAGCAAAATTGAGTAAGCCGGTTCTTGATGCGATTCGCGACGAATGTAGAAGTGTTTTATCGGAGATTCTGGGTGAAAATTCGGAAAAACTTCGTGAACGAGTTTTGGTCTTTAACACAAGCGAAATAAAAGAAGAGAAAATAAGGGAAGAGAGCGAGTCCGTCTCATTAGAGAGCCCGTAGGTTTCAATAGGGAGGCGGACCGGTTGTAACTTATCCTAAAAGACTCAACAGCCATGCTTTAAATGCAAGCAGTTCATCTGTGTAGTCCGTTGTTGAATCCGCGTCGCCTGTGCTATTGGAATCATCCGAAGGTGTACAGCTTCCGCATCGGTCGCCGAAAGGTGTACCACCATCCGCGGCGGTAGTTGTTGAAGAAGCTTTTCTATCGCCAAATGGTGTTCCACCCGGCTTTCGGTCGCCAAATGGTGTCCCGCCGTCTGCTAGTATAGTTGAGGCAGAGCCTATAACAAATACAGCAAGCAGGCACAATGTAAGAATGTTTCTCATTGGTTTTTCTCCTATTTATATTTTGTTCGTATATTAAATGTTTAATTGCACAAAATATCCAAAAAAAATTTTTATATGCCAAAGTACAGTAGCCTCGTAGAAATTTCGAATAATGTATTTCGCCTAGAACGTGTTGGTAAGTATCCTGAAGCGTTGGCGCTACTTGATTCCCTATGTGTGGGAGACGTGTCGTGTTTTGATGGACTTGAATGCGACGTTTTCTTACGCGCTGAATTTTATCTAAGAAAAGGTGCCATAATCGGATTTCTTGGTCGGGAATCAAACATGATTTCACGACAACAAGAATCCCGCGATTTGCTAATGCGAGCACGCGACTCTTTCATTGCATTGAATAATGTCGAAAAGATCGTGGAATGTGAGAATTATTTGAGTACCACGTATACCAGAACCGGGGAACTTGATGAGGCTTTAATTTGGATTAACGAAGCTCTGCGGAAACCTTTGAAAAATGACAGTTTGGTACGAATTCACAGCTACGTAGTTAATGCACTATTTTTTTGGATTTCGAAGCGATATTCGGAAGGACTAGAGTTCCATAGATCGGTTCAAGGCAAAGTAATTGAATACGGCGATTGGTATTTAAAGGGTTCATTTGCAGGCAACTATGGACTACTTTTGAGTTCCAACGGTCGTTATCTTGAATCGATTGATTGGTTGTTGCGGGCGCGTCGATATCATACTCATTCAAATCATTCAGCGTTTTTAGCTTCAGTTGAGAACAATTTAGCTTTGGTTTATTCGAAATGCTCGAACTATGAAAAGGCAAAGCAATGCGCCGATAGATCGATTGAAATGTTTAATATCAATCACGACTTATCAAGAAAAGGAGCCGCTATTGATACAAAGTCCGGAATATTATTTCGTGAAGGAAACTATGAAGAAGCGCTTAAACTTGCCGAAAGTGCGGTTTCGTGTTTGAGTAAAACGGAATCGGACTTTTTTATGGTAGATGCAACATTGAGTAAGGCAAAGGCACACTTAATGCTCGGCGAATTTGGTCTTGCAAAGGTGACGATAAATCGTTCAATTGAAATCGCACGGACAATTTCCGGTGAAAATTCGGGAGAATTCGTAAAAGAAGAATATCGAAAGGTTCTAGATTTAAAGAAGAGAATTGAAAACGCCCGAGGAGAAAGCCCACGGCTTTTGGTAAGTGGCAAATTTGAACTTGTTGTGCCGCCCGAGCTTTCAATTTATCCCGGATACGAAGTTGTAAGGATACGAAATTCTCACCTATCGTCAATCGGCGTGCCTGAAAATGCGCTTGCGGTTGTGGCTGAATCAACGATAAAGCGTGGAGATTTGATAGTGGCAACCGAAATTGAGACAGATTCAATTGTTTGCGGTTTTTATGATTATTTCGCCGGAATTGTTTCTATATCAGGAATCGATTCAGAAACACTTTTGTACCGTTCGGAAGAGGTAAAGGTAACGGGGAAAATCATAGGCGTGGCGAAAAAAGATTTGCAAGAAGACAAAAACAGGCTTTACGTAACGCCGTTAGATATTTAGGGTTTACCGGAGCGCATCAATATTAAGCCCGTATCGTTCACGAATATCTAGTTCATCGGCTTCGATTACCTGACGGATGTTGCTTAATCTTCTTGTTGCCTTTCTAATGTGGGTTTCGGTTCGCTCTGCCATTTGTCGCAAAAGATTACGTCCCTCAATTTGTTCACTACGTACTTTTTCACGCAACACAAAAAGCTCGCTCAATTCAGTTTTAAGCATTTCTTCGCGAATTTCGTTCAATCTACGTTTTATTTGCGAAATTTGGCGAATAACGCGCACCAGTTGATCACCGATTGAATCACCTTTTACCAATTCCGGCGAATCACGAAATTCTTCAACCAATTTGTTTAACAGCACTTGGTCGCCTTCAGAATAAGCGTTATTCAGCCGCGTCATTAATTCGTGGCGACGTTCACGCTCTTCTTCTTCAACTGCAAGATCGGGATGTATCACCTTTGCCAGATTATGATAAGCCTTTTTTGCCTCTGCGGTTGGGTTCCATTTTTGCGTGCAAGCTTGCCAGTTTTCTTCACCGGCGGCTGCGCCGGATTCTTCGGCGCGGATTCGTGCTACTTCCGCGCGTTGTTTAATTTCTTCATCGTCAGGATTTAACTTTAATTCTTCTTCTGCGATTTGGGCTTCAATTTCATCGAGTTCGGCATAAAGCCTGCCGACTTCCATCGTATATTGCGCTTCAAACTGTTCAAGTTCCGCTTGAATTTCCGTCAGTTCTTCTTCTTGAACAACTAAACGTTCCTTTAAGCGCTGAAAGAGTTTGTTTTTTCGCTTGAGTTCGATTTCTTCCGGTGCCGAAATATTCATAATCTATTCTACTTCGATGATTTCGTAGCTTGTGGTTATTTCCGCTGTTGGACGAACGGTATATGCCACTGAGCAGTATTTTTCATCGGAAAGTTTGATAGCGTCTGCCAATGCCTTTTCCGAAACGCTACGTCCGTGCACGATATGGTGAACATTGAACGCAACAAAACCGCGCGGAAATTCTTCGCGCCGCATACCTTCAATTTCTACAATATATTCGGAAACGTCTTGGCGTTTTTTTTTCAAAATGTCTTCAACATCTACCGCGGTACAAGCCGCAACGGAGATTAACAGAAGTTCCATTGGCGTGGGAGCCGTGTTTCGATCTCCTTTCACATCAAGAACTTGCGAGTGTCCGCTTGGCGATGTAGCCACCAAGAAACCATCACCCGCTGCCCGTATTGTTGCTTTGTAGTTTGTAAGCGCCATAACTTTATTATCAAATGAATTTAGCATAGTTTACGGCTTATTCGAATCGCAAACCTAATTCACAATTTTATTCTGTTATCATATTCCTATAAACGTTTGGCACGTAAAATGCTAACTAAATGGTGAGGAGCCCCGAAGAATTGGAGAATTGAAAATGAAAAATTATCAAAAATCATTTATGTATTTGGTTGTGGCAATTGGTTTTGCAGTTTTTGCGTTTCCTGGTTACGGACAAACCAACCTGACCGGCTCATATAATTTGGACATTGCACGGAGCGAAAATGTATCCGATATTGTTGAACGAGCTACGAAAAATAGTAGAACCTCCAGTGAAGAAAGGGAAGACTTACAGAATAAGCTAGAGGCTCCGGACCGAGTTTCTTTGGAGGTTTACGGCAAGCAAGTAACCCTTTCCACATCAAATTCGCGAGATTCTGCAACGTTTACGGCAGACGGAAAAACACGCAGTTCACGGCGCGACGACGGAACATCGGTTTCAGTTCGGGCGCTTGTCCGTGGAAATATCCTTACAATTTCGAGTTTTGGCGGTGAAACAGATTACACCTTAACGTTTGAATCAACCGATAACGGCAATTCGCTGCGTGTGACACGCCGGATTACGATGCCTTATCTAAGCCAAACGGTTTTTGCTGATTCGATTTACAATCGTGACGGATTTGCAGGTACTACCGGAAGCAGCGATTCAGACAGTGGCGATTATTCCTCAAGTGATTCATCAAACAACACTTACGGTAAAACTCCAACGGTTACCGCATCACGTAACGGCAAATTTTTGGTTCCTAACGGTACTTCGATTTACGGAACGCTTGATAATGCGATAGACACGAAAGATTCGCAGCTAAATGATCGCGTTTCATTTACCGTAACGTCGCCAAGCGAATACGAGGGTGCCGTTATCGATGGCTATCTTTCGGAAGTTCGCCGATCGGGACGGCTTTCGGGTTCGGCGAGTTTTTCCGTAACCTTTGAAAAAATTCGCTTACGAAACGGACAAGAATATGATTTTGCCGGAATTTTGCAATCTGCAACAAATCCCGATGGAAAAATCGTGAAGGTCGGAAACGAAGGAAATGCCAAGGGAGACAGCCAAACGAAAGAATCGATTAAACGCGGTGGAATTGGTGCGGGAATTGGTGCGATTTTAGGCGGATTGATCGGTGGCGGTAAAGGAGCAATTATCGGCGCAACCATCGGCGGAGCGGGAGGCGCAGGAACTGTTATGGCACAAGGACGCGATGATGTTCGCTTGGATTCCGGCGCAGAACTTACGGTTGAATCGACATCGCCCTAGTGGTTAAATTTTGTTTTGAAAAAGCTGCTACGAAATTTGCTTCGTGGCAGCTTTTTTTGTGTTACACCGGAAATTGTCAGCAAACCTCCACAATAAAGAAAAATGCAAAAAAATTTGCTAACAAAAATTACTAAATTCCCAATTCATTTTTTGCCTCTGCGAATTTTTCCACCGCGAATTCCAAATCTGCCTTGGAATGTGCCGCAGAAACTTGTGTACGAATTCTGGCTTTACCTTTTGGCACCACCGGAAACGAAAAAGGAATTACATACACGCCTTTCTTAAGAAGCGCTTCAGCCATATTTACAGCCGGATGGGCTTCACCAAACATAACCGGCACAATCGGGTGTTCCCCCGGCAATACTTCTAGCCCGATTTTGCCAAGTTCTTCACGGAAAAACTTTGTGTTTTCGGCAAGTTTATCGCGTAGTTGTGTTGATTCGGTAAGTAAATCGATGGCTTTGATGGCGGCTGCAACAATTGGAGGCGCAACCGAATTTGAAAAAAGATACGGGCGCGAGCGTTGGCGAAGCATTTGAATAATTTCTTTTCTACCACTTGTATATCCGCCGGCTGCGCCGCCAAGTGCCTTGCCAAGCGTGCCGGTGATGATGTCGATGCGCCCCATTACCCCGAAATGTTCGTGGGTGCCACGACCTGTTTTACCAACAAAACCTACGGCATGCGAATCATCAACGGCAACAAGCGCTTTATATTTTTCGGCAAGATCGCAAATCTTATCGAGCTTTGCGTAATAGCCATCCATCGAAAAAACACCGTCGGTAATTATCAAACGGTTGCGCATGCCTTCAGAAGATTTCAGTTGCGTTTCCAAATCTTCCATGTCGCCGTTTTTATATCGAAAACGTTGAGCTTTGCAAAGCCTTACACCATCGATAATGCTCGCGTGGTTTAATTCATCAGAAATTACTGCATCGCGTTCATCCAAGATGGTTTCAAACAATCCACCGTTTGCGTCAAAGCAAGATGTATAAAGAATGGTATCTTCCGTACCAAGAAACTTGCTGAGTTTTTGCTCCAACTGCTTGTGAATAGTTTGCGTTCCGCAAATAAATCGAACCGATGAAAGACCGAAGCCCCATTCATCGAGTGCCCAGTGTGCCGAATCGACGATATCGCGGTTATTTGATAGCCCCAAATAATTATTGGCGCACATATTCAAGACCGAACCGCGTTCAACTTCTATATGTGCTTCCTGCGGACTTTCGATTACGCGTTCGTTCTTAAACAAACCCGCATCTTTGATTTCTTCCAATGTAGTTTCGAGCTGATTTTGAATTTTGTCGTACATAGAATTCTTTTGTGGTTGACGTTTCGAGCGTTGAGCGAATTAAGCCGAAAGCAGATTATCAAAACCCTTGCGACATTAGAAATCTTTCCGGCGCATTATTGCACCTGCTCGGTAAACGGTTTCCGGCGTTTGTTGGTTGATGCCCCGCAGGCGTGGACAGCGCACCCCAACATTGTTGTTTTCATTAGCTCACTATTTGTTCCCAAATTAGTTGCCTAATCTCTTTTATATTGCGCCTGCTTCACGTGCCAATGGGTTCGGAGTTGGTTCACCCACTTTTTTCAGCGTATTTTCATCGGTGTGGTGGAACGGGTTCTTTTGCCCTTTAATTTCCATTTGCGTATCAAGTTCGTAGCCCCACGTTCCGTTTTCATAACACCGAATTTTGATGCTGTATTCGATTGTTGTAAATCTATCTTCCAAAAATGGATTCGAACAAATTCCGTTTATCAACGAGCCGCGCTTTGCCACCAATTCAAATGTTGTGGCATCAGGTTCTGCAGTTCCGATTGCCAATGCGGTTTGCGCGCGCGGAATCGTAAGCGTTTGAATTACAGTCTTCGTTGCTGGCTCCCATAAAAAGAAGCCAACTTGATCATGATAAGTTTTCGGGTTATCCGGCTTGGTAACGAATTGGTGATAGCGCAAGCCATAATAAAACTGCGGACCGTTTGTTTGCGGATCAATCGGCTGTAACTCAAAATGTTCAACATAATCTTGCGATTTTGGTCCCTCGGCTTTCGGCTTTACATCAAAACCGATTTTTCCTTCCCAAATTCCCGCAAGCGGTGTAAGGGGTCCAAGGTTGTTAAGCGTGTTAATGTCTAAATTCGGTTCCGTATATATATCTTCAGGATAAGTGTTCATAATATTTTATCTCCAAAATAGTTTTATATTAATCATCGCCGTCTTCATCATCCGTTTCGGGTTTTATCCCGATTCTTAGAGCCTCGAATTCGGCTGCGCTTACCGCGGGCGGCATTGGCATTGAATCGCGTTTAACGGAATACCAAATAATTTCGTTAAGTTCACGCGGGTTTGCCATATCTGCATGAGAAAGATCTTGCCTATCGGTTAATTTCATATATTTTACCATTGCCCGTGACGGCTGCGCCGGCGGAAAGAGGTTATCTGTCGCTATATCCGGTAACACTGCGGTAAATGGAGT
>JBKEBT010000155.1:0-27328 GCA_047973305.1 Pyrinomonadaceae bacterium
GAAAAAAAGTTTTGGTTCTCGGTGCGGGAAAATCCGGTGTAACTGCGGCAAAGTTTTTGGCAACGAAAGGCGCGGTGGTAGCTCTGCACGATAAAAAGCCGATTGCGGAATGGGATGAAACGGCGCGTGCTTTGAAAGAAACAAGCAGCGTGGGTTTGCTTGACGGCGATATTCCTTCGTGGCTTTTGGATCAAATCGAACTAGTTGTAATTTCGCCGGGAATTCCTTCAACAGTTGTTCCCGCGCGATATGTTGAAAGAAAAGATGGCGCAGTGATTGGCGAAGTCGAACTTGCTTATAGATTTATGCGCGGGCGCATAATAGGCATAACGGGTTCGAACGGAAAGACAACCACAACTTCGTTGCTTGGCGAAATCTTACAGAATGCGGGAATTGAAGCTTTTGTTGGCGGAAACATCGGCACGCCTTTGCTTTCTTTGGCAGAAGCAACAAACGAAAATTCTTGGACGATTGTTGAGCTTTCAAGTTTTCAGCTTGAAACAATTTCGATGTTTAAGCCCGATATCGGAATTTGCTTGAATGTCACGCCAAATCATATGGATCGATACGATCTGTTTACCGATTATGCGGCTGCAAAAAATCGTTTGTTTATGAATCAAACTACGGCAGACCTTGCGATTTTAAACGCCGATGATCCGATAACGGCTGATTGGGCGAAAGGATTAATGGCACAAGTTGCGCTTTTTTCAATCTCAAAAGAATTGGATGAAGGCTTGTTTTTGCGGGGACGCGAACTAATTTCGCGGGCTGGCGGCAAAGAAAAAGTTTTGACAACTCGTGATGAAATGGCTTTGCGTGGCGTGCATAACGTGCAGAATGTTTTGGCAGCACTTGCCGCGGGGTTAGCTTGTGGTGCTGCGCCTGATTCAATGCGCGAAACAATTCGTAAATTCAAAGCGGTTGAACATCGTTTGGAATTTATCGCAAATATCGATGGCGTTGATTTCTTTAACGATTCAAAAGCGACAAGCGTTGATGCCACGCTGAAAGCGCTCGAAGCCTTCGAAGACGAACCCGGCGAAGTGGTTTTGATTTTGGGCGGTCTTGGAAAGAATGCGCCCTATGCACCTTTGGTTGAATTGATTGAAAAAAAGGTGCGGCTGATGGTTCTGGTGGGCGAAGACGCAAAGAATATCGAATCGCAGTTAGGCGATGCGGCAGATTCCGTTTTTGCCGAATCACTTGAAGAAGCCGCAAAGGCTGCGATGGATAATGCGGAAGCCGGCGATACCATTTTGTTGGCTCCCGCGTGTGCCAGCTACGATATGTTCCGCAGCTATGAAGAGCGCGGCGAAGTTTTTAAGAAAGCGGTAAACGGTTTGAAATCTCAGTAATTTTTAGAGCGAAAGAATGGCTAAGAAGTTGAGAATTGATTGGTTTTTGTTTGCGATTGCGGCGTCATTGGCGTTGTTTGGATCAATTATGGTCTATAGCGCTTCGGCTATGATTTCACTTCGCGAATCAAACGGTGTCACTCAATACACATACTTTTACAAGCAATTTGCATTTACGATTTTTGGATTGATGGTGATGTACGCAGTAAGTAAAATTGATTACCACATCTACGAAAATCAATATGTTGTTTACGGCGCACTATTAATCACGGTCTTTTTGCTTGTGGCGGTTTTTGCCTTTCCTGCTATAAACGGCGCGCGACGTTGGATTCGCTTTCCGGGAATGTCGTTTCAGCCATCGGAAATCGCTAAAATTTCCGTGCCGCTGTTTTTGGCATATTTTTTAACGGTAAAAAAAGATGCCGTTGCTGATCTAAAAGAAACCGCTTTGCCGTGTCTCGGAGTGATGATTGTCGTAGCCGGCTTGATATTTATGGAGCCTGATTTAGGAACCGTAATAGTGCTTTCAGCGGTTTTTGTAGCGGTTTATTTTGCGGCGGGCGCGAAACTTACGCATATTGGCGCGGTTTCAATTGCGTTGTTCGCAATCATGTTGCTTGCGCTTTTTTTGGCACCGTGGCGAATGCGTCGTTTAGTTGCCTTTTTGGAACCCTGCAGTGACCAAAATAAGATGGGCGCGGGGTACCAAGTGTGTCAATCACTGATGGGAATTGGTTCGGGCGGTGTTTTTGGCGAAGGATTTGCGCGTGGACAACAAAAGTTGTTTTATCTGCCGTATCCGCATTCGGATTTTATATTTGCAACGGTTGGTGAAGAGCTGGGAATGATAGGCACAATCGCCGTTGTGATTGTTTTTGCACTGCTGCTTTGGCGCGGAACTCGCGCGGCACTGCTTGCGCCGGATAGGTTTGGAATGCTTTTAGGCATCGGAATAATTACGGGAATCATTGTGCAGGCGCTTTTTAATATAAGTGTTGTTACATCAATTTTGCCGGCAAAAGGAATTCCGCTTCCGTTTATATCATACGGCGGTTCTTCAATAGTTTTGACGCTGTTTGCAGTTGGCATTCTGCTAAGCATTTCGCAGCACGCCGGATTTATTTCGTTTGAAAGCGGGTTGCATTCAACTAGAACGCCACGAAAAGCCACCACGCGGAAGCGCGCGAAACCGACGCGACGAAAGAAGGCGCAAAAGGCGTAAGATTTTTATGCGTGTTTTAATCGCAGCCGGCGGAACCGGCGGACATATTTATCCCGGAATTGCCGTGGCAAACGAAATTATGCGGCGCGATTCTTCGTCTGTTATCAAATTTGTAGGCACCGAACGTGGACTCGAAACAAAAATTGTTCCGGAAAACGGTTTTGAACTTTCATTGATTAACAGCGCGGGGTTAAAAAGTGTCGGGATTGCAGGCAAGATAAAGGGATTGGCAATTTTGCCGAAGAGTTTTCTTGAGGCGCGCAAGTTGTTAAAGGCATTCGCGCCGGATGTGGTGATTGGCGCAGGGGGCTATGTAACCGGACCCGTTCTTTTAACCGCAAGCTTGATGCGAATTCCGACGCTTGCCATGGATTCAAATGCTTTGCCCGGTTTTACAAACAGGCAGCTTGCGCGGTTTATAACAAAGGCTGCGCTTACATTTGAAGAAGCCCTACCCTATTTCGGTAAAAAGGGTGTGGTTACCGGAAACCCGGTTCGTGCGGAATTTTTTGAGATTCCGCAAAAACAACGCGCCGCTAAATTTTCGTTGTTGATTTTTGGTGGCTCACAAGGTGCGCGCGCAATAAATTTTGCAATGGTTGATGCGCTTGATAATCTTTCCGATGTAAAGGATGCGCTACAAATAACGCATCAAACAGGCAGGCATGATTTTGAAAAAATACGTGTTAGCTATCAAAACAAAGGCTGGGGCGATGCCGATATTCGCGAATATATTTCGAATATGATGGAAGAATTTGCAAAAACCGATTTAATTGTGTCGCGCGCCGGGGCAACTACGTGCGCCGAACTTGCGGCAACCGGGAAAGCGGCTGTAATGATTCCGTTGCCAACTGCCGCCGATGATCACCAACGGAAAAATGCCGAAGTTTTTGTAAATAAGGGAGCCGCAAAAATGATTCTTCAAAGCAAACTTAACGGCGAAACGCTTGCTAAGACAATAAAACAGCTGATTAATTCACCGAAAGAAATCACAGCGATGGAAGAAGCAGCGCGTTCACTCGCAAAAAAAGATGCAGTTGAAGCGACCGTAACTTTGTTGGAAGGGATTGCAAAGAATAGGTAGAAGTTTTTGGCGTGGTGTGGCGCATAAAGAAATTTTGAAACAATAGATAACCAATGTTTAGGCACGTAAAGAATATTCATTTTGTAGGAATCGGCGGAATCGGGATGTCCGGTATTGCTGAGGTGTTGGCGAACCTCGGTTTTCGTGTAACGGGTTCTGATTTAAACGGTTCAAAAAACACGCAGCGCCTTGAAACTATATTTGAGATAAAAATCTCAATCGGGCACGCGGCTGAAAATATCGGCGATGCGCAAGTAGTTGTATATTCATCGGCAATCAAGGCGGAAAACCCTGAAATTGTTGAGGCGAAGCGCAGAAAAATTCCGATAATTCCACGTGCTGAAATGCTTGCGGAATTGATGACATTAAAGCCTTATTCGGTTGCGGTTTCGGGCTCGCACGGCAAAACTTCAACAACTTCGATGGTTGCAACCGTCCTCGGACATGCCGGAATTGACCCGACAACGGTTGTTGGCGGCGTGGTTGAAACGCTTGGCTCAAATGCAAAATTGGGTAAGAGTGATTGGTTTGTAACTGAAGCGGATGAAAGCGATAGAAGCTTTTTAATGCTTTATCCAACCATCGCGGTTGTGACAAATATAGACCGAGAGCACATGGAATCATATAAAGGAATGGAAGATGTGGTTCAGTGTTTTACGGATTTTGCCAACAAAGTTCCGTTCTATGGAGCCGCAATAATTTGCCTTGATGATCCGAACGTGCAATCAATTATCCCCAACATTAAACGTAGAATCGTAACGTTTGGATTCACGAAACAGGCTGATATTTCTGCGTATGACGTAAGCTTTGATGAAAACTTTGGTGCTTCGTTCAATGTTTTGGCTGGAGATAAAGATTTGGGGCGCGTAACAATTCCGGTGCCGGGCAGGCACAATGTTTACAATGCGCTTGCCGCAATCGCCGTGGCACTTGAATTGGACGTTCCATTTTCCAACATACAAACGGCGTTTGGCGCGTTTAAGAATGCAAACAGAAGATTTCAGTTTAAGGGTGAAGTAAACGACATACGCGTAGTGGATGATTACGGACATCATCCTACCGAAATTTCCGCTACACTTTCGGCTGCCAAGAACGGTTCGGGCGATAGAAGAATCGTGGTTATTTTTCAGCCGCACCGTTACACACGAACTCAAGATTTGATGGATGATTTCGCCACATCGTTTAACAATGCCGATGTTGTTTACATCTTGGATATTTACCCGGCAAGCGAAGCGCCGATTGAAGGAATTTCCGCGGAAGTTTTGACGCAAAAAATCGAGCAATTCGGTCATAAAAACGTTAAGTACATTGGTGATGTGGATGGTGCCGCGGCAGCGGTGATCGATAATCTTCAACCGCGTGATTTGGTAGTTACGCTTGGCGCGGGAAGCATTACAAAACTTTCCGAAGAAATAGTAGACCTTTTAAATGAAAAGCATGGCTAGAAGAAGAACAACAACGCGAAAATCAACAGCGGCGCGAACCGGTTCTACCCGTAGAACATCAACCGCGCGCAAGCGCACCAAAACGAACGGTAAGGTCGCAAACTTTATCGTACCGTTATTTTTGATTGCATGTTTGTTGCTTTGCTTAAGTTTTTTGGTTCTGTTTGGTTATCAAACCGTTACGGCATCTACGTTTTTCGATCTTAAATCGGTTGCGGTTGAAGGCGCATCTGCAGAAACCGAAGGCGAAATTAAGGAAATCGTAAGACGAAATTCGCTTGTAAATGGAGTTTGGCGCGCGGATGTTGCAAAGATCAAAACCCAAATTGAATCGCTAAGAGATGTACGTCGTGCAAGCGTTTCGCGAATTCTGCCCGATGAGATTTATGTAAATGTCGAACTTCGTGAGCCGGCAGCGATTGTGCGTTTGGATGGCGCGGATTATTGGGTAGATAAGGACGGATTAATTCTAAATGTTGTAGGAAAGAACGAAAAACGCCCCGAATTTACCATGTTTGGTTGGGACAGAAATCGTTCTGAATCTGCGACTGAGGAAAATCGTCGTCGCATTCAAATATTTAACGATCTTCGAACGGAATGGCAAAGAAATTCGCTTATTTCGCGTGTGCGTGCTGTCGATCTTTCCGACCCCGGCGAACCTAAGGCAATTGTTTCGGATTCCGGCAAAGCAGTAACAATAGTTTTGGGGCTGGAAGATAAAAGCCGTGCGTTGCAAAAAGGAATAGAAAGCGTGGTTGGACGCGGAAAGGAAGTTCAGGCGGTTATAATTACAAACGACAGCCCCGTAATTGAATACAGAAACTCGTAGATAAGGAAAAGGTGAAATGATGATTGGTCAGGAAATTCATGCGGTTGGGTTAGACATCGGAACAAGCCGGGTGCGATGCGTAATCGGTGAACCGGATGACAAGGGAAAGCTCAACATAGTTGGGTTCGGCGAGGCGGATTCTAAAGGGTTGCGTCGCGGAATCGTAACAACGGCGGGTTCCGTAGTTGATTCAATCAAAAAAGCTGTTGCGGAAGCCGAACGTGTTTCGGGCTTGGAAGTGCAAATGGCAACCGTAAATTTTTCAGGCGAACATCTTCAAGGCGAAAATAAAAGTGGCGTGGTTGCGGTTGCGGGGGCGGAGCGCGAAATCGTTTCAGAGGATGTTGAAAGAGCGATTGATTCCGCAAGCGCAATTCAGTTGCCAACCGGTTGGGAAATTGTGGATAGGCTTCCGCAGGAATTTATAATCGACGGACAAGATGGAATCATCGAACCGGTCGGTATGCGCGGGGCACGGCTTGAAGCGCTTGTTCACGTTGTAACAAGCCCAAGCGCCGGAAGGCAAAATATCGTGAAAGCGATTTATAATTCCGGTTTGGAAGTTGAACAAATTATCTTGGAACCATTGGCTGCGGCAGCTTCGACTCTTTCCGATGAAGACCGCGAATATGGATGCGCGCTGGTAAATATCGGGTCTGAAATTACAAGTTTGATGATTTTTGGTCGTGGTGCTGTGCAACACACGGCAGTTTTTCCGTTTGGTGGAATGAATTTTACCAAAGATATTGCAACCGGCTTGCGGGTTTCGATTCCGGATGCGGAAAAGATTAAAACAAAAGAAGGCTGTGTGGCGGGCTTTCTCTTAGATGATGATGAAAAACAGCAAATAATTGAAATTACTCCTGTCGGAAGAAGCGAGACGCGCCAACTAACAAAAGAAATTTTATGCGATGTTTTGCAGCCGCGCGCCGTCGAATTGCTTCAACATATTGCGAACGAAATATTACGTGTGCAGGCGCAAATTTCAAGCGGCGTGGTTTTGACGGGCGGAAGCGCCGGAATTCGAGGCATTGTTGAAATAGCAGAACAAGTATTTGATTCGCCTACACGTGTAGGTTTGCCGCGCGAAGATCGCTTCGGCGGAATGGTTGACAACCTGAATGATCCGGAATGGGCTGTGGGTACGGGACTTGCGTGGACTGCCATGACATCCCAAATTAACGCCCTCGCGGGCGGGGATAGGTCCACGGCTCAACGGGTTGCTGAATGGTTTGAAAGTTTTCGAACGAAATTTAGGTAAATTTAATATGTACGCTGGATTTTTAACCCCAAATCGTTGTATGCTTTTGACCCAAGGACACAACATATAGTTGAAACGGGATTCTTGGGCACATCCCTGCGTCATCACTGATTTACATCATTTTATTAACAGCTAAGGAAGTAATAATAATGGAAACCGGTAGTCTTCAAAGTGGTAAGAAATTCGAAATATTTATTGATGAGCCTCCCGAAACCGGCGCACGAATTAAGGTAATTGGTATCGGCGGCGGCGGCGGAAACGCCGTAAACCGCATGATTCGCGCAGGGGTGAAAAATGTTGAATTTATTGTTGCCAATACTGATTTGCAAGCGCTAAATGATTCGCTTGCACCGATAAAACTTCAGATTGGGGCAGAATTGACGCGCGGACTTGGAGCCGGTGCGGATCCGTCAATCGGGAAAAATGCAGCGCTCGAAGATAGTTCAAAAATAATGAACCTTCTTGAAGATGCCGATATGGTTTTTGTAACTGCGGGTTTGGGCGGCGGAACCGGAACCGGAGCGGCACCCGTGATAGCGGCACTTGCGACCGAGATGCAAAAACTTACGGTTGCGGTGGTTACAAAACCGTTTGGTGTGGAAGGCAAAAAACGCATGAACCAGGCTGAAAAAGGCGTTGCAGAACTTCGCGGTTGCGTTGACACGATTATTACGATTCCGAATTCACGTTTGAAAGAGCTTGATCCTGAAATTTCGATTCATCAAGCGTTTCAAAAAGCCGACGATATTTTGCTTCAAGCAGTGCAGGGAATCAGTGATTTGATAACGTCGCCGGGTATAATCAATCTTGATTTTGCCGATGTTCGTTCGGTAATGAAGGGAATGGGCGTTGCGCTTATGGGAATTGGTACGGCAGCCGGCGAAAATGCGGTTGTTGAGGCAATGCGGCAGGCAATTGATTCAAAACTTCTTGAAGAAAATTCAATCGCGGGTGCTCGTGGCGCATTGATTAATATAAGAGGCTCTGCAAATATGCCGCTTAACCAAGTTGAAGAGGCAATTGCTTTAGTTCACGATGAAGCCGATGAGGATGCCAACATTATCTTTGGTGCGGTGTATAATGAAACCGATGATGATGAAGTAACGATTACCGTTATCGCTACCGGTTTTGAACATCATATTGCAGAAAACCACCAGGCACCTGAGGCGCGAATGGTTCAAAATACATACGGAGCAATGTCGCAGGAGTCCGGAGAGCGTGAAGATTTAGAAGTTCCGGCATTTATCAGAAGACAGGCTGACTAGCCGGCACTGATTTCTAAATTCGATTGCATTTTATTCGAATGAAACAGAAGCAAGGAAATACAAAATACGTTGCCGCAAAATACGAGCCGAAGAAACGACCAACGGTTGAAACGCTTGCGGAAACGTTTTATTACAAGAAACAGATTGAAGCGGAAACCGAAATGGTCTTCGTTCTTCTTGATAACGAAGAAATTCGCGGCGTTATTGAATGGTATGACATCGGCGCACTAAAGATTATGCGTGATTCGGCGCCGAATATCATATTACTGAGGCACAATATCAAATATATGTTTAAGGCTTCAGAACTTAAATAATAGACCAAAGTTGCGAAATGGGTTCCGTTTCAAATCACTCTAATTTAGATTTGCCCACCCGGCTTTGTATCACGATGGGAGATCCGGCTGGAATTGGTCCCGAAGTGGTGCTGAAAGCGCTTAAGAATATTGGTAAAACCAATGAAATTACCTTTACAATAGTTGGTGACTTCAAACATATTTCGTCATTGAATCGAACTCTGAACACCGGTTTGATTTTGCGCGGAAATGGAGAAAGCCAAAACGCCGGGGAAATTCGGGTTTTTGATCTCGATAATCTCAACTCGAAAGTTGAGATGGGTGTAACTTCCGCCACATGCGGAAAGGCGGCAGGCGAATATATAAAAACCGCCGTAGATCTTTGGGAATCAAAACAGATTGATGCAATTGTAACGGCACCAATTAATAAAGAAGCCCTACAAGCAGGCGGATTTGATTTTCCCGGGCACACTGAATTTCTTGCAGAACTGACGGGCACCGAATCTTTTGCAATGAGTTTTTTTGCCGGCTCAATGGCGGTTGTGTTGCTTTCAACCCACGTTTCATTGCAAGAAGCAATTGGCTTGGTAAAAAAAGATGCGTTGGTTGAACTTATATCGTTTGCGGAACAGGTTTTGAGACAGCTGCTTTCCAAGCCGGTAAAAATCGCGGTTGCGGGGTTAAATCCGCACGCATCCGAACACGGTTTATTCGGTGAAGAAGAAGCAAAGGAAATTACGCCCGCAATAACATATTGCAGGGAAGTTTTAGAACTTGATGTTAGTGGTCCTTTTTCGCCCGATACGGTTTTTCTAAACGCATACAAAGGAGCGTTTGATGCAGTAATTTCCTGCTATCACGATCAAGCTACAATCGCCGTAAAGTGTCTTTCGTTTGGGGCATCTGTTAACGTAACTCTGGGGTTGCCTTTGATTAGAACTTCAGTTGATCATGGAACGGCTTTTGAAATTGCAGGTATGAATAAGGCTGATCCCTCAAGCATGGTAGCCGCGATTAAGCTTGCGGCTAAATTGGCAAGGATTAAGCAGCAAAATTGAATTTTTGCTAATATATTATTGTCCGAAATTTATTAATTTACGGCTCGCAAATAGCAAATGACAGAAGAACAAAAAACGGAAATGAATGTACTGGTCGCAGATGATGACCCTGCAATTCTTCGTCTGGTAACTGCAATTGTTGAAAAAGAAGGGTATAGGGCAGTTGTTGCGCGTGACGGAAAGGAAGCTTACAAGATACTTCAATCCGGCACAAATTTCAGGGCTGCCGTATTTGATGTTGTAATGCCATATATTCAGGGAACTGAATTGGTAAAATTTATGCAAACGGAGAGCCAATTGAAGGGGGTTCCCGTAATTATGATGACAGCTGAACAAAGCCCCAAACTTTCTTCGGATAGCTTATCTGCCGGCGCAGTTGCATTTTTGCCGAAGCCGTTTACTGCTTCGCAGTTGAAAATGATGTTGCAGATGCTTACAAACACAAAAAAGAAAGAAAAGTAACAACGAATAATACGCGTGAATGCGCGCGAATACTCAAAAAACCGCCTGTGTAAGAAATAAGGCGTAAAATCAGGAGCTGAAACGTGTCAAATCAAAGACTCTTACTTGCTGATGATTCAGTAACAATTCAGAAAGTTGTAAATCTAACCTTCGCGGATGAAGGAATCGAAGTTGTCGCGGTTGGAGATGGAAATTCCGCCATGGATAAATTTCGAGAAGACGTGCCGGATATTATCTTGGCGGATGTGAATATGCCGGGGCTAAACGGTTACGAACTTTGCGAAAAAGTTCGTCAGTCTGATTTGGGGGCGAAAACGCCCGTTATACTTCTTGTTGGGTCTTTTGAACCGTTTGATGAACATGAAGCAAAGCGCGTTGGCGCAAACGACTTTTTGACAAAGCCGTTTCAATCAATCAGCCAGCTTGTAAGTACCGTAATGGCACATATGGAAAAGGGTTCGCAGCAGGCGGTTGTTGAAGAAGCGCCAATCGTGCAAGCTACCCAAGACACTGCCGAAGTTTCGCAGCAGAATATTCCGGCTGTAATGACCGAACCGCTGTCTGGTGTTGAACCCGAACCGGTTCAATCTGAGAATGCTGGATATGAAATCGAACGAACAGTTTCGCAACCGCCGGCACCGGCTCAGAGTTTTGAAACTCAAAAGCTGGATAGCAGCGCAGAAGGGGCTGGTACGTTTGCGCCTGCTTCGACTGAAAGTGATTTTGACGGTTTCGCCACACATCGGATGGATAAAACCGAACCCGTACCCGATTTTCCACCGACGCAGACTGCGGATTTCGCGGCAGTGGAACCTGAAGATTCTGATAGTTCGTTTCAAGGTTACAGAGGCGGAAATGATGATGAGATGATTGAAACAGATCAACGTAACTTCGAACAAATCGAGCCCGTACTGCCAGAAAAAGATTTCGCGTTTTCAAATTCCGTTGAAACACCGTATGACGAAACACCCTCATTGCAAAGTGATTTTGAAGTCTCGGAAGACGATGAAGAAATTGAAAGTGCTATAAATGACACCGAATTTACGACGTCGGATTCTGCTGCGTTAGCGCCCGAGACTCACGCGGAAATTGAAAACACCGCAGAGTTTCCGCATTACACGCCACCACAGGTTCCGGAACAAAGCACGGAAGAAACAGGTTTCGAAACCGTGGCATCGCAGGTTTACGAAGAAAATACGAGCCCCAAAAATGCAGAACCAACTCTTGATGAAGCAGATTTGTTGGAGGTACCGTTTTCATCCAGAGGTAACGCAAGAATTGAAGAAGCGGCTACGGAAAACGACGAATCTCCGGTAACAGGCAATGCCGTAACGAATTACGAAGCGGTATCGGACGCACCGACAAGTGAAACGGGCTTTGATTTTGCCGCGCCGGCTAATTCGGAAAAAGAGACCCGTGAAGATGTAGCGCCTGTTTCGGTTAATTCGTTTGAAGAAAGTGATGGTGTAGTTTTTTACGGTAACAATTCCATTGATTTGAACGAACCAACTTCAAGTGTCCAAAATGAAGCCTCGGCAGATGCTTTTTCAAATATTTCACGTGAAAATTTCGAGCCGGAACCGCCGGCGCTAAATGAGATTCGCGAAGCGGCGGAAATTGAATCATCAGATGCGGTTGAGTATTCAAATCAATATACGGCAATTGAGGAGAACTATTCATTTACAGAATCAAACAACGCCGAAATATTCGCGTCCGAAACGGCAGAAAAAACTGAAAAAAGTTCGCAAACCAATACGGGTGACGTAACGCTTTCGGCAGATTCTATTGAAGAGATTGTAAATAAAGTAGTAGAACGGCTTTCAAATACGGCAATTCGTGATGTTGCGTGGGAAGTTGTACCCCGCATTGCGGAACGTGTGGTACGCGAAGTAGCCAATGAAAAGCTGAAAGAGTAAAAGAAACGACAAACTAGGATTATTGGCAGCGACCGCTTGGTTTTAATGTTCGCTGCCTTTTAATTTATCATAAGTGTTTCAATTAATAGACAACACTGAAAATATGGAATTATCGACACAATACGACCCGCAAATTGCGGAAAAAGATCATTACAAGCGTTGGGAAGATGCAGGCTTTTTTGCTCCCGAAATCAATGAAAATCAAGCCGCTGAAACCTATTCAATCGTAATTCCGCCGCCGAATGTTACGGGTAGCTTACATATGGGGCACGCGCTTCAGCACACTGTTATGGATGTGCTTACGCGTCGCAAAAGGATGCTCGGCTACAAAACTTTATTTTTGCCGGGTATTGACCACGCCGGAATTTCCACACAATTGATGGTTACGCGGCAGCTAAAGGAGCAGGAAAACAAAACCCCGCACGAAATCGGACGTGAGGCATTTACAAAAAAAGTTTGGGAATGGAAAACGCTTTATGGAGGAACAATTCTTCAACAAATCAGACGTGAAGGGCTTTCAGTTGATTGGACGCGCGAACGATTCACGATGGATGAAGCCCTTTCCGAAGCCGTAAAAAGCGTATTTATAACACTTTACGACGAAGGATGGATTTACCGCGGGGCGCGAATAGTAAACTGGTGTCCTAACGATCAAACCGTTCTTTCAGATCTTGAAATTGAAGATAAAGAAAAGAAGGATGGCAAGCTATTTTATTTGCGATATCCAATTAAAGGCGAAGAAGGCTTTCTAACCGTTGCAACCACACGTCCGGAAACAATGTTGGGCGATACCGCCGTTGCCGTGAATCCGAACGATGAGCGATTCCAAAAATTCATTGGCAAAACTATTGAGTTACCGCTTACCGACCGCGAAATTCCAATAATCGCAGATGAATATGTTGAGATGGAATTTGGCACCGGTGCGGTAAAAATTACGCCCGCTCATGATCCGAACGATTATGAAATGGGCTTGCGCCACAATCTGCCACAATTGAATGTAATGAACCTTGACGGCACCATGAATGAAGATGCCGGCGCCGAATTCAATGGGCTTGAGCGTTACAAAGCGCGAAAACTAGTTCTTGAAATGTTTGAAGAACGCGGGTTGCTTGAAAAGATTGAAGATCATGAAATGGTGTTGCCCGTTTGTGAGCGATGCAAAACTGTTATCGAAACGCTCATTTCAACGCAATGGTGGGTAAAGATGGAAGAAATGCGCGATATGGCTTTGAACTTAAAGCGCGAAACTGACTTTCCGAAATTTACGCCGCAAAATCCTCATACAAAAGTTTATACTGATTGGCTTGAAAATCTGCGTGATTGGACGATTTCACGGCAACTTTGGTGGGGACATCAAATACCCGCTTGGTACGATATAGAAGGAAATGTTTTTGTTGCGCGCACGTTTGAAGATGCAGTCGCGGCAGCCGGAACCAAACAGCTTACGCAAGATGAAGATGTTTTGGATACGTGGTTTTCTTCATGGCTTTGGTCGTTTTCAACTTTGGGTTGGACGGGCAAAGCCGATGCGGATTTAACCGATTTAGAAAAATTTCATCCTACGGATGTGCTCATAACCGCAAAAGACATAATCTTTTTATGGGTTTCGCGAATGGTCATGTCTGCACTGAAATTCACGGGCGAACGACCGTTTGATGATGTTTACATTACGGGAACGGTGCTTGCCGCCGATGGGCAACGTATGTCAAAAACAAAAGGCAACGGCGTTGACCCGATAGAGGTATTTAATCAATACGGTGTTGACGCAACCCGCATGGCGTTAGCCGGTTCTTCAACCGGAATGGATTTCGCTTGGCGCGATGAAAAGGTTGAATCATATAGAAATTTTGCTAATAAGATTTGGAATGCAACGCGTTTTTGCTTGATGAACGCGAAGGATGCCTTTGTAAATCCGCAGTTGGTTGAAGAATCAAACAACATTGCGGATCGCTGGATTGTTTCGCGCTTTAACAAAACGGCTATCGAAGTAAACGAAGCGATAGATAGATATGCGTTTCATGTAGCTGTTGAAAAGCTTTATCACTTTTTTTGGGACGATTTTTGTGATTGGTATATTGAGATTAAGAAAGATGAAATTACTGCGGGCAGCACAGAAGCCGCGTCGCGCATTTTAAGCGTTCTTGAACAGGCTTTGCGTTTGCTTCATCCGTTTATGCCATATCTTACCGAAGAGCTGTGGCAGCGTTTGCCCGGCACCGGCACAAATTTGCACAATTCGGCTTACCAGAATGCGCCCGTTACAATTATGCTTGCCGATTTTCCAAAAGGAAACGCAAAATTAGTTGATGACACGGCTGAAAGCGAAATGCGTCTTTTGTTTGATTTGATTACGAAGATTCGGAATATCCGCGCAGAAATGCAGATAAAACCTTCAGATAAAGTGCCGATTCATATTGCTTGTGAAGATGATTTGAAGAAAATAATTACCGAAAACGAAGCGCAGATATTAAAACTTGCTCGGGGCAGTGCGCTTTTTGCATCCGAAAAGAACGATGTTCCAAATGCATCAGCAAAGGCTGTGTTGGCAAACGGCGCAGAAATCGCAATTCCGCTTGAAGGCTTAATTGATTTTGAAAAGGAACGTGAACGCCTATCTAATCAAATAGCAAAATTGAACGCCGAAGGCGATAAGCTAAAGGCACAACTCGGAAATGCGAATTTTGTAAATAAGGCTCCGGCAGATAAGGTCGATGCGGTACGCGCGCGAGTCGCTGAAATCGAAACGCAGGTAAACGCCTTGACTGAGAACTTAAAGAATCTGGTTGAATCGCCATCTTCGATGGCTTAACCTTGTGGTTATTTTTGCTGAGATTGCCCACTAGCTGAAGCTAGTGGCAATATATCGGATGACGCCAACCCAAAGCATTCTGCAATTTATGCGAACACATCAACCCGTGATTCTTGATCTGTAACACAATCGATTCGAAGATTTCGTCCATCAATCCGTGCTAGATCAATCCCTCTTTGAAGTGCCCAAACGTAGTAAAATCGGGGATTTCATCGTGATAACCAAGCCGAACAAACTCCTGAAAACTCAGCCGATCAATTAATTGGTCATCCAATTCTTCATCGCTCAAATTAAACGCAAACTGCAAAAACAGCATCTTCAGCTTGACCTCAAACGAAATCGGCGGTCGCCCCGCCCTTGCCGCTCCGCGTCTTGTCCAAAACGCTCCAAATCGACACGAGTTTCGATCGATCCACAAGCCCCGAAAGCTCCGCGAGCATCTTCACAGACTTGCTCACTTTCTCCCGTCTCTCAAAATCCGCCATCGCCTCAATCAAACTAATCTGTCCGTTTCTGATGTGTAATGTCTTAAACTATCATCGAAAGCAATCACACGGGTTTTTAAAAGAACTCGAATAAATATACTGTAACGTTTTTGTTATAGTAGTGTTCGGCTGAATTTGTAATCCATTTTTGAACCAGTTTAATAATTAAAATCAACGGGCACTTTAGAAAGAGAATCGGTAAAATTACGACTCTAGAATAAGCTTCCCGCGCGACATTTTATCTATACTTGTTTATGATAATTACTGATCCGATTCGAAATTTTCACTCATAATTCTATGGCATTTCCAGAAAGTGAAAAAGAAAACCAAACAACCGAAACGGTTAGGCAAGAAGTAAAAACTGAAGGTAAATTCGACCGTTCAATTGTGGAAGGTCCACTCGGTAAAGCAATTTGGAAGATTGGTGCGCCAACCATTCTTGCGAATATTTTTGGTGGAATTCAAGGTTTGGTTGATCACATCATTGTCGGAAATGTTGTTGGTAAATATGGCAATGCTGCAATCGGCGTAAGTTGGCAAATATTTCTTGTGGTTGTTGTTTTAATTGCATCAATCTTCACCGGCATGGGAATTATGGTTTCCAGGTTCGCCGGCGCGTCAGAGCCGGATAAAGTAAACCGCACTGTTTACCAGGCTTTTATTACCGCGTTGTTTTTCAGTTTTTTGATAATTGCGCCAACCGGATATTTTCTATCGCCATATTTATTGAAGTTCGTAAATTCCGAACCGCGCGTGCAGATCGAAGCGCTTCCTTACCTCCGAATTATGTTTCTTTACAACATCGGTTTGATGATCTTCTTTATGCTGGCGGGCGCACTAAGATCAGCCGGAGATGCAAAGACGCCGATGGTTTTGGGAATTACGATGACGGTAATGAACCTGATTTTTAACATCGTTCTGATTTCGGGTTTTGGTCCCATCCCCGCTTTCGGTACAAAAGGCGCAGCAATGGGAACATGCATTGCTTCCGGAATTATTGGTGTGTATTCCTTTATCAAACTTTGTGGCGAACGTTGGGTTGTTTCTTTTAAAGGGTTGAAGAGTTATGCGCCCGAGCCGGTTGTGATTCGCAAACTTTTTCAGTTTGGACTTCCGGCGGGTTTTCAGGGAATAGCAATGAACATTGGCGGCGTTATGCTGCTTTCATTTATCGGTTCATTAAAAGATAGTGCGGATGCGCAAGCGGCTTATGCGGTGGCTTACGGGCAATTATTCTCGTTTGTTACTTGGATTTCGGTTGGGTTGATGGGCGCAGCGGCGGCGATTACGGGACAAAATATCGGTGCAGGAAATATTGAGCGCGCCGGGCAAGCGGTTCGCACGGCGGCAAGATTTGCACTTGCCGTTGCAGTTGCGCTCGGCGTAATTTATTTCTTTTTTGCGGGGCAGCTGCTGGCTATCTTTGGCTTGACCGGTTCGCACGTGACCGAACTTGGCGTAAGTCTTTTGAGGGTGCTTGCTGTTTCGGGTTTGTTTGTTTCGGTTGCGCTAACTTACACGGGCGGTCTGCAAGGTTCGGGCGATACAAAAAGTCCGCTGTTTATTTCGATTATTTCACAGGTTATTATGCCGCTTAGTATTTGTTTTATCACACAAGCAACCGTGGGGCTGAGCGCAATCTATATTTGGTTTGCAATTCTTGCGGGGCATGCAACCCGTTGCGTTTTAACCGTTTTAAGATTTAATCAGAATAAATGGCAGGGAATTAAGATTGATTTGGCAAAATCAGCGGGTTAATAAAAAACGGAGATAAAAATGAATCTTTTAGACAATGGCGATATTCTCGCGAACATAAGTGAATTCTTGGCAGAAGATATTGGTCGCGGTGACATAACAACATTTGCAACGGTGCCTTCCGGCGTGCGCGGAACGGGTGCGTTTTTGGCAAAGGAAGATTTGGTTATTTGTGGCTTGAAAGTGGCGGAAGCCGTGTTTCAACAGCTCGACCCCGAAACCGCATCGATTGAAACAAAATATGCCGATGGAGATTTTGTCGAAGCCGGAACCGTGTTCGGCACGCTAAACGGCTTTGCAGATGTGCTTTTAACAGGTGAACGAGTAGCGTTAAATTTGCTTCAAAGGCTTTGCGGTGTTGCGACGCTTTCACGACAGTTTGCGAGCCAAGTTGAAGGCACTGATGCTTCAGTAATAGACACAAGAAAAACAACGCCGGGGTTACGTATGCTTGAAAAATACGCGGTAACAGTGGGCGGGTGTAAGAATCATCGCTTGGGGCTCGATGATGGAGTATTGATCAAGGATAATCACATTGAACTCGCCGGCGGTATAAATAAAGCCGTGGGTGCCGCAAAAGAAGTGGTCGGACATCTGCACAAAATCGAAATAGAAGTTTCAAACTGGGGACAGCTCAAAGAAGCGATAAATGCCGGTGCCGATATTGTAATGCTTGACAATCAAACGCCGGAAGAAGCGCAAAAGCTTGTGGAACTTGCACGGGAAATGAATCCAAACGTTATATTGGAGGCTTCCGGCGGAATGAAATTAAACAACGTACGCGCGTTTGCGGAATCCGGCGTTGATTTAATTTCGGTCGGTGCGCTAACGCATTCGGCGCGTGCCCTCGACATAAGTTTTAAGATTAAGATTGAAAAATAGCGGGGCGAAAACTATATTTCAGATAGTTGTGCGCCTTCGTTTCGTTTACGTGCAATCAGAAAATAGATAGCGATAAAAGATAAACCAAGCGCGATTGTGCACACGAGCCCGCCTTCAAATCCGTAATCTCCGCCGGTAAGCCAATTTGGTCCAAAATCCGTTTCTACCATTAAAGGAGCCGGCACAAGTTCGCCCAATCCGCTAACTTCAGCGCCATAAACAGGACCCTGAAACCAGTTCCATGCAAAATGAAATCCGTAGGGAAACCAAAGCGCCTTTGTGCTCAAATAGCCGTATGCAAGCACAATTCCGGCAAGAAGTGTGTTGAGGGTCGAAATAAAGGTGGCGTGCGGATTTCCGAGATGCCCCGCGGCGAAAAGTGAAGATGTAAACAGCACACCAAACACCGCAAGATTTGAGCGCACAAAAGTTTGCAACATATAGCCGCGGGAAAGAATTTCTTCAAAAAGAGAACCGGCAACAAAGATGCAAAAAGTGCCGATTAGTGTATTTGTAATCGCCGCCGCGGATGCGTTTGTGTTCCACGCGATGGTTATTCCACCTGTTGCAACGCTTATCAACATCGCCAACGAAATTGCTGCGATTCCGTATAATAGCCCGAGTGCTAAATCTAAAAACCATTTACCGTTAAAGTTTGTTCCGAGCGCGCTAAACGGAATAGCCTCCAAATATTTGCCGCAAAACAAGCTTACAACCAATACGATTCCAAAGCCGATCAAACCTGAAAATGCGTTTGCGGCATAGCGATTTTCCTTACACGCCGCCGGCAGGAAATCTTTTGCCAACAAAAAAAGCGCGTTTACAAGCGAACTGACAAAAAGTGTAATTAAAAGAAAAATCAAAAATCGCCAGCCGCTTCGCAGTTTGGAATCGGCACCGAAGAACATATTATTCATAGGCGCAATTGTAACTTAACCAATGTGGTTAGCGGAAACCTTTGCATCGGCGAGTTATGCTAAAATCGGTAAAATGAAAGACGCAGGAAACGATGCAAACCAAATGCGAAAAACCCCTTGGTTGTTGGGGGCAGTAGTGGTTATGCTTGGCGTTGCATTAATCTTTTTGCAGTCGACAAACGTTTGGAAGACGCTAAATGTAGATTCCGCAAGTTATACGCTTTTGCTTTATGCGCTTTCTTCGCTAAATTTTATCGCGTTTGTAATTTTCGCGTTTATTCTTACAAGAAGTCTCCTAAAATTACGACAGGAAAGGAAAGCACGTTTAATCGGGTCAAAACTAAAGACGCGATTGCTGATTTATTTCTTCACCATAAGCATTCTGCCACTTATTGCGATGGCGATTTTTTCATATCTCTTTATGAATCGTGCGCTAGATCGTTGGTTTACGCGCATTCCAGAAAACGTGATTCGTTCAGCGGAATCCCTTTCAAATGTTACCGCCCGCGAGCGGTTTGGAAACTTTCGACAGTTTTCGAATCTTATTGCCGAAGATATAGATGCGAACGGGCAAAATTCGAGAGCGGAAAAACTCGCGACAGATTCCGGATTTGTTTTGGTTGAAACCGTAAACGGAAGTTCTGAAAACGTGCTTTATACAAAAGATATTCCAAAAAATCGAACCTCGGAACTCATAGGAATTCAGACATCTGTCGCACGTGGAAACATAACAGCGCCGATTTATGCTGATGGCAAAGGGTTTGACGTTCTATTTAATGCTTTGAAAAATGGCGCAACGCTGGTTTGTATTTACGACACAACGCCAACTGCCGAACTAAAGAATTTTACCGAATCGTCACTTCGTGAGCTTGACCAATTAAAGACCGAAGGAAATTCCGTTCGAGGGCTTGGGTTGATGACGCTCGGGCTCTTAACGTTTTTGTTGATATTTGCGTCAACATGGATTGCTTTTTTTGTTGCAAAAGGGTTAACGCGCCCAATTCGCGCGCTTGCGGAAGGGGCGGAAAAAATCTCGCATGGTGATTACGGCTTTCGCGTAAATGCATTTGCCGATGACGAAATTCAACTTCTTGTTGATTCGTTCAACAAAATGTCCGCCGCGTTGAAAGAAAATTCGGAAGAGCTTGAAGAGCGAAGAAAATATATCGAAACGGTTTTGCATTCGCTTTCAACAGGTGTCATTTCTTTTGACGAAAACGAATCGATTACAACAATCAATAAAGCGGCACGCGGTATGTTGCGGCTTGCGGCAGGAAATTACCTTGGTGAAAGGCTTGAAAATGTTGTAAACGAAGAAAATACCGTTGTCTTGCAACATCTAATGTCGCGCGCAAAACGAATCGGACACGCATCGGAACAAACTTCGCTGAGCCGTGATGAAACCGAAGAAGAAAAATCGGTGGTGCTTCCGGTAGCGCTTACTGCAACCGCGCTTGAAAGTTCAAATGGCGTAGTGCTTGTAATTGAGGATCTTTCGGATCTAATTTCCGCGCAGCGTGCTTCGGCATGGCGTGAGGTGGCGCGCCGCATGGCGCATGAAATTAAGAATCCGCTCACGCCAATTCAGCTTTCAGCCGAAAGAATCGCAAAACGCTTTATCTCTGATAGTGCAGCAAATGGCGCGGTTTCCAACGAAATCGAAAGAAACAAGAAAGTTGTGAAAGAAGGTACGGAAACAATTATTCGTGAAGTTACTTCGTTAAAATCAATGGTTAACGAATTTTCACGTTTTGCGCGTCTTCCAAACCCAAAGCTCGAACCAGGGGATCTAAATAGCGTAATCGAAAAAACCGTTGCACTTTACGACGATCGTTTGGGTAATCTGCAAATTGAAACCAAGCTTGATGCCGAATTGCCCGAAATACAAATTGATGCAGAACAAATGAAACGCGTTTTTGTGAATTTGATTGATAACGCGGTGGAATCATTTGCGGCTAGCGATGCCGAACGAATTATCAAAATAAATACGCTTTTTGATCCTGCGCGCGACCTTATAATTGCGGAAGTTTCCGACAACGGGAGCGGTATTAACCCCAAAGATTTCCAAAAACTGTTTCAGCCGTATTTTTCAACAAAGGGGCGGGGTACGGGTTTAGGGCTGGCAATTGTTTCGCACATTGTTAACGACCATCACGGTAAAATAAGAGGAACAAACAATACCGAAAAAGGTGCAAAATTTACAATCGAATTGCCAACTTCAAATTGAATTTGATTTGTGGCAAGTTTTATAAACCTAAGTAGAATATGTTGAATTCAATTTTAGTTGTGGATGATGAGCCGGGCATTCGACAAACGTTGTGCGCAGTTTTGGAGGATGAAGGGTTTGCCGTTGAGACGGTTGATTCTGGGGAAGCGGCTATTAAGGCGACAGCCGGCAAGAATTTCGCCTGTATTTTGCTTGATGTTTGGATGCCGGGAATAGATGGGCTTGAAACGTTACGCAAATTGCGAAAAGCGGAAATTGATTCAGCGGTTGTAATGATTTCCGGGCACGGAAACATCGAAACCGCGGTAAATGCAACCAAATTGGGCGCGTTCGATTTTATCGAAAAGCCGTTGAGTATCGAAAAAACGGTGCTAACGGTTCGCAACGCCATTCGCCAAAGGGAACTTCAACGCGTTAACAAAAATCTTTCCACACGGCTCGATTCCGAGTATGAAATGGTTGGCGATTCTGTGGTAATGCGCGCACTTCGAAAGCAAATCGCAATTGTTGCGCCAACGGATGGGCGCGTATTAATTTCGGGCGAATCCGGTACCGGTAAAGAACTTGTTGCACGGGCAATCCATTCACAATCAAAACGGCGTGACACTCCATTTGTCGAAATAAATTCTGCGGCAATTCCGGAAGATTTAGTGGAATCGGAACTATTCGGGCATACAAAGGGCGCGTTTTCGGGCGCGGTAAAAGCGAAAAAAGGGAAGTTGGAAGTAGCCGATGGCGGCACGCTGTTTTTGGATGAAATCGGCGATATGAGTCAAACCGTGCAGGCAAAAGTGTTACGCGTTTTGGAAGAACAACGCTTTGAGCCCGTTGGCGGCAATTCGCCCGTAAGCGTAAACGTGCGCATAATTTCAGCTACAAACAAGCGTTTGGATGACTTAATTGAAAGCGGCGAATTTCGTTCAGATCTATTTTATCGGCTAAATGTGATTCCGTTTCAACTACCGCCTTTGCGTGAGCGGGTGGAAGATATTCCGGTTTTGGTCGAACATTTCAACAAGAAATTTACAAACGAATACGGGAAAAAGCCGAAGAAGTTTTTGCCCGATGCACTTGAGGCAATGCAGAACAATGCATGGATTGGAAACGTACGCGAATTACGCAACACAATTGAACGAATTGTGATTATGAATTCCAAGACAAAAATTTCCGCCGATGATCTCCCTGATATGAATTCCGGTGAAACTCCGCCTGCTTCAAGTTTTCGGTTTCCGTCATTTAAAGAAGCAATAGATCAATATCAGCGCGAATTTATTATCCACAAACTTGCTGAAACCGATGGAAATATAAGTCGCGCCGCAGATGAAATGGGTGTTGACAGAAGCCACCTTTATAGGCGTATGAAGGCTTTGGGAATTTCGGTACGCACAAGCGAATAGATTTTATACGTGTAAACGCAAATACTTTAAGGCTCGCTTAAACACCGGCGACCAATCTTTGCCGGGTTTGTCTTCAAGATTTACCCAAAAAAACTCGAAATCCGCGCCGCCATCATCCTTAGTGTGAAATGTCCACGCATCATTCAATTCTTTCGTTGGTTTACATCGAAAAAAATACCATACCTGTTTACGGAATTTTGAATTCCATGCGCCGATTAATTTAGCGGAATCAAGCTTGGAAATGCCGGATTCCTCTTTCAAGTCCCGAATCGCCGCGTTTTTTGGTTTTTCGTTAGGTTTCAAGTTGCCCTTTACAAACTGTACGGAACCATCCGGATGACGGAACACCAAAATCTCGCGAATTTCTTTTTTCTTGCGTAAAATAATTGCGCAAGCCTTTTTTCTGCTCATTTGAATTTACAGGTTTGGGGAATAGATTCTGAAAGTTTGAACGCCCACACCGAATTAACTTCGGAACTTCATTTATCTTCGTTCTTTCCAACAAATTCCAGCGCCGCAGAATTTATGCAATATCGCTTTCCGGTTGGCGGCGGACCGTCATCAAACACGTGTCCTTGATGCCCATCGCAACGGGCGCAACGTGTTTCGGTTCTGATCATTCCAAACTTTGTGTCTTTTATATATCTGATGTGGTCGGGATCAAATGGACGCGTAAATGATGCCCAACCGGTTCCTGAAGTAAACTTATCAGCCGAATTAAAAAGCGGCAATTTACAAAGTTTGCATAAATAAATTCCTGATTCTTTGTTATCAAGAAGCGAACCGCAAAACGGTGCTTCGGTTCCGTGATCGATTAAAACATCGTAAGATTCTTTATCAAGAGACGCCGCAAGTGTTTTACGCGTTGCGTCATCAAGCGGTGTAATATCGTAGCCAGATTCGGAATAGATTTTTTGAGTAGTCATTTTTTTAACCCCACCAAAACGCGGCGGCAATAATGAAATAAAGCACTATTAAAGCGAGCCCCTCAAGCCAAATTGCCTTACCGTCAAAAACAATAAACGCACTAACCAGCACTGCAAGTGCAAGAGATATAAGCAGCAGAGGTGACAAAACAAACGAAAGAATTGAACCGCCAAGCACAAAAGAAAGCAACACAAGTGCCGGAAAAAGTCCGAGCGCAATCTGCAACGAACTATTCAAAATTACGCTTACTGCGTAATCGGCTTGTCCGCGCCACGCAAGCTGCACCCCTACGATATTTTCAATTGCATTGCCCGCTAAAGCAACTATCACCAGCCCGGCAAATGCTTCGGAAATTCCGAGCGCTTTCATCGCAGGTTCCAATTCACCAACAAACCACTCGGAAACAAATGCTGCGCCAACGCCTGAAATTGCCAAAACTATCAAGGTTGTTTTCAATGACCACCTTGATTCGCCCATTGATTCCTGATCAAGCGAAACAGATGGGTCTTGTGTTACAAAGAAATAGATGCTTGCCGCAAAAACTATAAGTAAAGCGATTGCCACGGCGACATCCAGCGTATCAATGTGTGAATCTGCAGGGGTGTGCAGTTCTTTTGCAAGCGTGGGCAACGCTAAAGCGGCGAAGGCTAGCAACATCAAAGTTGCAATCATTCGCGGAGGTTCCGATTTAAATTTTAGCGTTCCGTTTCTTAAGCCGCCAAAAAGAATCGCAAAACCAAACACCAAAACGGAATTTCCCAAAATCGAGCCAACCAAAGCGGTTGTGGCAACAGTTTCCAACCCGGCGCGCAGTGCAAAAATCAGCACAAAAAGTTCGGGTAGATTTCCCAAGCCCGATTGTAAAACGCCGGTAGCCCCCGGTCCAAGACGGCTTCCGAGTTGCTCGGTTCCATCCCCAACAACCATCGCAAGCAACGCGAGTGCTACACCTGTTACGGCAAATGCCAATACAGGTGGAACCGAAATAAGTTGAAGCAACCCCGCAAGCAACGTAACTATGATGGCAGCCGCGATTATTATTTTCTCTTTCTTTTCCATAATGATATGGAGCTAGCGAAAATGCCGAGCTTCTTAGCAAATAATATCGAAATTATGCGGTGCCTCAAAATAAAATTCTAACCGCCAAGTTTTTCGGCAAGTTTTTCAAGTTTGCGCAATGTTTTTGCCATTTCGCCGAGTCTGCGATACGCAGCCGTTGCGCGCAGCCATTCACGATTTTCAAATGCCGGTATGCCGGAAAGCGTTTTTCCCGGTTCCACATCGTGCGACGTTGCAGATTTTGCGGTAATTACCACGTCATCACCAACTTTTAGATGACCTGCAATCCCTACTTGCCCCGCCAATATTACGCGTTTTCCGATTACGGAAGTTCCGGCGAGCCCTGTTTGCGAACAAATAAGCGCATCTTCATCAACCGTGCAAGAATGTCCGATTTGAACGAGATTATCGATTTTAGCACCTCGTTTAATTCGTGTTTCCCCAACGCTTGCGCAATCAACAGCGGTATTTGCGCCAATTTCCACGTCATCTTCCAAAACCACACGTCCGACCTGCGGAATTTTGAGCCAGCTTTTATCGGCGCGGCGAGCATACCCAAACCCATCAGAACCAATCGTTGAATTATTGTGAACAGTGCAGTTGGTGCCTATCACGCAATTTTCGCGAACCGAAACGCCGGAATGTAAAACGGAGTTCGCTCCGATTTCGGCATTTTCGTAAATTGTTACATTCGGAAAAAGTTTCGCACCGGCACCTATTTTAGCCTTTGCGCCAACAACTACGTTTGCCATTATTTCAGCCGCGGGAGAAACGTCCGCGGTTTCATCGATTACGGCTGAAGTATGTATGCCCGCATGAATTTCCGCCTTCGGAAAAAACTCGCGCAACGCCAAGGTATATGCAACATACGCGTCATCTGCCCGAAGCACCGCAATATCTTCGCGTTCAATTTCCACACCTTTGCTTAAAAAAATTGCGGCTGCGTTTGTCTTTGAAACCTGCGGCGTATATTTTGGATTTGCAAGAAACGTAATTTCATTTTCGCCCGCGCGGTCAAGACCCGCGGCAGATTTAACCTCGGTTTCTCCACTGCCCTGTTCAAGTTTTGCGCCGGTTTTTTCTGCTAAGTCAATAAGTTTCATAATCGTTTCCGGATTCAAATAATACCCATATAAGCAGTTATTTATAAAAGACTTACGGGGTCAACTTCAAGTGAAAAAGTTTGCATGTCGCAACCCGAGCGTTTTGCATCTGCAAGAGCCTTACCCAACACGCGCCGCAATAATGCCTTACTTCTTGATTTTACAATTATTTGAAGTCGATGTTCACCACGCAGGCGTTCGATTGGTGCGCGTGCCGGACCCAAAACTATACATCGTTTAGAATCCGGGTTTAGTTTTATAAGTTCAATCAGCTTTGAAGCGTTTTCAAACGCGTGCGCAAAGTTCGGATGTTTTGCATGCACTACGCTTAATGCAACAAATGGCGGATAAAACAACCGTTCGCGAAATTTTATTTCGCGTTCGTAAAATCCGAGAAAATCGTGGTTTTTGGCGTGTTCAAGCACGTAATTGTTTGGGTAGAAAGTTTGAATCAACACTTTTCCGGCGCGGTCACCGCGCCCCGCACGCCCGGACACTTGTGTTATTAATTGAAAGGTGCGTTCACCTGCACGGAAATCAGGCAGTGAAAGTGAAATATCTGCGCTAATTACGCCAACCAACGTTACATTTGGAAAATCGTGTCCCTTAGCAAGCATCTGCGTTCCAATCAAGATATCGATTTCGCCTTTTGCGAAGGAATCCAAGGTTTCCTCAAGTTGATGCTTTCGCGAAGTTGAATCTCGGTCAACACGCGCGAGCTTTGCATTTGGAAAATATTCCTCAATTAGGCTTTCGATTTGTTCCGTGCCTTCACCCAGATAATACAAAAACGCGCTTTCGCATTTCGGACATGTTTCCGGTTTGGGCTTGCGCATATCGCAATAATGGCAAACAAGCATTTGCGCATTCATATGATAGGTCAAGGTTATGTCGCAATTTTCACATTTGATGGCTTCGCCACAGCTTCTGCACAAAACAAACTGAGAAAATCCGCGACGGTTGAGAAGCAGAATTATTTGTTCGCCTCTTGAAAGTGTTGCGGACATTTCTTTGCGAAGTGGCGGAGAAAGAATCAGATCATACGGCTCTGTTTTTTCTATTTGTCTCAAATCCAGAACTTCCGAAGTTGGCAGTTTTGCTTCGCCGATTCGGTTTGGAAGTTTAAGCAACGAATATCTACCATTGCGGGCGTTATAAAAAGTCTCGAGCGCCGGAGTTGCCGAACCAAGCACAACAACGGCATTTGCCAAGTTTGCGCGTACTATTGCAAGATCACGTCCATTGTAAAAAGGCGATTCATGCTGCCGATAAGATGAATCGTGCTCTTCATCAATAACAATTACGCCTAGATTGCTAAGCGGTGCAAAAACCGCGGAACGCGTGCCGATTACGACCTTTGCTTCGCTTTTTCTTATTCGTTGCCATTCGTCAAAGCGTTCACCGGTTGAAAGTGATGAATGAATAATGGCAACCAAATCACCAAAAACGCTTCTCAAACGTCTTGAAAATACAGGAGTTAAGGCGATTTCCGGAACAAGCATCAACGCAGTTTTTCCTTGCTCAAGCGCGTTTCGCATTGCACGAATATAAACTTCGGTTTTTCCGCTTCCCGTAAC
>JBKEBT010000156.1:0-15837 GCA_047973305.1 Pyrinomonadaceae bacterium
ACATTTGCCACGATTCGCCACCGGACAAAACGTTCAAAAAGTTGTCTTTCAAAAAACGGAATGCTTGAAATGATGTTCAAACTCAGTCAATGCGCCGAGGAAAATTGGCTTCGCTTAAAAGGGTTCAAACATCTGGCAAAAGTAATCGGAGGAGTGAAATTTAATAACGGAATCGAAATCGAAGATTCCAAACAAGAGGAGCTTAACCGAATCGCCGCTTGACTCCCATACACCAGATTTGACTATAGCTCTTCAACGTGCAATAGTGTGTTGAGTGCAGAAGTATTGAGTCGTTGTGTTTTTAGTTCCCATTCTGCAGCATTAGGAATGGGTAAATTGTTTTCTTCAATTCCTAATAAATCTTCGAGTGTATTTCCAATCCCACCATGATTTCCAGTTCTTGCGTTGGGTATAAATCCCATATCCGCAATTTCATTGAGTTTTTCAATCAATGATTCTTTTGAATAAATATTCATTCAAATAGAGTTCCTTGTTGTTTATAACTTAATTCACTTGTTATTTTGTTTTTAGCTAATCGTTCCTTTGCCATTTTGCAATAATCGGGAGAAATATCAAACCCTATGTAATTTCTTCCTAATTCCTGTGCGACAACCGCCGTTGTTCCAGAACCCATAAAAGGGTCAAGTACAATTTCTGCTGTTGTGGAAGAAATAATTCTGTCTATTAGTTTTACTGGAAATGGTGCAGGATGTTCATTTTTTAATTCTTGTCCAAATTTCCAAACATCCCCGTATTTATTAGATTTGGGGGCTAATTCAAAATTGGGTTTTGCAATCAAGTAGATTACTTCATAAGTTGGCAAAAAATATCCCGGATTAAAGTTTATGCCTCCATTTCTTTGCCAAATAATAATTTGTCGCACAGGAAAACCACTAACAATGTCTTGTCGGTCTTGCAAAAGTCCTCCTTGAACTCGCCATTTATGATTGTAAAAAATTGCTCCATCGTCTTTAATAATTCTTAACATTTCGATCAGACAATTATGCTGCCATTCCGCGTATTCTTCGTGTGGCATACAATCATCATGATGTGAATATCCATTGACTAAGGCAGCGTTCTCCCATTTTCCACCACGTCCGTCTTTCATCCCATTTCCCGTAGAATTTTTCAAATTATAAGGCGGTGATGTTACTACCAAATCAATACTCTCTGAGGGCAGGTTTTTCATTTCTTCCAAACTGTCTCCACAAATAATTTGATTTATGTAAGTATCAATTTTTATCATGCCTAAAATATACCGATTTTGTGTTTATCTCAAAATGGGGGCTAACGAGTCGAATCTTTATGTAGTTACAGAATAAGACCTGCAATTATTCCCAATTCCCACCCGGCATTTAGATTAAATATGTTTTGAAGTTTAAAATTAAGAATATTTAATCTAATAACCAAATAGCGATTCCTAAATAATTATATTATAACGATAAATGCAATTATATAAAGCTTCTTCTTATAGTCAGGTTTGCGACAAAAAGTTTCTTTAAGTTTGCTCCGGCTATTTTGTAAATACTGGTATTTGCGAAGCTGTATTTAACTGTCCCGGCTATTCGTAGTGTGGGATTTAAGGGCACTTTACTTTCCGTTTAGCGGTTAGTTCATTTAATGTAAATAGCTTAATATCAGCACTTTCGACTGCATTACTTATAGCCAATATTGTGGCTAGTACTTTAAGTTTCAATATCATAGGTCAGGATTTTTGGTCCTTCGTTAAATGTTTTAGATTCTTTTTGATTCCACTTTGCTTTAGTTGTTGAGTTTCCAAAAAATCGAATTCCATTTCCGAGAACGATTTGATTTATTTTCAATTTCAGTTGGTCAATGAGACCATTATGCAATTGCCAACCTGCGAATTCTCCACTACCGCATAAATAGATGTCGCTTTGTGTCGATTTTTTGATTGCATTCACTCGGTCTGCGGATGCCTTATAAAGAACCATCCTCATTGATCATTCTTTTTAGGTACTGAAGGGCAATTCCTCGGCTTCTTATTTAAGGACTGTTTTCGGTTCATCATTTCTCATTTGAGATATAAGAGCAAATTTCAGATTGAAGCGCGTGAAACTTTGGTGCAGTATTGCATTTCTGTTCAATGAAAATCGTGGGATGCGGGCGCGGCAAGGAAGCTGGTGATTCCTTCGATAAACAAGGCTTTTATCATTCTGCGGTCTTCCGCGCGACCTTTTATAAGCAAGTAACTGTTTTCTAAAATTACGGTTCGGAAGCGTTCGAACATATCCGGCATTACGATAAAATTTGAATGCCCGGTTTCATCTTCCATTGTGATGAACAAAATGCCTTTTGCCGTCATTGGACGTTGGCGCACGATTACCGCGCCAGCCACGCTTACAATATCGCCTTTTTGCAGGTTGTTTGCTTCGATTGATGAAAGCACGCCACGCTTTTTAAGATCTTCACGTATGAAAGCCATCGGGTGTTTGCCGATTGAAAATCCGGTTGAGAGCAAATCGGTTTCGGTAAGTGCGAATTCATCCATTTTGTTGATGTATTTTGCCTTTGGCTGTTCATCTATTATCAGTTTATAAAGTTCGCCTTTTGGTTTTATTTCAAGTTCTGATTCCCAAAGTGCCTGGCGGCGATGCGTTGTCATCTTAAAATTCAGCGCACCGGCAACGCTTAAAGCGCGTATCTCCTTTTTATTGATTGAATTAACGCGCGTTAAAAGTTCGCCCACGCTTTTGAATTCGCCGTTTTCGCGTTCGCGCTCAATCGCTTCTGCGGTGGCTTTGCGCAAGCCTTTTACCCATCGCAATCCTAATCTTATAAAGGTTTTACCATCAATGTTTTCAAGCGTTGAGCGATAGTAAGAATGATTTACATCGATGTATTTGAAATGTTGCCCGTGCCGTTGCGCATCTTTTATAAGTGTGGCTGGCGAATAAAAACCAAGCGGATAATTGTTCAACATTGATGCGGTAAAGGCATCAAGGTGATGCACTTTTAACCAAGCGGAAGCGTATGCAAGAATCGCAAAACTTGCGGCGTGCGATTCCGGAAAGCCGTAATTTGCAAATGCGTAGATGCATTCTACAATGCGGTCTTGCGCTTCTTGCACAATGTTGCGCGCCGTCATTCCTTCACGCAAATGCCGTTCTATCAGCTCCAACTTTCTTCCCGGACGCTTAAAACCCATTACGCGACGCAGTTCTTCGGCTTGTCCGCCCGTAAAACCGGCTACTTCAATCGCAATCTTTAGCAGCTGCTCTTGAAACAGAGGTACGCCCAACGTGCGTTCGAGTGTGGGTTTTAGCACGTTTTCAAGCGAATTGTGAATGTACACAACCTCTTCTTTGCCTTCGCGTCGTTTTAAGTATGAAGAAAGCATATTTCCGACTATTGGACCCGGACGAATAATCGCGACCTGAATTACGATGTCGTAAAAATCCTTTGGTTTTGCGCGTGGCAAAAAGCTGATTTGCGCACGACTTTCTACTTGAAACATTCCAACGGTATCTCCGCGCTGCAAAGTCTTAAACGTTTCTTCATCATCTGCCGGAATCGTGGCAAGCTCAATTTTTTCGTGTTTGTGTTGCTCAATAAGCGCGAAGGTATCGCGCAAAGCCGCCATCATTCCAAGCCCTAGAAGATCGACCTTTACGATGCCCATATGCGCGCAGTCATCTTTATCCCATTGAATTATATTGCGCCCTTCCATTGAAGCGGGCTCGATTGGAACTGCTGCATCTAAACGGTTTAGACTTACAACCATGCCGCCGGAATGCTGCCCCAAATGTCGCGGAAAATCTAAAACCTGCGTAAACATTTCGACGAAGATTTTTACGCGTTTGTTTTCGGGGTCTAGCCCGGCTTCTTTGAAACGCTCAAAAATGGGTTCTTTGCTGCCCATGCGCGAAACAAGTTTTGAAAGTTTGCCCAATTCGGGTTCGCCAAAGCCAAAAGTTTTGCCGATCTCACGCGCGGCTGATTTTGCGCGATATGTGATAACGTTTGCCGTCATTCCGGCTCCGCGCGCGCCGTATTTTTGATAGACGTATTGAATCACGCTTTCGCGGTCATCGCCGCTGGGTAAATCTATATCTATATCCGGATATTCTTCGCGCTCTTCGGAAAGAAACCGCTCAAACAAAAGCTTGTGTTTTATGGGGTCAACCGCTGTTATGCCGAGTGAATAGCAAACCACGCTGTTGGCAGCCGAACCGCGCCCCTGTGAAAGAATCCCGCTTTGTTTTGCAAATTCGGAAAGATCCCAAACCACCAAAAAGTAACCTGCAAGTTTTAGCTTTTCTATCAAAGCCAGCTCTTTATCAAGCTTTTTGCGGGCTTCGGAAGTGATTGAACCATAACGGCGAATTGCGCCTTCTTCACTGCGTTTGCGCAGAAATGAATCCATTGTTTCGCCCGTAGGCACGGGATAATCAGGAAATGAATAACCGATTTCATCCATTGAAAAATCGATTCGTGCGGCGATTTCACTTGTTATATCGATAGCTTCGGGAATATCTTCAAAAAGTGAACGCATCTGTTTTTCGGATTTTAAGTGTCGTTCTGCGTTTTGTGAAAGCAGCCTTCCGGCGGCATCAATTGTGCAGTGATTTTTTATGCATGTAAAAACATCGAACAATTTTCGTTCAAAAGGTTCGGCGTAACAGGCTCCGTTTGATGCAAAAAACGGAATGTGGAATTTGTGTGCCAAGCCTAACAAAGCTTGATTGGCATATTCTTCTTCGCGCAAAAAATGACGCTGAAGTTCGATGTAAAGCCGATCTTCAAACACGTATTTCAGCCACGCAATTGCTTCCTGCGCCGTGTGTTTTTTCAATGCGTTTCGTAAAAATCCATCCGCGCCGCCGGTAAAACACAAAAGCCCTTCGGCGTGCTGTTCAATATCCTGCCGAGTTGCGAAATGTTCGCCCTTTGGCGCCCGAAGTTTTACGGTTGTAATTAATCTGCAAAGGTTTTGATAACCTAAAATTGAAACGGGAAGTAGCGGCAATAATGATTCATCTTCAAGCGTTATTTCCGCACCGATAAATGCCTTTATGCCGGCTTCTTTTGCTTCAAGATGAAACCGCACGGCACCTGAAACCGTATCGCGGTCAAGCAAGGCAATACCTGCTAAATTAAGTGCTGCGGCGCGATTTATAAAACTTTCAGGTTGCGAACCGGAAGATAAAAAGCTAAACGCCGAACGCGTGTGCAATTCGAAAAACATAACTTATTTGAACCGGCAGTGTGAATAGGGAATGAAATGATATTTCACAGATGAAACAATGTCAAACAGCGAATTTTCAAATCAAATATCAGATTTGAAGCAGCTGAAATCAGCTAAAGAATTACTTGCGGTCAGTGTTTCTATTGTTAAGCCATTCTTGCGCCGTAACCGAAGCTTTGGTTGTTGAACTGCCAAGAACGGGGGTTTCTTCAAAGAGATTCACTTCCAAATCTAAATCGAGTTTATCTGAATTTTTCAGTTGTTCGGCAACGCGCTTATCCAGCCCGCTCAAATACAGTTTTCCGCCTGCTTTTGCGAGGTCATCGGCATAATCATCCAAAACATCAATCAAAGTTGCACCAACGCGTGTGTATCCGCGCAGCCGCAAAATTATTACGGGGTGCAGAGCTTCGCCGATTTTTGGAAGCGAATCAAACAATGTACGAGCCCCAGCAAAATAAAGGCTGCCTTCAACATTTAAGATTATTACGGTTTCGCTTTCCAGATATTTGGGTGGTGGAACCTCTTTCATTTTTCCGTCATCTGTTTGTACAAGCCGGCTTACGGTTATGTCGTTTGCGGAAGAGGAAAGAAAGAAAACAACGGTTAGCAAAACGCCAATCGCAACCGCAATCGGGATAGAAAGAACGAGTGTTGCGACAAATGTTGTGATGATAGACCAACGTGCCGAAGCGCTTGTTTTCCAGATCGATTTTGCTTCGCGAACGTTAATCGCATCAATGCCTGCCTTTATCATCAGCGCGGCAAGTGCTGTCATTGGCACGCGTCCTACTATTCCCGGAATCAGCAGCACGATTACCAGCATCCAAATTGCGCTGGCAATTCCTGCCCAGCGTGAAACCGCCCCTAAACTTACGTTTAATGCAGTTTGCCCAACTGAGCCACCTGCCGGAATGCCGGAAAAAACCCCGCTGGCTACGTTTGCAACACCTTGCGCAATTAAATCGCGTGAGCTGCTTGGGCGTTTTCCGTCGGGGTTTTCAACACTTTGGCTTACACCAACGCCCTGAACGGCAATTATCAATGCAAGTGCAAAGGCTGAGAATATTATATCCGCTGAAAGCAGCTCAAAGGAGGGAAGTGCAGGCAAGGGCAATCCGCCGGGAATCGGGCTTGCATCTGCAACGGTTGGAACGCTGCTCCAACCTAATGCCACAACCAAAACAGTTGGAATTATAAGTGCCAATATGGATGAAATGCTTGAAAGTTTTGTGCGTTGCAAGCCGAAAACAAGCGCCAGTGAAAGGAGCCCGATGATGATTGTGGGCAGCTTAAAATTGCTGAAATTTATTACAAGATCAACAAATTGCGATGGTTCATTTGCGCCTTTTGGATCATAGCCGACCAAGGATGCGATTTGATCTAAAATCAAAAGCATTGCTACGCCGATTAAAAAGCCCGTCATAACCGTGTGCGATATATATCTTACAAGTCGTCCAAGTTTTAAGAATCCAAACAATGCTAAGAAAAGACCTACGAGTATAACTAGCAAAAACAGCGCATCCGGACGTTTATCGGCGGGGTAACCGGCAATGGCTTGTCCGGCTGTAAGCGCAGATGCACTTGTTGTGGAGATTAGCATTAGCTGCGTGCTCGATAAAATGCTGCCGCCAAGTACGCCGGCGATGCTTGTATAAAGTCCGTAAACAGGATTAACACCGGCTAATGCCGCGGAAGCTAACCCATCCGGAACATTTGCAACGGCGGTAGTTAAACCTGCGAGGGCATCTTTACCTAGATTTGGCGAGATTTGGGTTTTGTTCGCCTTTGGGGCGTTGCTCACTTGTTTTGCTCCTTAAGATTTAAATCAAAAAGACGGACTAGTAGATGCAACCTTGCTTTCCAAATTCGGTTTGTATAAGTTCCGGATTTGCGGGTTTTGCGTCAACTTGTTCTAACTGCTTTCTATGGATAAGGATAACAAAATCTTGAGGAATTTGTTTTGACAAATTTTATTATTTTGCGCGTTTTTTGCATAAATTAAAGTTGTAGAAATTTAGTTAAGCGGTTCTTTTTGAATCAATCATATTCGCCGGTTACAATCCACGCTCCGTTTTCTTGCACCAAGCGAAAAACGCCACCGTTTTCAAGTTCTACATCCCATTCATCTGCTTTCCAAAAACGTGTCCACCAAAAGGAACTGCCGCGCCAAACGCCACCGTGTGTTTTTACTTTCCCTTCAAATTCTTTTGTTTTCAGATATACAAGTTTGCGGTTTTTAATCCAAACCAGCGCGGGCAGGGGCGGGTTGTAGTGTGTAAAAGCAATTTTCGGCGAAAAATGTTCTGTTGTGGTTTGCTCTGCGCCTCTTGGCTGAAGCGTAGAATCCAATAAAAACGGCTTTTGCTTTCGTGCATCAAGCAAACGCGGTACGCCTGCATTTTCTTCGCCTACCAGTTTTTTTATTTTGTTGAGTGTTAAATGCAGATTTTCAGGCTCAGGGCGGGCGGCACTGTAAAGCCCAAGCTGCGCCGTACGCGGTTTTGTGTAATAGCAAATTAGCTTGATTGAATGGATTTCGCCTTCAGGAAGCGATTGCGAAATGTAATGATCGATAATTTTTCGCCAAAAATTTATGTTAAGAGTGGGAAACGATACGCGAATTTCATACCGTTTCTGCACGTTTGCCGCTAGTTCGAATATCAATGTAATGTGTTCTGTGCTTTGCATCGCCTTTGTTGCTTCCTGCAAAACTTCGCCAATTCCACTCGCCAAAATAAATACAAGCCTTTCTAGCTCTTCTACCGCATATTCGAGCTCAAAATTCCATTCTACATTTTGGGCTTTTATGTTCGGTGTAAGCTTGCGGCTGCCTTGATTGTTTACTAAATCAAGCACGCCGCGAAAATCTTGCCCGAACCGCGCGATTAACTCTTCGGCGGGAATCTTTTTTAATTGTGCGATGCTGCGGGTTCCCAACGCTTCCAAAACCATCAATACATCATCTTCAATCGCCAAACTTTCAAGCGGAAGCGAGCTTAGTTCGCTGCCTGTATCGGTTGTTGCGCCGGGAAGATTTCGTGCAAAAAGTATTGAGGTTTCGAGGTGTTCTGAAATGCCAAGATTGCCTGCAATGCCGACTTTTTTCATTTTTTGTGAGATTAAATTGCATAGTGTTTCCTGTGTGCCCATAAGTTTTTCGAGCCCGGAAATATCGAATAATACACCGCCTTCAATTAGTTCGATTTTGGCGGAGAAATCTTCAGCTATTGAGAGAAGCCGGGCTTCATCTGCATCGGAAATTATTGTTGCGTAAAGCGGATTCATAATGTTTGGAATGCACAAATCTTGTACAACAGAATGTTAGCCTGTTGCGGAAATTGTTCTGTTATTGAAATCGATGGACTAACAATCCATCGTACGAATGCGACACTAACTATCCATCAGGCAGATATTTTTGTTCCATCCGCGCTATCACCGGCGGCATCGGTTGCCGAGTTCCTATCGATACACGAAATTCCTTTATCAACTTAAACTTGCTTTCGCCTTTCCAAACGCATTTTGTTGCGGAAAACGCATACGAATGCTGCGCCGCGGAACCCATCACCGGATATTTTGCCGTAACCAAAAGCAATGTTGGGCTACCTTTTACAAGTGTGCGGAAACGATACCAAAATGAATTTGGCACGTAACTTAAAGAGCCTTGAGAAAGCCGCCCGAAGTTTATCCATACCGCCCCAAAACCCTTCGCTTGAAGCAACAAGTCTCCTGATTTCATGGCTGATTCAATATCGCCGCCGCATCTGACCCAAAGTAAATTTTCCGGCACTACGCCGGCTGCATTTGCCGAAACCGGATCAAAAGAATCGCTTGTGTCTATTACGGCACACACTTCACCATCGTTCGTAAGTTTTGCCAAAATCGCATTTACGTAACCGGTTTTTCCGGTGCTTGTTGCTCCTGCAAACTCTACGGTGCTTCCGCGCAGCAACCGCAAACCTGCTATTTCAACAGCATTTTCACGGGAAATTCTGCGCTCTTCCTTTAGTTGGGAAAGCGGTTTTACAAGCGTTAGTATGCTCATATCGTTGTTCAGAGAATGAAAGTATATTGCATAGATGAAACAATAGTCAAGAAATAAAAAGGATGGGTATTTATAGAAGTGAATTAGACTTTTAAAGCAGGTTTAAGCGGTAGTAATTTGAAATTTAGAGCGTAATTGACAAACTCTAAAACTAAACACAAGTGCGAAGGCAACGCCGGCATAAACTATTACGAACGAATGTTTTCTAAATACTCACGCGCTTTTGCGCCTATTTCTTCATCATATCCGCCTTCGATTGCATCGATATTTACGAGGTCAGCTCCAACACCAACCGCAAATGCACCGGCAGCGAAAAAGTCTGCGACATTTCCAACATTCACTCCACCGGTCGGCATCATTTCAATTTCCGGAAATAGCGTTTTTAGAGTTTTTAGGTATTTCGCGCCGCCCAATGCCGAACACGGAAAAACCTTTATACAATCAGCACCCGCGTTGTGCGCCGCAAGAACTTCCGTGGGGGTTAAGCAGCCCGGCATCACAACAATATTATTCTTAACACAAAATTCAACCGAATCGTGATCGAACGCCGGACCCACGATAAATCGCGCGCCCACAGCAACACAATCCTTTGCTTGCGATGACGAAGTAACCGTCCCCGCACCAATCAAAAGATCTTTACCGGCAAACTCTTCAATAATTTCTACCGCATTCGGCACCGTCATCGTAATTTCGAATACCGAAATCCCGTTTTTTGCAAGCACTTCAACAGCGCGGCGCGCTTGGTTTGCGGTTTTTGTTCTAATCACAGGCACCAGTTTATTGGCGCGTATTTTCTCTAAAATTTCCCGCTTGTCCATATATTTTAATAGTTTACTCCAAAAAAGTTTTGGCACCTATACGAGTTACAATCGAAAGTTTGTTAAAAGAATCTCACCGATTAATCTAAAATATTTAAACAATAAACATTGTTTATTCCAACAGCTAGACACTGCTAAATGTTAGCGTTATATTTAAATTGTAAAGACGCCCGGCGCTTTGCACGTGCAAATCTTCAACACACCTCTGCCGGGAGCCGAAAGAAACGCACCTTCGTTATTGCCCATTCAACTTGTAGAATTTCGGTTTGAAAATAGAATTTGAAAGTGAATTTTGCATGGTTGAACACACAGAATTCCCAATGAAAACAGCCACCCATTTGACAATCGCTTTAGTTCTGCTGAGTTTTGCACAAATCAGCCTCAGCGAAACAATTGAACCTGACGAATATCTACCTTCGTTGCAAATTGGTTTTGAAAAGACAATTCGCAAGAATGTGCTTCGAATCGAACGCACGGATGTTTCCGGCGATTCAGCCGAAAAAACATATCGCTTTCGCCGAATTGAGTTAGATTGGCACGGGCGAATATATAAAGAACTAGATTGGCGCGGAAACGAAAAGAATTTAGAAACAACGTTATTAAATGATGCCCCCGTGCAATTTTACACATACAGTTCGGTGCGCGGACCGCTAAGCGAGGTTGCAATTCGTGAGGAAAGCGAAGTAACCTCAAAGATGATTTTCATCTACGATACGGCTGGCGACTTAATTCAAATTGCGCTCGTAAAAAACTCCGAAACAACAATTCTACGCGAATTCTTCCATTCATCCGACAACAAGATGATAAAAGCCGCATCGCCGGAAAACCCGCGCGAAACGTATTTTTACGAATTTGTCGATAATCGTTGCACACGACAAATAAACCACGAAGATGGCGAAGTGTCTTCCGCATTGGTTACATATCAATACAATGACAATGGTTTTTTAATGCGCACAGAGGTTTATGATTTGGGCTACAACCACGAACTTCAAGAATTCTATACATACGAATATACATTCGACACTCGCGGAAACTGGACAAGCCGTACGAGATATAAATGGACGAATGCGGACAGCGATTGGGTCGAAGAAGTTGATTTGGTTTCGACGCGCCGAATTTCATATCGAAGATAGATTGAAGAACTTCGGTCGTAAAACTTTCAAATCGGCTGACTTACGAATTTCGTTTGACTCAGCAATTCTGTATTCATATCCTTCGATATGTCCAAAAATTATTCGCAAATTCTTGTCGGAATAATAATCGGCTTGCTTGCTGGGCTTATTATCGGCAAATTTGTTTTTTCGCGTGGCGACCATTCCGCCGTTACAAACGGCAGTTCGAGCGCCGCAATCGAATCAAAAGAAAAAACTTCAAAGGGAAGTTCTGTAAAAGCAAATGGCGAAGTTCCGCAAAAGGCAATTTCGGTCTTGAATTACGTTAAGGTGAACGGAGAGCCAATGGACGGCTTTGTCGGAGGCAGAACGTTCAGCAACCGCGAAAAACTCTTACCGGAAACAGATGAAAGCGGAAATCGCATCAAATACCAAGAATGGGATGTAAATCCAAAAGTTAACGGACAAAACCGTGGCACCGAACGAATTTGTACGGGCAGCGACGGCAGAAGCTGGTATACGAATGATCACTATCGCACGTTTACCGAGATAAAAGAATGACAAAACAAACAGATTTTTCGAAAAATCAATATTACTCTGAAGGCGGCGTTCGTTACGTTTTTATCGATGGAACTCTTTGCGACACAATAGATAAGTGTTATCAAACACTTCAAAAACAACTTTCTTTGCCGGATTATTTCGGGTTAAACCTAGATGCTTTGGATGAGGTGTTATCTGATTTGGAATGGATTGACGAGCGAAAAGTGAAATTAATCTTGTTAAATGAAACCGACTTTTTGTGCAAAGATATTTCAAAAAAGGCTTCAATGCTTGATGTTTTAGGAAGTGCGGAAAGTGAAAAGATTTCGTTTCAAATTTGCGGTGCCGACGCGAAGCCGTAAAAGAGCTTCCGGAATACTACGGCAGAATCGTAAATTAACTGGAGAGTGGGGGTAAGTGCGATCGGGAAAGGCGAACAACAAAACGTTCGTGCTTTTTATATAAATGGTACACCCTGTAGGACTCAAACCTACGACCTTCTGATCCGAAGTCAGACGCTCTATTCAACTGAGCTAAGGGTGCATATTTGGAAGCATCGAAAAACAACAGGGGTTATTATCATTTAAACGAATCACAGCGTCAAACGAAAGCCTAAATTCGGACACGAAATAGGCGGCATAACTTTTCAAAAAGAAGAGCCTGCAACAATTGGCAAGCTTTTCTTTTTTTGAAATTCGAACCGAACCTTATCTATCAAGCTCACGGCGGGGCTTACCGCCTAAAATATTTGTTGCATCTGAATCATCGCCTGTTGCGGAAAGCACTTCCTTCAAAGCGCCTACACTTGAAAGCACGCCGGCGGTTTCAGTTGGCATAAATATAACTTTTGAGTTTTGCGTGCGAGTCATATCGCGAAGCGATTCAATGTAGCGCGCAGTTATTAGATAATTTGCGGTTTGGGTTGTATCGCCGATTGCACGTGAAATTTGTGCGATTGCGGTTGCTTCGGCTTCCGCAGATTTCAAACGAGCCTGCGCAGCACCTTCTGCTTCAAGAATCGCAGATTCTTTTTGTCCTTCGGCTCGGGTAATAGCAGATTGTTTTTCACCCTCGGCGCGTGCGATTGCGGCTTGCTTATCACCTTCCGCCTGTAAAACCAATGCGCGACGATTTCTTTCTGCCGTCATCTGTTTTTCCATCGTGATGCGAACATCTTCCGGCGGATTGATGTTTTTAACATCAACGCGCGTTACTTTAACGCCCCATTTATCTGTTGCTTCGTCCAAAATCATCTGCAATTTGCTGTTGATTTGGTCGCGCGATGAAAGCGTGTGATCAAGATCCATTTCACCCATTACGGCGCGCATTCCGGTGATTGTAAGTTGGACAATACCGCCAATTAAATCCGCGACTTCGTAAACTGCTTTTGTCGGATCGGTTATTTGCCAATATACAACTGAATCGACATTTATCGTTACATTGTCACGTGTGATAACGGGTTGGGGCGGAAGGTCTATGTATTGTTCGCGTAGGTCTATAAACGTTGTGCCCGGACGGCTGTTTGTCCAATAAACTGCCCGCGGAGCTTCGAAAAAAGGAACAATTATATTGAGTCCGCTACTCGCAACGCGACTAAATTTTCCAAGGCGTTCAATAAGCAATACGGATGATTGCGGTACGATTTTTATGGTTCTCCAAGCCACCACTAGAAGCGCCAAGCCCAGAATTCCAAGTACGAACAATGGGAGAATGTATTCAATTTGCAGTAGCAAAAAAATTGCCGGCATTAATAAACCTCCAAAAAATTATTCAAGCAAAGCTTTATAATTCTGTATTATATACGATTTTGATAGAAATTTTCAGATTCTAATGTTGATAATCTTAAATGAAAATCTATAATTCATTCGATGAACGTAAGTTTTGAGCAAATAATTGAAGCCGGACAGACGCTGAACGGAATTGTAATTCATACGCCAACGTTGCCCGATAAAAAGTTATCCGCCGTTACGGGCGCAAAAGTCTTTCTAAAGGCAGAGTGTCTTCAGCGAAGTGGATCGTTTAAGATTCGCGGCGCGTATAATTCCATCAGCAAACTAAAGGATGAAGAAAAGGCGCGCGGAGTTATTGCCGCATCTGCGGGAAACCACGCGCAAGGCGTAGCGCTTGCGGCAAGCCTGGTAGGCATTCGTGCAACTATTGTGGTTCCGCGATATGCACCGTTGACCAAGGTTAACGCAACTCGTGAATACGGCGCCGAGGTAATTTTGCACGGCGACAGTTTTGATGACGCGGTTGCTTATTCGCGCGAAGTTGCAATCGAACGCAAGTTAACTTACGTGCACGCGTTTGATGATGATGACGTAATTGCCGGGCAGGGAACAATCGGCTGTGAAATTGCCGAAGACATCCCCGATACAAGCGTTGTGGTTGTTCCGATTGGCGGCGGTGGTTTGATTTCCGGCATCGCAATCGCGATACGCGCGTTACTTCCAGAGGCGCGCGTGGTTGGAGTTGAAGCCGAAAATCTTGCGTCGATGAGCGCCTCGGTAAAAGCGGGTGGAACAGTAGAATTGCCGTTTAAGGCTACAATTGCGGACGGTATTGCAATTAAACGTCCGGTTGACCGTACGGTGGAAATAATTCGCGAATATGTTGATGAAATTGTGCAGGTTTCAGAAAAAGAAATCGCACACGGAATTTTTCATTGTATTCAGAATCAACATTTGGTTGTAGAAGGTGCGGGGGCGTCATCCGCAGCGGCACTTCTTGCGGGTAAAGTTTCAGTAAATTCTGATGATACTGTGTGTGCAGTTTTGGCGGGCGGAAATATCGATTCAAACTTGCTGGCGCGCGTACTTGAACAGGACCTTGTAAGCCAAGGCAGATATGTGATGTTTAAGTGTTTGGTGGACGTTCGCCCGGGAAGTCTTTCCGGATTGTTGAGTGCTGCCGCTGATGCAGGCGCAAACGTAATTGAAGTATTTCATCGGCGCGCAATGTGGCTCGCACCGCTTGGGCAGGTTGGTGTCGAACTATTACTTGAAGTGCGTGATCCAGAGCATTTGGCGTTTGTTCAAAAGAAGATTGCTTCCGCGGGGTATCGAATCAAACAAAAAGTTCAGGACGAATGGGACGAAATGTAGTCCTGAACTTTGTTTATTGTGGGACGGCACTCTTTACTTTGGAATTAAATCTTCCGTGTAAAGTTCCTTATATACTTCGTAATTTCCCATAACCTTAAACACATATTTTTTCGATTCTGAAAATCCAACTTCCGAAGCAAAAATTGCGGGGTCTTTAGGCGTCGTTCGTTTTAACCAGCGCGCGACATTGTCTTCGCCGCCGTTGTATGAGGCGGCGATTGCCTCATATAGCCCGCTAAAATCGTTCTTTAACTTTGCGATGTATGCGCTACCAATTGCAATATTTACATCCGGACGATATAAATCGTCAGCGCGCAAGGTTGAAAACCCGCCTACATCTTTATACTTAAGCGCCGTATCAAATGTAAGTTGCAATAAGCCACGGGCAGCGGCAGGAGATTTTGCGTTTGGGCGAAAACTGCTTTCCTGTTTCATTATCGCGAGAACAAATCGCGGATCAATTCCGCGGAATTTGGAATATCGCAAAAGTTCGAATCTGTATTTTACGGGATAATTTCGCGCAATTCGTTTGCTTTCGGCGCGCATTAGATTTTCACGAAACATTGCGTTGCCGCCAAGTGTGGTTATTTTCTCTGTCGCAACGGTTCCAAAATAGGACGTTGCGGAAGCGGGTATGCTCGAATACACCGAAATTGCCGTGTTTCGTTCACCCAATCTTTCGTAAGCATAACCCTTTAAGAACTTAACTTCATATTCATAAGCCATAGAACCCGCAAACCGATCGCGTGTTAGAAGTTCATCGGCTGCTTTAATTGCGGCACGCCAGTTTGCGCGAAATACTTCCATGCGAAGCCTCGCGTGCAAAGCGTTTATTTCGGTTTCTGTACCCGAAAAGCGCGCTTGTGTCTTTGCAACCCAAATATTTGCTTTATCATATTGTCCCGCTTCCCGATATGCATCGATTATGTTCAGATAAGCTGAATCTATTCGGTTGCCATTTGGAAACATTGAGGCATATAGATCGTAAGTTTGCGCGGCTTCAAGGTCC
>JBKEBT010000015.1:0-9793 GCA_047973305.1 Pyrinomonadaceae bacterium
CCAAACCAAAAGGCAAGTAAATAAAGGCGTTTAGACCAAAATCAATATTCGCAAGCAATAAAACGAACCTTAAAGCATTTTTAAGTTGAGGTTCGTTTTTTCCATATTGCCTTTTATTGAACAATCTTAACCGTGATGTCGTAAGCGGTTTCATAATTTGGAAAATGCGCAACTCGCGCGTAACTATTTCAAAGCTATGAATTCCTTCTCGGCATTTTTTTATGAGGCATTTTGGATTGCAATCCATTCGATTTTCGAACACAAATTGCGTTCATTTTTGACACTTTTGGGAGTGATAATCGGAGTTGCTTCCGTTGTAGTTGTAGGCGCATCCGTCAGTGGATTGAACACTTACGTAACCGGAAAAATCGCAAAAGTTCTCGGCGCCAACCATTTTATGATTAACCGCATGGCGCACCACGGCGATCAATCTGATTCCGAATATGAAGCGAGGAACAAGCGAAACAAGCCGATTAAATGGGAAGAATTTGAATATGTCCGAGACAATTGCGAACTTTGTTCGGAAGTTGGCGCGCAAAACGATGCCTCAGCTGATTTAAATCAAAATGGTGTCGAGATGGCATCGGTTCGCGTGGTCGGTGTCACATCGGAGATGGAATTTATCGAGGACAAAGTGCTTGAAAGCGGACGTTTCATAAACAACGCGGAGATTGAGCGATCTTCAAATGTTGTCGTAATCGGCTATGATGTTTACGAAAAATACTTTCGCGGGGAAAATCCGGTTGGAAAAACGCTAAAGGTCCAGGGACTTTCGCTTCGTGTTATCGGCTTGGAAGAAAAGCGCGGCACCCTTTTCGGCAGCCCGTTAGATCGCGAGGTTATCATTCCCGTTTCACTTCATCGCCGCCTTTTTGGCTCAGACGGGGGCGTACAACTTCACGGTAAAGCAATATCGCAAAACACACTCGAAGCAGCGATTGAAGAAGCACGTACGCTTTTAAGAAACCGTCGAAATCTAATCGGAAGTGAACCCGACACATTTGGAATTGTAAATACCGCGGATTTGGGCGCAGAAATAGATAGGTTTACTTCGGCGATTGCGGTGGTTGTGGTACCTATTACGGCAATCACGTTGCTAGTTGGCGGAATTGTGGTAATGAACATAATGTTGGTTTCCGTTACCGAACGCACCTTTGAAATTGGCTTGCGCAAGGCAATCGGCGCGACACGCGAGCAAATTCTGCTTCAATTCTTAATTGAATCGGCTTCGCTTTGTGCTTTTGGCGGAGTTTTCGGGCTTTTAATCGGCTTTCTTGTGACACAAGCAATCACGATGATATTTGAAGTAACGATGACGGTAACCTTGTTTTACGTGGTTATTTCAGTTGTTATTTCGGCTTCGGTTGGGATCGCCGCAGGTCTGTATCCCGCGCTAAAGGCATCAAAACTGGACCCGATTGTCGCACTTACGCAAAACTAAATGTATACAAAAATCATAAACGGTTCGCTTGCTTTTGAGGTTTTGAGAATGGCTGTTGACAGCGTTCGGACGAACAAATTTCGTAGTGCACTGACAATTTTGGGTATCGTAATCGGGGTAATAACCGCAATTGTGGTTGCATCGTTGCTTTTGGGTGTTCGCAAAACTTTCATCAACATAATTGAGGATTACGGTTCGAATAATATCTACGTTTCACATCTTTCGATTGGAATGGATGACGCAAATCGCGATGAACGAAACCGAAAACCACTTACAAAAGCCGATTCCGATATGATTTTGGCTCAATCAACGGCAGTAAATGCGATCTCACTTGTAATTCCAAGTCTCGCATCCGGCAAAAGCGGATTTGATGACAATATTGTTTACGAAGGAAAGAATTATCGCTGGGCTTTGACCGACGGAGTTTCGCCAAACTATCTCGCGATTGCAAATGTTACGCTAAAACACGGTAGATCTTTTACGGAATTTGACAATAACCAACGAAGAAACGTCTTGATTATCGGGGTAAACGCTGCGGAAGCACTTTTTCCCGCGCATCACGAACGCGCAATCGGAAAGATGGTAAGAATGAACGGTGCGATTTGGGAAATAATCGGCGTGCTTGAAAAACGCAGAGCCGGCTTTTTTGGCGAAAATGAAGAAGACCGAAAGGTGTTTATGCCGATTCGTACGGCGGAAAAGGTAGCGCCTAACCGAGATTTGCTTTTGTTGGTAGTCCGCGCAAACGATGAACAAATATTACAGGCAAAAGACGACATCGAACGCATCTTAAGACAACGACGCGGCGTAAGATATGGCGAACCAAACAACTTTGACATAAAAACGGCGAATGAATTTATGAAGCAGTTTGACGCAATTCTTGGTGGTGTGGGACTTGCCGCAATCGCGATTTCCTCTTTGGGTCTTTTGGTTGGTGGAATTGGCGTAATGAACATAATGCTTGTCTCTGTAACCGAACGTACTAAGGAAATAGGAATCAGAAAAGCGCTTGGCGCAACGGCATCGGCAATTGTTCTTCAGTTTTTGCTTGAAGCAATGTTACTTACGTTTTTCGGTGGTGTTTTGGGCGTGCTTATTGCTGTTATTATTTCGCAATTAATAATGCTGCTGATTCCTTCGCTTCCCGCGACGATTGCGCTTTGGTCAATTTTTGCCGCGCTGTTTATTTCCGTGATGGTTGGTTTGATTTTTGGTGTATTGCCGGCAAAAAAAGCGGCAAAGCTTGATCCGATTGAGTGTTTGCGATATGAATGACGAATTCTTGAGCTTACTGAATTTGTAAATTTGAATTATCGAAATTCTTCTGTATATTCTGATTTGGCATATGGCTTCACGGAAGCAAAGAATAATCGGAAGAAGAGAAAAGGCTGATTTCCCCGAAATCGGGCTAGGCACACTTAACGCAAAAATTGATTCCGGCGCGTTTACGGCTGCGATTCATTGTTGCAAAATCGAAATTAATTCCGAAAAGCTTTTGGATGTAGTATTTCTCGATCCAAGCCACAAAAAATATACCGGCGAAGTTTTTACGTTTCAGAAATATCGTGAACGAAGCATTCGTAGCTCAAACGGAGTTTCCGAACGCCGTTACACGATTGAAACCACCGTTCGATTTGGGGAAGAGTTGCTTCCAATCGAATTATCGCTGACATTTCGCGGCGATATGAGGTTTGCGGTCTTAATCGGCAGAAGGTTCTTGAGCGAAAATCGGTTTTTGATTGACGCAAGAAAAAAGAATTATTTTAAACACAACAAGATTGCGGAAATCGTTTAAGATTTTCGCGTATACCCCAAAATGAAAATAGCGGTTTTATCGACAAATTCGCGGTTATATTCAACCGAACGACTTATTCATACAGGAACCGAGATGGGACACGATATGTTGGTTGTTGACCACACCAAATGCGTGCTTCAAATCGAAAAGAAAGATCCGGTAATTTTATATAAAGGCGAAATTCTTACGGGTATTGACGCGGTCATCCCAAGAATCGGTGCTTCGGCAACGTTTTTCGGAACGGCAGTTGTACGCCAATTTGAAATGCAAAAGATTTTTACCGCCGTTGAATCACAAGCTCTTGTAAAATCTCGTGATAAACTTCGAAGTTTGCAACTTCTTGCGCGTGCCGGGCTTGGCATGCCGAAAACGGTATTTTCAAACTATTCAAAAGATACCGAAGCGGTAGTCGAGCTGATTCACTCTAAACCCATTATAATCAAGCTTTTAGAAGGCACGCAGGGGCTTGGTGTGGTGCTAGCCGAAACAAAAAAGGCGGCTGAATCAGTGCTTGAAGCGTTCAACGGATTATCCGCAAGGGTTATTTTGCAAGAGTTTATAGGCGAAGCCAAAGGCGCGGATATGCGCGTGTTTGTTATTGATGGAAAAGTGGTTGGCGCGATGAAGCGACAAGCAAAAGAAGGCGAATTTAGATCAAACTTGCATCGTGGCGGAACGGCTGAACTAATCGAACTTACGGCTGAAGAAGAAGAATCTGCAATTCTTGCGGCGAATGTTTTAGGTTTGGGAATAGCGGGTGTAGATATGCTTCAGTCACACCGCGGACCGCTAATTTTAGAAGTAAATTCATCGCCCGGGCTTGAAGGAATTGAAGAAGCTACCGGAATGAACATTGCCGCAGAAATAATTTCTTACGTTGAAAGAAGCTTGGCGGCGTTGGAAATAGATTGAATTACCAACCAAACTACAGCGGCGCTTTTTAATTAATCCAACTGAAACGTTTCATCATAAACGGGCACCTCAACTGTCCACCCGTATTCATCGCGAATATGTTGCGCCATTGCGGCAGCGGATTCGGGTTCGCCGTGTGTTGTGAATGCGCGTTTTGGAGTTCCGTTAAATCCGCTCAACCAACGCAACACTGCCTTCCAATCCGCATGTGCCGAAAACCCGTCGATTGATTCAATTCGGCATCTCACTGGAATGCTGTCGCGCATAATGGTTACGTGCTTTGCACCTTCCATAATCTGTCGTCCGCGTGTGCCGGCTGCCTGATAACCAACAAACACCAAGGTTGCGTTTTCGTCAGGCAAGATATACTTTGCGTGATGCAAAACGCGCCCACCGGAAATCATTCCCGATGCACTGATTATTATTCTTGCGCCGTGCATGTGATTTACTTTTTTCGATTCGTCGCGTGAAGATGCCGTCTGCATGTTACCGGTTCTTAGCGGATGCTTCTGTCGTGCAAGAATGCTTGCGTATTCTTCGTCGTGTTCGTTCTGCCATCGGTTATAAACCTGCGTAGCCTGCTTAGCCATTGGGGAATCAACAATTACAGGCAGCACCGGAATGCGGTTTGCCTCCTCCAATTCGCGAATCAGATAAAGAATTTCTTGTGTTCTGCCCACTGCAAATGCGGGAATCAATACCGGTGTATTTCTTCGCGCGGCATCGTTAACTATCTCAGCCATCTTGTCTTCCGGATGTACATCTTGATGTAGCCGATCTCCGTAGGTTGATTCGACCATCAAATAATCGCTGACGGGCGGTGGCGCCGGATCTTTTATGATTGGTTGATCGTAATGCCCAAGATCACCGGAAAATAGAAACTTTACCGAACTGCCATCTTCACGGGCATTTTGCATTTCAACTTGCACCAAGCTTGCGCCCATTATGTGCCCGGCAACCAAAAAACTAGCGTGAATACCTTCGCAAACTTCAATCGGTTCGCCATTGTTTGGAACCGTGCTCAAAAGTGAAAGCGCAGAGCGCGCATCTTCTTCATCATAAAGCGGTAGCGCCGGAGAATGAGATGTAAGCCCTTTCCGGTTACGATAATCCGCTTCTTCTTCCTGAAGCCTGGCAGCATCAAGCAAAAGAATTTTCATCAAATCGCCCGTTGCATTTGATGTATAAACCGGACCGTTGTAACCCAGCTTTACAATTCGCGGCAAAAAGCCGGTGTGATCGATATGTGCATGTGTGATTATTACTGCATCCAGCGTTGTCGGATCAAATGGAAGTTCCGCCCAATTTCTTTCGCGAAGTTCGCGCAAGCCTTGAAACAAACCGCAATCGACCATAACTTTCTTGCCGTTTGATTCAAGCAGATACTTTGACCCCGTAACCGTTCCCACTCCACCGTAAAACGAAATTTGTGCCATATACGTTAAGATAACACTTAAAGTTTTGAAACAAAAAGGGATGCGTTTTATACGAAAAATCAGGCTTAGACGGCGCTTTTGATTAATACCAAATCACTGTTCGTTATTCCGCGAACCAACAACAGAGATTTTCCGTTGTTTGACCAATTGAACGACATTATAGCGCCGGAATTGAAATCAGTTATCCTTCGTTCTGTTTGGCTTTGAAATGAATGTTCGTAAATATTATCGAACCCTTCCTTCTTGATATATGCAAGTGATTTCCCATCCGGTGACCATCTGAACGTTCGATTGATTTCGCTTTTTATTTCCTCCGGCTCGCCAACCGCCACACCGTTTTCGAACTTTGTAATTCTAACGGAAAAAACAAGATCTTGCGCATTCTTGTCATAATCATAAACCAGGTAAGCGATTCTTGAACCATCGGGCGATACTTCTAAATTGAATCTTGTAGCGCGACTTTCAGGTAAAATCGGCTCGGCTTCGCCGCCATTTATTGTGGTCTTAAAAATCGTTGATTTTCCGCCGTCGTTTCCTTGTCTAACAAACAGAACCGTTTTTCCGTCAGCCAACACCTTCGGAGAAATGTCGCGCACATTTGGTGCGTTGGTTATACGCCGGGGATTGGATCCGTCCGAATCCATTATCCAAACCGAACGTCCTCCTTCGCGATCAGACGCGAACAAAATCTGGCGACCGTCAATTGTAGGTGAAGGTTGGATATTCATTTTTCCGGATTTTGTAAGCTGCTTTTCGTCGGTACCATCCTTTTTGATTGAGTAAATATTTAACGCATCACCATCCAGCTTCGAATACAAGATTCTACCGTTTGGCAATTCTGAAATTCCCATCTGCCCTTGAAAATTTCTGTTTTCAGGGATTACGACACCGGTTTCTCGTGTGTTGAGATTGTATTCGGTAAGTCCGGTAATTCGATCGACCTTATCCGCAATCATAACTTTTTGATCCGCCGAGACGCTTAAAGATGCGTAATCACTCGTATCAGTTGTAACGGTTTGAATTACATTTCCAAAATCATACCGCCAAATCTGCCTGTTTTGATCCGCAGCTCGCTCACCCACAAAAATCATTCCCGAACCATCTCGAAGCCAATTTACAGCACGAATTCCCTGCCATTCTCCCGCGTTTAATTTTGCGAGTTCCGGCGTTTCAACAGTTTTTTTCGTCTTGCGGCTGATAGCCAAAAGCACTACATTCCGCACACGTTCATCGGCAGATCGAAAACCACTAAATACAATCGAATCAGGCTGGTCTGTCCAAACCACTGTCGAAAATCTATCAAATGAAACTTCGCTTGTTTTCACAAATTCCGTTTCCTTTGCTCCGTCTTTTGAAGCAATCAAAATCGTATCACCGCCATCGGAAGAATCGTGACGAATAAATGCAAACTCATCACCATTTGGCGAAAACGATACCGCGGAATCAATGTCAACCAATAACTTTTGCGGCTCCCCTCCGAGTGTGGAAACTCTATACAGTGAACCAACCGCTTTGATTACGATTACGTAATATATAAACTCACCATCCGGCGAAAATGTGGGTTGCATGAACGAAGCCGCGATGGGCGGCACAACTTCCAGGTTGCTTCCGGTAGCGATTTGGCGTAAAACCAACCGCGGATCTCCTTTGGAAGTATCTACGTATGCAGCAAATTTCCCATCGGGCGAAACAGCCGCCGCGCGTGCATTACCATCGGTTGTCATCAAAGAAACCTTTATACTTTCCGTTTCTGATGCGTTCCTTCCGGAGAAATTCGAATAGAAAAACCAGCCGCCGAAGGCGCCTACTGCCAAAACGGCAAGCAAAATTAAAGCTATATAGAGTTTATTCGGCGAAGCTGCTGCCGAATTGCCACGGGTTACGTTTTGCTCCATCCGTACCGTAGGTTCGCCGGAGGCAGTTTGATTCACAAGCTTTTTTGTTTCAGCTGAAATACGCGTGGGAATTGAGTTTGTATTTGAAATTGCATCCACATCGGAAAGCGATTCGCGCTCAATCTGTACCCTCAGATGTTTGAGTTCCGCCGCCATTTCCGAAATTGATGCGTAGCGGTCGTCCACATCTTTCGCAAGCGCGCGATAAAGAACGGGTTGTATGTCTTCGGGTATTTTCGTGGCAATATCCGGGTCCTTACGTATAAGCGCCGCAAGAGAATCACTTACGGTTTCCCCATCAAACGGATTCTCCTTTGCCAGCATTTCAAACAAAACCACACCGAGGCTCCAAATATCCGTGCGTTTATCTGTTTGCTTTCCACGCGCTTGTTCCGGCGACATATATTTTACGCTACCCATCACAAGACCGGGTTGCGTTCTTACAAGCTCGATTGTTTGGTTGACCGATTTCGCATCCCCCAAAATCGTAGGTTTTGCCAGCCCGAAATCTAAAATCTTTACATAACCGTCTTGCCGAACCATGATGTTTTCCGGCTTGATATCGCGATGCACAATCTCCATTTTGTGCGCGGCTTCGAGAGCATCTGCAATTTGCTCCGCGATATATACAGCTTCAAATGTTGAAATATCGCGAGATTCGGAAAATCTGCGCAGCGTTACACCATCAACAAATTCAGTTGCGATAAATAGCTTTCCGGCATCTTCTACGATTTCGTATATTGTTAAGATACCGGGATGATTCAATGCAGATACTGCCTTAGCTTCATACTTGAAACGTTTAACGCGTTCGTCATCAGCACTGAATTCATCCAAAAGAATCTTTACGGCAATGTTTCGGTCAAGCTGTTTGTCGCGTGCAAGGAACACTTCACCCATTCCGCCGCTTCCGATTTTGCGAATTACCGAATACCTTCCTAATTTGTCGCCCTTCTGCATTCGTTCTCTTCAACCCTAAACCAACCTAACGAATTCGGATTTCGTAAAGTTTACACCAAAAGGCTTTTATCGTCGCAAAGAATAATCTCGGTTACACGTTTCGAAAACAAAAAAACACCACAAATGTTAAATTTGTGACGTTTTTGTTTAAATGGAATTTGTATTCCGAATTTAGTTTAAATATTCGCGCGGAAAATTAATCACCGTGCTTTCATCGCGTCGTTTTCCAACCCGTTTCTTTAACTTCGCTACCTGCAATAGTTCATTGACGGTTTCGCCATCACGCATTAAAACCGCAAAGCCAAAATTCAAGCCGATAAAATATTCCGTATCGTTTGGTGTGATGAAAGGCGTTTCGGTCACTCTATGCGATATGCGCGAAATTATCTTCTGCACAATATCATCGTCCGCAGTCGAAAGAATTACCCAAAATTCATCGTTCATCGAACGACACAGCATATCCATTTTTCTCAGCTGATCTTGAATCATTGCCGCGGTAAATGCCAATAAGTTGTCGCCCGTAGTATGTCCGTAAAGGCGATTAAAATCCGCAAAACCTTTTACGTCAATCATCATAACGGCAAGTGGGCGTTGGTCCGGAAATCGATGCGCTTCGGCAATTCTGTTTTCGACAACCAAATAAAATGCACGTTCGTTCGGCAAATTTGTGAGTGAATCGGTCATCGAATTTACTATCGATTGTTCGAACGAAAATGCGCTTGCAAGCATCGGCGACACACGTTCTGCAACCTCTTCCATTACTTCGACTTCGGAAACATCAAAATCACATTCCGCTCGAAACAGCATCATTACTGCGAATATGTCACAACTGTTTGCAAGCGGAATAGCGGCGGCGCCCTTAAATCCGTCTAGCGCGTTATTTTTGTAAAAGCGCGCTTCCATACGCAAATCGCTCTCCGTAATGATTCGACGTGAACTCACAGCCTTTCCGGACATTCCCTTTTCCACCGGAATATCAACACCACAAAGTTCTCTTCCGTTTGGTCCAAACCAATATTTTGAGCGTAAACGTTCTTCCTCAAGTACATAAAGAACAGCGGTTTTGAAATCCACAATTTCACTTGTTCTGCTAGCCGCTAGACGAAACATATCATCCGGTTTTAGCGAAGCCGTGAAGAATTCCGACGCCTCATCCAAAAGTTGCAACTTTTCTCGCAATTCATCATGGGCGACATTATCCTCGAAATCTGCATCACTTTCTTCGTTCAACTTTTCAGCAGATTTCCCGAAAAAAAGAATTACGAAAAGTCCAAGTGCAGAAACGCAAAAAGTTGTAAACTTTATTGCGCTTGGCAAATTCAACATCGCTACGATAAACGTCGTGACCAACGCCACC
>JBKEBT010000157.1:0-1789 GCA_047973305.1 Pyrinomonadaceae bacterium
CAATTTCGTGGTTATTTCTGCCCCAAACTATTGTCGGAACTTTATTTAAAGTATGATTTCGAATTGACAAATTCTCTATGTTACCGTGGTCACTTGTCAATATTAGTGTAGTGTTTGTTGAATCAATGAGCTCAATGGTGCGTTGAACGAACAAAGCAAGTTCCGGAAGAACAATACGCGCTGCATCCCAATTCATATCGTGCCCGATCTTATCGGTCAAAAAGTATTCGTAAAGCGTAAAATGATGCATTTTTGCTACTTTAACCAAAATCTCAGCAGCTTCACTTGCAGAAAATTCAGGAACGTCAAATTTGTGTTCGCGTAATTTCCGGTTTGTAAAATCATGAAAAAGTGCTCTTCTGCCCAAAAGATCCGGAAGCTTTCGAAATTCAAGTGAAGTTGTTTCAACCATTACGGTTGTGGTTGACCGCGGACGATTCCGCATCGTAAAAAAATTCGGTGTGTAAGTGTTTATGAACACGTTTTCGCGGAGCCCCGCATTTTCAAGCTGCTTAAAAACTGAAAATTGTTTGATTAAGGCTCGAAGTGTTTCATTTGGAAACCCCTGTTTGTGCGCGCCGTTTATTTTCGGTGCATTTTTTCCGGTATAAATCGCCGTGTGTCCGCTCGCACTTTGCGGTCTTCCGTCCACACCCAAACGCGCATCGGTTTCCGCCATTAAACCGCCAAGCAGCTTCGATGACGCCGAATCTATGAAATTATCTAATGGAAAAAGATTGGAAATTTGCGCCAAAGGGTTGAATTCATTACGTTCGCCGATTCCCATCCCGTCTATAAATATCAAAATTACATGGTTCATAGAATCAACATTCTCGGTGATAAAAGTGCCTCGCGCGCAGCCTGAAAAGTATTTCCGTCACACGTTTTTATTTCAAAGTCATTCGGAATTTCTCCAAATGCCAAATTTGCAAAAATCAGCTTGTATCTAAGAATATCATCGGCGGTTCCAAAAACTATCTGATCAAAACTACCGCATTCAATAAGCAATTTTTGTCGTGCAAATTTCTTGGAAAATTCAACCGGAATATTAAATGATTCAAAAACTTCCGCGCCAAAACGCGATTTATACTTAGCCAGTTCGGCAAATGCTTCGCAGCCGTAGACAGCGATTCGCAACCCGTCAATCTGCCCTGAAAAATAGTTTAAAAGCGCGTTTTCCACTGATGCAAATGAGCAATTTTGGGGAATTATATCTGAATGAATTTGTTCAAAACGCAAACTATCGGCAACCGCTTCACTAAGCGTGCATACACAAATATCATCAAGCGCAAACAAATCGGCATTTCGGCTTCTAAATTGATTCAAAAGAAGTTGCGATGAAAACTGTTCGGGCAAAATCAACACGTCAAATTCGCCCAATCGTGTTGGCAAATCGGTTTCCGTAACAAAAAGATCATCGAGCGAAATCGCGAAAAGACAGGTCACATCAAATCCAGCATTCCGTAAAGTGTTTATCATTTTTCGATTTGCGGCGGTTTCAAAAATCGCCATTCTACTTTTTGTTTCGCCAATTTTCATTCAACGCAATTCTAAACCGTCGTCAGCTTTTGGCAAGTTTGCAAATGAACCACAAAATAGTTACCTTAAATGCGTGGGCAAACCTTCGTTAGATTGTTTGCCGTTTTTATTATTCAAATGAAAGCAATGATTTTAGCCGCGGGCTTTGGCACTCGCCTTTTTCCGCTAACAATTGATCGTACAAAACCTGCAATTCCCTTCCTTGGAAAACCTTTGGTTGGGTACGTTGCCGAATATGTTGCGAAATACG
>JBKEBT010000158.1:0-77291 GCA_047973305.1 Pyrinomonadaceae bacterium
CAATCTCAAATCCACCTTGAACTGCAAAATATCCACGGCTGCCGGCGAGACGTTTTCCGAAACTAAGAACATCACCCTTTTTGGCATGGTAAGATTGCCAGTTTTCTATTGGTTTATTTGCTAGTTGCGCATCAAAATATCCGCCACCAAGTGCAAAGATTTGATCCGCAGCAAATTTTATTCTTGGTGCGGGAAAGTGAAACTCAATTGCCGCCGTGTTTTCATCGTTTCCAAGCAAGATGTTTACGATTCGCAATGAGGTTTGATCCATAGCGCCGTTCGGATTCACACCGAATTTGCGAAAGCCGAATCTTCCTAAATCCTGAATCGTATCGAAGGTGCCTGCTTTTTCGATTAATATGCTCATTTTGCGATGAATTTTACGCGGTCGCCCGGCGAAAGTGTTTCTATTTCCGCTTCTAGCACATCGAACAATTCCTGATCGGTTCGTCCGATTATCTGCCAACCTCCGGGTGATTCAATCGGGTAAATTCCCGTTTGCATGCCCGCAATTCCAACACTTCCTTTGGGTACGCGCGTTCGCGGTGTGCGCTTGCGTGGGCAAGCAATGCGCTCATCAACCGTTCCCATATACGCAAAGCCCGGCAGAAAACCGAGCATATAAACCCGATATTCCTGCGAAAGAAAGATCTCAATAACTTCTTGTTCCGGCAATTCGGCTTCTTCGGAGATTCTAGCAAGATCAAGTGCGGCTTCAGTATCGAAATTAACCGCAATTTCTATCAAATTTCCTTCCTTCGAATTTGTGATGGGAAGTTTTTCCATTTCGATTTCGATAAGATTTTTTGCGACTTCGAAGGCTGTCAGCGAATGTCTAAAATTTTGTGTGACAAGCAAATTATCGTAATAAACCGTGAGCGATGAATAGGCTGGAACTGCTTCAATAAATCCCGAAAACGGTTTGGATTCAAGAGCAAAACAAAGCGAATTTACTCTTTGATTTATTTTCTCGTCAATTACATTGCCAAATGTAACAATAAGCGCAGATTCGCCTAGCGAAATTATTTCGAAAGATTCATTCATTTTTTATCCTGATAACTTTCTAAAACGTCCAAAAGCGTCGCCTTTTTTGTTTCAACATCCAAAATAACCGCTCCGGCTTCATCCAGTCGCTTAAATGTTTCGCTCAAAAGATTATCATTGGCATCGCGCTCGAATGAAAGTATAAAAGCATCGCCGAAATGTTCAAAATTAAAACCGTCTAAACCCGCAAACTCTTGCAAACGATCTTTCGAATTGCCACGAAAGGTAATGGTTACTTCTTGTTTCTCCTTATGTGCTCTTCGCAGTTGCGCCGGCGTATCAACCGCACGAATCTTGCCGTGTGAAATTACGGCAACGCGCTTACAAAGTTGTTCGATTTCGGATAAGTTATGCGATGTCAGCAGAATCGAAACATCTGCGATTGATTCAATCAACGCTCGCATACTTGCAGCCGCAAGTGGATCTAGTGAACGCGTTGGTTCATCAAGCAAAAGAATCGGCGGTTTGGCGATTAAAGCCCGTGCAACTGCCAAGCGTTGCTTGTTCCCTGTGGAAAGATCTGAAAATCGGCGATTTGCTAAATCTTTCAAATCTAATTGTTCGTAAAGCTCGTTAATGCGGAATTTTGCCGTGCGGTCATCCATACCGTAAAGCCGTGCGAAAAACAAGAGATTCTGTGAACAAGTTAAACGCCAATAAAAAGAACGTTCTTCTGCAGTCGCGAGCCCGATTAATGAACGCACCTTAACATCGTTCCTTACGGAATCGAATCCGTTGACGCGCACGGAACCGGAAGTTGGTTGCACAAGCGTGGCGATTATTTTTGTGACGGTGGTTTTTCCAGCACCGTTTTTTCCTATTAATCCGAATATTTCGCGTTCTTCCACTTCGAAAGATACACCGCGCAACGCTTCAACGGCTTCTTTGGTTTTTGCGCGAAAAAACCGGCGCAAGCGAAGAAACGGCGGGGGATAAACTTTCGTCACGTTTTGAACGGAAATCGCAGACATAATCAAGGTGAAACGGAATTCGAATCAGCGTTTGCGCTGTTTTGGATCTAGATACTCACGCAAGCCGTCACTAATAAAGTTGAATGCCAAAACAGTTAGCGCGAGCGCAATTCCCGGAAAAATCAAGTTGTGCGTTGCGTTTGTAAGTGTATCGATTCCGCGTGCTTCGTCAATCATCGTGCCCCAAGTTGGGTTTGGTGGCGGAATACCAAGCCCGAGAAAAGAAAGCGATGCTTCAGCCAAAACGGCGCCAGCCATTGCAAGGGAAGCCTGTACAATTAACGGTTGAACTGCATTTGGAATTATGTGCACAAATAATTGTCGCATTCCGCCTGCCCCAAGGGCGCGAGCGGCTTGCACAAAATCGTATTCACGAATTTTTAGCACCTGTCCGCGCATTACACGCGCGTAGCCAACCCAGCCGGTAATACACATCGCAATAATCAAATGACGTAACCGGTCGTTTGGCGTAGGATTTGTTCCACTCAAAAATGCAACAATTGCAATTGCAAGCAGTAAACTAGGAAACGCTAGAAAAACGTTGAATACATAACCGGCTAAAAACTTATCTAACCATCCGCCGTAAAAGCCGGCGATTGCACCGATAATTATTCCGAATATTCCTGAAATGGTAACAACTGTAATGCCTACAAAAAGTGAAACTCTCGCGCCGTAAACCAAACGTGAAAAAACATCGCGCCCGAGCGGATCGGTTCCAAACCAGTGTTGCGCGCTTGGTGCTTCATTTTTCATCATTACGGAAGTGTCGCCTTCGGGGCGTTCAAACGATTTTATTGGATCATACGGGGCAATCTGTGGCGCAAAAATCGCCGTGAATATAAAAAGCGCCGCAAGCGCAAAACCGATGTAAGTTAAACGATTCATTAATTTAGACGAATGCGCGGGTCAAGCCAACGATAGATCATATCCGTAAAAGAATTCGCGAAAATATACGTGATGCTGATTACCAAAACAACGCCTTGAACCAACCGATGGTCACGCGTATTGATTCCGTCAAGCAGCAAAGTGCCGATGCCACGCCAATTGAATATTTTTTCCGTAATAATTGCGCCTGCCAGCAATACTCCAAGTTGAAGCCCAAGAATAGTTACAACCGGAATCAATCCGTTCTTAAGAACGTGCTTGTAAACCACAATGCGTTCGCTTAAACCCTTTGCACGCGCGGTTCTGACATAATCCTCGCCTAGTTCTTCAATAACGCTTGAGCGAATCATACGGGTCAAGATCGCAGAAAGCGCAGCTCCCAAAGTTATCGCAGGCAGAACAATATCGGCGGCATTTTCACTTCCCGTAGGGTAAAAGAGCGGAATTTTTACGGCAAAGACATAAACAAGAAGGGGACCGATTACAAACCCGGGAAGGCAAATTCCAATCAATGCAATGAAAGAGGCGAAGTTATCAACCCAGGAATTTTTGTGCGTTCCGGCTAAAACACCCAACGGAAGCGCAATGCAAATAGCAACAATCAAAGCAGCAATCGCGAGCTTTATGGTCGCGGGGTAGCGTTCGATAATCATATCCCTTACGGGACGGTTTGTATCGTAAGAAATTCCCAAATCCCCGGTTAAAACACCTTTCCAATAATCTAAATATCTGTTGTTTGTTCCGTTCCACTTAAATCCATTGGCGGATGAATAAGAAAAGAAGAACGAAGGTTTATCTAAATGATGAAGCTCGCGGAACGCTTCTACCTGCTCAGGTGTGGCTTGATCGCCAAGCCGCGCGATTGCGGGGTCGCCCGGAACCAGCTCGATCAATATCGTAACAAGCGAAACAACGGTGAAGATCACAAGTATGAACATTCCCAATCGTTTCGCGAAATTTAGGACTTTATATTTGTTCATTCGAAAATGAATTTACCTTTTTCCTGTATGAATTGCGGCAATGCCGCCGGTTAGATTTGTGTATTTTACATCGCAAAAGCCGATTTGTCGCATCATTTCCGCAAGACCTTCCTGATTTGGGAACCGCGAAACCGAATTCGGCAAATACTCATAAGCACCGCGTGAACCGCTCACAACGCCACCGATACGAGGTAAAACGTTTGCAAAATAGAAGTTAAACGCTTGTTTGAAGCCCGGAACCACGGGGCTTGAAAATTCCAAAACGCAAATTTCACCCTCGGGCTTTAAGATTCTACGAAGTTCTTTTAATCCTGCTTCCCAATTTGAAAAGTTTCTCAAACCAAACGCGATTGTAACGGCATCAAATGATTCGTTTGCAAAGCATAGGTTCATTCCGTCAGCTTCCAAGTATTCAATTTCGTTAAATTCGGAATTTTTCGAAGTCGCAATTTCGAGCATTGGACGGCAAAAATCAGTACCAATTACCGTTGCACTTCCTCCATTTTTCAGCTCGACGGATAAATCACCGGTGCCACACGCTACATCCAAAACATAAGCATCATCACGCTTTAGCGTGGATGAAAGCTTGTTTACAACCATTCTTCGCCAACGTTTATCTATATTCGCCGAAAGAAAATGATTGAGAATGTCGTATTTACCGGCGATTCCCGAAAACATTTCATGAACCGCTTTGGCGTGGTTTAGCTCCGCTTTTGATCTTTGTTTTGAACTTGTTTGGTTCATAAAGAAAACTTTCCGCCTATTTTACAAGAAACGGAATGCATAAGCATCTTTAGCGAAGTGTTTTGAACAATTTACATATGTTACGCGGGGTCTTTCGGGTCAGTGTTTTGCGGCGCTTCCGGTTCCGACGTTGCCGGCTTGAAAACAATTATTGCAAATTCCTCGTTTTTCAGCGCTTTCGCAACATCATTGACGTTGTTGTATGTTGTTGATTCTAATTTCTTTAATTGATTTGAAACGGAATCCAAGGAATATGTATCGACATCAAGATACAAATCAGCGGCGTCGGTGGTTACGAATTTGTTCAAAACCCTTGTTTTTGCACGTTCAAATTCTGTGGATGTTATTGGCTCCGCCAAAAGTAGATTAAGTGGTGGTGTGGTATTTGACACGTCCGTGCTTCTAATAATTACTTCACCGCGCAAAAGATTTGGTTGATAAGTGATGTCGTAAAGTTTTGTTCCAACAGCGGCGCGTGACCGCAAAATCTCCATCAAAATTTCGGTTGGAAAATAATCAGCATCATCACGGTTTGCGGCAATTCCCGTAAAAATAACTTCAGGCTTTTCATCATTATTTTTCAAAGGAATTTCAAGCGGTGTTGTATCGGGCGGCTTCGGTAAACGAAACGATGCCGGAATTTTTTCGGTGCGTTTTGTCCATCCACCAAGAATACGACGCACCGCGCGAAAGGCAAACGAAGAATTTACATCTCCTTCGATTGCGATTGTGGCATTGTCGGCAGCGATGAATCTTTGTTTTAAGAAAACCAAGTCGGCAAAATCAATCGCGTTTATCGAATCCACGTTTCCGTAAGCCGAACGTCCGTACGGGTAATCTCCAAACAGGCGTTCTGCCGCTATTTCTTCCACAACAAAATTCCTGTCAGCCATTTTTGCCTCTAGGATTTTGAGGTGTTTGGCTTTTGCGGCGCTTGTAGTATCTTTATCGATTTCGGGCGAAATTAACGGGGTTGCAAGTGATTCCAACATTGTGACAAATTGATCCGCATCTCCGGATGCCGAAACTTGCACATAATCGTGGTTGGTTTTGACCTCTAATTCTCCGTTGAGGTCATTCGTGAAGAAATCGGTCAAAACAGGATCCGAAAACAACAAATCGGCAAGTGTTGCCATTGAACCGGCTTTTCCTTGTCCGTCAAAAGCGGCACCGCGGTGTATACGAATCTTTACCGCAACTTTCCCTGTGCCCCTGGTTGACCAAATCAAAACTTTAAGATTGTTAAGAAGCGATTCTTCACGCGGGCTCGGTATTTTTTGCGCAAACAAAACCGTCGAAAACAACAAGGAAATAACCGTTAGTAGAATAAACTTTCGCATAATTTTAGTTTTATAAAAACGAAAAAAATTTACAAATCCTTAGTTGCACTTTTGGAGAAAATCGTTGGAATGTAAGCAAAATATAGCATTGCGAAAATTCGTTCGCATAGGCATCGTACATTAAGTGGCAGGCATCTATAAAAAAAGTAAAGCGCGGAATTTGCGTTTAATTGATTTAAAAAATAGTGTCAAGTTAGCTATAATCAGCGTTGGCAAAAATTTGCCGAAGGTGCTAAGAGGCTCTTAATAAATGGGAAAAATAGTAAAATATTGTACATCGTGTGAAGAAAGTTTTTCCGAAAGGTTTAGTTTTTGTCCGAACTGCGCACAAGAATTGACCGCCTTCGAAATGAAACCGGTTGAACCTGAGGTCGCAGAAGTTTCTGTACCCACGGAACAGATAAATGAAGACGTTATTGCAACGGCAAAAGACGCGGATGTTGAAAAAACAATGCAACAAGCCTTCGGTGAATCGATTGACGACGACGACGATGACGATGACGATGTACTTGATTTGGGAACGGAAACCGAGGCTGACATATTTGTTTCCGGCAAAGATGAAGGAATCGTTTTTGAAGCCGAAAACTCAAACGGCGAGGATTTGTTTGCAGAAGAGTTTTCCGTGGCTGATGATGCTAAGTTTGAAGAACCAAAAGTTGAACAAACAAAGAAGTTCGAACGTCAAGAAAGCGTAAAACTTAAACCAATTGCAAACGTAAACGACGGTCAAGCGGAAGAAATTACGGTTGTAAATAAAAAGGCGGGCGAAAAGAAAAATGCCGAGAAAAAGAACTGGGTTTACATCGGCGATCCAATTAATAAACCGATTTCGGTTCCGCTAAAGGGAAATGTCGGTCATGATGTCTTTGAAGTTACGGTTATTCCAGAAGAAGGACGTTCGCTTCGCAGGTCTTTATTGCTCGGTGCCGGTGGTTTGGTACTTATGGCATTAATTGGTGGCGTTGTTTGGTCAATTTTTAATAATCCGTATTTTGTTGCTTCTATAGGGGATAACGATTTTTTACCTCCACCAATTGAAATAACGCCGACAAAAATTGAAGACCAGCCGGAAGAAAAGAAGGAAGCCAATAACAAAGGCGGCGGTGGCGGTGGTGGCGGCACTGAAAGAGAAGTAGAAGCTTCAAGAGGACAATTACCTTCGCAAACCAGAGACCGAATTCCGCCTATCATGCCGGTCGAAATGATGAAAAATCCTTCGCTTGTTGTAAGGAACCAAACGGTTGGCGATATTAAGCGTGAAAGAACGGAAAGAATCGGATTGCCAAATGGGTTGGAAGGATCACTTTCGGGCGGTACAGGCAGCGGCGGTGGATTTGGGTCAGGAGATGGAACCGGCGTTGGAAGCGGACGCGGAAGAGGCGAAGGCTCGGGCGTAGGTTCAGGAAGCGGTTCGGGAATTGGCGATGGTACAGGCGATGGAACGGGAGTAGGAGGACGCCCCAGAACGGCGCGAACACCTTCACCACCAAAGGCGTCGGGACCGACCGCTGACATTAAAATTCTTGCAAAGCCGCGTCCCGGATATACCGATACGGCTCGGCAAAACAATGTGCAGGGCACGGTTATATTGCGTGTTACGTTTCAAGCCAACGGAAGCATTGGAAGCATTTCCGCCGTTAAAGGCTTGCCATATGGCTTGACGGAAAAAGCAATTGCGGCTGCCAGGGAAATTCGTTTTACGCCGGCAACGCGAAACGGTCAACCTTATCCGGTGTCAAAGCAAGTTCAATACAGCTTTACCATCTATTAAAGATTGTATTTTCATTTGTAGTGCGTAAAACAGAAAAAGAAAGCTCGGGCAAATGCACGGGCTTTCTTTTTGATTGCCGTTGTTCTATTCGATTCCAAAAAAGCTTTTTACTGACTTCATCAACCCTGATTTTTCAACGTCTTCGCTTGCCAGCATATCTTCTTCTTCGTGTTCGAGGAATTCCTTTCTTTCCTGAATAATCTCGCCAATAATTCTTGCTACTTCCGGATTGCTTTCCAAGAGTGGCTTCATTACGTATTGTTTTACTTCAAGCACTTGGGTTTCGGAATCGGCAATTACGGAAGCGGTTCTGCTTTCGCCGGAAAAGAGACTCATTTCACCGAAGAAATCGCCTTCCGAAAGCGTAGAAACCGTTCTAACCTCGCCATTTTCGACAATCTGAACGTGAACGGTGCCGTGATGAACAATGAACATTGAACGGTCGTTATCGCCGGCTTCGATTATAGGTTCGCCGGGCGCAAAGATTCGAAGTGAACACGATTTCGCTATAAGTTGGGTTTCATCATCCGAAAGTGGTGCGAAAATCGGAACGTTCATTATACGTTCGTAAATTTCATCGGCGGTTTCATTGGCTGCAGTTTCGGGTTCCGATTGTTTTGCGGTGTAAATTGTTCTTGTCGGGAATGCGAATTCTAACCCTTCGCGCTGGAAAACATACCAAATTCGTTGGCGTATGAGCGCGTCTGTTTGATTTACAAGCTGATAATTTATTGCCCAATACTTTACTTCCCAATCAACGCTGCTGTTGCCAAAATCGCGAATTCTCACTATCGGTCGTCGTTTCGGCGAAACATTATCAACCTGGCGAACCGCTTCACGCACCAAAGTTACAACCTTGGCGGGCGAATTTGAATATATCGTATTGAAGTAAACAAGACGTGCATTTAGGTTGTTTTTCGGCGCAATTTCTATCGTGGCTTTACCGATTACGCTGTTCGAAATCAATAAGATCTTGTCTTGAAATGTCCTAATACGAACGCCACGCCATGAAATTTGCTCAACAACGCCTATTCCTTGGTCCTTTATCGCTATCACATCACCGAGTTGAAAGCCCTGATCAGCTTGAATTGCAACACCGGAAAACAAATTTCCGAGCGTATCTTGAAGAGCCAAACCAACGACGATACCGAGAATCGTGGAACCGGTAAAAAGCGGCGCGAGCGGCACATTTGGGTAATAGGATTGAAAAATAATAAGAAACGCAACGATATAAATTATTACGGAAATAATAGTGCGAATTAGCGAACCGATTTCACGTTGCCCGGAGCGCGAAAACGTCGAATCAAAAACTATCTGCGTAACAAATTTAACTATTGACACAACAACAGTCATCAAAATCAAAATCTTAAATATCTTGAAAAGGTTTATTACAACCCCCACAAAAAGTTTTTCGGTTGGTGTGATGATTTCTCCACTTACCGTCGGAGTCAAATTTTGTTTTGAATCGATTGCGATGTTGAAAATACTCTTTAAAAGCGATGTGCGCCACCAAGAATCAACAAAAGAAAGCGCTATAAAAACCGCGATTCCTGCGAACACGGTTATAAGAGTTGGATACAGACTTCTTTTATCCCTTTGATTTTTCACTTCGTTAAAAAATATCAATAATAGCTTGTATAAGCAAAACTACTGAAAGACAGGAAACAACCGCCGCGATAAACCACGCGATAAGGTTAAACGCAAACGAGTTGCGATATTCACCCATAATTTCTTTGCTGCTCGATAGTTTTACGATTGCAATGACGGTAAACGGCAACAGAAGCCCGTTAATCGCCTGTGTTAGAAGAAGTAGTTCGATTTGCGGCAACCCGGGAACAAGTGCGACAAGTGCACCAAAAACAATTAACGCGGTAAAAATGCCCAAAAAGATAGGGGCTTCGTGAAAGTCGCGAGAAAGTCCTTTTTCAAATCCCAAAGCTTCGCTTATCGAAAATGCCGTTGCCAGCGGCAAAACTCCCATTGCCAGAAGGGAAGCACCGAAAAGTCCGAAGGCGAAAAGATATTTTGCGTAAGCACCCGCCACCGGCGCGAGCGCCTGTGCCGCGGTCGCCGCAGAATCTATGGTCGTGATTCCTCGCACATTTAGAGTTGCGGCAGTGGAAATAACTATGAACATCGCAATCATTGTAGCGAATGTCATTCCCACAATTACATCAGCACGTGCCAGTGGCAAATCTTCCTCATCGATTCGATTTTCAACCGTGGCGGATTGCACAAAAAACTGCATAAATGGCGTAACTGTGGTACCAATCAGTGCCATTACAATAAACAGATAATCCGGTTCAAACTTAAAAGAAGGCGTAACAATTTCTCTTGCCACCTGCCCCCAATTCGGCTTTGAAATAAATGCAGCAAAAATATAACAAACAAACACCGATGATATTGCCAGAAATATTCGTTCTGCTCGTGCCTGCGTACCTCTAACAACCAACCACCACATCAGCCCTGCCGCAAGCGGAACTGCGATAAATCGCGAAACGCCAAAAATTTCCGAAGCCTGCGCAATGCCAATAAACTGTGAAATTACAACCCCGGTGTTTGCGATAAACAACGCAGACATTATCAGCGCAGTTAGCCTAACCCCGAACCGTTCACGAATCAAATCAGCCAGTCCCTGACCCGTGACGGCGCCCATTCGCACGCACATTTCCTGAACAACAATCAAGCTTATCCACATCGGAACAAAAGCCCACAACAAGGTGTAACCGTACGCCGCACCAACACTTGAGTAGGTGGCAATTCCGGCAGACTCGTTTCCCGCATTTGCCGTGATAATTCCCGGTCCTAATACCGCTAGATAGGTGTAAAATCGATATTCGGATAAACTTCGGCGGGTACGCTCAGGAAAGCGCAGAAGGGGATTTAGGAAATTTCGAAATTTCGCAGAAGTCTTGGTCATTGTATAAATCGCCTTCGTCAAACATTGTTCGTAACCTTTAACTTCGGATTGTAAAATTATTTGTAGGTCAAATGCAAAGAAGGTAATCTGAAAGAATTATTAGTTTTGCGAATATTAAGTATGTCGAATTGAAAAACAATTATCAGTTTCGACATCACTTGAGTTTTTATCAAACGGCTTTTAGACTCGTATCTTGACCCTACAAACTAAGTTTTAATCTTTATTGGCAGGTAAATATGACACACAATTTGTTCAATACAAAACAAGAGTTCGAAACAGGTTCCGGCAAACCCGGTGCATTTTATTCGCTTCCTCAGTTGGAAGTGGAAGGATACGGCGCAATTTCACGTTTGCCGATTTCAATAAGAGTAGTGCTTGAATCAGTATTACGAAACTTTGATGGCGGGAAAACGATTAGTGAAAACGACGTAACAAATTTGGCGGGATGGAAGGCTGATGCAGAACGCAAAAGTGAAATTCCATTTTGTATCGCACGCGTTATTTTACAGGATTTTACGGGCGTGCCGCTTTTGGTTGATCTTGCCGCGATGCGGTCTGCCGCCGAACGCCTCGGAGCCGATCCCGATATTCTTGAGCCGCTTGTACCGGTCGATTTAGTAATTGACCATTCCGTTCAGGTTGATTACGCCGGAAGCGAATTTGCGTATGCCAAGAATCTTGAGCGTGAATTTGAACGAAACGAACAACGTTACCGTTTTCTTAAATGGGGAACGCAGGCATTTAACGGGTTTAAGGTGGTTCCTCCCGGAATCGGTATCGTACACCAAGTTAATATGGAATATCTTGTCCGCGGGCTGTTTGAGAACGAAGGTGTCTACTATCCCGATACATTGGTGGGAACTGATTCACATACCACAATGATAAACGGGCTCGGAATTGTTGGATGGGGAGTGGGTGGAATTGAAGCAGAAGCCGGAATGCTGGGGCAGCCGATATATATGCTAACTCCTGACGTGGTAGGTTTTAATCTTAAAGGCGCGCTTCCGGATGGCGCCACTGCAACCGATCTTGTTTTGCGTGTTGTTGAAATGTTGCGCGAAGCAAAGGTGGTTGGAAAGTTTGTGGAATTTTTTGGCGAAGGAACAGAAAATCTTCCGGCTACCGATAGAGCCACCATTGCCAATATGGCACCCGAATACGGTGCAACGATGGGCTATTTTGCCGTTGACGAAAAAACTCTTGATTATTTTCGGGCTACCGGAAGAAGCGCGGAACACATAGATTCAATTCGAAATTATTTCAAAGCGCAGGGAATGTTTGGGATTCCGAAAGAAGGCGAAATTGATTACTCACAAACGCTTGAACTTGATATTTCGAAGATAAAACCCGCGGTTTCCGGACCGAAGCGTCCGCAAGACAGAATCGATTTAGATTCGTTCAAATCAACTTTTACAGAATTATTTACAAAATCTGTAGGCGAAGGTGGTTTTGGACGAGATGGCGCCGAATTTAGCCGAACTTTTGATATTACGCTGAAGCAGGATACTGAGAAAACAACAAAGGGTGGCGGTGAACTTAATGCGGCATCTATACCGGTTCCGTTGGCAAACGATCAAACCACAAAAAACACAAGCGTTGAAAGTGAAGCGGAAATGGTAACAAATAGACCCGCACCGGATTCCGTTAACGTCGATGAAATTGAACCGCAATTTAGTGAAAAACATAGGCTCGGACACGGGCAAGTGCTGATTGCTGCAATCACCTCATGCACAAATACTTCAAATCCATCGGTGATGCTTGCTGCGGGAATTGTCGCGAAAAAAGCAGTGGAACGCGGTTTGACGGTTCCGGACTATGTAAAAACTTCGCTCGCGCCGGGTTCCCGTGTGGTTACGGAATACCTCGAAAAAACAGGACTTCAACAATATTTGAACTTGATTGGGTTTGATTTGGTCGGCTACGGGTGTACAACGTGCATCGGAAATTCAGGACCGTTAATGCCCGAAATTGAAGATGCAGTAGTTAAAAATGATATTGTGGCTGCATCGGTGCTTTCCGGAAACCGAAACTTTGAAGCGCGCGTTCATCAAAATATCAAAGCGAACTTTTTGATGTCGCCGCCGTTAGTTGTGGCTTTTGCGTTGGCGGGTACTGTGACAAAAGATTTGACAAACGAACCAATTGGTACAGGAAACGACGGCGCGCCGGTTTATCTTCGGGATATTTGGGCGAGTCAGGATGATGTTAAAGAAGTGCTTAAGGCTGCATTCGACGCCGAAACCTACAAAGCTCTCTACAATAATTTTGCCGAGAAAAACCCGATGTGGAACGCGATTCCTTCAACCGTTGGAAAGGTTTACGAGTGGGATGAGGATTCTACGTATATACAAGAACCACCGTATTTTGAAGGATTTACGATGGAACCCGGTAAGATTTCGGATATTCGTGGCGCGCGTCCGCTCGCGATTTTTGGCGATTCGGTTACAACGGATCACATTTCGCCTGCGGGGGCAATAAAAGCGGATTCACCCGCAGGTAAGTACCTTCTTGATAATGGAGTTGAAGTTCGCGATTTTAACTCCTATGGTTCGCGACGCGGAAACGACCGCGTGATGCTTCGAGGCACCTTTGCAAATGTTCGAATTAAAAATCTGCTCGTAGCGCCTAAGGAAGGTGGATACACAGCGCATCGACCTTCGGGAGAGGTGCTTTCAATTTATGACGCCGCAATGCGATACAAGGAAGAAGGTACACCGCTCGTAATTGTTGCGGGAGCCGAATATGGAACTGGAAGCTCGCGCGATTGGGCTGCAAAAGGTACTGCTTTGATGGGAGTGAAGGCTGTTGTCGCAAGTTCCTTTGAACGAATTCATCGTTCCAATCTAATTGGAATGGGAGTCTTGCCACTTCAATTTACGGAGCATACAACGGCTAAATCGCTGGGTTTGGTTGGTAGCGAAACATTTGATTTACTCGGGCTTGAATCGGGAGAAATTAGACCGGGGCAAAATGTAAAGTTAACTATTAATAAAGCGGATGGAAGTGCTTTGGAAACAGAAGTTATTCTGCGTATCGATACACCAATTGAGGTTGAATATTTCAAACACGGCGGAATACTGCCGTTTGTACTTCGCGAGATTATTTCAGGCACAACTTAAGTGAATGACGGAAAGAAAGAAGGGGCTGCCGAAACAATAACGACAGCCCCTTCTTCTTAATTCAAAATCTATGCTTGTTGTGTACGTTCCGGCGCGGAATTCATTTCAGAAAAAGTTATCGGAACCGCACCATTTATCTTCGCCTTTTCTTTTTTCAACTCATACCATTTTTCACACTTTTCACAATGGTAAACCGTCATCGAAAAATCTTCTGTTTGATAAGAGAATTTTAGATCTTCGTTACATTTTGCACACAACATTTTTGTCAACCTCATTCAGTAATATGAAAGTATTGTACCACAAATCCTAAGCAAATAATATAGTTCTTTTCGTCAAGTCTTGTGTGCTTAGTTTACGGAAACAAGAACTGTTTTTGGCTTTTAACGATTAATGAAAACGTTAATTGCTCAAACAAATGTTTTGATTTACAAAGTGGAAAATGTTTTTGTCTCGTTGCGCATAAATAGCTAATTATGTTTCTAAAGGCAGAAACTGTAAATCATAGAGTTGTTTATATTTACCGCCTATAACAATTAGTTCGTCGTGTGTTCCGTATTCTACTATTCTTCCCATTTCCAAAACACATATCATATCGGCGCGTCGAATTGTGGAAAGGCGATGTGCAATCACAATCGCAGTGTGGTCTTGCATCAAGTTATTTAAAGCTTTTTGAACTAGTTGTTCGCTTTCCGTGTCTAGTGCCGAAGTTGCTTCATCCAAAATAATTACGGGCGCATTTACCAACACGGCACGTGCGATGGCAATGCGCTGGCGTTGACCGCCGCTCAAATTCGAACCACGTTCGCCAACCGGTGTTTCGTATTTTTCGGCAAATTCCTCAATAAATTTATCTGCGAAGGCAATTCGTGCGGCATCTTTAATTTCTGTTTCGGTGGCATCAGGTTTTCCGTATGTGATGTTATAGCGAATTGTCTCGTTAAAGAGTACGGTTTCTTGCGTGACGAGGGCGATTTGTTTATGAAGTGATGTCAAATCAATATCGCGTAAATCTATTCCGTCCCACAGTATTTTGCCATCCGTAGGATCATAAAGTCTTTGAATTAGTTTAATAAGGCTGGATTTTCCACCACCACTTTCTCCAACCAATGCAATTGTTTTTCCTTTTGGTATTTTCAACGAAATTCCATCGATTACGGGGCGTTTATCACGTTTATATCCAAACGATACATCGTTTAGTTCAATCGAATCAGCTAAACCGTCAACCGTTTTGGCATTTGGTTTTTCCGGCAGTTCACTTGATTCATCCATAACTTGCCAAACATCTTTTGCAGCAGCGAATGCTTTTGAAAGTTCGTTATGCTGCCGCGATATTTTTCGCATCGGGTCATAACTTGAAAATAGGTAAAACAAGAAACCGAAGAATTCGGGAGCCGAAAGCGCCCCGGTGTTGATTTCGCGCAATCCGAAAAAGAGCAAAACCACAATCACAAACGCACCAACGGTTTCTAAAATCGATGGGGAAATAGAGATAATTTTGCCGCCCCGCAGATTTGCCGAAGCAATAAGTTCGGCAACTTTTCTAAATCTAGACATTTCGCGTTCGCGCGAATTGTATGCTTCAACAATTGTGTGGTTCGAAAGTGTTTCCTGTGCGGCATCCGTAAGTTCTTTACTTCCATCAATAGATACTTTGGAAAGGGTTCGTATCATTTTACTGAATTTGGAAGTTATTATTCCGACAATTGGTCCAATAATTAACGTGCCGAGCGTTAATTTCCAGCTCAATATTATCGCCATTGTTAAGAAGCCTATTAAGCGGAATGTTTCGCGCAGCACATCGCGAAGATTTGCGGAAACCGCGTATTCAATAGCATTGCAGCTTACAATGAGTCTGGAAACAAGAAAGTTTGTTCGATGTCTTTCAAAAAACTCTTCAGATTGCCGCAAAATATGATCGTAAAGCTGTGTGCGAAGGTCCAATATCGACAACTGACCGATTTTCGACATCAAATAGCTCGAAAAATATGAAAAAATGCTTTTACCGATCGTAAGGAAAACCAGTAAGAACGAAATCAGCAACCAACGGAAAAACCAATCACCTTGCGGCATAAGCGATCGTAAAAACTCGACGAATTTTACATTTGTGGATTTCGATGGAAGGAAGCCGTCGAAAAGCAAGATTATTACACCACCAAGCGCAACTTCGAAAACCGCCGCAATGACCATCGAAGACAGGGCGACCGCGAAGCGCCCTTTTTGTGGCTTTAGAAACAAAAGTAATCGCTTGTAATCCCGCACGATGAATAAGTTTAGAGTCGCGTACTCTATCACGTCAAACGATGGGTGAAACAATTTTGGTAGTCAGATGAACAGAAGAAATTTATACACAAAGCAAGTTGAACTTTAAAAAACTTGTTGAATTTCATAGAATTAGCAACACTACAGTGCCCACTCGCATCCCTAAATAGTAATCGATTCGGGGTAAACCATTATGAAAAACAGAAAGTTTACAATTTTTAGCATAACTATATTTATTTTTGCGGTATTTGTATCTGCAGCAACCGCACAGGTTGACGTTCCGCGAAAAACCTTGGCAATCACATATCCGCTTGATGATGAAATTGAGGTTTCGTTTCGCGGTACGACGCGTTTTCCTCGAATGAAGGGAGAGGCAAAGATAAAGCGGACGAAAAAAAACGGTACGGAAATTAGACTTTCGATTTCAAAAATGCCGCGACCGTTTGAGCTAGGAAAAGGTTACGCAACTTATGTATTATGGGCAATTTCGCCAAATGGACAGGTTGACAATCTTGGAGAAATCAAACGCCGTGGCTTTTGGGAGTTTGATTCCACAATAAAGGTAACAACGCCGCTTCAAACATTTGCGTTAATCGTAACGGCAGAACCGCATTTCCTGGTTTCCCGACCTAGCCAGGCGATTATGCTCGAAAATCTTCGCCCCTATTCGAAGAACGGAAAAACGATTTCCACGATTACGTCGATTCAGTATTTTGGAAACTCGAGTGATTATTTTCGTGATCCGCGAACGCCGGAGATTGCCGAAGTCGATTATAAGAGTACGCCTCCTTCCGTGTTGCAAGCGCAACAGGCAGTTGCGTTGGCAAAGTATGCCGGCGCTGAGCGTGACGCTCCCGATGAATTAACGCAAGCTGAAACTTTCTTAAAGAATGCGGAAAACGGCTGGACAGCGGGACGCGGCGAAGAATACGTAGATATTGAAGCAAGAAAATCAATTGGCAGCGCGGTTTTGGCTGAAACTACAGCAATTGCGGGGCGTGATGCACGCGAAAAACGCAACGAAAAGATGCGGCAGGATGCCGAGCTTAAGGACGCAGAAGATAAATACGCGGAGGCGCAACAGGAAATCGCACGACTAAACCTTGCCTTAAACGATGAGACGCGTTCACGCGAATTGACCGAACGCGACAAAATTAATTATCTGGATCAAATCAACGATTTGAAGAAAGAAAACAAGGCTCTACGCGATGAACTTGAACAATACAAGATAAAGTTCGCCCAGCAAGAAGCCGAAAAGAAAATCGAAGATGAAAACCGGCTTAAAGAAGAAAAGACGAATCAAATAGTTTCGAACGAGCCAATTTTGATCAATTCTCTAAAACGCTTTGGTACGGTTTCGAAATCCGACGTCGGCATCATATTAACGCTTAATGAAAATATTTGGACGGGAATCAGGGTCAGCAGCTTTGACGAAAAATATGCAACAAAGCTAGACGAACTCGGAACATTATTGGCAAATACGCCGAATTACAAATTTGTTGTTGAATCGCATACCGATAACGAAGGAACGCCCGACGAACTAGATACATTGACCACTGAACGGGCGCGCGCGGTAGCTGACAAGTTAATGGCACAGGGTGTAACCGAGACGCGGCTGGAATCAAAAGGTTATGGCGCGACAATACCGGTTTCACCAAACACGACTCGTTCAAACCGTGCAAAAAATCGTCGTGTTTACGTGATCTTAATTCCAAATGTTTAGATCGCCGTAATAGGTGTTTGGGACGCTTTGTGACAGGTAAAAGGCGTCTTCATTTTGTAAGAATTCGAATTTTAGACGGCGGAATGCCTAGAACGCACTCCTCTTCTATATTCAATCCAACCACACGTAAAACAAGTGCAGTGAGTTGTAAGCCCGCCGAATCAAGTGTTACAGAAGTTAACGAGCCGCGAAATTCGATGTCCGTTACTTTTGCTCTTATCAGGTTGTCCGCGGGAAATGATGCACCAAAGGAAAGCGTGATGTATTCGGGGCGTACCGCCAACGTAACACTTTGATTTATTGCCCCAAGCTCAGTTTTTTCAACATTTTCGGTACTGAGTTTATGTTCACCCAATTCGGTAAAGAATATGGGAACGTTCATTTTGTTTGATGTTAGGCGTTTTGCGGAAATTAGATTTATCTCGCCGAACACCTTCGCCGCAGCAATTGATTCCGGCTGAGAGTAAACGGTTTCAGGTTTTCCGATTTGAATAATCTCCCCGCCGTGCATAATCCCCACAACATCGCAGGTTTGAAAAATTTCTTGGGGATCATTTGATGCCACTATCGTTATCGCACCGGTTTCACGCGTTCTTTTTCGAAGCAATTCGGCAATTCTTTTTGTGTTTGTAGAATCAAGTGATTGAACGGGGTTTTCAACCAAAAACACGCGCGACATCGAATCAATCGCCCTCTCAAGTGATTCCATTCGCGTTATTGAGTAGTTATCTGAATTATTTTTACCGAAAAATTCCCGCCACCGCGAAGCTGAATCATCCGTGAAATAACCAACCGAATGCTCTGATTTCTTTAGCATGCGACCGTCTAAAAATATCGTGCCGGAATCGGCTTTTTCGATTCCCGCAATTATCCGTAAAACGCCGTTTAAGTATTCATCATCAGATGCTAAGATGCCGAAAACTTCGCCCGGCGCGGCTTCAAAAGAAAAATCTCGAAGCACACTACGGTTTCCTGAGTTTTTGGAAAGTTTTTCAATTCGAAGAGTCATAAATTTGAAGGGTAAATATTGTTCAAGCCGAACGCAAACGCAGCTTTAACATTTAAAGAGTTAAACCTAATCTATGGAAGTAAAAAAGAAGCGAAAGTTGTATAGGCGCGCCGCAAAGGTCGCGGGCTGGCGCGTAGTAAACCGATTCGGACGTGCGGTGCCGTATGTTGGTACCGTAATTGCCGTCGGATTGGTTGGGCACAGCATTAAGAAAAAGGGGGTTGTAAAAGGTGCTATCAATTCGACGCTTGATGCCATTCCCGTTGTCGGTACGGCAAAGAATGCGATTGAGTTTTTCACCGGTGATTTGCTTAAGGATAAACAACGCAGACCCGCAAAAATCGAGAAAAACAAACGCCACGGCGAGTTAAGTTCAAAATAGCTGGTTTATGTAGCGTTTTACAAGCGCGTTTTAGGTTAAATTCAAATTGCAAGGATAGTCATGTTCGAACGTTCTCTAAATTGAAACCGTTTTTGCTTTATGTAAAAGCGAGTTCTTAGGAGATGAATATGTTAAATCGATACGGAAAACTATTTGTAATTTTGGGTTTAATGTTTGCTTTTTCGGAAGCTACTTTTTCACAGGGGATAATTATTCCGCGCCCCTGTCCGCCTGTTCGAAGATGTCCGATGCCTCCGCGTCCGGCACCTTTGCCAAAAGCATTACCGGTAAAATCGATTGAAATAAATACGAGCATTAAAGGGCAGGTAGCGACCACATCGGTGACCCAGATTTTTAAGAATGATTTGCCTTATATCGTTGAGGGTACATATTTGTTTCCGATTCCGGAAACCGCGTCAATCGAAGAATTCGCAATATGGGAAAACGGCAAGAAGCTAGTTGGTGAAGTTCGTTCACGTGAGGAAGCAAGAAGAATTTATGATGAAATTGTTCGCTCAATGCGAGATCCGGGTCTTTTGGAATATGCCGGGAAGGATTTGTTTCAGGCATCAATTTTCCCAATAGCGGCGAATTCCGAAAAGAAACTGGAACTTCGGTATTCAGAAATTTTAAAGGCTGAATCCGGTACGGTTGCTTACCGCTATCCGCTCGGTACCGGTAAGATGTTGTGGCAGCAACCGGGTCCGCCGATGCCACTGCCGGTCTTGTCGACCGAAAAAGGGTCGGCGGTTTCAAATTCGGGCGAACAAGAATTCGGAACAGTTTCGGGTTCGATTTCCATTGAAGGAACGGAGGCAATTCGCAACATATTTTCGCCAACACATGAATTGGAAGTAATAAAGAACGGCGAAAATTCGGCAAAGATTTCATTTGAAACAAATGGTAGCGCGGCAGATTTTGAACTATTTTACGGGCTTTCAAACAAAGAATTCGGAATGTCACTGATGACATACCGCGAACCCGGAAAGGATGGCTACTTCTTGTTTATCGTTTCACCAAAAGACCAAATAAGTTCAAAAATGATTGTAAACAAGGATGTTGTGTTTGTGATTGATACATCGGGTTCGATGGCAGATGACGGCAAAATCGAAAAGGCGCGCCCGGCACTTAACTTTGGCATAAACAGCCTAAATGAAGGCGATCGGTTTAATGTCATCGATTTTGCAGGTGAAGAACATTTGATGTCCGCGAGGTTAATTTCGGCTGATCGTGCCGGAAAACAAAAAGGAAAGAGTTATGTAGATAAACTTTTACCTACGGGGGGCACAAACATAAATGATTCTTTAATAGCCGCACTTAGACAATTTGATGACTCCGACCGACCGAAAATGCTTGTGTTTTTAACCGATGGGCGTCCGACTATCGGAGAAAAAGACATTGATAAAATTGTAAAAAATGCGCAAGGCGTAAAAGTTCAAGGCGTTAGATTGTTTACATTTGGTGTGGGATACGATGTAAACACGCGCTTGCTCGATAAGCTTTCGGCTGAGAATTCGGGTGTATCCGATTATGTTCAACCAAAAGAAGATCTCGAAATCAAAGTTTCAAGTTTCTTCGAAAAGGTAAATTATCCTGTGCTTTCAAATGTTACGCTTGATTTTGGCTCTATAAAAACGGATTTGATGTATCCCCGAAAGATAACAGATATTTTTAAGGGAACTCAGACCGTAGTAACGGGACGTTACAAGAACGATGTCGAATTAAGGAATGCGGTTATCACGCTTTCGGGAAAAAGCGGGGGCGAAGCAAAAAGCTTAAAATACGAGAATCTGGATTTTCCAATAGAAACCACGAAGAATAAGTTTCTTCCGCGGTTGTGGGCATCAAGGCGCGTCGGTTGGTTGATTGAGGAGATTCGAACCAATGGTGAAAGTAAAGAACTGAAGGATGAGTTAATCGAGCTCGGTACGCGGTACGGCATAGTTACGCCCTATACTTCCTATCTCGCAACTGATGGCTCTTACGTTCCAAGACGTGTAGGCAATGCCGATTTAGTGATCGCAAACAAGGAATCCGGACGCGACGCCGTAAATCAAAGCGTGCAGCAACGTTTGATGAAGGAAAATACAAGAGTAACCATGCCACGCGTCAGCAGAGGTAGTTCCGGCATCAATCCGGATATAACTGAAAACGAGATTTTTGTTAATGATACATTGCAGAATAGATTTGTAGGCACAAAGAACTTCTTAAACAAAGAAGGCAATTGGGTGGACGTGGATTATAAACCCGAAGCGAATCTTCCGGAGGTTAAAATTAAGTTCTTAAGCAACGAATATCTTGAATTGGTCAACAAAAACAAGGTGCTGGCTGAATATTTCGCAATATCAAAAAATGTCGTGGTTGTTTGGAATAACACGGTTTATCGTGTAACCGAATAAAACGGCGTTTGAGGTAATCAAAAAATGAATGTAAGGTAGCTTTGCACAAACCCGAAAGAGGTTTAAAAAAGGCTGCCTTTCTTGCCTTAAACGGTTAAATATGAAAACAAGAAACATTTCAATTTTGTTAGTTATCGTAATTTTCAGCGCGGGTTTTGCGAGCGCACAAGGGCGCTGGACAATAAATCGCGAAAAAGGAGAAGGCGATTTGATTTCTGTTTACTTCACATCGTCGAAAGATGGCTGGGTTGCAGGCGATAAGGGATTTTTGGCTTATACAAACGATGGGGGCAAATCTTGGAATAAAACCGTGCTTAGCACAGTTGCTAACATCAACGAAATCTATTTTCGGAACGACAATAACGGTTATTTGGTTGCCGGGAGGAAAATGTTTCAGACATCGGACGGTGGTAAAAACTGGCGCGAAGACTTAATCGTGAACCCGGCGGAATTTAAGGATGGAATTCCGGAATTTTTGAGCATTAGGTTCAACAGCAAGGATCAGGGGTTCATCGTCGGCACCATAATCGATAAAAACGATGAAGAGCGAATAATCGGAAGTCTGCTTTTGCGCACAATGGATGGTGGAAAAACATGGTCGCGAATTGCAATCCCTGCAAAGGTTGAGTTGTTTAATTTAGACTTTGACGGTAAATCGAACGGATGGATTGTTGGAGACGAAGGAACGATTTTTGCCACACGCGACAAGGGCAATTCTTGGGTGAAACAGAATTCCGGCACGGACGCGGCGCTTTACAGCGTACACTTTCGTGATAACGATAACGGCTTTGCCGTTGGGATGGACGGCACCGTAGTAGCCACAACTGATGGCGGAAATACGTGGCATGGGCGCAAGCTTGATTTTAAGGGCACACTTTTTCGGGTGTTTTTTGTTAATAAGAACGAAGGGTGGATTGTTGGTTCAAAGGGTAATGTTTTTCGCACGGTAGACCGTGGCGAAACTTGGTTTCCGGATTTGAAGCTAACAAATAATTCGCTCTATGGCTTGTTCATGAACAAGAAATACGGGTGGGCGGTAGGTTCGGAAGGCGTAATAATAAAATACGAGAAATAATTTAAAATGCGGTGCAACTATTCTGAAAAACGCTACATCTATAATATCGGACTAAGTTCCAAAAAGTGAATATGGAAGACGAAAGCAAAGCTTGATTTTTCTATTTCCTCCTGTTTCTTTAAGTTACCCCGCCGATTTTTTGTCGGCGGGTGTTTTTTTTATCGGATCATTTTTGCGGCATCTTTTACGGAGCCGATGGCGGCACGAACTTGGGGATCATTGGCGATTAGGATTTGATTTGCCTTTACATTTCCAAAAGTTGCCGATGCGAGATTATAGCGAATTTGTTCTGTAATAAAGTTCTTGTTTTCGTAAATGGTCGGTTTTTTTATTTGCACTGAATTTTTTGCGCACCAATCAAAGAAGCCATCCAAAACTGTTTCATTTAGTTGAAATTCGTTTGTGCCAATTTTTGCGGTAGTTTCAGATTTTCGCTTTGCCGCAAAGTTTTCGAGCCCCTTTATTCTTCCCGCTGCAAGTTCGCGTGAAAATAGAAATAGTTCGTCTTGCAAATCTATTTGCGTTTGTGAAAACTCAATTGATTTTACTTCCAAGTCCGGTGAAATCCCATCCCCGCCGTAAACCACTCTGCCATGTGTGGTTTTTTCTGCTGTTTGTGCGCCCACACCGGCTTGCTTGCCTTCGTGGCGATAATACGCGTATAAGCCGCCGTCAGAGTAATCTCGTTGGATTAGTCTGCCGGATGGAGTAAAGTATTTTGCGGTCGTAAGCGTTAAACCGCCACCGGACGGCAACTCGATAATGGATTGCACCAAGCCCTTGCCGAAAGTTCTTTCGCCGACGATTAAAGCTCGGTCATAATCTTGCAATGCACCAGCCACTACTTCTGATGCGGAGGCAGTTTCATCGTTTACCAAGAGAATAAGCGGGAGAGTTGCAGGTTCGCGATTTCGCGATTTCCATGCTCGGTCATCATACGGAAGGCGACCCTTTTGTGTCGTAACAACCTTTCCGAACGAAATAAATTTTTCCACAACGCGCACTGCTTGTTCTAAAATTCCACCCGGGTTTCCACGTAAATCAATTACAAGTGAGGTCATTCCTTGTTCCGACAAATTCGACATTGCCGCCGTTAATTCTTTGCTTGTTGTGTAATTAAAACCATTGGAAAGCGCGATATAGCCGAGATTTGGCGTAAGCATATACGAATCCGGAATAGAAGGTTGTGCTACGCGGGTTCGCTTTAAGTAAAAAGTTTCAGTCTTGCCGGTTAGTGCACGTTGAATTTTAATGCGAACTTTTGTATTCAACTTTCCACGAACTTTATCTCGTACATAGTTTGAGGAATATCCTTCTACCTTTTCACCGTTTACGGCAATTATTTTGTCACCGAAACGAATTCCCGCGCGATTTGAAGAAGATTCCGGAATTGTAGAAATTACAAAAGTTTGATAAACCCCGGCTTCTTTGTAGTTTGCAATGGTCGCACCTATCCCGAAGTATTCGGAATTTTGTTCGGTTAAGAGTTCCTCAAATTCTCGCTTGTCAAAGTATGAAGAATGAGGGTCAAGCGCGTTTAACATCAAATTTATTGCACTCTTATTCAAATCGTCAAAATTTTCATTAGCGTTTACATAGTTGTTCTTTATTACATTTAGAGCTTCTTTATAATCTGCAACCACATCATCGGCAATTAAGAATTTGCGATTATGTCGCCGGTTCGGAGTGGATTCGGTTTTTGATGTCGAGGCGGAAAAAATTGTTCCGCGTCCGATCTTAAATGGTTCAACATCCGGGACCAATGTGGAACGTTGCGAATAAACTTGCGCCGCACTCGTGACAAGAAGTACAAACGCAATAGAAATGCACTTTAACCGAAGAGGTTTCTTCATTGGTTTAACGAAAGAATTTATTGGCTTTGCGTGAATCATACAAAAATACCGGTGCGACATCAAGGAATATAAATCGCCGAATTCATTTGTTTTCAATTGTTTGGTGTACTAAATAACGAATTTATCCCAATTTCCACAATGATTTTGTTTTGTGACTTTGAAACATTGCTTCGCTTGCGTAAAATCGTGATATGGCATCACAAAACGAATTTGAAAGAAGGCTCAGAGCTTTGGTTGAAACGCTCGATGTCGCAAATATCTTGGCTGTGCCAATAAAGCATTCTATAAACGAGCTGCTTACAAATTCGGCTAAGAGGTTGAATTCTGAAGAAGCTTCTGTTCTTGTGCGAAAAGACGATGAAGGAGGCTTGCGGTTTCTGACCGCGGTTGGTGAAGTTGCGGATAAGCTTATTGGCGTTGAGATTCCTTCCGGAAAGGGAATTGCCGGTTTCGTTATGTCTTCGTCACAGCCTATGGCTATAAGTGATGTAGAACAAGAAGAATCGTTCTACGCGGAAGTTGATAAGCACACAGGTTTTTCAACGCAAATAGTTCTTGCAACACCGATTCAATATCAGGATGAAAATATAGGCGTGTTGGAATATGTGAACCGCATCGGCGAGCCGCCATTTGAACCATTTACGCCCGATGAGATGGATCTTGCAGCATTTTATGCGGAAGCGATAGCCCCGATTGTTGCTGTTTACGAGTTGGCGCGGGATTTTGCAGGTTTAGGACGAAAAATAATGCTCGATGGTGAAAATAACGCATCATTAATGGATTGGCTAAAAGGCGTTCGCGAGGATTCAAAGCATAAGGATTTACTTGAACTTGCGTTGTTGGTGCGTTCGGTTTCGCAAAACGGAGATGCCGAACGCAAGTTGTGCAAATCCATTTTGGAAGCGTTTGCGCAATATGGGCACGGTCAGTTTGGAAGTTACTACGGAGAGTTTTAGCCGATGAACACAACATCCAATGAAATACCGGTGTCATCGGTTCCGTTCAACAAACGTTGGGAAACGTGCGAAGGCAAAGGCGTATCGATTGCGTTGATTGATTCCGGTGTGGATGTTTCGCATCCTGCACTCAAGGGTAAGATCGCGAAGCTTTACGAATCGTATAAAGACGACAAAAAGATTTCGTTTCGTGAGACCGATGTAGGTGATTCAGCCGGACATGGAACAGCTTGCGCAGGAATAATTTCATCGCTTGCGCCACAAGCGGAGATTACGAGTATTCGCGTGCTTGGCGAAAGCGGCTTGGGAGATGGTTTTGCGTTTCTTGCGGGCTTGGATTTTGCGATTTCGCAGGGATTTCGTGTTATAAATTTAAGTCTCGGCACTACAAAACAACAGTTTGTGGTACCTTTACGCGATTTGCTTGATCGAGCTTATCAAGCCGGGTGTGTTGTTGTTGCTGCCGCAAACAATCTTCCCCAACCAAGTTTTCCTTCGGTATTTTCATCTTCGCTGATTGCGGTAAGTAAAAGCACGGAACAAGATCCACTAAAGTTTTGCTTCAGGTTTGGTCACGTAATCGAACTTGTTGCGCCCGGTGTTAATGTTCGAACAACTTGGTTAAATGGCGGTTATAAACAACTTACGGGAAACAGTTTTGCATGTCCGCATATCGTGGGAATTATCGCGAGAATGCTTGAAGCTGATCCGAATTTGACACCGTTTGAGGTAAAATCAATCCTTTATCGAATTGCTAACGAAAATCGCAAAGAAATCGTTTAGACATTCCGTTTGGATTAGTGTAATAGTGTGAAAACGGGATGAAACTTATTATGTTGCTCAGAATTTAAGAATTATGACCGAAGAAATACAACTTAAAGATTTGGAGTTTGAGACGTATAAGCTGGCAAACGGTTTGACCGTTGTTCTGAACCCGGAAGATTCGGTTCCGGTGGTTTCCGTGGCAGTTTATTACAACGTGGGTTCACGAAACGAAAAAGAAGGCAGAACGGGTTTTGCGCATCTTTTTGAACACATGATGTTTCAGGGTTCGGCGAATGTAAAAAAGGCTGAACATTTTCAATATGTTATGAAGGCGGGTGGCACTTTAAACGGTACCACGAGTTCAGAGCGCACAAACTATTTCGAAACGCTTCCGGCTGATCAGCTTCCGCTTGCACTTTGGCTTGAGAGTGACCGAATGCAGTCTCTGGCAGTTACGCAGGAAAATCTTGATAATCAGCGCGAAGCTGTGAAAGAAGAAAAACGTCTGCACTACGATAATCAGCCGTATGGTTCCATATTCAATCTGATCTTTGAAATGGTTTACAAGAATTTTACAAACGCGCATTCCACAATCGGCTCAATGCAGGATTTGGACGATGCAACGGTTGAAGACGTTCAGCAGTTTTTTAATACTTACTATGCGCCAAACAATGCCGTGCTGGTTTTATCAGGTGCGTTCGATACTGCCGTGGCTAAAGAACTTATTGAAACCTATTTCGGTTCAATTCCGGCGCAACCGGATCCGCCCGCAATTGATGTCACCGAGCCGGCAGGTGTGGCTGCAAATCATATGGTTTATGAGGATAAACTTGCTCCGGTGCCTGCATTTTTGTTGGGCTGGAAGATTCCCCCACGACGCACACCGGAATTTAACGCCCTTTATCTTGCGGTTAAACTGCTTTCCGATGGAGAAAGTTCGCGCCTCTACCAAAAACTTGTGAAGGGAACCGAATCGGTTTCGCAACTATTTGGCTTTACGGACGAACGCCGCGGACCTTCTGCAATTCTTATCGGCGCAATTCCAAAGCCCGGACATGAATCTGAACAAATCCGTTCGGTGATTTTGGAAGAAATCAAAAATATGGCGACAAATGGTCCGAGTATCGATGAAATGAAAAAGTTGCGAAATCAACTTATTAACGATGAAATTTCCGGAAGGCAATCTTCGATTTCACGCGCGAGGGCTATCGCGGAATACACACTTTATGATGGTGACCCGTCAATTCTGAACACAGAAATTTATGAATTACTTGACATAAAGGCGGAAGATATTCGCGTAGCCGTAGCGCAGTATTTAGACACCGAAGATCGTGCCAATTTAGAAGTTGTAACAGCCACACGGTAGAATTTAATATGACAGAGAACTTTAGAAAATCCGCGCCTGCATCATTGGCGGTAGTTCCGTTTAACGTTCCTAGACCGGAAGTAAAGAAGTTGGCGAATGGTTTGACGCTTGTATTGGTTGAAGACAAACGAAACCCGCTTATCACGTTGCGGCTTGCGTTTCGTTGCGGGGATGTATTCAATCCTCCGAACAAAAACGGGCTTAATACGGCTGTTGCCGCACTCTTAAATGAAGGTACTGAAAAAATGACGAGCAGTGAAATCGCTGCGGAGATTGAAAATTTAGGCGCATCTCTTTCAGTTTCTTCCGGTTTAGATAACACGCTTGTCAGCGCACAAACTCTAAGCAACCACGTTGGAAGTGTTATGCAAATAATCGCCGATGTCGTCAAGATACCTTCATTTCCGGAATCCGAGTTGTCACTTTACAAGAAAAATACGATTGAAGCATTGAAATTTCAGCGTTCGCAGCCGGATTTTTTGGCAGATGAACAACTTTCGAAGATAGTGTTTGGAGACCACCCCTATGGAGATTCAACACCAAACGAAGAAGAAATTGAAAACATTTCACGTTCGGATATCGAAGAATTTTTTCGATATTGGTATGTTCCGAATAATGCGGTTCTTTTTGCGGTTGGCGATTTTGACGAAAGTGAATTTACGAGCGTTGCGGATAACTTTTTTGGGAGCTGGCAACCGGGCGAATTTACCGTGCCGGAGATGTCTGAAATACCCACTCGCACGAATCGTTCTACGATGTTTGTGCATCGCCCGGGGTCGAGCCAAGCAAATATTGTTTTAGGTGATCTCGGCATTAAACGAAACAACCCTGAGTATTTTTCGACCCTTGTAATGAATCAAGTGCTTGGCGGGGGCGCATCTTCACGTTTGTTTATGAATTTGCGTGAAGAAAAGGGCTATACATACGGCGCATATTCAAGATTCTACTATCGGAAGTATTCTGGGGCGTTTGAGATGTCGATTGAGGCTAGAAATGAAGTTGCGGGCGCGTCATTAAAAGAGATGTTGAAAGAAGCCGAAGGCATTCGAACGGAAAAAGTGCCGAAAACGGAACTGGATGATGCAGAGAACTATATCGCGGGCGTGTTTCCGATTTCTGCCGAAACGCAATCGGGCTTGATGCTCTTGACCCAATCGATGATTCTGAACAATCTTCCGGATGATTATTTAGAGACATATAGGGAAAATATTCGTTGTATATCCGCGGATGACGTCATGCGTGCGGCGCGGGAATATGTGCAGCCCGATAAAATGGCATTGGTTGTTGTGGGAGACGCAAAGGAAGTGCTACCGCAAATAGCGTTCTTTTCGGACGATATTTCGATTGTTGATGTTCAGGGAAATTCAATTGAAATTGATTCAATTATTGTGCCGGATGACGCCCCTGTCGCCAATTTTGCCGGAGAATGGGAGCTGTTACTGAATGCGCAAGGGCAGGAACTACCTGTGCAACTTTTGCTTGAACAAACCGAAAAAGAGCTTGATGGTAGATTTGTTTCAATGCTTGGCGAAGGAAAGATCGAAAAGGGAAGTGTCGCCGGAAACACATTTACCGCAACTGTGGTTTCAGAGTTTCAAGGTCAAGGGATTGAATTCACCATCAGCGGTTTGGTTAGCGATGGAAGTTTGAACGGAACTGTTTCGATTCCCATTTCTCCGGAACCGTTTGCATTTTCAGGCAAGAAAAAAGAAAAGACGCCATAAAACCTGACGTCTTTTCAGCTAAATTCTTTAAACAAAACTAACTCGCGTTCAACGTAATCATAGCGATAACCGCCCCGGTTGGGTCAGCTATCACACCGAATCTTCCGGTTTGTGGAATATCCGTTCCGGGCATAATAATCGTTCCGCCCAGGTCTTCCGCCTTTTGAAGCGCGGCATCGATATCGTCAACTGCGACATATGGCATCCAGTGCGGTGGCGTGTTAGCCATTTCTGCAGTTAGGGTGTACATACCGCCAAAAACTTCACCACCGTTTAGTGAAATTTCATGATAAGCCATTTCCGGTACCGTGCCACCCTGATAATTCCAGCCGAAAAGATCGGAATAGAATGATTTGCACGTATCTACATTGCTGGTTGCTAACTCCGTCCAACAAACTTCGCCGTGCTTCGGCATACTAAACCCTTCGTTTGATTCATTATCTGACATATAAATTCCTCCTATTGGTTTTGGTTATTTGGAAGATTCATCCGTGATTTCAGCGCTAGCCGCATTTGTTTTAACAGATTCGATTCCGTTTTCCATCGCGCTGGCAGATTTATACATCTGGCTTCTTCCAATTTCCTGTCCATTTGTTGCTTTTAACACAAAGTACGGCGAATCGTCTTTTGCCGTTTTTCGTTCATAACGCGCATCATCGCCACTGTTTTTCTTTACGGATTCAATGCCATTTTCAACCGCCGACTTTGTCTTGTACATTTCGCTGGAAAGAACTATCTGTCCATTTCCTGCGAGAAGGTTGAAGTGAAACTGTCCGTTTGATCCCTGCTTAATAACAAATTTTGCTGCCATAATTCTCCTTTTAAGTGTATTTAATTTGAAGGGTTTCTAGGAAGAAATTTTACTGTCCTATGGATAAAAGAATATCACGCCTCTTTTCAAATCCAAATACAAATCTCTTGATGTTTGGACTGCGAAAATGGGAGTGTGATTATGTTTTCGTGGAGAAAACAGGACGGTTCCTTTCGCAGTCCAAAACCGTAAAAAGTTTAAATTGCTTTTCGAAGTGCCGCACGATTGGTTGATCGTAAGTTTTTCAAGTGCTCAATAAATGCAGATGCCGCATTTACTGATAGCTCATCTACATCGCAGTTCATACAAGCCCTGCATTCCAAATCAACTTTAAGCAAAAGTTCACGACCCAGCCGGCGTATAAGTGTCAACTGTGTTGATGAAATCATATCGCCCAACGATGACGCGAACGGATTTTCCGGAAACATATCGAATTGTTTCGGAGATGTGTTGCATTCGTTCGCCTGTAATAAAGCACCAAGGTTAAAACGTTTAACTGCATTGTCAATGGCGTCGTGTTCAGCGCTCTTTACCGCGAACCTATCCGTAAGAATCGCGGTTCCTATTGCTTCGCGTGTAATTCCGCTAAACGAAAGCGAAACTGTAACCGCAACCAAGTTATCCGTAAATGAAACATCTTTTATGGAAAGATTCCAACGCGAATCAATTAAATCTGCGATGTCTTTACTTCGGTTCGGCAAGATTGCAGCTTCTTCGCAGAAATTTGGTTCGTCATTTGAAATCTCTGTAAAGGGAAATGCAATCACGTTGTTTATCTGTTCCAATACTCGATCAATCGTAATCATAAAAGTTCACCTCTTTTTATCGGGCAACTGCAAGCAATTTTAGAATGTTGCACCGATGAAACACTGTACCACCTTGTCAAAGATGTTGCAAGTGTGAAACGAAGTGTTGCAATTAAAAATATTATGTGATACGGTGTTTCGTGTATAAGACAGGATGTTGTTATTTCGAAAGGTAATTGATACACGAAGGTCTGAAACAGTGGAGAAAAATCAATGGTTAAAAAGAACGAAAGTATTTTGAGCACAATAGAACTCGGGCGCGCAATCAAACGGCGTCGAGAGGAGTTGAATTTAAGTTTGCGCGATTTGGCTGATAAGACAAATGTCTCAGCATCAACGCTTTCGCGTATTGAGAACGGAACGGGAAAACCTGATGCAGAAAACATCGCACGCTTAACGGATTGGTTAGATATGCCGATTGACAGGCTTATGAAGAAGCCCGGAAATAAAGCGGATGTTGAGGCAGTTGTCTATTATCCGCACGAAGCGACGCCTGAAATAGTTGAGGCACATTTGAGGGCGGATAAGAATCTTTCACCCGAAACCGCTGAAGCATTATCTGAACTTTTCCGCGTTGCGTATTCGCAGTTTTCGGGAAAATCAAAGAAGTAATAAGTACTTAAATAATTGAGAGGTTAAAAATGGAAAGAGTTTCGAATTTGCCCAACGTTAACGTAACAGGAAATTTCTCGGGAAGTAATGTGGTGGACACAAGTTTCGTGCTGTTCTTTCTTGGGATCGAAGTGGGCGGGGGAATCATGTCGTTTTCACTTGATACGTTCCTTTTTGCGATTGTAATGATTGCATTAGCTTCGTTGCCATATTTTCTTCTTGACGATGATGAAATTAGTTTTTCGCGTTGGATGTTGGGAAGAACGGCGATTATTGCTTTCGCAATGCTAATTGGTGCGTTTTTTTATCAGGGTATTGGAACTATTTTCCCCGAAATTTTGAAATTTCTTCCTTTTACGCTTTTAATATTGACAGCAATGGTAAGCTGTTATTTACAGTTAAAACGATTTGTTAGCGAATTCCGTATAGCAGAATAGGCAAAAGGCAAATACGGATGTCAGGGACTTGTGAAAGGCAGACACAAGTCCCTTTTTTTTATGCGGAAGCCTTTTCTTTAGCCGGTTTTATAATGCTTCGCAATTCGCGCGTTTCACTATAAAGTTCAAGAAACTGATCGGGCAAGAGTGCCTGCGCCCCATCACAAAGAGCTTCTTCGGGTGAGCCGTGAACTTCAATTATCAAGCCATCTGCACCAACCGCCACTCCCGCTTTTGCAAGAGGCGCAACCATATAGTTTCTGCCTGTACCGTGGGATGGATCAACAATAATCGGAAGATGTGTAGCCTGCTGAACTGCAGGAATGATTGAAAGATCCAACGTGTTTCGCGCGTGAGTAGCAAAAGTGCGGATTCCACGTTCACAAAGAATCACATTGTAGTTTCCTTCAGCCATAATATACTCGGCGGCGAGCAAGAATTCATCGAGTGTGGCAGAGAGTCCGCGCTTCAGAAGAATGGGCTTTTTGGCGCGCCCGGCAGCCTTTAGCAACGAAAAGTTTTGCATATTTCGCGCTCCAATCTGAATACAATCACCGTATTGTTCTACAAGTTTTAAGCCGGTTTCATCCATCGCTTCCGTAACTATATTTAAGCCAAAAGCTTCACGAACTTCCGCCAGGATTTTCAAGCCGTCTTCGCCGGAACCCTGAAAAGCGTAAGGTGATGTCCGTGGTTTGAATGCGCCACCGCGAAAGAACCGCGCTCCACTTTCCGCTATCGCTTCTGCGACACGAAAAACCTGATCCCGATTTTCCACCGCACAAGGACCCGCAATCATTGCTAGTTCGTCGCCACCAATTTCCGCGTTTCCAACTTTTACAATCGAACGTTCCGGACGCAACGTTTTTGAAATCAACTTATAAGGTTTTGTAACGTTTATTGCATCGGCAACACCCGGAAGATTTTCAAAATGAGTGCTGTCAACTGTGCCACTGTTACCGGTAATTCCAATTGCCGTACGCGCCGCGCCCGGCATCGTATGCGCTCTAAATCCCAATGCTTTTATAATTTCGTTTACGCGAGCCACATCTTCGGCGGTCGCATTTTGTTTCATTACGATTAACATAAAATTGTTTTCCGATTTCCTGATTTTACTTTTACGCAAGTAATTGCGTTACGAAGCTCCTTACATTTTCTTCAACATCTTGCTTTCCAGAAGTTTCAACCACTGATACGATTGCGGAACCAACCACCGCGGCGTCTGCATATTCCGAAACATTTTTAAAATCATCGGAATTAGATATTCCAAAACCTACGGCAACCGGAAGTTCGGTTTCGGCACGAATATTTTCCACCAAGCTTCGTGCATCTTCAACCCCGTTTGAATCTTTGCCTGTAACGCCCTTTTTTGCAATTGCATAGATAAATCCGCGTGCATGTGCGCAAATTTTGCGTAGTCGCAGTTGGTTTGTGGTTGGTGCCACTAGTGAGATCAATTCGATTCGTTTTGTAAAAAGAAGTTCGGATAGTGTTTGGAATTCTTCATTTACAATATCCGTTATCAAAACGGCTTCGATGCCGATATCTGCGCACTCGGACGCAAGCTTTTCGAGCCCGAAGTTCAAAAACGGGTTCAAATATCCGAACAAAACAATCGGCGTTTGTGAGTTTTTTCTAAATTCCGCGGCAATATTCAAAACATCTGAAACCGCAGTGTTGTTGTTTAAAAGCGCGCGTTGTGAAGCCCTTTGAATTATGGGTCCATCCGCAACCGGGTCTGAAAACGGTACGCCGAGTTCTATCGCTACCGGGTCAAATTCGGCAAGCACGCGAAGTATTTGAAGGGTCGTTTCGTTATCCGGGTCGCCGGCTTGAATGAAGGGAATAAATCCGTGTTGCTGCGAGTTACGAATTGCTTCGAAGTTCTTGGCAAGATTGTTCATTTTACGCCTCCGTTGGTTTTTAAAAAGGATCTAACCGAATTTATATCCTTATCGCCGCGTCCGGAAAGGTTTGTAATCATAATTGAATCTTTTGGCAGAGTCGGGGCGATTTTTAATGTTTCCGCAATCGCGTGTGAACTTTCAAGCGCGGGAATAATTCCTTCTAGCTTCGAAAGCAAACCAAATGCCGCCAATGCTTCATCATCGGAGATCGATGTATAGTTTACGCGCTCTGAATCACGCAAATAGGCGTGTTCGGGTCCGATTGAAGGATAATCGAGCCCCGCGGAAATGGAGTGGGTTTCGGCGATTTGTCCGTTGTTATCTTGAAGAACGTAACTTTTAGTTCCGTGTAGAACGCCGATTCTATTTCCCGAAGGTTCTAAAAATCGCGCGGCGTGTTGTCCATGCAAATTGCCGTTTCCGCCTGCCTCAACACCCGTAATCTTTACCGACACATCTTCCAGGAACGGTTTAAAAAGCCCTATCGAATTTGAACCGCCACCAACACATGCAACCAAATGATTCGGTAAGCGATTTTCAAGGCGTAAAATTTGTTCCCGTGCTTCGAACCCAATAATGCTTTGAAACTCTGCCACCATTTGCGGATAAGGGTGCGGACCCAGCGCCGAGCCGAGCAGATAAAAACTGTCATCAACATTTGAGACCCAGTCGCGCAGAGCTTCATTAATCGCGTCTTTCAGCGTACGTGACCCCGCATCTACGCCACGCACGGTGGCGCCGAGCAATTCCATTCGAAAGACATTCACTTCCTGACGCTTCATGTCTTCCGTGCCCATGTAAACTACACATTCTAAACCCATTTGCGCGCACGCAGTTGCGGTTGCAACCCCGTGTTGTCCGGCGCCGGTTTCAGCGATTATTCTTGATTTGCCCATTCGTTTGGCGAGCAAAATTTGTCCGTAACAATTGGAAATTTTGTGTGCTCCGGTGTGATTTAAATCTTCGCGTTTTAGATAGATCTTCGCGCCACCGGCGTATTCCGTGAGATGTCCTGCAAACGTAAGTGGTGTGGCACGACCCGAATTTTGTTCCAAAAGCGTTTGAAATTCGTTTTGAAACTCGGAATCCACGCGTGCCGCGCCGTAATACGTTTGAAGTTCTTCCAACGGCGCAACTAGTGTTTCAGGAACAAACGCGCCGCCGAACTCCCCGAAATAACCGTTTTCGCTTGGCACTGAAAGCGAAAGTCTTCTAACTGTTCGCGTAAATGCGCGTAACTTAATTTCATCCTTTATGCCGATTTCGCGTTCAACACCACTTGCGCAATCTACGCCGTACGGTTGGTATTGTTCCACCAACTGACCTACATTTTCAGCATTTAACCCACCGGCAACTATCAACGGCAGATTCCGTGGAATTTCGGAAATGATCTTGTGGTTAAATGTGTTTCCGGTTCCTCCATATTTGTCCGGATTAAATGAATCAAGCAATATAAAATCCGCGTGAAATTGTTCGATGTTTGCCAAATCTACACGGTTTCGAACCCGAATTGCTTTAACGACCTTCGAAGAAGTTTTTTCGCGAAGCTTTGAGATGTATCCGGGCGTTTCATCGCCATGTAACTGCAGCATCGAAAGCTTGCAAAGTTCTTCAATTTCTAAGACCGTTTCGAGTGATGCGTTTACAAAAATTCCACAGGCTATTACGCTTGGCGGAAGTGTACCGATTATTCGAGCCGCTCGCTCCGCACTAATATATCGCGGGCTTCTGTCAGAGAAGTTGAATCCCAAGATGTCTGCGCCGAATTCCGAAGCGAGTTTTGCATCTATTGAGTTTGTGATACCGCAAATTTTAACTTTCGTCATTCTCTTCCCCTTTTAGAAGCCACGGAGTTCTTGAAGCATAGCTATTTGATCCGGTGCACGCATCAGCGTTTCGCCGATTAGTGCCGCATTCGCGCCGTGCTTTGCCATCAAACATAAATCTTCCCGCGTTTTAATCCCGCTTTCCGCAATCAACACGCGGTCATTCGGAACTCTTTTTGCCAATGAAATAAACGTTTCCACCGAAACATCGAAGTTTCGAAGGTTTCTATTGTTAATTCCGATTATCCTTGCATTTGCTTCAATTGCAATTTCGAGTTCAACAGCGGTGTGAGTTTCAACGATTACATCAAGTTTAAGTTCTTTCGCAATACTCGAAAAATGCGCTATTTCATCACCGGTTAAAACTGCCGCAATCAACAAGATTGCGTCGGCGCCCAATAGCGCGGATTGATAAACCTGGTATTCATCAATTATGAAATCTTTGCGTAAAATCGGAAGGGAAGTTGCATCCTTGATTGCGAGCAAATCTTGGTCAGCACCACAAAAGAAGTCGGGTTCAGTCAAGACGGATAGTGCCGCAGCACCGCCAGATTCGTAATTTCGGGCAATTATCGCGGGTTCTGCAGCAAGCGCAAAAACTCCCTTCGATGGCGATGCGCGCTTAAATTCTGCAATTATTTGTGGCATTCCTTCGGTATTAATCGCGCTCAAGAAGCGGTTTGGTTTAGTTTCTTTACATGCAAGAAGCGCGGCATTTCTTACTAAATCCATCGATTTTTCCAACTTTTCGCTCGCAATTCGCTGTTTTCGTTTTTGACCAATCTTATCCAAAATTTCGCTCATTACTTCACCCCTTGTAAATATTCATCAAGTTTTGATTGCGCACCACCTTTTCGAATTGTTTCCCTAGCAAAATCGATTCCTTCTTCCGGATTCAAACTTTCTGCGATTGCGATGGCATACCCCGCATTTAGAATTACGGCTGATTCTTCGTAAGTGTCATAGAGTTCACCGTTAAAGATTCTTCTAATCTTCATAGCGCTTTCTTGTGGCGTATGTTTTTTTGGCGACTCGCTTAAATGTTGAAGTTCTTTTGGTGCTTTAATTTCGAATTGACTAATTCCTTCCGCGGAAATTTCCGCGGCAAATGTAACCGCAAAGGGTGAAATTTCGTCGAGTCCGTCTTTACCGTGAACCAAGAGCGTTCGTTTTGTGCCCAAAAGCTTAATTGCTTCCGCGACGTTTACAAGAATTTCCCGATTCCAGATGCCGGTCAGTTGAAATTCGACTCCGGCGGGGTTTGCCAATGGACCGAGAATGTTAAAGATCGTTGGCGTCTTTATTTGTGTTCGGGCAATTGCGAGTTCGCGTTTTAGCGAATGAAAATAAGGTGCAAACATAAAAGTTATCCCGAAACGTTCAAGCTCGTTTGATGCTGTTACCGCATCTTTCGCAAATACCAAACCTAGTTCACTTAAAACATCTGCGGCACCGGAACTGCTTGTGGCGGCACGGTTTCCGTGTTTTGCAACCGGAATTCCGCATGCTGCAACTACAAAGGCGGCTGCGGTTGAAACGTTAAAAGTTTTTACTTGACTTCCACCGGAACCAACAATATCAATCAATTTCGAGTTTCGGAGTTTTGATTTTATGCATCGGTTACGAAGAATTTGTGCGCATTCGGCGATTTCTACTGAGGTATAACCCTTTTTTGCCCAGGCAATTAAAAGTGCCTGAATTGCGGCAACATCTTCAGATTCAATTAGTTGGAGAAAAACATCACGCATGCTTGCAGCGTTTGCGTTTTCGCCCCTGCCGAACGCGGTCGCCATTTCATAAAGATTCTCTGATGATGTGTTAGATGTCATATTTTCCACCTTCGGCAAGTTCTATCGCGCGCAATAATCCATTTGCCTTTTGAATCGTTTCTTGAAATTCTCGTTCGGCGTTTGAATCAGCTACGATTCCTGCGCCGCTTTGGATTCGCGCTATTCCATCGGAAAGACGCATTGTGCGGATTGCAATACAAACATCAAGATTGTCTGCATAATCGATATAGCCTACCGCGCCGGAATAGAATCCGCGGGGTTCGGGTTCGAGCTTGTGTATGATTTCGATTGCTCTTATTTTTGGCGCGCCCGTCACGGTACCGGCGGGAAAGCAAGCTACAAGCGCATCAAATCTATCAAACTTTGGGTCAAGTTCTGCGAACAAGTAACTTACAAGATGTTGCACATGCGAAAATTTTTCGACAGCCATCAGCTCGCGTACGCGAACGGTTCCGAATTTTGCAACACGACCCAAATCGTTTCGCCCAAGATCCACCAACATAATATGTTCCGCGCGTTCTTTTTCATCAGCCTTCATTTTTGCGGCGAGGCGTGCGTCTTCATCTTGAGTTTTTCCGCGTGGTACCGTTCCGGCAATGGGGCGATATTCAAGTTCGCGATCCCTCACGCGTATAAGCGTTTCGGGTGATGCGCCGATTAATACTTCGGTTCCGCGTGAAATCAAAAACATATACGGCGACGGGTTCAACGAACGAAGCGCCCGATAAATCGATTCCGCCGAGGCGTTTGTTCGTCTTTCAAATGCTCGCGATATCACTACTTGGTAACATTCGCCAGCCGCAATTTGTTCTTTGATTTCGTTTACTGCATTTATGAAGGAATCTTGCCCGAATTTTGAACGCAACTCGGAATCAATTTCGCCTTTAGTTGGTTTATTCCTTTTCGGAATAGGTTCTAAAAGCTTTGCCGCAGTGTTTTTATTTCTTTCAAACGCGGCAACAATATGGTTTCTAAAACTTTCTTTGTCTTCGGCACCAAATAAAAGCTTTGTAATTATTACTTCTTGCTTCGCGTGGTCAAATGCGATGGTTTCATCGTAAATCGCGAATTCTGCTCGCGGTTTTGAAATTTCGCGCTTCAAACAAGGTTCGAAAAGTCCAACCGCATCGAATTCAAAATTTCCGACCGCGCCACCGATAAATGATGGCAAACCACCAACTTTTGCTACGGTCAAGTTTCCGAAGTATTCGCGTAGATATTCGAATATGTTCAGATCTATTATTTCTTCTTTTTCACGGGTAATTCGTAGCACGCCTTGATTGTTATCGCGAACGATTTCCCGCGGATTCGCACCCAAAAACGAATATCGCGCAAGCGTTTCGCCACCTTCAACGGATTCAAACAAGAATGATTGTGTCGCGTTATCCGCAATCTTCATGTAAGCCGAAAACGGCGTAAACAAATCCGCTGGAAAACGCGAAACCACAGGAAAAATATCCGCAGTTTCAAATTGTGCCAATAGGTTTTCTATAGCTGTTTGCATAAAAAAACACCAACTTAACGTTGGTGTCCAAAAAAATTCTCGATTCTTTTAACGATTTCTTCACGCAATGGAAGCACCAACGACCAATTATCGTCGTTGCCACCACCATTTTTGCGTAAAATTAATCATTGAGTAATTTTTTAACAGAGCAATTATTTTGTGTCAACCCCGCTACATTCTTTCGGGAATTTTTATTCCCAGCGTATTGAGTGCATCGGTTAAACTTCGACGTGTAATTTCCGCTACGGCAATCATTACGGCACGTTTTACGTCATCGGTTTCTGCTAAAATTCGGTGTTTTTGATAGAACAAGTTTGAATGTTTCGCCAAATTGAATGTATATTTTGCCAGAATTGCCGGTTCATTGGCGGAAATTGCTTGCTTGTTCGTTTCTTCAAGCCTTCCGGCAATCGTAAGCAGCTGCCAAAAATCGTCGCCGGGTTCGCTTTTTAATACTTCATCAACCTTTATTTGGTTTTTTAAAATCAGTTCTTTCGCAGCGATAAACGAATTGCTTTCCAGCTTTGCGAATATTGAATTAAGCCGTACCGTCGCATTCTGGCAATAAGTTCCGGTTTCGCCTTCAAATGAGGTCGCTTCGGCAAAATCAAAAACAATAATCGTGTTTTTGGTAAATTTCAAAAGAAAATAACGAAGTGCGCCAATAGCAATTTCATTTGCAATTTTCTTGATTCGTTCATCCGTAAAATCAGCGTTGCGTTCTTTAACTTCCTCAAACGCATTTGTTTCAAGGCGTGTAATTAAGTCATCGGCTTTCACTCCTAACCCCTTCCTTCCGCTCATTTCGATAAATGATTTTGTTCGGTCGTCATCGGTTAATTCAAACCCCAAATCTTCCGCAGCTGCCGGAGAAAGCGCAACCATTTCATATGAAAGATGAACGCTTGCATCCTCGCCACGTTCGGGGAATATGGTTGCCACACCCTTTTTCACCACTTCTTGCGGGTACGATTGTCTTGTATCAATTACGTTATAAACGCGTTTTGCATCGCCAAAATGTGGATGATTTTCAACAGATTTCTTGACCGTGGTAATCCAAACTTCCTGTCCGTTTTCATATTCGGAAAATTTTCGATAGTTGAAATCCAAGCCCAAAAGCCCGAGTTTCCACATCTGATACGCAATGTCTTTGCCGGTGTATGTAACCGTGCCGTTTGAACGCACTAGAATTTTATCCTGTTCGTGCTCTTCGCTACCTTCGCGCGCATCAAACGGCATTACCCAACAGCCTTTAGATTTACCCTCCTCAACAAAATTAATTACGCCGCGTTCTTTCATCAAATCAAACGCCTTTTGCCAAAAGTGAAGATGAAGAATTTCAGATTCGCGCGGCAGCAAATCGTATCGAATATCCATTCGTTGCATTGTCATCAAAATACACTCAACATTTCTTGTCGCTACATAATCGGCGAGTTCGGCAAGCTCGTTTTCGCCTTCTTCTATGGCGTGCAATGTTTCCGCGCGTTTTTCTTTAAGTTCTTGATTTACAGCATATTCTTGCCCTACACGCGCGTAAAGATCCCAGCAATAATAATCAAAAGTGATTCCACGTTCGGCAAGTTCGTTATCCAGTATTTTAATCGATTTGAGATTTCGATGTTCAAGATGTATGAATCCAACGACAACATCTGCGACCTGAACCCCTGTATTATCTATATAGTTTTGAACCTCAACGTTATATCCATCAGCCTTCAGAATTCGAGCGAAGGTATCGCCAAGCACGGAATTTCGAACGTGTCCGATGTGTGCCGCCTTGTTTGGATTTACCGAAGTGTGTTCGACGCAGATTTTTGTCGCCCCCGTTTCATCAGAGCTTCGTGCGTCCGGCAATGGTGCTTCCGCGAACGCATCCCGCAAAACTTCGGTTCTTTTGTAAAATATGTTTAAGTAACCCGGACCGGCGATTTGAACATCTTCAACCGTATCAATTTCAAGAATTGATGCGCGCAACTTTTCAGCAATTGCACGCGGATTTTGTTTTTCACCCGTAATCTGTTTAAGCTGCTTGGCAAGTTCAAAAGCTATCGGAAATGCCAAATCACCAAACTCAATTTTTGGAGGAATTTCCACAGCAACTTGTTTAAGTTCAATATCAAATTCCGTTTTAGCGGTTTCGATAACCACCGTTTTTACTCGTTCTTGTAAATTTAAAAGGCTCATGTTATTTAATTGAACGAAAAGTATTACTACGAAAAAAATCAATTTGCAATTATTGTAAATATATTCAAACCGAAATGCTTTCGCTTTGAGCGAATATGTTTGGCAAACGTGCGTTTTCGCGCATACGTTAGTAAGCGACAAAGCTATGCTACTTTCCAAATTTCAAAATCAAGATACGCGAATTTGCATTCTGACCGGCGCGGGAATTTCTGCGGAATCCGGACTTCCTACGTTTCGCGGAGGCGGTGAAAATGCGGTTTGGAAAGGAATGCCTTTCGAGCAAATTTCTTCGGTGCAGATGGTGAATTCCGATGTTGATAAAGTTTGGGAATGGTTTGACTATCGACGCGGTGTTTACAAAAATTGCCTGCCGAACGCTGCACATATTGCACTTGCAGAAATTGAAACTCGGTTCGAAGTTGTATCGCTCATCACTCAAAACGTAGATGGGTTGCACAATCGCGCGGGTTCAAAGCAAGCAATAGAGCTGCATGGAAATATCAACCGCGCGCGCTGTACAAAATGCGGGAAAGTTTATTTGATGAAGTTTGACGATATTCCGCACACACCCGAAACCTGCGCCGATTGCGATGCAAAGGTTCGTCCGGATGTTGTTTTGTTCGGCGAAGCACTACCGCACGGAACGTTTGAAAAGGCGCGGTTGGCGGCTGAAAATGCCACTTTGTTTCTGTTAATAGGAACCTCGGCAATGGTTTATCCCGCGGCATTTTTACCGGAACTAGCAAAGCGAAACGGCGCATATTTGGTCGAAATCAATCCGGAGGAAACCCCTTTGACATCGCTTTGTGATGAATCGTTTCGCGGAAAGGCGTGTGAAATTGTGCCAAATCTGTTTTCAAGCTCTTAGGTGCGATTTGTTTTCGTAAGAATTCTGATTGCGATAAACTTTTTAATATTCGATAATATTCGAACTTTCTGTTACTAAAAGGAAACAGCGTGTTTATGAAAACCCTTTATTTTGATTGTTTTGCGGGTGCTAGCGGGAATATGATACTTGGCGGGTTGCTTTCGCTAGGCATCGAAAAAGAGTTTTTGGTAAGCGAATTGCAGAAACTTGGAATTCCGCATTTTGAGCTTGAATGTAGCGATGTCAACCGTAGTGGAATCAGCGCGGTATATGTTAAAACAATCTATCATGACGAAAAGAATCATAGGCATTTTTCCGAAATAAAAAATATTATCGAAAATTCAACACTTTCGGATTTAGTTAAGAAAAATGCCATCGCGATATTTCAGACGCTCGCGAACGCGGAAGCGAAGGTTCACGGAATTTCGCCCGATGACGTTCACTTTCACGAGGTAGGCGCGATGGATGCAATTTTGGATATCGTAGGCGCGTGTATCGGAATTGATAAGCTCGGAATAGAACGAATTTTATGCTCTAAGGTTCACCTGGGAAGCGGCTTTGTCGAAATGGCGCACGGCAAGTATCCGGTTCCGCCCCCAGCTGTAACTGAGATTTTAACCGGAGTTCCTTCATATTCAACTGAAATTGAAGGCGAGTTGATTACGCCTACCGGTGCGGCAATAATAAAAACCTTGAGCGCAGGATTCGGTACTGCGATTGATTTTGTTGCCGAACGTGTCGGCTATGGAGCGGGAACAAGGAAGTATGAGAGGTTTCCGAATGTGCTTCGGATGATTGTTGCAGAAACCAAAGATGAATATGTTCGGACGAATATGGCAGCGACGGATGGGTTTGAAACCGAGAACTTATTAAAGCTTGAAACGAATCTAGATGATTGCTCGCCCGAAAAGCTAGGATTTGTTATGGAAAAGGCTCTTGCCGCTGGTGCCCTAGATTGCTGGTTTACGCCGATTCAAATGAAAAAAAATCGCCCATCCACTATGATTTCGGTTTTATGCAAATCAAAGGAATTCGAAATAATTTCGGAACTTTTGTTCCGTGAAACGGGCACGCTCGGCGTACGAAGAAGTATCGTAGAACGAGATTGTTTGCCACGCGAAATTTGTCGTATAAATACCGAGTTTGGCGAAATCGAATTCAAAGTTGCGCGTTACCGTTCGGAAATCGTAAATGTTAAGGCTGAGTTTGAACAGTTACGAAAAATTTCTGAAGAAACGGGGCGTTCATTTGTAGAAATTGAAAAAATTGCAAACATTGCGTTTGAAAAGAGCTTAGAGGAAAAGAAAGTTGTCGGAAAATAAAATAGATCAGGAAAAAATCGCTGCCGGCGTTCGAATGATTTTGGAAGGTATAGGCGAAGATGTGGAAAGAGATGGGTTGCTTAAGACCCCCGAGCGTGTTGCAAAGTTTTATACTGAGTTGACGGAAGGAATGTGGCAAGATGCGCGCGCCGAAATTGTTCCGCTTCCGGGGGATTCGCACGACGAAATGGTGATTGTAAAGGATATTTCAATTGCGTCTGTTTGCGAGCATCATCTTGCACCGTTTGTTGGCAAATGCCACATTGCGTATATTCCAAACGCCGGAAATATCGTGGGACTTTCAAAACTTGCCCGAATTGCAGAAATATATGCGCGTCGTTTGCAATTGCAGGAACGGCTTACAAAACAGATTGCGGAAACACTTTTTAATGAATTAAAGCCTTTAGGCGTTATGGTGGTTGTGGAAGCTGAGCACACTTGTATGACGCTGCGTGGCGTGAAAAAGCCCGGTTCAAAAACTATAACTTCCGCTGTGCTGGGCGGGTTCAGACGCGATCCAAGGACGCGAGCGGAAGCCATGAGCCTGATAAAGGGCAGCTAGTTTATTATTTACCGCGTAAAAAGGCACCACGCTTTCGAATCGATAACGGTATGCTTTGATACAATCGTATGCCGTAGTTTTGAATGGCTTCCTTCTTTGTGTTTATACCAAATAATGAAATGTCCTTTGTGTACCGCGTAGAACGCACGGTTTCACCGCCAAATCTACGTAAAAATAGGTGTGCGCCACCCATGCTGTATAACTTAAACCCGGCGGATTTCGCCCACTGAATGGAATGCCAGCCGATTAAATCGTTTGGGCGATATTTTTGAAATTCGGGAATCGAATTATTTCCGGCATATTCAATTACTCCTCCGGCATAAAAACGATAGTAACTTCCGGCAATAACCTTTCCATCCAATTTTGCAACAAAAACTTTCCGTTCGTTCTTACGAATCAAGAATGAACTGAAATTCTCGAAAGCATCTGCCGTTATCCCTTTTTTTAAACACCAACTCTTATGAATCTTATAGAGTTCACACAACTCACCTTCGGTCTGAAGTTCCGAAATTTCGAGCGCGCCAACTTTTTCAGCCTTTCTAATCTCGTTTCGGCGGGTTTGAGAAAATCCTTTGAAAATTTCATCAATAGGCAATTCCAAATCAAGCACCACAATATCACCCAGCTCGTTTGAGCTACTTTTGAACCCCAATTGTTCAAATTCTTTAATCGGATAAAACGAATGAACTTCGATAAATGAGCAGTTATCCTTTGCAAGTTCAAGCAACCCGTCGCTCAACGCCGATACCGCTTGTAGCCGCCCCCCTGTGCGATCTAACGCTATTTGCGGGCGATTCGGTAAGCCCGAAACAAGTCGTTTGCCTGAAAATACGCCCGTAAGTGAACCGTGAACTTGCTTGTTTGAATCAATTGCAAGCACTGCGAACTTTCGATTTTCCAAAACCAATGGGTCTTCAAAAAACTGCCAGGAAGTATAATCCGCAGCAAAATCAGAAATAGCCAAAAAGTGTTCCCAGTTTCTCTTGATTTCGGCATCAGGGAAGTTATTGAGAATAAGATGATTCATTTGATTAAATTGTGTTCAAAATTGTTTTGAAACCGCTTTCAAATAAACGATGAACAATAATTAGTTTCCAAATTTCGATGATGTCGGATACTTGACACTCTACTTTCATCCAATAAACTCAAATTATCAAGGAGAAGTTTCGTTAAATGAAATTAATAAAGATAGTTGTTATCAGCTTGCTTGGTTTTGGATCTGCGTTCGCGCAAACCAAAGGCGATTACGTGAAATACTTTAGCCAAGATGAAATTCGCGATACCGTAAAATTTCTTTCTGATGACGGTTTTGCAGGTCGTGGACCCGGAAGTGCGGGCGGTGAACTTGCTGCAAAATATATAGCCCAGCGTTTAAAGATGGCAGGAATCAAACCGGGTAACGGCACAAGCTATTTCCAGCCGGTTCCCCTCGTAGGTTTGCGCCCGGATTCAAACGCAAAGCTAAATGTTTCGCGCACTTCTGACGGCAAAACGTTTTCATTTAATTTTGGCACCGATTTTGTGGCATTTACCGATGCTCAAAAAGAAGACGTCAACGTAGAGGGCGATCTTGTTTTTGTAGGCTACGGAATCGATGCGCCGGAATTAAACTGGAACGACTATAAAGGCGATCAAAGCCAATATCGCGGAAAAATTCTGTTAATGCTGGTAAACGATCCACCGGCTACCGAATCTGAACCAAATCTATTTGGCGGAAAAGCTCTAACCTATTATGGACGCTGGACATATAAGTATGAGGAAGCCGCAAGAAAAGGCGCTAAAGGTGTTATTTTAATCCATACTGATGGAAGCGCCGGCTATGGATGGAGCGTAGTGGAAAATTCATTCGGCGGTACGGAGCATTTCTCAATTGCGCGCAAGCCAAACAGCGCGGAACCGCACTTGGATATGAAAGCTTGGATGAAGGCTTCATCGGTAAAGGAATTCATAAAATCTTCCGGCACCAGTCTCGAAGCGCTAATGAAGGAGGCGACCACACGCGATTTCAAGCCGGTTCAGCTTAATACAAATGTTTCAATCGACCTCAAGGCAAAACTGCGTAGGATTGATTCAAACAACGTCGTAGGTGTTTGGGAGGGCGCAGATAAAAACCTCAAGAACGAGTATGTGATTTATACCGGACATTGGGATCATTTGGGAATCGGCAAACCGGATGAAAGCGGCGACAGTATTTATAACGGCGCCATGGATAACGCTTCCGGCGTTTCGCAAATTTTAGCCTTGGCAGAAGCATTTACAAAGTTGCCGAAAAAAATGCAGCCGAAGCGCACACAAATCTTCCTGTTTACAACAGCAGAGGAACAAGGCTTGCTCGGTTCAGAATTTTATGCCGAAAATCCGTTGTACCCGCTGGATAAAACCGCCGCGAACATAAATATAGACGGAGCGAATTTTTACGGAATTACGACTGATTTTGGGGCGCTTGGCGCAAACCGTTCCACGTTAAAACCGCTAATATTAGACGTACTTAACAAACGAAAAATGGAGCTATCTCCGGAACGCGGCGCAGAAGGCGGCTTGTTTTTCAGAAGCGATCATTTTCCTTTTGCAAAAGCAGGTGTGCCGGCATTAAGTGTCGGCGGCGGATCAAAGTTTGTAACCCCTTTGACCAAGGAGCTTAGCGAATACCAAAAGAATTACGGTAAATTGCGCTATCATCAACCGGCTGATGAGTTTAACGACAATTGGAAATTTGATGGCGCAGTTCAAATGCTGGATATTGTGATGGCGATCGGGATTGAGGCATCGGATATAAAAAAACTTCCCGCATATATCGAAGGCGACGAGTTCGCAGCAGTTCAACCAAACCGCAAGCCTTAGCACTGTTGATTTCGTGAAACTTTAGGGCGTCTTATATCAGACATAGGGCGTCCATTGTTGTTCATTTTTAAAAATACGCGGTCTAGTTCTTGCAAATGTGCGGCGGCGGTCTAAAAAGACGGGTATCACACATTGTTTTTGTTTATTGGTTGGAGTTTTGTTCATCTTCAAATTACAATCAAGAGTTTATAAATTATGAAGAAATTCTACGTTACAACCCCAATCTATTATGCGAATTCGCTTCCGCATCTCGGACACCTTTACACAACGACGATTGTGGATGTTGTAAAGCGATATAAGAATCAAAGGGGATTTGAAGCGTATTTTTTAACGGGAACTGATGAACACGGCATAAATATACAACGTGCCGCGGAAGTGACTAACAGAACGCCACAGCAGCAAGTAGATTTTATTTCGGATCAGTTAAAAGAGCTATTTTCCGATTTTCATCTGGATACGGCGCACGGCGGATACGACATCTTTATGCGCACCACGAATCCATTTCACTATAAAGGCGTTCAAAATTTATGGCGCGAAATCGCAAAAAATACGACACCAAAAGGCAACCCTACAATCTACAAGGACCGATATAAAGCCTGGTTCTGTGCGGCTTGTGCCGAATTTAAAACCGAAACTGAATATGAGATTCGTGAAGGTGAAGACATTCCAAGGTGTTTGGTTCACGAAAAACCGCTCGACAGAGTTGAAGAAGAAAGCTACTTTTTCCGGCTTTCGGATTATGGCGAAACTTTGATTTCCTTAATCGAAGCGGATGACAATCTTATTAAACCCGAAGCGCGCAGAAATGAAGTTCTTTCTTTTATTCGTAGTGGTTTGCAGGATCTTTCCGTTTCGCGGGAAAAAAGAAACGTTTCTTGGGGTATTCCTGTTCCGGATGATGACGAACACGTTATGTACGTTTGGATCGATGCGCTAGCAAACTACATAACCGCAATAGGTTACGGAAACAGTGAACAAGGTGAGATTGATTTTGAAGGCTATTGGAAATCGGCGCATCACTTTGTTGGTAAGGACATTTTGAGATTTCACACCGTTTACTGGTTTTCGTTTCTCTTGGCTGCCGGTTTGGATTTGCCAAGGCAAGTTTATGCACACGGTTTAATTCTTGATACCCAAGGGCGTAAGATGAGTAAAACCTTAGGTAACGTCATAGAACCTAATGTATTACATAAGCATTTTCAGATTGATTCGGTTCGATATTTTATGCTTCGCGAAATGGTTTTCGGGCAGGATGGGAAATTCGGCTACGAAAATCTTATCGAACGCGTTAATGCGGATTTGTCCAAGGGATTAGGAAATCTGTCTTCTCGTTCGCTTTCAATGGTTGAAAAATACCGCGATGGCTTTGTGCCGGCGAGCAATATCGATGAAACAAACTTTCTTAATGCAAAACGCGCCGGAATTGCGACAGATGATGAGGAAATGGTTTCCGTGTTGGAACTTGCACGTGACGATTTTCTTAGAAAGTTTGACGAATACGAATTTAGCGGTGCGCTCGAAGTGCTTTGGCGCGTGATTGCACGAATCGACAAAATGATTACAGAATCTGCACCGTGGAACCTTGCAAAGGATGAAGCGCAGTTCGAAACGTTAAACGCGATACTTTATCGCTCTTTGGAATCTCTTCGTTGGCTCTGCGTAATGTTATATCCGGTTATGCCGGATGCAATGCGTGAAATTTACACGCAAATCGGATTCGAAGACGATATTGCGACATGTGACCCCGCTAAACTTAAATGGGGTGGCTTGACGCCCGGTAAAAAGATTGGTGTATCCGCCCCGGTGTTTCCGCGTTTGGATGCAAAAAAGATTATGACCGAAATGGAAGAAGAAAAAGAAGAAGTAAAAGTAGATTCAAAATTCATCGAGTTTGATGATTTTGTAAAAGTTGATTTGCGCGTAGGCGAAGTTTTGGAAGCCGAACCGGTGGAGAAATCCGAAAAGTTGTTAAAGTTGAAGGTCGATTTGGGTGAGAGCTCGCCGCGTCAAATACTGGCTGGAATGGCAAAATACTATACACCCGAAGAAATGGTGGGCAAGAAAATTGTTGTGGTAGCAAACCTTAAGCCACGCAAAATGATGGGGTTGGAATCGCAAGGAATGGTTTGTGCCGCTTCTGTCGGTGACGAAGGGCAGCCGGTTCTTGCCACGTTTGTTGAAGAGGTGCCAAACGGTGCACGTTTAAAGTAGTGCAAAATCTTATCGATTCACATTGTCATATTGATGGCGAGATGTTTGAGCCCGATCGTTCGGAAGTTATTCGAAATGCCTTGGCGGCTGGCGTTGAGCTAATGCTAAATGTCGGAACGGGCGGTAAAGATTCCGGTTCATTTGAAGAAACGCTGAAACTCGCCACAGAAAACGCTTGCGTTTTTGGCGCCGTAGGCGTGCATCCGCACGATGCCATAGAATATGATGAGGTTTTTGAGACTCGATTGGAACGCATCATTTCTTCAAGTTCCAAGATGATTGCCTGGGGGGAAATCGGCTTGGACTACTTTTACGAACACAGCCCGCGCGATATACAAAAAGATGTGTTTCGAAGGCAAATAAAAGCGGCGCGTAAGGCAGATGTTCCGTTTATAGTTCATTCGCGAGATTCCGATAGCGATACGCTTGAAATTTTGCTTGAAGAATGTTCGTATCAGGGCTTTCGCGGTGGAATAATGCACTGTTTTGCCGGCACGCCGGAAATTGCGCGTAAACTTATCAACATCGGGTTTTTAATTTCTTTTGCGGGTAACGTAACGTTTAAGAAGGCGGAAAATCTTCGTGAATCGGCGAAATCGGTTCCGCTGGATAAGATGTTGGTGGAAACCGATTGTCCGTATCTAACGCCGGTTCCGTTTCGTGGAAAGCGTAATGAACCGGCGCGCGTGGTGGAAACAGCCAGCTTTTTGGCGGAACTTAAAGGTGTTTCTTTTCAGGAACTTGCGAATACAACTACGCGGAATTTTAAGCGCTTTTTCAGGTTATGAGTTTTGGCGTTTGTGAAACTTAACGCAAAACGGATACACTCGTTTTATAGTTCAAAACAATTGGTTTATATTAATTTTAATGGCTAAGGAAAATTCATTTGATATCGTCTCAAAGACCGATTTGGCTGAGGTTACAAACGCTTTGAATCAAACCGCAAAGGAAGTGAGCCAGCGTTTTGATTTTAAAGGAAGCAATGCGACCGCTGAATTGCAAGACAAAGAGATAGTATTGGCTGCGGATGACGATACGAAGCTGCGCAATTTGAACGATATTCTTCAAAGCAAGCTTGTAAAACGCGGAATTTCGCTGAAGGCGTTGGATTATGGCGCAAAGGAATATGCGGCGGGGAATACTTTACGTCAGCACGTAAAAATTCAGCAGGGAATTCCGATTGATAAAGCAAAAGAAGTGGTAAAGTTTATAAAATCTACAAAGATAAAGGTGCAAGCATCAATTCAGGGCGAAACCGTGCGTGTTTCCGGAAAGAATCGTGATGATCTGCAATCGATTATATCGGAGTTGAAAAAGAAGGATTTCGGCATCGATATGCAATTCGATAACTATCGCTAAATGCAATCCATTCAAGATGTAAAACAAAGTCCCGCAGAAATTGCGCAACGCGTCTTCGGCTTGATTCGCGACGATATGTCGCGGGTTGAAGAAGAGTTTGTGCGTCAGCTCAGTTCAAATGTTGAAGTAGTAAATTACCTAAGCGAATATTTGTTGGCTTCGGGCGGCAAACGTCTGCGCCCTGCGCTTTTGATTCTGGCATTCAAAGCGGTTCATGAGGAAGCGTCAAATCAAAGTGTGATTAAACTCGCCACTGTGATGGAAAAACTGCACACGGCGACACTTGTGCATGACGATATTATCGACAATTCAGATTTACGTCGGAATCGTCCGTCGGTAAATGCAAAATTCGGAAATCAAACGGCAGTTTTGATGGGCGATTGGCTCTATATGTCAGCATTCGAAACGAGTTTGGAAGAACGAAACCTCGAAATTTTGGATATTTTGACTGAGCTGACGCGAAAAATGACAGAGGGAGAGCTGATACAGCTTACTTGTATCGGACGCACAGATATTTCGCGAGACGAATATTTCGACATTCTTGAACGAAAAACTGCATACTTGTTTTCTGTATGTTGTGAAATCGGCGCAATGCTTTCTGACGCAGATGATGAGGTGAGATTTGCACTTCGCGATTATGGCAAGAACCTCGGAATTTCGTTCCAACTCGCGGATGATTTATTAGATTTTACGGCGGAAAAAGAGATTCTTGGGAAGGAATCCGGCGCGGATCTATTGGAAGGTAAGCTAACTTTGCCGCTTATTCTATTGAGTGAGCGTGAATCCGGGTTTGTATCGGAACTTGATTCGGTAATGAAATCGGGAAGTTACAAAAATGGTATGCGCGAATCAATCATCGAAAAGCTCCGTTTGAGCGGTGCGCTCGAAGAAACACGTGCCGTAGCTTATGAATATTCGGAGCGGGCGAGAAAAAATCTTGAAATATTGCGAAAAACAGAGTATCGTTTAGCACTGGAGGCGATTCCCACATATATGATAGATCGCAATAAATAACGCCCCAATTTCCAATATATTCATCTATTTATATGTTTGATGAAAACATCATTTCGAATCTCGAGCAAAGCTTGCGACAAACGCGCAATTTTCAGCGTCGTTTGATCGAAGAACTTCGTAAAGTTGAAGATGAAGCTCATCGTTTGCGCGACGAAATTCAGGCGCTTGAACAAAGCGCAGAACAAACCAGCAATGCGATTACGAGCATACTTGCAACAATGCGCTCCAGCCAGGGAACGAGCAACTTGCGAAATTCAATCGGTGTTGCCGATGATTATGAAATTCCAAAGGATATACGCCGACGTCCGCAAATGAGCGCTTCTCGCGATGATGATTCAGGTCAATGGCGAACCGATTATGAGCCGCGAATAAGTTCGACATATTCACGCGGTGGCGATGTTTATGATGATGATGGTGGAAGGCGCGTTCCTTCAATCAAAAAAGATTTGGAGCCACACAGTTCGCGTTTTGCAGATAGAACAATTACACAGGCTTGTACGCTGCTTTTGCGCGAATCAAGCCAGCCGCTTCACGTTAACGAGCTTTACAATTTACTTGTTTCCGGTGGGTTTCAATTTACCGGTCAAAACCCTACAATTTCAATAGCGGTTTCCTTAAATCGAAACAGTCGGTTTAAAAAGGTTGCGCCGGGAACTTTTGACTTGGTGATGCGTGCCGCGTCTTAGATTCTTAGTTTCAATCGTATTTACGAGCCTAAAGTCAATTTGTTTGACTTTAGGCTTTTTAGCTTTATCATTCGTGTATGCAGCTTCGTTTATACATAGATTCCGGCAGCCTTGCGGGACAACAATTTGAAATGTCCCGTGGAACTCTGACAATCGGACGCAGACAGGATTCGAATGTAAAATTTGATTCATCCATAGACAAAATTGTTTCGGGAAATCACGCGAAAATTGAGCTACGCCCGGATGGATTCTATTTAGTAGATAATGGCAGCACAAACGGAACGTTTGTAAACGACGAAGTTGTTTCCGAGCGAAGTCTGGTAAACGGCGATCGAATTACGTTTGGAAAGAACGGAATCAACGCGCGCGTCATTATTAACGAAGATGCGTTCGGAAGTTCATATCAACCTACGGAAGATTTTCGCGTTTACGGTGGAAACGAGGTTCAATTTAATTCCGCCGCGTTTCCGGAAATTCCGGCGGGTGAAAGATCCGTGGCGTTTTCGGTCAAATCAATCGGGCTTGGTTCACCGGAAGTTTCCGAAAGGGTATCAAACACCGGAAAATATGTTGGTGTTGGAATCGGATTACTCGTTGCCGTTCTTTTTGGTTTAATTGTGGGCGGTATTATGCTGCTCAGTTTAGGACCCGTTGCCGCAGTTCTTGCCGCATTTGTCGCTTTTATTCCCGGAATAATCTATCTTGTTCCCGTAATATGGCTGGACCGCTACGATCCGGAGCCGTTCTGGTTGTTGGCATCCGCATTTGCCTGGGGCGCATTAATAGCCGTTGTGGCGGCATTTATAATCAACACGATTGTTGGAATGGTATTTGCAGTTGCAACTAACCCACAGATTGGCGGCATTGTTGCAGCCGTAATCTCAGCACCAATAGTGGAAGAGAGCGCAAAGGGGCTGGGATTGTTCTTGATTGCGATCTTCTTTCGTAAGTATTTTGACGGCATTCTCGATGGAATCGTATTTGCAGGTGTGATTGCATTAGGATTTGCAACTGTTGAAAATGTTAAGTATTACGGTGACGCGATGAATGCGGGCGGGATGGGTTTGTTTATACAAACATTTTTTCTTCGTGGAATTTTGTCTCCATTTGCGCACGTAACGTTTACCGCAATGACGGGAATCGGGTTGGGAATTGCGCGTGAATCGCACAACAAGGCGGTTAAAGTCATATTTCCGATAGTCGGGTTGCTTACAGCTATGTTTTTGCATGCGATGTGGAACGGTTCGGCGGTTCTTTTCGGTGGTTTGTTTTTTGCCTTTTATTTGGTGATTGAAATTCCTTTATTCCTGATATTCGTAGCTTTTTCGTTTTACATCATGTGGCGTCAAAATCGGATTCTGAAGGAAATGCTTGTTTTCGATGTCTCGCGGGGGCTGATTTCTCAGGATCACTATGAAAAGGCAACATCGGCTTTTAAGAGCACAGGCTGGATAATTCAAAACACTTTTAAAGGTAAATATATTCCAACCACGCGTTATTTGCGCTCAATCGGCAAGCTCGGGCTTTCATACTGGCACATTCAGCGCGCCACACAGGCGCAAGCAGAAACAGCCAGCTTTCAACAAAATCCGGTGTTGCAAGCAGAAGTGCAACGCTGGCGAAAGGAAGTTGAAGCATAATTTCCATCAAAAATAGAAACTAATGAACTTTGATTTAACGGAAGAACAGGAGCTTGTTAGAAGCTCTGTAAGAGAATTTGCGAATGCGGAAATTGCGCCGTTGGCGCGGGAATACGACGAACAAGAAAAATTTCCGAAACCGCAGTTGGATGGGTTAGGCGCAATGGGCTTTTTAGGGATGATAATTCCCGAAGAATACGGCGGAGCCGGTTTCGATGCAGTTTCTTACGCCATCGCACTCGAAGAAATTTCACGTGCAGACGCCTCGGTTGCGGTAATCGTAAGCGTAACAAATTCTGTTTGCTGTTATCCGATTCTTCATTTTGGAACCGAAGAACAAAAGCAGAAATATCTTGTGCCGCTTGCAACCGGTAAGAAGCTTGGCGCTTTCTGTCTTTCGGAACCGCAAGCCGGAAGCGACGCAACAAACCTAAAAACCCATGCAAAAAGAAATGGCGCCGAATTCATCTTAAACGGAACAAAATCTTGGGTCACAAACGGTGGAGTTGCCGATACTTATATCGTGATGGCGGTTACCGGAGACAGTGGCGAGCGAAAGGAAATTTCTGCATTTATTGTAGATGGCGGAAGTAAAGGGTTAAGCGTATCATCGGTTGAGCACAAATTGGGGCAAAGAGCCTCGCGCACTACGGAAATGAGCTTTGAAGATGTTTGCGTGCCTGAAGAAAATTTGCTTGGCGGACTCGGCAACGGAATGAAAGTTGCATTTAGCAGTTTGGATAACGGCAGAATTGGCATCGCATCACTTTCCGTAGGAATCGCACAGGCGGCTTTTGAAGAGGCTACTGCTTATTCAAAAGATAGAATCGCGTTCGGGAAGCCAATTTCTGCAAACCAAGCAATTAGTTTTATGCTTGCAGATATGGCAACGGAAATTGAAGCGGCAAGACTTTTAACTCTTCGTGCCGCGGCAATGAAAGAAGCAAACAGCCCAAAAACGGGTGTTTTTGCTTCGATGGCGAAATTGTTTGCCTCCGAAATGGCAAATCGCGTATGCGCCGATGCCATTCAAATTCACGGCGGTAACGGTTATTCGCGGCATTTTAACGTAGAAAAATTCTATCGTGATGCCAGAATCACCACTATTTATGAAGGAACGAGCGAAATACAAAAGATTGTGATTTCCCGAAATCTGCTGGCGTAGCTTTTGCAAAAATGCGCGTAATTTTCGTCTTTACCAATTACACGACAATTTAGGTACATTGTATTGAAATTATCGAATTAGGTACATTGTATTGAAATTATCGAAAAACTATATGCAAAAATTAAATTGGGGGATTTAATAAATGGCAATTTTAGTAGGTATTGATGGAACGGGTTCTGACGTCATTCCGAGCGCTTCACGAGACGCGCAATATGACATAGATTTTGCGGATAGCTTTGTGCGACGAATTGCAGGAAGAGGCGGTGCGAATACCAAATATTTACGGGGTCCGGTAATGCTTGGGGGCGGATTGGTTGATGCAGTTAGAAACGGCGCAAGGTTTATTAAAGAAAGAAGGAACGCAGGGGCAGCCGGACCAGTGCTATTAACAGGTTACAGTCGGGGCGCGGCTGGCGCTGTTGCGATAGCAAAAAGATTGCAACGCGACGATATTTATGTGGATGCAATGATGCTTTTCGATTGTGTCGATAGACATCTTGTGATTGATGCGGAAATTATTCCGCGAAATGTGAGGCTGGTTAAACACGTAATACGCGATCCGCGTTCGGGTTCGCGCGAAAGTTTTTCAAACGATGGAATGCGTTACTATCCTCAATCTACGGTTTATCCAACCGCCATACAATATATGTGTACACACGGCGGAATGGGTGGTTGCCCATGGAAACAGCCCAACGGCGTTGCCGGTACCACGTTGATTAATGAAGGTGGCGTGGATGGCAAAACCAATATTTCATATGATGATGACAAACGCGTTTCTGCTAGAATCTGGAATGATTTAAGCGGGTTTCTACGGACGCACAAGTTTCTTTAGGTAGAAATTCCAACAACCAAGTATTACGCACAATTTTGCTTTTGACTAGCCCGCATTTAATCGGGAAAATAAGTCTTGGCAAAATTTTGCATTTTAGGTAACCGATTTTTCAAAATTGATTCATTGAACAATTTTGAAGGGTAAACTGTTGTTTGCAATTTGTGTGAAACAGCTCGTAAGTGATTGTGGAACTGCCTATTTAGCGATTTGATGAAAAGGGAAAGATTTTATGCCGATATTGGTTGGAATTGACGGAACAAGCGATTGGGAGCCGGGCGAAAGTCGAAATCGGAGTTACGATATTGCTTTTAAGAATAGTTTTGTTCGAAGAATTGCCTTTGGGAAGGCGCATTCGCATTATATTCGCGGACCACTAAACGGCGGTGGTGGAGTGGTTGAAGGTATCTTCGAAGGCTATAAGTTTATCTCCGATTTACGCAAAGCACTTCCGAGAGAACCAGTTTTGTTGACCGGTTACAGCCGAGGTGCCGCTGAGGTTATTGCGGTAGCGCAACGTTTGAAGCGTGACAAGGTTAAAGTTCGAGCGATGATGTTGTTTGATTGTGTCGATCGTTCGTTAGATATGGCTACGGGAACAGTTCCCGATAACGTCGAACATGTTTTACACGTTATTCGCGATCCGGCAGCCAGATCCCGCGCAACATTTGGCAATTCGGGTCTTCGTCATAGCGGAAATACGGATTACCCCACACCAACGAAATTTATGTGTACGCACGGCGGAATGGGTGGCGTATATTGGAAGCCGGAAAAGGGGCAGAAACTTGATGATTATGTAGATGAGGGATTTGCAGAAGATCTCTTTTCGCCGCGAAGGCACGGTCCGGTTTGGTTGTACCATACAAATGTTACCTTTCGCGACGACAAAATTGAATCCGGAAGGGTTTGGCAATTTGTCCAAAGTTTTTTGGTGTTGCATGGATTTGTTTAAACGCATTCTTCAAACTAGTATGCGCGTGCAAAAACAACCCGCTTCGCAGATGGATTACTTGAATAAACACACTTGCCCGCAACTTCCGCTGAATTTAGCGGAATACAACGAATAGTGGCTTTTGTTTCCTCTTTTATTGCCGCTTCAGATTCAGCCGTTCCGTCCCAATGTGCCAACACAAACCCGCCTTTTTCGATTTGCACCTTAAACTCATCCCAAGTATCGATGACAAATGTATTCTCATCACGAAAGTTCAATGCGCGGTCATATATATTCTTTTGAATCTGCGCCAAAAGTGCTTCAATTTGATCTGCGATTCCCGCTAGCGGCAGGGTTTCTTTTGATAACGTATCTCGACGCGCAATTTCCACCGTGGAGTTTTCAAGATCGCGCATTCCCATTGCGATTCTTACGGGCACGCCTTTCAATTCATATTCGGCGAATTTGTAGCCCGGTTTATATTTATCATCAGTATCAACTTTTACGTCGATTCCTTTGGAACGTAGTTCTTCAACGACAGGATTGAGTTCTTCAAGCAATTTTTCAAGTTCGGATTGCTCGCGAAAAATTGGAACAACAACAACCTGAATCGGCGCGAGTTTTGGTGGCAAAACCAATCCGTTATCATCGGAATGCGCCATAATCAGTGCGCCCATAAGACGTGTAGAAACGCCCCAACTAGTCGCCCATGGGAATTCAAGTTCGTTTTCGGCGTTTACAAATTTAACGTCAAACGATTTTGCAAAATTTTGACCCAAAAAGTGCGAAGTGCCGGATTGAAGCGCTTTTCCATCTTGCATCAAGGCTTCGATGCAATAAGTTTCGAGCGCGCCCGCGAATCGTTCAGAAGGCGTCTTTAACCCTTGAATTACGGGCATTGCCATCCATTCTTCCGCAAACTCCGCATAAACGCTAAGCATACGTTCGGTTTCTTCGACCGCCTCTTTTTCGGTTGCGTGCGCGGTGTGTCCTTCCTGCCACAAAAATTCAGCCGTTCGCAAGAAAAGTCGGGTTCGCATTTCCCACCGAACAACGTTTGCCCATTGGTTTACAAGCACGGGAAGATCACGCCAAGATTTTATCCAGCCCTTATAAGTATTCCAAATTACGGCTTCTGAAGTGGGACGCACAATAAGTGGTTCTTCTAATTTTGCATCGGGGTCAACAATTAAGCCATCGCCACCGGCGTTTGCTTTGAGCCGATAATGGGTAACAACCGCACACTCTTTTGCAAAGCCTTCGGCGTGTTCTTCTTCCTTTTCGAGAAACGATTTTGGTACAAAAAGCGGGAAATATGCGTTTTGATGTCCGGTTGCTTTAAACATGTCATCCAAAGCACGTTGCATCTTTTCCCAAATTGCAAATCCATACGGTTTTATTACCATACAGCCTCGAACGGGCGAATTCTCCGCCAAATCGGCGCGTTTTACAATTTCGTTATACCATTCCGAATAGTTTTCACTTCGTGTTGTTATTCCTTTCGCCATATTCTTTCCACTCCGTTGCGATAAAAGATTACATCATACGTAAGTGAAAACTGGCTGACAAGTAACGGCTTTAATGAATCTAGAGTATATTGATGTGTCCGAAACTGACATCATTTAGAACCTGTGCTAACTTAACGGTTTATGAGCGATTTTCAACTGGATTTTAACGACACAAAAACCGCATTTGGCGACAAAAGCAATACAGAGCTTCGACAAAAGTATAAATTGTTTAAGATGCTAAATTCGACGTTCTTAAACAATTTTGGAACGCGCGCAACCGAGCTTGCGTTGGGGCTTGGTTTGCCTGTTTCGTGGCTCATAAAACGAACAGTTTTTGAACAATTTTGTGGCGGTGAAAATATTAAGGAATGCCAGCCGACAATTGATAAGCTTGCGGCTTCCGGAATCGGAACGATTTTGGATTATTCGATTGAAGGCAAAGCATTGGAATCGGAATTCGATTTGGTGCGTGATGAAATTATGCGAAATCTAAAACGCGCGAAAGATGATGACGATATTCCTTTTGCGGTTTTTAAGACCACCGGAATTGCCCCGCTGGGCACTTTGGAAAAGGTGTCTTCTAATGCGGATTTAATGAAAGATTCCAATAAAATCAAGTGGAAAAATGCTCAAAGGCGGGTACACGAAATATGTGAATATGCGGCATCCATAGATCAATCGGTGTTTATTGATGCTGAAGAGAGCTGGATTCAGCCTGCAATCGATTCGTTAGTCACGCAAATGATGGAAGAATTCAACAAATCTCGGGCGATTGTTTTTAACACACTTCAAATGTACAGAACCGATAGGCTTGAATATCTTAAGGCATCACACGAAGAAGCAAAGAAGGCGGGCTATTTCTACGCGGTAAAACTTGTTCGCGGCGCATATATGGAAAAAGAAAGAGAGCGCGCTGAAGAAATGGGATATGAATCACCGATTCAGCCGGATAAAGCCTCAACCGACAAAGATTTTGACGCCGCGACAGAATATTGTCTCGATAATTTAGATACAATTTCGTTTGTAGCTGCTACGCACAACGAAACGAGCGTGCAAAGACTAGCTAAATTGATGGATGAAAGAAACGTGCCGAACAACCGCGAAGGCGTATATTTTTCCCAACTTTACGGAATGAGCGATAATCTTTCGTATATCTTGGCGGCAAAAGGATACAACGTAACAAAATATGTTCCCTATGGTCCTGTTGAAGATGCGATACCCTATTTGATTCGAAGGGCACGCGAAAATACTTCAGTAATGGGTCATATGAGCCGGGAACTTGAATTGATAAAGAAGGAACTTGTTCGTCGAGGAATTTAGATTGAAAGTGATATGGCGCGCGGGTATTTACCGCAATGGCTAGCGCATTCCGAGTAAAAGACGCACCGAAAGATCAGAAACTTCCCGTTCGGCATCTTTTCGCCAAGAATATAATGTCGCCAACTCACGGTCTTCCAACAATCTATTATCCAAACGCGCGGTTTGCGTGCTTTCGAAAGCCCGTTTTGTCAACGCTAAATGTGGTGCGGAAACCGTGAATGTATTGCCGGTCGCAATTGCGCTCTCTGCGGAATCGATGTCCAAAAACATATTTTCATAAGCGGCGAGATGGTAAACTGCATCATCGCCTTCGCCGTCAATTTCCAGCAGACGCAACAAGCCGTACGCGGTTTCAAACTGAAATATTAAAAAATCGCCGGGTAGAAAAGTTTGTGACATAACACTATCTTAAAATACGATTTAACAAATTTAAATTCGAAAATAGAATGATTTTATGAAGATATATCAAAACTATATGGAAATGATGAATGTTGCGATTGAAGAGGCAAGTATTGGCTTACGCGAAGGTGGAATACCGATTGGCGCGGCACTTTTTTCAACGGAAGGCGTGTTGCTAGGGCGCGGGCGAAACCGACGAATTCAGGAGAATGACCCTTCAATTCATGGTGAAACCGATGCATTCAGAAAAGCCGGGCGGCATAAAAGCTATCGCGAAACCGTTATGGTTACAACACTAGCGCCCTGCTGGTATTGTTCGGGCTTGATTCGACAATTTAAGATTGGGAAAGTAATAATCGGGGAATCGCAAACGTTTTCCGGTGGAATTCAGTGGTTGAAAGAAAATGGAGTGGAAATTATTGATCTCGATTCCGAAATCTGCTTAAAGATGTTGAATGAATTTATTTTGCAGTTTCCGGCGGTTTGGAATGAAGATATTGGTGAAGAAATCTGATTTCGGAGAATTGTTTGTGGAAACTCAAACGCGCGGGTCGCCAAATGAAGGTTTGGCATGAATAGTGTTTGTAAACATCAGGCTCGCGATTTCGATTTATTCGCAACCGAAGAAAGCTGTGCTTATATTTCCACGCAACCTAACTAAACGCCTCGCAAATTTATTGCGTAAAGATGTTGTGATATTCTTTAATTTAATCAAAATAACCGAATAATAAAGGGGTTTAAATAAAATGTCAGATTCAAAAGAAGCGGTAATTATTAGTGCGGCAAGAACCGCAACCGGAAAGTTTATGGGTTCGCTTTCGTCACTTTCGGCGACGGATTTGGGCGCCGTCGCGGTAAAGGAAGCGGTGAAACGAGCAGGAATTGCACCGGCGGAAGTAGATGAAGTGGTAATGGGTTGCGTTGTACAAGCCGGTTTAGGACAGGCTCCCGCACGGCAAGCCGCGTTGAAGGCGGATTTACCACCTGAAGTTTCGGCGTTGACGGTTAATATGGTTTGCGGTTCAGGTTTGCGCGCGGTTGCGCTAGCCGCTCAATCGGTAAAATTGGGTGATTATGATTTCGTTGTTGCGGGGGGAATGGAATCGATGTCAAACATTCCATATTCGCTTCCAGCCGCGCGCGCGGGTTTTAGAATGGGAAATCAACAAGCTGTCGATTTGATGATTAACGACGGGCTTTGGTGTCCATTTGAAAACTGGCATATGGGAAACACCGGGGAAGTTGTTGCGGAAAAGTATCAAATCGGACGCAATGAGCAAGATGAATTTGCAGCGAATTCACATCGAAAAGCTGCCGCAGCGCAAGACGAAGGGAAGTTTAAGGATGAAATTGTGCCTGTTGAAGTTCCGCAGCGAAAAGGCGAACCCGTTGTATTTGATACCGATGAAGGCGTGCGCGGCGACACATCTGCCGAAAGTCTTTCAAAGTTAAAACCCGCATTTAAGCGCGATGGCGGAACGGTTACCGCCGGAAATGCGTCGAGCATAAACGATGGCGCATCGGCGGTAGTCGTCACTTCTGCAGAAAAAGCAAAAGAAATGGGCGTGGAACCGTTGGCGCGAATCGCAGCTTATGCAACAAGTGGAATTGAGCCGAAATTGATTATGATGGCGCCCGTTCAGGGTGTTATAAACGTCCTCGAAAAAGCCGGTTGGACAATGGATGAGGTCGATTTGTTCGAATTAAACGAGGCTTTTTCCGTACAAGCGCTGGGAGTAATGCAGGAACTTGGTTTGGATATGGACAAGGTGAATGTAAACGGAGGCGCAGTGGCACTAGGGCACGCAATCGGGAACAGTGGGGCGCGAATCTTGACAACTTTACTTTATGAAATGAAACGGCGAAACGTGAAAAAAGGCGTCGCCGCACTTTGCCTGGGCGGCGGGAATTCTGTCGCAATGGCTGTGGAGCGTGTTTGATTCAAACTTTTGGACGTAAAATTCGAATAAATGGTAACAAACTAGGCGTGCTTCGCGTATCTTATTGATATATGGTTGTTAACCTTTAATCGAAGATATTTTTGTTTGGCTTGATTTGCGCCGGGTTTAGCTGGCGAATTTGCAATGCTGAACCGCAATTAGCGTTTACCGCATTTCGTGTTTTCGAAATGCAGCAAATCAATTAAATGGAGTCAAAGTAGAATGACGGCACAAGATCACGGCAAAATGTTAAGCATCTTCTTTTATATTCACGCGGCATTTAGCGTTTTCGGTGGCGTGATGGTTCTCATCATGTACGGTTTTATAAGCGTATTTTTTGCAGCCGTTCCCGGAAACGATCGTGGCGCTTTGATTGCTAGCGGTGTGTTTTTGGTTTTGGGAATTGTGATTGCAGTTCTTTTGATCGCACTTAGCGCATTCTATTTTATTACCGCAAGACGTGTCGGAAAGTTTGAACATTCAGGACGGATTTTGGGAATCGTCGCCTCTTGCCTTTGTCTTTTGTCGTTTCCTTTGGGCACAGCGCTAGGAATTTACGGACTTTGGTTTTTATCGAGCGCAGAAGGAAGAACGTTGTATGATTCCGGCGCGCAACAGTATCGCTAACGAAACGTGTGGCAGAAACATCTTTACCTCAAACGCTGCAGGTAAGTTATCAGTTGCGGCGTTTGTTTTTATTAGTTCAATAGTTTCTACAAAATTTGTTTTCACCGTGTATTTTGCGTAACGTTTAAGAATTGACAGTGTTTAATTAAAACCATTATTACAAATAAAAAGGGAAGATATTAAAATGAGCGAAAAAATTGGAATTATTGGCGCGGGAACGATGGGGAACGGTATTGCGCAAACTGCCGCGTCTAAAGGATTTGAAGTGGTCTTGTGCGATGTTAAAGAGGATTTTTTGGCGCGTGCAGTCGATACAATCGGCAACAGTCTTGATCGTTTTGTGAAGAAACAGTTGATAACGGAAGAAGATAAGCAGGGATCTATAAATCGAATCAAAAGCACTACTGATTTATACGAACTTGCTGATTGCAAACTTGTTGTTGAAGCCGCAACCGAAGATTTTGAAGTTAAGAAGCAGTTGTTTCAACAAATTGATGAAATAACTAACGAAGATTGTATTTTGGCATCAAACACATCTTCTATATCGATTACAAAAATTGCCGCTTGCACAAATCGCCCCGAAAAAGTAATCGGAATGCACTTTATGAATCCGGTGCCGCTTATGAAGCTTGTCGAAGTAATTAGAGGCATCGCAACATCGGATGAAACCTATCAAAGTGTTAAGGAAATTTCGGAAAAGCTGGATAAAACGCCGGTAGATTGCGAAGATTTTCCGGGATTTGTTGCAAACCGAATTTTGATGCCGATGATCAATGAAGCGATTTATGCACTCTACGAAGGTGTCGCCACACGCGAAAGCATTGATGAAATAATGAAATTGGGAATGAATCATCCGATGGGTCCTTTGACACTTGCTGATTTTATTGGGCTGGATGTATGTCTGGCAATCTTAAACGTACTTCACGAAGGGCTTGGGGATCCTAAATATCGCGCGTGTCCATTGCTTAAGAAATATGTCGATGCAGGTTGGTTGGGAAGAAAATCCGGCAAGGGATTTTACGATTATTCAAAATAGTTTGGAGTTTTTATGGGAAAATTACTGTTAAGTTTTCTGTTTTTAAGCGTAACCGCACTTGCACAAACAACGGTTCCGCCAATGAATATAAAAGAACGAGTGCTAGATAACGGTTTGCGAGTTGTATCGGTGCGAGACATATCATCGCCCGTTGTAACGGTTCAGGTTTGGTATCGTGTTGGTGGTAAAGATGACCCGAGCGGTAAATCGGGTTTTGCGCATATGTTTGAGCATATGATGTTTAAGGCGACAACAAATATGCCAAATGAAATGATGGATAGGCTTACGGAAGACGTAGGTGGCTGGAACAATGCGTTTACGCGTGAAGACGTTACAGCTTATCACGAAGAAATTCCGGAAAATTATCTTCAAACACTACTTTGGGCGGAAGCAGATCGAATGGTGAATTTGGCTGTGGATGCGAAAAACTTTGCATCCGAACGTGATGTTGTAAAAGAAGAATATAGACAAAGCGTTGAATCAAATCCATACGGCAAACTGTTTTGGTTCACAGATGAACTTTCCTACTCAAAACATCCATATAAATTCGGCGTAATCGGTAACCTGCAGCAGCTTGAAGCCGCAAAGCTTGAAGATGCTTTTGCTTTTTATCATGAATACTACAGACCGGATAACGCCGCTTTAATCGTGGTAGGCGATTTTGAACAAAATCAGTTAGATGATTGGGTTAACAAATATTTTGCGGCGATAAAAAATCCAGCCAAGCCCATTGAACGAGTAACCGTTGAAGAGCCGGCGCGGGAAAAAGAAGTTGTGTTTAATGAAACTCAAAACAACGTTCCGTTTCCCGCAGTTGCGATTACGTATTTTGCGCCTCCATCAACCAGTCCGGATGTGCCTGCGCTAAAAGTGCTTGCGGGAATTCTTTCACGTGGCGAAAGTTCGCGACTTTATCAAGAACTTGTGTATAAAAAGCAGCTTGTGGCGGAAACGGGCTTTTTTGCCGATATTCGTGTTGATAAGGGGTTATTGACGTTTTTCGCGATTGCGGCTGGTGGCAAGGATTTGCCGGAAATCGAAGCCAATTATGATTCGATAATCAAAGAAATAACGGCAAACGGACCAACTGAAAAAGAACTTGCAAAGGTTAAAAATCAAATGGTTATGAGTGCGCTTCGTTCGCGCGAGACGGTAACGGGCAAAGCAAGTGCAATCGGAAACGCCTATATTTACGATATGAACCCCAAAGCCGCAAACGATGAAATTGCAAAATTGCAGGCTGTTACCGCGGCGGATGTAAAAAGCGTTGCAGAAAAGTATTTGCAAAAAAATTCGCGTGCGGTAATCAATTATCGAAACCAAGAAACAAATGGAGGTTCGAAATAATGAATAATAAAACCACGCTACTTCTTGCAACGTTTGTTCTATTAATTAATTCGGTTCTCGTTTTTGGTCAAACTCCGAGTCAAACACCACCACCTCCGGGGGCACCGCCCACGCTTTCAATTCCAAATGTTGAGCAAACGGTGTTGGAAAACGGCTTAACAATCGCGGTTATCCGGCGTCCGGAACTTCCATTGGTCACCGCTTCATTAATGATTCGCACCGGTGCCAAAGATGAATCGCCCCGGAATGCCGGTTTGGCGTCATTTACTTCAGACCTTTTAACAAAAGGCACTACGGATAGAACCGCTTCGCAAGTTGCGGAATTTACCGATTTTTTAGGGGCTAGTTTGAATTCCTATTCCGAATGGGATCGAAGCGGCGTTACCCTGACGGTTGTTCAAGACAAAATCGGTCGAGGGCTTTCGATAATGTCTGAATCCGTTTTATCGCCGGCATTTAGACAAAGTGAGCTGAACCTCTTGAAAAAGCAAACGTTGGATGGCTTTGACGTATCACTTAAGGAGCCCGGTTCGCTTTTAAGGTACGCGACAGATATTTACACCTTTGGAAGACACCCGGAAGGCGGCTCGCCGGAATCAATCAAGGCAATGACGCGAAATAAAATCGCCGCGTTTTATAACGAACATTATAGACCAGAACGCGCCTATCTAGTGTTTACCGGCGATATTACCAAGGAACAGGCATTTGCACTCGGCAAGCTGTTTTTCGGCTCGTGGAAATCAGGAACTGACGTAACAAAAGCAAAAAGCGAGCTTAAATTAGATGATGTAGCAACAAAAATGCAGGGTACGGATTCTGTTACCGAATTATTTGTAGTTGATTTGCCAAAATCGGGACAAGCCGCCGTTGGCTTTTCAAAAATGATTCGTGATGGGCGCACAAACTGCACGCCAAGCTGTGCAACATCTGACGATTATTACACCGCATCCGTTCTTAATTCGGTCCTTGGGGGTGGTTATTCGTCAAGACTAAATCAAGAAATTAGACTCAAAAGAGGTTTGAGTTACGGTGCCGGAAGCGGATTCGATTGGGAACCAAACGATGTGATGTTTACCGCTACGGCGCAAACAAAGAACGAATCGGCAGACCAAGTTGCCGAGTTGATGAAGATTGAAATTGAACGTTTGATTACTCAAGACATCGGCAACGATGAGCTTGTGCCGAGAAAGGCGGTTTTGTCAGGCAGTTACGGAAGATCTTTGCAATCAAATAGTGGCTTGGCTAGCCAAGTTAATAGCTTATTATTCTATAAACTTAACTCGGCTGAGTTAAACTCTTACATTAATAAAGTTAACTCGGTGTCCGCTTCTCAGATTCGAAATTTTGCCGGAAATCTGACGAGAGGAAATATTATTGTGGTTGGCGATGCAAGCGTTTTTCTTGAAGGGCTTAAGAAACGATTTCCCGGGAAAAAAATTACTGTTGTTTCGGCTGCAAAGTTGAACCTTAATCAAACAGGTTTGAAGTGAACAACCCATAATTGAGATGCGCGTGCGTTTGTAGATCCCTTGGCACGCGCTTAGCTTCTAAACTTTATGCACAAAGATTTGCGTTCCTTTTTGGACACACTTCGTGGCGAAAATGAGCTGGTTGAAGTTGATGCAGAAGTGAATTCGCATCTTGAAATCGCGGAAATTCACAGGCGTGTCATCGACGAAGAAGGAAAGGCGCTTTTTTTCAAGAAAATAAAGGGTTCGAAATTTCCGGTTGTGACAAATTTGTTTGGCACAAACAAACGTATAGATTTGGCGTTTGGCAAAACACCGGAGGGGTTTGTAAAACGGCTGGTTTCAGCAGCTGAAGAACTATTACCGCCAAAATTTGGAAAGCTTTGGAAGTATCGCGATCTCGCGGTTACGGGGGCTAAACTCGGAACGCGGAACACTTCAAATGCTGAAGTGTTACAGGTTAGCCAAGCGCCGATAAATCTTGAAAAGCTTCCATTCTTACAACTTTGGAAAGACGATGGCGGGCATTTTGTAACGCTCCCGTTGGTTTATACAGAAAGTCCTTCAACCGGAAAACATAACCTTGGGATGTATCGCATTCAGAGGTTTGATGCAAGAACGACCGGAATTCATTGGCAAATACATAAAGGCGGCGGATTTCATTACTACGAAGCAGAAGAAAACAATCAACCGCTACCCGTAAATGTAAATATCGGTGGCGCGCCTGCATTGATAATATCTGCAATTGCGCCACTTCCGGAAGATATTCCCGAACTTATGCTTGCATCACTTCTTGCCGGGGAAAAAATTGAAACGGCGGCGAACCCTTTAGAAGGTGGCTTACGTATACTTGCAGGTTCCGAATTCGTGATAAGCGGCGTCGTGCCGCCGAAAATTCGGCGTTTGGAGGGACCGTTTGGCGATCATTACGGATATTATTCGCTGGCACACGAATTTCCCGTAATTGATGTCAAAGCCGTTTACCATCGGCGTGATGCAATATTTCCGGCAACCGTGGTCGGAAAGCCGCGACAAGAAGATTATTTTATCGGGGAATACTTGCAGAAGCTACTTTCGCCTTTGTTTCCCCTTGTTATGCCGGCGGTTTACGATCTTTGGAGTTACGGTGAAACAGGCTTTCATTCGCTTGCCGCTGCCGTTGTAAAAGAAAGGTATTCGCGTGAGGCACTCGGTGCCGGATTCAGAATTTTAGGCGAAGGGCAACTTACGCTCACAAAGTTTCTGTTGCTGTTAGATCGAAAGATGGATTTGCGCGATTTTCGAGAGGTGTTTGAGCATATACTTGAACGTACAAATTGGGAATCTGATTTTTTTATCTTCGACAGAACGTCTTTTGACACCCTAGATTATGCATCAGGAAAGCTAAATCACGGTTCAAAGGCTATGCTTGTTGGTGTTGGCGAAAAGCGAAGGGAACTAGCACGCGCCTTTTCCGGTACGCTTCCTTTGGGCATTCGAAAGGCGGAAGTATTTTGCGGCGGCTGCATCGTGCTTGAATGTGAACCATTCGAAAGTGAAAACGCGCTTGGAAATCGGGTTGCAAAATCCGGCGCATTTGACGAATTTCAAGTCATCGTGTTGCATGATTCTGTTGAATTTGCGCGTTCAACATCAAAATTTTTGTGGGCGACTTGGACGCGTTTTAACCCTTCAACCGATATTTACGCAAAGCAATCACAGCTTGAAAATAACCACATAACTTATCAAGCGCCGATTGTTATTGATGCGCGAATGAAACCGTGGTATCCGGCGGAAGTTGAAGTTGATGAAGAAACGCGTAAACTTGTAGATTCTCGGTGGAAGGAATATTTCCCTCTGTGAACCCCAAAGCAAAGTTCAAAGTTAGTTGTTTGGCTGCCGTGTTTATCGTGGCGGTGTTGCTATTTGTATATGCATTTTTTATCGAACCGAATCGCGTTTTGGTAAATCAATACGATATAGATGTAAAAAAAATTCCGGCTTCGTTTGACGGAATGAGAATTGTTGCAATTAGCGATGTTCACGGTGGATCAAATTTTATCGACAGAAAAAAGATTGATAACGTCGTAAAAAAAGCGAACGCCCAAAATGCCGATTTGATTGTGCTTTTGGGGGATTATGTTTCGCAAAAGTTTGGTGAAGGCGGTGACAATGATGATTCGCTTGAAATGCCGATAAAAGAAATCGCTGCTGCTTTACGTCCATTAAAGGCAAAATACGGTGTGTATGCGATTTTGGGAAATCATGATGGTGCTTATAGCGATGACAAAGTTGCATCGGCATTGACAGATAACGGAATCAGAGTTCTTCAAAACGAAATTGTAAACATTATTGCATCAAATGGCGAAAAACTTCATATTCTTGGTTTAATCGATCATCTTGAAATACAAGACACAAAAGAATTTCAGCGGAAAATTGAACAGAAACTTGAGCAAGCCGATATTTCTAATAATTTGATAGTGCTTGAGCACAGCCCCGATATTGCGAAGATCTTTTCCGCGAATGAGAAACTTGGCAAGCCAACCGCATTGTTTCTTTCAGGTCACTCTCATGGCGGACAAGTTTGGTTCCCGTTAATTGGAAGTTTGATTGTTCCAAATGACAGCAAGTATGCTTATGGTTTGGTGCACGAGCAAAATTTTGAAGTGTTCATAACCACCGGAATCGGCACAAGTATAATGCCTGTAAGGTTTATGGTTCCGCCCGAAATCGCGGTTGTGACGATACATTCAAGAAATTAACGCAACAAGTACCTTACATTTTCGATGTTTCCGTCATTATTTGCGGGCTTAAGTTTCAATATTGCAGTAATAAGATTGTAAACTTCGATATTTTGAAACGGCTCAGCCAAATAATGCTTTTTAAATGCGGGTCCACGAGCGATAAATAGTGCACGCATTGAAACGGCTTCATTGTCGTAACCGTGCCCGCCAAACATTCGCGAGGTTTTCTCCGCTTGATTCTCTTTTTTGATTGATGAATTATTCAGCAAACGCCAACCCGGTTCGGCAAGTACAAAAATAGGTGCGATTCTTCTGTTTTCACGGTAATTAAAGCGCGCCGGAATGTCTTTTTTTAGATACACTTTTGCTTGAGGCGGAAGCTCTTTGCGAATGGAATCATAAATGGTTGCTTCTTTATCTTCTTTGGGAAAAATCTGCACAAATTCATTTGCCCAAAGCACGCGTTCAGCGTCATCGGTTTCAAACATCGTTTCGAGAGCAATTCTATTTTCCGGTTTAATCTCCGCCATTCCGTGATCCGAAACCACAATAAGATTTACTTTTTTTGCAATTTTTCGTTTCTTAAGTCCGTTGAGCAAACGGTCGATTGCGGTGTCAACGCGCAAAACCGCATCCTTTGTTTCAATCGATTGCGGGGAATATCGATGTCCCGCGTCATCGACATCTGAAAAATATAAAGTAAGCAAAGTGGGACGATTTTCTACGCGTAGATCGAGCCAGCTTAAAATGGTGTCAACTCGCGTTTCGTTTGGAACCTCGCCGTCATACGGTTTCCAGTATGTGGGTTGAATTCCTTGTATTTCTGTTTCCGTACCCGGGAAAAAGTATGAAGCCGCAGTTTGACCTTGTTTTTCGGCGGTTACCCAAATCGGTTCTCCCCACCACCACATCGGATCTTTTACGGCGGCTCGATCTGCTAAAGAAAAAGTCGCCTCGTATTTAGGATCGTACATCTCATTAGCTATCAAGCCATTATCCTGCGGATAAAGTCCGGTCGCAATTGCATAATGATTTGGAAAGGTTTTTGATGGAAATGAAGGCGTCATCCATTTTGCGCGAACACCGGAATTTGCCAAGTTCATAAGGGTTTTCGGGTTATATTTATCTAAGTAATCCGGTCTAAATCCATCAATTGATATTAGAATTACGGTTGGTTTTAGATCGCGAACCGGCTTTTGGGCAATAACGTTTTTGGGTATTGCCAAGGTTGCAAAAAGGAAAAGAAGAACGGTAAAGGTACGTGGTTTTTTGGTTTTGATTTGCGCAATAATAGCTACCATGTTTCATACTTTAACAAATATATTCTTCTTGTATAAAACCCACATTATTAGATACCAAAACGCAAGATAACCTAACGCGAACAAAAGTGAAGTAGTCTTAGGGCTCGCCAACGGGGCAAAGAACGTTTTATAGATTGATGTGTAAAGGGAAGTGGTTTTACCCGCCGCAGTCTGCCATTTAACGAGCACCAAACATTTCGTCAAAAATCCGGATAGCACAAAAACGGCAAGTGCGTTCATGCCAAACACCCGAAACGGATAAGCCCAACGTGTATAATGTTTTACATCAACTAACCAAATGCAACCCCCTAAGAAACATAATGCAAATCCGCTTGTATAAACAACATAACTGCTTGTCCACAATGATTTGTTAAAGGGAAGTATCAACGCCCACACCCACCCAATCGCACACAGAGTGACACCGGAAAATAGGATACCGCCAGCCTTTTCTATTATTTTGCGGTCGCTTCTTAACCAAAGTCCCGTAAAAATACCGAAAACCGTAGTAACAATCGCGGGTATTGTTGATAGAATCCCTTCGGGATCAAAAACCTTTCCCTGTTTCCAAATGTGGTTTTCGGTCAGCAGGGTTCGATCAATCCACGACGCCAAATTACAGGTTTTATCAGCCATATTCGGAATTTCACATCCCGGTACCGGCACTAGCACAATCAAAACCCAATAGAGCAACAACGCCACGATGGATAAAATAGCCAGCTGCTTTGGCTTAAGTTTGAGAAAGAGTAAAGACGCAATCAGATAACAAATGGCTATTCGTTGCAAAACGCCGAAGATGCGAAGATGTGTGAAGTCAAATTTTGGGATGAGCGTCATCAAAATTCCGAGAGCAAAAATTATAGCGGCGCGACGAAAAACCCTTATATAAACCGCGTTCGTAATCTCATTTGCATTCAAAAGCTTTTCGAGCGAAAAAGGAATTGCGATTCCAACAATGAACAGAAAAAACGGGAAGATAAAATCGGTTGGCGTAATTCCGTTCCATTCGGCATGCTCAAGAGGCGCAAAAATCGCTGCCCAAGTTCCAGGGTTGTTTACAATAATCATCGCCGCGATTGTAATACCGCGAAATACATCCAAGGAAAGCAACCTTTTTTCTCGCATAACAAACACGATACACCAATCGTGCGAGTTTTTGTAAGTAATTGTGAACGCAGTAAGTTGAGTAGTGCGCTAAAAATCAAAAATGCTGTGAGAGTTAGATAAAGCAATCAGGCGAGGCAAGGACCCCACCAAGCATTTGGTACTAGCGATGCATTCAAACAAATCCTCCCGACAATAGTGTTTCTACAGCATAGACCGGTAGGACATTGGCATGTGAATTTGCATGTAGCTCCACCGGCAACTTTTGGTGCCGGGCAAGACGCAGCGTTTGCAGCAGGCGGAGCGACGATTGACGTAATAATTGGAAGCGCTATTGCGGAGGCAAATCCGATTCGCGCTATCAGTTCACGGCGTGATAAATCAGGCGTGTCTGTGCGAGATTTGTCGTAATCAATCAAATTGCATTCGCTAAGCTGAATCAGCGAAAGTTCTACGAGCTCTGTTGTCACATCCAAACGAAAATGTTTTGACAAATTTAATGCGATTTGTGCAGACGAAATTGTGCCATCGCATTCCCGCCATATTGCTGCGGATGTTGCATTTAAACAATATGCGTTGTTTGTTTTTGCATTGTATACAAGCAGTTCGGTACCTGCTTCCTGGACAATTATGTCCGCAAGTTTTGAAATTGGGTTCATTATCTATTTAGGAATGTAGGAAGATGGATTTTAAAAACACATACCCTAAGTTGAAGAAACCTAAGATTTTGTGATATGAGTGTCACGGGGTTAGTGCAGGAATAACCCGATAAGCAATTTTAACAAAAAATCCTAAATGCTGTAAAGAAAAAAGATAAGAAGACAATCGCCGATATCCGACGAAATTAAATTTCAAATTTAGGGACGCAGACGATAAAGCATTCTTGGAAAGGGGATTGTTTCTCGAACGTGTTCAATTCCGCACATCCACGCAACGCAGCGCTCAATTCCCATTCCAAAGCCGGCATGTGGCACGCTTCCGTACCTTCTTAAATCTAAATACCATTCAAAACTTTCTTTCGGAAGTTCATGCTTTTCAATCTGTGTTTCAAGATATTCCAGTGAGGTTGCGCGTTCACCGCCACCTATGATTTCGCCATAACCTTCCGGTGCAAGTAGGTCCACGCCGAGCGCGAGCTTTGGATCATCCATATCTAGCTCAAAATAAAATGCCTTAATTGCCGCGGGAAAATGATGAACAAACACCGGCAAACCAAACTGATTCGAAAGGTAGGTTTCATCCGGCGCGCCGAAATCTCCGCCCCATTCAAAATTCTTTTCAAGTTCACCCTTCTCAAAACCTTCTTGAAGCATCTTTACTGCGTCGTTGTAATGAATGCGCGGAAATGGTGATTTTATTGCTTCAAGAGTTGAAGTATTTCGTTCTAAAACCGCGAGATCCTCACTTCGTTCGCGCAAAACTGCCTCGACGATATGAAGAATTAGCCCTTCGCCAAGATCCATCATATCGTCCAAATGCGCATAAGCTACTTCTGGTTCCACCATCCAAAATTCCGTTAAATGTCTGCGCGTTTTAGACTTTTCAGCGCGAAAGGTTGGACCAAAAGCGTATGATTTTCCAAACGCCGCGGCTGTAGCTTCATTATAAAGTTGTCCGCTTTGTGTAAGGTACGCTTTGTCGTCGCCGAAATAATCTACCTCAAAAAGCGTTGTTGTCCCTTCGCACGCCGCGGGTGTAAAAATGGGGGTATCAGCCAAAATAAACCCGTTTGAATCAAAATAGTCGCGAACTGCTTTAATAACCGTGTGCCGCACGCGCAGAATTGCGTGTTGCTTTTTTGAACGAATCCAAAGATGCCGATGATCCATCAGAAATTCGGTGCCGTGTTCCTTTGGCGTAATCGGATATTCGCTTGAGTTTTGAAGTGCCTCAAAATCCGTTACATCGATTTCTACACCGATTGGAGAACGCGCATCTTCTTTTACCGTACCGTTTACAACAATCGAAGATTCTTGTCCAAGTGTTTTAGCAGTTTCAAAAGCTTCATCGGAAACGTTTCCCTTAAAAACAACACACTGCACAATTCCGGTACCATCGCGCAATTGTAAAAACACCAGTTTTCCGCTTGAACGCGAGTTATACAGCCAGCCTTTGAGCGAAACTGCTTCGCCGATTTTATCTTTCAATTCGTTGATGTATGTTTGATTCATAGAAATATTCAAAGTGTCAGAACCTTATGTGGCTTTTGAATTCAAAATAAAGTGGTTTTACAAGTTCAATTCGGTCTATTATTTAGATAAACTTTCCTCAATTACTTTCTGAAGTGTCGGAAACTTCGCAAGTCGTTTTGAAGCGGATAAAACCACTTCCAACATCGGATTAATATACTGAATAAAATAAGTGCGCCCCCGATTTGCGGATTGAAACGAAAATGTGCCGATTGCTTTCAGACAGCGCTGAATTGTCATCAGTTCAAACTGATAATCGAATGACGCAAATTCTATCGGCGCAAGCCCCAGTTTTTCTCTTTCTGCAAGAAAATATTGTTTCTTTTCGTTCAGCCAATCCTGATTAGGTGGAATCGTGATTCGATCAAGCAAAAGCGAAACCGGGTCATACGCAACGCTACCGAGTCTGGCATCTTGGTGATCGATAATTTTCAACTCATCATCCTCACCTAACATTAAATTTGCCGCGTGAAAATCCCTGTGCGTTAACACAGTTGCGTAGGCTTCAAGTTCGCGCGAAAGTTCAGCAAACTCTCTTGAAAGCGAGGCATCAACATCGGGGGCGAGTGGTGTGCCCCTTAGTGTTTCGAAATAGTGTGTCTTAAAAAAGTCTAGTTCCCAGTTCAGTTTTTCTTCATCGAATTTGAGTTTTGAAGAAATTGAATTTTGTTCGAATGCGGTTTCAGTCGCCATTTGAATACGCGCAATCAATGAAAGTGCCGCATTTAACAATTCTTTTCGTCTTTCGCGAGATGCGTTTACAAGGGTGTCGCGAAGAATTCTATCGCCGAAATCTTCATGAACAATAATGCTTTCATCTTCATTTGAGGCGTAAAGTATGCGTGCCACCGGCAAATTTTGTATTTGAAAGACGTTTGTAACGTCCAAACAAGCGGCAAATTGTCCTTGGCAAAGTTCGTTAAACGGGTAAACGCAAGCGATTGCTTTTTCACCATTCCAATTTATACGAAAATATTCGCGAGTGGATGCATCAGGCGTGAGCTGTTCGATTTCTGATTGTTGGTTGTTGTTTCGTAGAAATAATTCTAATCGTTCGATTGGCGAAACATCGGTAAACTGCGACATAATTTTACAGGAATTTTATCATTGAATAAGGGAAACAACATAATTCGCACCGACATATTCGCCATTTAAAGCTTTTTCAGGAATATCGTCACAGTGTTTAAGCATTTCAGCGGTAACAATTGCCACATCTTCAAAGTGTGCGCCTTCGGGAATCGTTACACCGTCTGCAATTATCGCACGGTTAATAGTCGTATTTTCGCCGATGGTTACATCATCCCAAATCACCGAATTTGCAACGCTGGCATTACTCGCAATTTTGCAATTTGCACCTTTGAACACCTTGTCCGCGTTCATCATTTCAAGTGAAATATCCAAATATCTTGGAATTGTTGATAGTTCAAACCAACGATTTCCGCATACATGCGCGGCGATTTTTCTGCCATCTGCAATAGCGGGTAAGTAGAAGGATGGCACGATGTCTGAATAAACATTTCGCGGAATGTATTCAAACACTTCGGGTTCGAGAATTTGTATGCCTGTAAACATTAACGGAATAGAAAGATGAGACTTTGGGTTTTCAATAGGAAATCCGCTTGCAAATCCCTTTACTTCTTCATTTTGAACAAAAACTTCCGTAAATTTTTCGAACTTTTCATTTTCGCGCAAAACCATCGTCGCGATTGCGCCCAACCGTTTATGCGTTTCAAGTGCCGCAGCGATATCAATATCGGTAACGATTTTTCCGTTTACAACAATAAAAGTTCCGCTTTCAAGATGTTTGCGGGCGTTATCCAGCGCACCCGAGGTTCCCAGAATTTCGGGAACTTCGTGTGTATATGTAATTGTTACGCCAAATTCTTCGCCATCGCCGAGAGCCTGTTTTACTGAATCAGGCTGATGATGAAGATTTACAACAATCTCATCAAAGCCGTATTTCGCAACATATTCGGCAACGTACCCGACCAAAGGTTTTCCGAGGAAGGGAATTGCAGGTTTTGTACGGTCAATTGTTAGCGGAAAAAGGCGAGTGCCAAAGCCCGCGGCTAAAATCATTGCTTTCATTTGAATAATAAAAACGGCAAACAATCTAACGAAGGTTTGCCCACGCAATTAAGGTAACTATTTTGTAGTTCATTTGCAAACTTGCGAAAAGCTGTCCACGGTTTAGAATTGCGTTGAATGAAAATTGGCGAAACAAAAGGTAGAATGGCGATTTTTGAAACCGTCGCAAATCGAAAAATTATAAAAGATTTACGGGATGCAGGGCATGATGTCACCTGTCTTGCAGCGATTTCTATCGATGATCTTTTTGTATTGGAAACCGATTTGCCAACACGATTAGGCGAATTTGACGCGCTGATATTGCCCGAACAGTTTTCATCTCAACTTCTCTTGAACCAATTTAGAAGGCGAAATGCTGATTTGTTCGCGCTTGATGATATTTGTGTTTGCACGCTTGGTGAAGCAGTTGCCGATAGTTTGCGTTTTGAACAGATTCATTCAGATATAATTCCCCAAAATTGCTCATTTGCATCAGTGGAAAACGCACTTTTAAGCTATTTTTCAGAACAGTTTGAAGGGTTGCGAATCGCGGTTTACGGCTGTGAAGTGTTTAACGAACTCGGTATATACAAAACGCGTTTTGGAGCGGAAGTTTTTGAATCATTCCGTATCTCCGCAGAATTTTCCAAAAAATTTGCGAGACAAAAATTACTTATTGAATGCGGCAGTTTTGATCAGATAGTTTTTGGAAGCGCCGATGATATTCTTAGGTACTAGCTGATTTTTGCAAATTTGGCATTTGGAGAAATTTCGAATGAGGTTGAAATAAAAACGTGTGACGGAAACACTTTTCAGGCTGCGCGCGAGGCACTTTTATCACCAAGAATGTTAATTTTATGAACCATGTAATTTTGATATTTATTGACGGAATGGGAATCGGCGAACGTAATGAATTCAACCCTTTGGCACAAATTTCCAATGTTTTTCCTTTAGATAATTTTGTAGATTCGGCATCCACAAAGCTGCTTGGCGGTGTTATGGCGGAAACCGATGCGCGTTTAGGTGTGGAAGGAAGACCGCAAAGTGCGAGCGGACACACCGCGATTTATACCGGAAAAAACGCACCGCAAATCAACGGCGCACATAAACATGGGTTTCCAAATGAAACTTTGCGTGCCTTAATCAAACAATTTTCAGTTTTTAAGCAGCTTGAAAATTCGGGGTTTCGCGAGAACGTTTTCCTAAACACTTACACGCCGAATTTTTTTTCGATGCGGAATCGCCCGCGTTCAGCCACAACCGTAATGGTTGAAACAACTTCGCTTGAATTTCGAAAGCTACCGGATCTGTTGGGCAGAAGGGCACTTTTTCATGATTTTACAAACCGAAAATTGCGTGAACACAAATTTGATGTTCCTGAGTTTTCTGCATTTGAAGCTGCTGAAATTCTAGTTGAAGTTGCAAGAATGCATCATTTTACGCTTTACGAATACTTTTTGACCGATAAGATCGGGCACGATATGAATTGGGATGCAGCGCGTATTGTTCTTCCGGAACTTGCTTTGTTCGTTCAACGCACCATTGAGCTCATTGATTCAACAAACACTACACTAATATTGACAAGTGACCACGGTAACATAGAGAATTTGTCAATTCGAAATCATACTTTAAATAAAGTTCCGACAATAGTTTGGGGCAGAAATAACCACGAAATTG
>JBKEBT010000159.1:0-25328 GCA_047973305.1 Pyrinomonadaceae bacterium
CCGGGCGTGATGAACACATCACGGAAAAGCGTCGTTTGCAGCAACGCTATACGCTATCGCATCTTGCCAACGATGTGAAAAAGCAGGTTGGAATAACGGAGCCGACGCGCGATTGGTTTCCGCTTTCGCTGATGGGCGCATTTGCGGATTTTGCTGATTTGGTTCACGGTCCGGAAGCAGAATGGGGACAAGTTTCATGTGGCTGCCACCCGAATTGTGGGGTTGGAACGGCTGTAATGATCAACAAGGAAACCAAAGAAATGGCACCCGTGCCCGAATTTCTCAATATCCCGGGCTTGGTAGAAGATATGAAGCACATTACCGACACCGCCCGTGGCACGTGGTTTTCAAACTTAATGATGGGCTTAGCACTCTTGAAAAATTACAACCCGTATGGTGCGCCAAAAAGCTTAACGCTTAAAGGAATCCTACAAAAATTTGACAAGTCTTTCGGCTTGAGCGGAAAGGATTATGGAAAAGTTGGTCCGGAGCGTACGATGGAAGATATTGAAACACGTCGCCAAGACCCGTGGAACTTCTTGTTTATTGCCGGTATGTGGTTTCAAGATTTGTTCAATTATGATTTCCGTCGTACGGAAATGTGCATTATTCCTTACGGAACGCAAGAAGGTGAAATTTCTTTCTGCGCTTACAACACCGGAATTGGTTGGAGACAGATTATCGAGCATATGCATCAAAATGCCACGGTTGCTCAATGGTATAAAGAACACGGTCGTCATGAAGTTTTTGCACGTGATAAGAATGTTGAACTTGAAACTTCCGATCACGAACTGGCGTTAAATGCAGTCGATTTGGAACGCCCGAATAAACCTTCAATGGAAGGTCCGAAAACGGCGGCTGAAGAAATGCAACAAATGCGCCAGCTTTATCAACAGATGGTTATGGAGAAAAGCAACATCAAGGGTAACAACCTTGTTCAGATTGGCGGATTAAAGAAAGATGAAGAACAAGCAGAACCTGTGCAAGCCTAAACTTTGCATAGTTTTAATATGTGTGAGTTCGAAAGAACTGACTTTTCCAAATGGAAAACCTAAAAAGAAGAGCCCTACGGGAAACCGCGGGGCTTTTTTTGCGCGAGCTTTGTTCTCAAAGCATTTCTCTATTTTGAATCGAATCATTTGAAATCCTGTCGCTTAAATACGATAAAGCTAAGAAGAAATAGAAGCGCGATCTGAAAAATCACAATTGTCCAACTCGTATAAACCGAAACGTGAATTTTGACCGAATTCACTTGAGGCAAACTACCATTTACCACTTGAACCAAATTTTGAAAATGCGTGGGTGCAAACCAAATCGAAAGATATTCGGGAGAGTAATCGCGAATCAAACCGCAAAAAGCCGCAACCGAAATTGTCGCCATCGTTCCAAAAAGAATTGATTTTGTTAAGACCATCATCGCAACTGCAACCGCAAAATACCAAACAACAAAAACTACAAATTCAGTAACCGCAGCGACTTTTGCCATTCTCATGTTCCAATATTCAAACTGAAAGAATGACTTTCCTAAATAGAAAGAGCTAATTAAACCCAAGCAATTTACAACTAAAAATACTAAAACGATTAAGCTTAAAAGAAAGAGAGACGTATTTATGATCTTTGCAAAGAGCAGTGCGTTTCGATTTGATATCCTTGGGAGTATCATTTTCCACGTGTCCAATTGGTAATCAATGCCTAGATTTTGGGCAGTTATCGCAGGTAGGAGCAAATAGAACAATCCATAACATGAAAACAACGCGAACGGAATAGAATTTGGGAATGAAAGTGTTTCGCGAAAAACGGTTAAGGCTCTATCTTTATTTTCACCGAATACTTCAGCCAAAATAAAGCTCATACTAAGAACAGAAAATATTATCGCAATTGAAACGAATATAACGGTACTAATGTGCAAATATGAACGTCTAGCTTCCGCGTGTATTAGTCTTCGCATGTTTATCATTTTTCAAGGTTTCGTGGAAATACTGTTCTATTGTCGGCGATACGAATTTGATTTCGTAGACGCTTATTTTGTTGAGTACGAGTTCTTCGACAAGTAGCGGAATTTCGTCTTTATCTAAATCAAGACGCAGTCCGTCGCCTTGTACGCTAAAGTTCTTATTATGAAACTTGGTTTGTATTACCTTGAGCGTTTCATCAATTGGAATCGAATTCAAATAAATACTCTTCTTACTTTGTAAATCGTCCACCTTACTTGAAGAAACGACTTCCCCGTTTTTTAAAATCGCAATTTCATCGCAAACCAACTCGACTTCATTTAATTGATGACTCGAAACAAAAATGGTGCGATTCTCCCTTTTTGCCAGGTCCTTCAACAAAGTGCGAACTTCAAGTATTCCATCCGGGTCAAGTCCATTGTTTGGCTCATCAAGAAAGATCACTTTGGGATTGTTCAAAAGTGCTGCGGCTAGCCCCAATCGTTGTTTCATACCTAAAGAGAATGTCCCTACACGCACATTTGAGGAATTAAGGATTCCACACCTATCAAGCAATTCCTCACATCTGTGTGAAGAGAGAGACACGTTAGAATATTCAGCCAAGGTCTTCAGCGTTTGTATCGCTGTAAGATGTGGAAAGAACGTAGGCATTTCAACAATTGCTGAGATTATTGGAGCAACTTGATTTGCCTGGGTAACGACATCGAAACCGCAGATTGTAGCAGTCCCTAAAGTCGGTTTGATTAAACCGATCAACATTTTGATTGTCGTTGTCTTTCCGGCACCATTTGGACCTAAAAAGCCGAATATACTCCCCGCCGATACCGTAAGGTTTATGCCGCTGACTGCGCGCTTGTTTCCAAAATCCTTAGTTAACCGGTGAATTTCGATTGCATTCATATAATCGAAAGGGGAGTATTTCGCTCCCCTTTTTCAAGCTAATTAGCAGGCTGGACTAAGTAAACAACACTTGAAACACTCCCACCAATCAAAATCCGGTGAGCCGTCGCATACCCAATAGCACGAAGGAGGGCTATTTGCGAATTCACTTTCGACAACCGTGTTTTGTTCAATCTTGAACGGAATCTCGGAATTGTTATTGTACAATTTCATACTTCCGTTTCGGTTTCTTGATAGTCTTATTGTTCCTCCAAGGATTTTAGAATCTCCAAACCTCTTAGCCTTTGTAAGATTGTACTTCCCCAAAATTTTTGTTACGTCTGAAATAACATAACCTTCCAAATACTTACCGTCGCCATCCTCTATTACAACTCCAAGCTTTTTTGCTTCAGGAGAAAAGATTACCATAAGCGTCTTATCATTTAAAATTGTTGACGAATAGGCAGTAAAGTTTCCCTCGCTGGCACTAACGGTCAACTTAGAAGAAAACCCCGTCATAACCAAACCAACTAACACAACGCTCAAAACTAAAAATAGTTTATTTTCATCTTGTTTAACTCTTATTTTCTTCATTAAATAGAGTCAAATCCGAATGAAAACCTTAGGTTTCGAACCGACACCTATAGTTAAACATGAAACTTCCATGTGTAAGACGGTAAAATAGAAACCGTTGAGAGTTCGCATTTGTTGTCCTAAACACAGCAGAAGCACTTTTTACAAATTGAGCTTTGGCGTTGTTGCAAGCAGCTTCAAAGCTCAATTTATTTCTACGCCAATTCGCAATCCGAATTTTTACTGAAAAACAATTCTACGGGATTTACCCCGCTCGGATTCAAGATTTAAGTAGTCGCGCAAGTTTGCTTGAGCTTGCTTAGAAGTTGAGTTTGAGTAGAGTAAATTCATATCGTTTGAGTAAAACTAAAAATTCAAACTGTGAATGAAGCTAACATAGATCCATTTCAAAACCTTTGTCAACAAAAACTCCCCCCCCCGAAATTCTGATATCAACGCTTTAACTCGTGTATTTGTAGCACTTACAGGCTGATAATATTTTTCCCGAAATGCGAAAAATACAATTTACGTCGGGAATTGGAGCGCGGACACTCCCCGCCACTTCTTCGGATGAGAAGCCGCGTATCTTCAATGCGCATGAGTTTTCCGCCGCGTTAACATAGGTTTCACTACAGGCTATTTTCTAAACATGTCTTCAGCGCACCCTAAAGGGACTTTACCTCCAGCTATTTTCTGTACGTGGTTTCAGCGCATACCAAATTAGTAAAAGGCTTCAAACGCGTAATTAGAACAAAAATCATGTTAACCCCAAACTTCCCCACCAATTTCACCACCGTCGTATCTTCTCGCCACCGCTAACGCCGCTTGCGCCTTAAGCTCCGCCTTATGATTCTTCTTCTTCCTACTCATTTTCCGTCCTCTTTAATACAACAGAAAACTCCACCTTATTTTTGCTAAGATTCTGTCAAATGAGAGGGGCGCAGCACAATACTTCAACAATTGCTCGTACTTATGCATAGGTGTATTTGCCACCGCTACTGCGCGATATTATTAGTAAGTTCGTATCAAAAATTGTAGGTCAACCCAAATTGTAATGTCCTTGGAGAGTAAGCAGCTAAAGGTCGTTTGTAAAGGGAAGAAGTTTGAACTCCAACGAACGAAGTTTCGTTCACCCAATTAAAAACGTTTTGAATCGTGATAGAAACTCCAAGCCGATTCTTGTAGTTTGAAATTGCGTTATTTTCGTCTATTGTTCCCAACTTTCGCTGCCAACCTATTCCAAAATCGACTTCTCTGAACCAACTTCCACGCTCAGAATTTCTTGATATGTTAACCGGACGATCGTTAAAAACTCCGTCGCGGTTATCGTCCCTTCCAGTAGTTATCGTATAGGGCATTGGACTATTAAATCGAAAAACTGCGAATGTGCGAAAATTTTTCCATTGGGGGAAGCTTAACTTAGAATTAAACTTATGCCTTTGATCTAGATTCGAATTAGCCCATTCGTCACGTAAATCGTAATTATTTGCAGGAAATGAAAAAATATCTTCGTAATCCGATTTTATAACACCTATCTCATAGGATGCGTCAAATGACAGCCCATTTACTATTCTTCCCTCCAAACGGAATTCCAACTTGCTTTCAAAAGCATTACCGCGTGATTCAACTTGAACAACTTTTGAAAAATTGGGATTCGGAAGAATTCCACCAATTGGCTGATTGAGGTTTCGCACTCGAAATTGATGCAAACTTTTCCTAAAAGTGTGATTTATTTCGGCATCGAGTTTTGAATGTATTTTAATCTTTGAACCAATTAGTGCAAAGATTGAATAAGGATTAACAAGAGAATTATCAATTAAGAACCTATTTGAGGTTCCCGTAACGACTGGAAAATCAACTCGTGAAGTTGAAGGATACCTAGTGGTTGCAGCCCAACTTTCTTCAATTTCGTTTTGATCGTTTTTGGAGATTGTTGACATTGTAGCGATATCGAGCCATTCGTAAAAGATTCCGGCACCGCCCCTTACAATAAATTTTGCGTCCGAAAAAGGAGCCCAAGTGAAAGAAAAACGTGGCGAAAAATTGTTATTGTCTTGTACTTTCGTTTGATGTTCGTAACGGACACCAAGACCAAGGCTTAGATTTGAAGAAGCACGAAATTCTCCTTGAATGAATCCAGAAATGTTTCCGAGCGCATCCTTTGTGTCCGTCACCTTAGTTTTGCGAATAAAACGATAAGGCTTATTTGCAATGAAATCTTCCATATTTATGAATACAAACCGCCCGTTTAAATTATCGGCGTTTCGTGAGCTAAATGTAAAATAATTTAATGAACCACCGAATTTTAAATAGATTCGGTTAAACCCCACTGAGCTTATGTTTTCGATGTAGTATTTTACCTGATTAGCCGAATTATCATAAGGCGAACCACCGCCATAGAACTCTCCTATCACATCGATTGTTTCCGAAGAAGTCTTAGGCAAAACCCGTGAAGAAGTTTGCAAGAATTCAAATCTCGTTTGGTTAACGATCTGCTTAAATATACTGGTTTCCGAAACGCGAAAGCTACTTGTAGAAGAACTTGAAGAATAGGCTCTTTCTGGCAAACTCAACCCGCCGATACCATAGTTGCCATTGTTTGAGCTTCTAAAATTGTATACCACCTTTAATGTGTTCTGAGGGCTAATATTGTGAATAGCATTCACATCAAAACTAAAACTTCGATTTTGTGCAACAAGATTATTGTTTTTTCTAGCTGTCGCATTTAAAGTTAATAGCGATATTGACCGATTAGATTCTAGAATAAAAAAACTTGAAGAAAATGAAGTTCTTTTCTTTATCGAGGGAAATACAAAGAAACCCATTACTGCCATATTCGACGAACCCTGATTTTCAAATGCAAATGGATCGCGCGCATTTAACTTCGCATTGCTGAAGTTTGTAAGTAGAGAGCCCACGAAAAAACCATCACCTGCTCTTGATGAAATATCGACAACAGTTTGACCGAGTTTATGAAATTCTGCATCAAAGCCGCTACGAATTACCCGAATAGAAGCTATTTGCGATTTTGGAGGAATTGCCGATCCTTCAAACCCATCTACTCTAATCAAGATATCATCACCGTATCTTCGTTCCAGTTCGTTTACAATATCGGCTGGATCTTCAGGCAAGCTATCAATTTCCTCTTGAGTAAATACTAGATTAAAGGATTCCTCGAGCTGTTTTTCAGCATCGCTTAGCTCGATATTTACTACTTCTTCAACTTTAGACAACTCAAGAACTATCTTGAAATTATTTTCACCTTTTCGAATTTCGATGGTTTCCGAAAATTCGTTGAAGCCTTTGCTTGAAACTTTAAGTAAATATATCCCTTCAGCGAGTTCCTCGATTAAGACGGGATGAGATTTTGATATGCGGTTCTCACGCATTAGAATCCCTTGGGTAGTAATCAATGAAACGCTTGCGTTTTCAATCGCGGCATCAGTTTGATCGACCACCGATATCCGTAAACTTGCGGAATCTTGCGCAAATACAACTGTGGTCCCAAAAGAAATTAGAAATGCTATTTTTATTAAACGAAACGTCATTGCATTAGTCCGCATCAAACAAGCTTTCGTCAATCTTAGGGTTTAATTGAAATTCATCAATAAAAATAAAATCAGTGACATACTTTTTCGAAATCGCTCCGGATTGGTCAATTTCTAGTCCTTCACTTTGAATCGCGCTTGGAAGCATCGCTCCATTTTTTAATCTGAAATCGTTGTAATATGTTCGAGTTTGATAATTCAATCCATCTTTCAAATCGCTTGTAACCCACATCATCAAGAGAAATTTACTCTTTTCATCAAAAAATAATCTGATTTTCGAAGTTAACGCTGATTTTACATCAATAACATTTGCACTAATTCCGTTTTTAGCTTCCGCTTTTCCGATATATACAAATTTTGCTTCAGGTTCGAAAGATGGGTTCAACGTATATGGAAAAACATGTACCCACAGATTCATCAAATACTCATTTCGCTTTTTTATATCCTCTGAATCCGGTGCCGACTTTTTCGAATTCGCAGCGTCAATTGCGTCAAGCATACTCTTCCGGATAACCTTGCCATTCAAATTCATTTCATAATTCCGTCTGTATTTTTCTCCATTCCATATATTAATCGTTTTTGAACTAGGTACTAAGGCGAACGTTGCGTACAACTTATCGGGCGATGAGACCCAAAATTCACGAGATATATTAGTAGTTTCGGTAACTTCTCTCTGCGTTAAATGCAATCCGCGTAAATTGCTTTTTTCCCAATCAAGTCCAATTGCATTTCTTGCATCACGTAAAATCGCAAAAGCTGTATTTAAGTTATTAGGTTCTTGAGAACTTGTTCTATAAGCAAAGGTAAATACTAGGAACGCAATTGAAATAAAACTTTTTATCATATAATTTTCCGTAGTGTGGAGTTCAATTTCTAAATTCGGCTATCAGCTTTGTTTACCACCAACCGATAGCCCTTTGTAAAACAATCGTGTTGCAAACACTCTCTATCGAAATCTAGTCTTTAATATCCTCAAGAAGAGCTTCATATAAACAAGTTCGAAACGCTACATTTTGAGCAAGATCGGTATTTATGAGAGCCTCTTTGCAATCTTGGCTTGCAGCACCCCTCTTGCTACAAATTTCGCTGCTTAATTTAATAACCGTTAGTGCAGTTTCGCGTGCCGCATCACATAATAGCCCGCCTATGTAACAATTTATCGGTGCCACCGATCCAATTGGTTTTGTTTGAGTAGTCTTAAAGCTAGAAGGTTTTACCGTGCTTCGTTGATTTGCAAAAGCCGTATATGAAAAAGCGACCATGAAAACCGCTAATGTTGCTGCCAAACTAACAAATCTTTTCATCTTAATTTCACCTCTTTCGTTTGTTTCATAATGTATGGATTAAGAAAAATTCGAAATATTCACCGTTTTGAAATATGTCGATTTGCCGTAATCACAAAATTTCGCTTTTGCTAATGTTTTAGGTACAATTCGTCGATTCATTGCATTTGTTGTCCTAAACACGGCAGAAGCACTTCTTACAAACCGGGCTTTGGAGTTGTTCGAAGCAGCTTCAAAGCTCAATTCATTTCTACGCCGATTCGCAATCCGAATTTTTACTGAAAAACAATTCTACGGGATTTACCCCGCTCGGATTCAAGATTTAAGTTGTCGCGCAGGTTTGCTTGAGCCGGCTTAGAAGTTGAGTTTGAGTAGAGTAAATTCATATCCTTTGAGTAAAACTAAAAATTCAAAATGTGAATGAAGCTAACATATACCCATTTCAAAACCTTTGTCAACAAAAACTTCCCCCCCCCCGAAATTCTGATATCAACGCTTTAACTCGTGTATTTGTAGCACTTACAGGCTGATAATATTTTTCCCGAAATGCGAAAAATACAATTTACGTCGGGAATTGGAGCGCGGACACTCCTGTCTGCTTCTTCGCATAACAAGTTGCTTCTTCAAAATCCATTCACTGCGCTTGACGGTGAACCAGTACAAGATGCACACCATTTCTTGACATTGCGAGTGGAAGTCAAAACGTCAAACTCAATCCAAACTGAATCGTCCGCGCCGATGCGGCAGATGTTGCTTGGCGAAAATACGGTGAAGTTTGTATCCCAACAAAATTTTGCTTATTGGTTTGATTGAAAAGATTTTGTACATTGAGCGAAAAACCAAGCTGGTTTTTCATTTTCGATAACGGATTTTTTTCGTCTTCTTTGCCGATTTTCGTGCGCCAGGTTAAATTCGCGTCAACCTGCTTGAACCACTCGCCGCGTTCACTGTTTCGCGTAACTCCAAGCGGTCTGTCATTTATCACCGTGTCGCCGTTGTCATCTCTGCCAGTTGTGATTGTGTAGGGTCTGGGTGATTCAAGCCGAAAAGTTGTGTTGAGAGTAAAACTGTTCCAAGTTGGAAACAACAAACGAGTATTGAACCGATGCCGTTGGTCAAGATTGGCGAATGCCCATTCGCGATTTAAGTTGTAATTATCAACGGGTAAACTGAAAATATCCTCAAAATCAGATAAAACTTTGCCTATCTTATAATTAGCATCAAACGAAAAGCCTCGATTTAACTTGCCTTCTAGTTTTAATTCAAGACTGTTTTCAATCGTCTTCCCGCTTGATTCGACTTGGACGACGCGCCCAAAATTCGGATTTGCCCTGATTCCATTGATTGGAGCATTTACATCCCGACTGCGGAATTGATGCAAACCACGCCGGAAAGTATAAAAACCTTCCAGATTGTATTTGCTGTTTATCCGAAAATTAAACCCTGTTTTAGTTATAAAAGTGGTCGGATTTTTCAGATTATCTGCCTTTTGCATAATGCTCGGCGGCAGAGTTTGCGCCGTTGTGCCTGACAAAAACGGATCCGGATAGCTTGGATTGAGAATGATAATGTCGTTGCCCTTCCGTCCATCATTGCTTACAATCGTTGATAAAGTAGAGGTTTCAAACCACTGATAAAAGATGCCCACCCCGCTTCTGATGACCAATCGAGCTTCTTTATCGGGCGACCATGTAAAACTAAGGCGCGGCGAAAAATTGTTGAAATCATTCAAGTTATTCTGCCATTCATAGCGCAAACCCATTCCGATTTGGAAGTTTCTAAGCAGACGAATATCGTCTTGGATAAATCCCGCTAGCTGAAATTGCGAAAGTTCGGTTGAATTAGCGGTTCGCCGTTGGGTGTAACTATAAGGATTGTTGTTAAGATAGTCCGAAAGGTTGTAAAAAGTGAAAGTGCCGTTAAGGTTATCGGATGATTCCGAACGCAGTTTTTCATAATGAACTTCACCACCAAATTTGAGTAAATGATTTTTATAATCGAATAAAAATACATCAGCTAATTCCAATCCGTAATTTTTACTCCGATTATTAACAGATGCGCCACCCTCTGTAAAACTGCCCAAAACTTGAATTTTGGGGGTTTGATTATTTGGTAAATTTTTATTGTCACTTGTGCCAAATTCGAGCCTAAACTGATTGCTGTATTTTTTTCCAATAACGCCTGTTTCTGAAATTTGAAGTAAATTGCCCAGCATTGTATTGGTGTATCCGCTATCAGACAAATTGAAACCACCAACACCAAGATTTGTAGTTTTCATTCTTACTAAACCGAAAGTCACATTTAGAACATGATTTTTACTTAGATTTTGATTAAGCATTAATGCAGGAAGGAAATTTGTTCTTGTAGATGCAGCCTCTTTCTCTGTAGCTTCGGTTGGGTTCGAGCCTATTATTGAGCTGGTTTTTACATTCTGATTTCCCATCAACATCAATGAAAGCGATGTCTTCTTTTTGTACGTTGGGAAAATGAGAAATGACATTACATTTACATTTTGCTGAGGAAGTTTTTCGTTTGAAAAAGCATTTCGAGCGTTTAATCTGTAAGTGTCGCCTCGCAATTGTAGAAAGCCCATAAACTTTTCGACGCCTGCCCTGGTTGTTATATCTACAATTGTTGAACCAATTTCGTGAAATTCAGCATCGAAACTGCTTCTAATAACGCGAATCGCGGCAATTTGTTCTTTCGGCGGTATTTGGCTTGATTTAAATCCGTTAACACGAATCACTACATCATCGCCATATTTTCTCTGAAGCTCTTTTTTTATTTCATCAGAACTATCGGGCAAAGCACTTATTTCTTCCTGTGTGTAGTTTTTGCTAATCGCATTGTTAAATGTTTTTTCTTGTTCAGATTCTTCAACGTTAACATCTACCTTAATTTCTTCGATTTCAAGCACAAAATTATAAGTATTCTGCCCTTTGCGAACACTTATGTTTACATTCAGCGGCTTAAAACCAATCGAACTTATCTCAATAAAATACTCGCCTTCTGCAATATTCGAAAATACCATCGGCGGAGATTTCTTAATTGTCTTCTCTCGAACAACTTCGCCTTTTTGATTTTTCAAAATCGCGGAAAAATCTGAAACAGAACCTTTGTTTTGGTCAAATAGATTTATTTCAACAGACGAATCTTGCGCCCTTGCGTTCACATAAAAACAGAGGAAAACGAGTAAGAGGAATAAGAAATTCTTGCGCATAAATTTAAGCCAACGAGGAATTTATTTCTTTTTCTCATCTTTAATCAAAAAAGTATCGGGTTTGAAAGTCGGGTTTATTTTTACTTCTTCCAACGTAATTTCCGAGGTAGTTTTTATATTTCCGCCTTTTAATTTATACCCCATAATTCTTTTATCCATCTTTGTCTTGGATTGAGATTCAATATTGATTTTCTTGGCAATCAAGAATCCATCAACTCTCTCATAATTAGAGAAAAAGTATTTTGTGTCCGAAAATACCTTCATGCCTTCTTTTTCTTTGTTATCAATAACTGTCATCATTAAAAGCAGATGGCTATCCTCGTCAAAAAACAACTGAATTTTCACGGTATCGCTGACATCATTTGATTTCACATCAATTATATCGGCTCTGCCGTCAGGTGATTCTGCTTTTCCCACATACTCAAACGTGTGTGATTCTCCCCATGGGGAATCTAAAAGAATCGGAAAAATTGTTAGCCAAAAGTTTTGTAAAAAAGATTCCCTTTTTTCCGCCATGCTACTTTCTTTGCTTTTAGGCATAAGGGAAGAGAAAGGTCCGGACTTTATAATTGAATCGAATGAAAATTCCTTGCCGCCTGCAATAATCTTGTCTTCCGTCTCGAGTATATCTTCGTTCAAGATAGTCAACCTAAATGAGATTCGATCAACAGATCCGTTCGCATTCTGCGTTTTATTTGAGATTCTTACTTTATCAGGGAATAAATACGAGATGTCATCAGAAGTTTCACGCTGAGAATTAGCTAGAGGGTCGGATTCTGCATTTGGCTTTTCGATACCATCAGTTTCGGTCGTCACTACGCTTGAAGTCTCATTTAATCTCTTTAACGACACAGACCTAATATCAAGGTTATTGGTGTTTACCGCTTCCCTCGCCCATTTCAAAATTTGATTTGCTTTGCCAAATTTTTCATTGCGTGCCGATTCTTGTGATTTTACGTTCAAAAGGGAAACCAGATTTATTATTATTATGGAAAAAATTATTGCGCACTTATTCGTCATTTCACCCTCCATTTTCAAATCTACATATTGTTGTGAAGTGTTTAATAATTTAGATTATCCCGATACTAAACACTTCAGCTCACATTTTCGATTGCGAAAATTTCTGACAGGACAGAATCCCATTTTTCCTATCTAACACGATGATTATTCACCAGTATGGATAATGCTTCATAACTCTTTTCTACCCCCTCGATTGCCACTTAACAAAATTATCTAGCTTGATGAAAGTATTTTCGCCTCTAAACCAAGTTTCTTCCTTTCACTGTTTTGTTCACTGAGCTTAGAAATTTTTCCTTTGTTTGCTGTTAAACGAGAGTTATCTTTATTCATCTGTTTGATATTTAAGGAAACCCATCCGCAATTGTTCAAGTCGTAGATATATCTATCGATAATGATGTCCGCTAAGTCTCCGCAGTATCCGCCATTGTCACCGTCTTTTCCGTTGCAAAACAGATACCATTGTGCAAGGTCTGCACCAAACGCTACCGAATTCTTGAGACAAGCCCACCAACCAATTGTTCCATTTGGTATGGTTGAGCAAGATGCTTTTAACATTTTTGGGCTAATATAAAGGCTCTTGCCCGAAGGATCTTTTATCGTCATCCCTTCCTTTAAAACTTTTTTCACCATTGATTGGCTCACTTTTTGAGAAGGAACTCGATTAGTCGTTTTTGCAAAAGAAGCCCCCACAAATACAAACATCATCACCACGCAAAACGATAAAATTCTGATTGAGTTTTTCATTTTTAATCTCCTATATCCTGGAAATAAAAGCATTAAAAAAGCGGGACAACTTCTGAAACGCATGCTTTCGTCAGCTCTCAAACCAATTGTTGAGCCTTTGCAGTGTTTTGCGTTACAATGCGAGTGTTGATAGGTCGCATCTGTTGTTCCAAACACAGCAGAAGCACTTTTTACAAACCGGGCTTTGGAGTTGTTCGAAGCAGCTTCAAAGCTCAATTCATTTCTACGCCGATTCGCAATCCGAATTTTTACTGAAAAACAATTCTACGGGATTTACCCCGCTCGGATTCAAGATTTAAGTTGTCGCGCAGGTTTGCTTGAGCTTGCTTAGAAGTTGAGTTTGAGTAGAGTAAATTCATATCCTTTGAGTAAAACTAAAAATTCAAAATGTGAACAAAGCTAACATAGACCCATTTCAAAACCTTTGTCAACAAAAACTTTACCTCCCCCCGAAATTCTGATATCAACGCTTTAACTCGTGTATTTGTAGCATTTACAGGCGGATAATATTTTTTCGGAAAATACGAAAAATATTATCCACTTCGGGAATTGGAGCGAAGCTATCTGAAAAGGCAGTCTCTTTTTCTATACACACTTGGGCAGAATCACGATTCTTTCAAGCGTGCCAATTTCACGTTGTATTTACTTTAGCAAACGGCGTCTGCTAATATTTCGAACAAAGAAACTCAAAACATGATTTTCACTTGTTTTTGTGAAAAGTTTGAATATCGCAGCAGATAACCTAATCACAATTTATATCTATTGGAGCACAAAAAGATGACTGACGATAAAATTACCATACAGATTGGAACCAGACAGGCACCGGGAGAAGTGTATGCTGAGATCATGTTAAACGGACCGATAATGCTTCACGGGGGAACCCCGATTATTCAGCAGTTTATTATGCCGGATGAACGCGGAATTTCACGTGTATATCAAGAGGGAGAAGAATTTGAAGCTAAAAAGATAGTTGCACTTTGCCGTTGCGGCGCGTCAAAAAACAAGCCCTTTTGTGATGGTTCACATAAGACTTTGAACCCGGCGGAAGTCGATTTAACCGAGACGGCTACGTTTGAGCCTTCACTGGATTTCGCAGAATTAATTCAGGGACCCGATCATTCGTTATCTGACGATGAAAAGTTTTGCGCTTACGCACGTTTCTGCGATGCGGGGCAACGCGTTTGGAATGAAGTTAGATTGGAAGGCGAGGCGGCTAAAGAACTTACCCTTGAGATGGCACGACGTTGCCCGGGCGGGCGTTTGGTAGTTTGGGATAACGACACGCAAGAACCAATTGAGACGTATGAAGATCCATCGGTGGGCTTGGTTGAAGACGTGCTAAACCGTTGTAGCGGACCAATAATGCTTCGGGGTGGCATTCCGGTAAAAGCAGCAAACGGAGAGGTTTACGAGATTCGCAATCGTCAGGCTCTTTGCCGGTGTGGGCAATCGCGCAATAAACCGTTTTGCGACGGTACGCATGCTTCCATGAAGTTTCAAGATGATCTGCCAAACGAACCAAAGCAAGGCGGAAAGATTTCGTAAAAACTCTTGGCTAATGTGGAAATTCAAAACTTGAAATTTGCTTTTAGCTACACGTCTTGGTTTTGCAAACTTTTCGGTTTGGCGTTGGTTAAGATTTGCGAATTTCAAGTTTCTATTTGCTTCTACATATTGAGGTTTTATGCCGTTTGTGAGTGTTGTTCATTTCGTTTTGATGTAATTCTTTCGTTACCCGAAATGCGTTTGGCACAAGGAAACCATGGAATTTTTCAATTCATTTGAGGCACAGTTAACAATCTTTGCTGTATCTGCGGTGGCAATTTGGTATTTTTGCCGTAAGCTTTCTGACGTTGTCGAATTCGTAGATGCCGAATTTGGTTTGGGTTCAGCTTTTGGAGGAACTTTAATTCTGGCGATTGTTACAAATTTGCCGGAAACTTCTATCGCTATAACCGGTGCGATTAAAGGAAACTATTCATTGATTGCCGGAAACTTGCTTGGCGGCATTGCCATGCAAAATCTTTTGTTGATTTTGTACGACTTTTATTCAAAGGATACGCGTCCGCTTTCCACCATAACCTCTTCAAAAGCAGGAATATTTCAGGGCGTAGCCCTTATCTTAATTTTGCTGCTTTGCTTGTTCGGAAGCCTTCCAAATAGCGCGTCAACCAGTTTAATCGCGGGCATTCCGAGTTGGCTTATTGTAATAATTTGGCTTTCATCTTTGCTTTTGTTGAAACATCTCAATACTGCAAAAAGGCGGCGTAAAACTAAAATTCCCGGCTCTTACACAAGAAAATCTTCGTTAGTATGGCTGGGAGCTATTTCAATTGTGGTATTTGTATTCGGGGTGTTGCTTGAAAACAGCAGCGATGCAATTGCAACACGGTTTGGCTTATCGGGTGTTTTTTTCGGCGCAACTGTTTTAGCGTTCGTAACTTCACTACCTGAAATTTCAAGTGGCTTGGAATTTGTGAGGAACAAAGAATATAAGCCGATTATTAGTGATATTTTTGGCGGAAACGGTTTTTTGCCTGTGCTGTTCTTGCCGGCTTCCTTAATTGCCGGTAGGAATATTCTTTCCGGCGCGGGCGAAGCAAATCGCTTAATTTCGATTCTATCGATAGCACTCACAGTAACTTTTATTATCGGAATGGTTTTAAAAGTTCCCAAGAAGTTTGGTCGCTTGGGATGGGATACATGGCTGATGTTGCTTATTGGTGCAATCGGATTTGGCGTGCTTTTTTACGTTTCTTGAGCAGTTGCAAGTTGATCTTTTCCGGGTTGCCCAAGCGCGTCCTACCATTCGTCGTTAGAGAACGGAGTTTCTATATCGCACTGTGACTATTTATTTCGGAGCGATTTATCGGCTTCGGCTTGGTTTGATTTGCCTTTTGTCGGCTAAAATAGTTTAATTACTGTTTGCTCGCGCGCTAGCAATCTGAGCGAAAAGGTGGTGATGTAAGTTGGCATACGTAGAACTTAATTCAAATGAATCTATTGAAAACGCATTACGCAGATTCAAGCGTAAGGTAATTACGGAAGAGATCATCAAAGACTATAAAAAACATCAACACTTCGTGCCACCGGGACAAAAGGCTAAGCTAAAATCAGCCAATGCCCGCAAACGCAACAATAAGCGAAGAAGAATGAGCAGAAATTTTAACAACCGTGGAGGGCGTTAATGCTCAGAGTTTTCAAAATATGGTGTGCTTTTTAGGCACACCTTTTCTTTTTTATGAAGCCGAAGATTCTTGTAACAAACGATGATGGGTACCATGCAGAAGGAATTCTTGCGTTAGAAGAAGCCTTAAAACCTATCGCAGATTTATACGTTGTTGCGCCTGCAACCGAAATGAGCGGCGCATCTCACAGTCTTACGCTTTCAAGACCGCTTCGGATCAGAAAGACCGACGAACGCCATTGGATTGTGGATGGCACTCCTACAGATTGTGTAACGCTTGCACTAAATCAAATTCTAAGAAGTGAAGAACTGCCGGTGCTTTGTGTTTCGGGTATTAATCCGGGACCTAATTTGGGTGATGACGCCACGTATTCCGGAACCGTCGCCGGTGCACTGGAATCTACGATACTGGGCGTGCCGGGCATTGCGTTTAGTTTGGTTGAATATCGCGACCACGATTTTTCCGAATCGGCAAAAGTTGCACGTGCGATAACTGAACGCGCTTTACGTGAGGGATTACCAAAAGGCAGTCTTTTGAATGTGAACATTCCAAGCGGTGTATCAAAAGGATACAAAGCAACCAAACAGGGTTTTAAGGATGCACGCCCGATGATAACTGAACACATCGACCCGCGCGGGAAGCTCTATTACTGGATTGGCGAAGTTCGTGACGGATTTCACGAAGGCGACGGAACGGATTTCGAAGCGATTGAAGATGGTTTTGTATCGATTACGCCAATGCGAAGCGATTTGACAGACCACGATTCAATAAAACTCCTAAAACAATGGGAAACCAATTACTCTAGCGAAAATGGATGAATATCAGTTAGCGCGCAATTCGATGATTAAACGGCTACGCGAGCATTATCACATTAACGATGAGCGCGTTCTGGCGGTAATGGGCAAAGTTCCGCGTCATCTTTTTGTGCCCGAAGCATTGAAATTTCAAGCCTATCGCGACAATGCGCTTCCAATTGCTTCAAAACAAACAATATCGCAACCATTTATTGTCGCCAAAATGACGGAGCTTTTGGAGATTAACAATCAAGCAAAAATTTTGGAAATAGGGGCAGGTTCGGGTTATCAAACCGTTATTCTTTCGCAAATTGCTGGCACGGTCTATTCGATTGAGCGCATCAAAGCCTTAGCTGACGAAGCGTTAACACGCCTGAAAGCACTTGGAATTGAAAACGTATCGTTGCAATGCAAGGATGGCACCAAGGGTTTGAAGGCGTATGCGCCGTTTGATGGAATTCTGGTTGCGGCTGGCGGTCCTTCAATTCCGGAACCGCTACTTATGCAATTGAAAGACGGTGGCAAACTTGTTATTCCCATTGGTTCGGAACCAAAAACGCAGAAATTGGTGCGTATAACGCGAAAAGGCGAACGATTTCTGACGGAAGATTTTGGGAATTGTTCGTTTGTACCGCTGATTGGCGAACACGGCTGGAAATAGCTTTTACGCCTTTTTTCAAATCGTGCATTTTGATACGATTTTAGTAAGCCGCCTGTTGCGGCAAATTCTTATGGATTTCATTCATCATCTTCTCGAATTCATAAAGCCCGATAATTTAATAAATTGGCTGCTTGATATTCTCGGGATTTACGTTTATTTCGGGTTGGCGTTTATAGTTTTTGCCGAAGTTGGTTTAGCGGTGGGCTTTTTTCTTCCGGGCGATTCGCTTTTGGTAGTTACCGGTTTAATGGCAAAAACTTTGCCTGATAAGTTGAACATATACCTTGTTTTGACCGGGTTTTTGTTCGGTTCAATTTTAGGTGACAGTGTAGGATTTTGGACAGGACGGTTGCTTGGTGAAAGTCTTTTCAAACGCGAAGATTCCATTTTTTTCAAGCCTTCGCGCGTAGAAAAAGCTCATTCATTCTTTGAAAGACACGGTTCAAAAACCATTGTGATGGCACGGTTTGTACCGATTGTGCGAACTTTTGCTCCGTTGGTTATTGGTGCATCGGAATTCGAATACAAAAAATTCTTGCCTTACAGCATTGCCGGTGGCGTGCTTTGGATATTTTCAATGGTATTGGCGGGATATTTTCTCGGCGGTATGGTTGAACAATCATTGGGAATTCGCCTGCAAGATCACATTGAAAAGGTAGTGATTGTGGTTGTCTTTTTATCGCTTTTGCCACCAATTGTCGAAGTAATTAGACACAAGTGGGCTAAGTATAAAAAGGTCCCGGCAGATGAAGCAACTTAGCCACACACCCTGTTGACTAAATGCTGGTCGTAACTTAATATTCAAAGTTCTTGTCGGGGTGTAGCGCAGCCTGGTCGCGCGCACCGTTCGGGACGGTGAGGTCGGAGGTTCAAATCCTCTCACCCCGACCAATTAAGTAATGGGCTTCTTCTTGAAGCCTTTTTTTATTTTCCGCGAAATTTGCGTTTGTTACGTATTTTGCTTTGATTAACTTATTGATTTTTTATTGATATAAATTATTTATGTCTATTTTAGTTGCAGAAGATAACCCAATTCAGCGTAAGTATTTGGGGGAAATATTGATGCGGGAATTTCCGGATGCCGCGCCGGTTTTGGATGCGGAAGATGGCGAAGAAGCCATACGAATCGCAATAGATACGAAACCGGACCTTTGTATTTTGGATATTCAAATGCCTAACCTTTCAGGCGTAAAGGCGGCGCGAAGAATTTGGCGCGAAATGCCCGATGCAAAAATCATTTTTTGGACGCAGTTTCCACACGAAATTTACATTAACGAAATTAGAAAAATCACGCGCGAACTTGATCCGCAGCCGGCATACGGTTTTATACATAAAAATAATCCTGAACAGCGACTTTTAAGATTTATCGCAACCGTTTTGGAAGATGGTGCGGATATGATTGACCCCGCCTTTAAAGATTCTTTTAAACGACCGTTGCTTACGGAATTTGAAGCCGAAGCACTTAGATACCTCGCGCTTGGGCTTTCAAACTGGGCAATTGCGAGAAAGTGTAGTCTTTCGCAGCGCGGCGTCGAAAGCCGTCTGGCAAACCTTTACGAAAAACTTTTTCCAAATCTATCTGAAGGTACTGATCAAGAACGCTACGATAAACTTGCGTTTAATGTAAGAACACGCGCGTTTTTTGAAGCTTTAAGGCGCGGACTTATAAATAGCGATGAGTTGGAAAAATCTGAAGAAGAACTTGCTTCGTGGATTACACGCGACCGCAAAAGATTTTTGGAAGAAAAGCGAAAGAATTGAAGTTTTTGAATTCAAATGAACATTTTGTAAAAATTGGCACTAATTTTTGTGCCGTTATTGAACTGCTGTTTTTGGCATCATTTATTTTTCCGCAAGCACAGCAAACGCCACGTTCGGTTGAAGAAATAATTTTTCAATCGTCGCAAAATCTGCATCAATGGGGTTCTATTAACTCATTTCACGGGCTTCCATCTGAAAGAATCAATGCCATTGCGCAAACAAATTCGGGTTCTATTTGGTTTGCAACCGATAATGGCTTGGCGCGTTTTGATGGAAGACGTGTTCAAACAAACCTGTCTAATGGCGTTTCATCAATAAGAATTTCCGATTTAAAAGTGGATAAAGATGGTGCGCTATGGATTGCCACCGACCGTGGCGCCTATTATTACATTGACGATACGTTTGCACTGATTTCCGAAACAGCTGATTACTCTATTTCATCGATTGCGGTAACAGATGATTGGATATATTTGGGTGAACAAAACGGATTAATCTTCCGCACAAGACGACGCAAAAATTCCAACGAACTCGAACCATTTATTAAAGCGGCGGTTCCGCTGCGTTCAATTGCATATTTCAAAGAAAGGATCTTCGCCGGCACCTATAATTCAGGGCTCCAACGCTCAAACAACGGCGAACTTGAAGTTGTGGAAACCCGCCCGCGTCCGTTTTTTATTAATGTTCTGGCAACCGGAAACGACGGAAATCTGTGGATTGGAGCACGCACCGGTAGTTCCGCAAGCGGATTACTAAAGGCGGAAAAACTTCCGGAATTGAGCGTGTTCGGTAATGATTTAGGCAGCGTAAACGCAATCGCGTTTGATGCCAAGAACAATCTTTGGATTGGCACTGATGATCACGGCGCATATCACTTTAACGGCGACGCACAAGAAAAGCGGTTTACTTTTGAAAACACGTCCGGCGGATTACGTTCAAATCGGGTGCTTTCAACATTTGTCGATCGTGAAGGCGTGGTGTGGTTCGGAACTGATAAGGGCGTATCACGCTATGACCCCGGAAGCCCCCGAAACGAGCAGGTTTCGACCAATGTTGAAAGCAGTTTTGTTCGCACACTTTTCCAAGCACCAAACGGAATACAATTTGCCGGCACAAATCACGGATTGTTTTATTATTCAACAGAAACAGGGGCTTGGAATTCTATCGCGGGTTTTGAAAATGAAATTGTTTATTCTTTGGCGGCTGCCGGAACTGACCGTGTCGTTATTGGTGCACGCGGTGGAATCTATTCGCTTAACCCTGCAAATTTCTCTTTTGAGAAAATCATTGAACGCGATGCGCGTTCGCTAGCGTTTTTTGACGACGGTCTGTTTTTTTCAACTCCCGGAAAAGGAGTAACAAGATTAAACGAAAAAGGCTTATCCGAGCTTTTGCCAAATTATTCTACCGTGTTTTTTGTTGATGACAATTTGTGGATCGGAACCGAAAAAAATGGGGTTTTTAAGTTTGATGGGAAAAGCGTCGCACCCGTTCCAGGTTTGAAAGATTTAGAGGGTTCATCAATTTTGACAATCTCCGGCGATGAGAAAAACGGAATGCTTTTCGGTACAGAAAAAGGAATCTACGCTTTCCAAAATAACACGTTGGAACTTCTTCAAAACATTACCGATGTAAGACAGATTGTTGTAATCCAAAACGCGGAAAACCAAAAAGAAATTTGGTGCGCATCAGCGGAAGGCTTAGTTAGCTTTGCCTACACAAAGAACTTTGGCTGGATTTCTTCGAAAATAGATATTGAAGAAGGTTTGGTTTCGCAAAACTTGTTTGCGCTTATCGCGCTAACTGATGGTTCGTTGGTAATTGGCACAAACCGCGGAATTGTACGCTACGCCATCGGCAACGAAAAGCCCCTGCTCGAACCAACGCGCATTGTAAGCCAGCGCGTTCATTCCACATCCGAACTGAAGAACGGAATCGAACTTGATTACCCTCAAAACAGCCTTTCGATAGACGTTTCCGCAATAAGCAGCAGAACGTTTCCCGAACAATTTCAATATTCATTCGTGCTATATGATGGAACCGATCAAATCTTGAATAAGCGGTTTGGAAGTGATTCGCAATTTGTAATGGAAAATCTTGCCCCCGGAAACTACCGTGTGGAAGTACAGGCGTTTGACGTAAATCTTGTTGCTTCAAAACCACTTGTTTTTACGTTGGTTGTCGAACCCGCGCCTTTTCCCATAATTGCGGGAATCTTGGCGGTGCTTTTGTTCATCGCGGTCGCAACTCTAATTTGGGCAATTGTTTCACAGCGAAAAATAAGCCGCACAAGTGAGCAACTTTCGCTTGCGAACAAAGAGCTGAGTTCCGCGCGATTTGATCTTGCGAACGAGGCTGAACGCGAACGAAGAAGAATCTCTCGGGATTTGCATGACCAAACCTTGGCTGATTTACGACATTTAATTTTAATGGCAGATGAAGTTTCAACCGAACAAGCCCCCAAATTTAGAAGTGAAATCGAAAATGTTTCGGATGAAATTCGAAGAATATGCGAAGATTTAAGCCCTTCGGTTCTTGAAAATATAGGCTTTACCGCAGCTTTAAATTGGGCGCTTTCCAATTCGGTAGAACAAATCGCTCACGAAAAAGAAATAGAAACCGTTTTTGACTGTGAATTATCCGCTGAATCCGAAGAAATGCTTTCTCGAACCGATCAAATTCAAATTTACCGAATTGCGCAAGAAGTCTTGAGCAACATTGTACGCCACGCAGACCCCGCAAAGATTCTTATGCACGTTGGCAAAGATGACGAGAACCGGTTCTTGTTGGAAATTGCCGATGACGGGGCGCAATTCGAGGTTGAAAACGCGAAAGTCGGACGCGGTTTGGTAAACATTCGCGCACGTGCGAACCTTATTTTTGCGGATGTTTCTTGGGAAAAGCGTGAACTCGGAATGCTTTTTTCACTTAAGAAATAACATTGTGGAAATCCACAGTATACGTTGCGTTGCATAACCAAAGGCTCTGGTATTACTCACATTTCGTAAACTTGGGTCATTCTTCATAATAGTTTTAAATAGTAGCCCTTTTATCGCGTGGGTTGCTAGTTGGATGAAGCGCAAACGTCTTCGGTCTGCCTTTTTGATAGTTACGATAACTTAAACATCCGACAAAATCTGCCTACCTTTTTTTACTTCTTCGCCGAAGACGAAAACGCATAACCTGTTAATTCAGGCACATCTCATACCTCATTCATATTTTCCTTTTTGCTTAGCCGAGGGCGTGAGAATTCACGCCCCTTTTTTCTCATAAATTTACCTACAGCAGCAATTTCTCTCGCTCGCCACTTGTCGCTTTCGAATCGAACAAAACGCGGTTTCCAAACGTGATTCCGAAAAACGGGTCGGCAAAGTTTGTTAAATATTTGCGAAATAACCGAAGCCTATTTGCCCCAACTAAATGCAAGCTTTCCAAATTTCGGAAGTGTGAATTTAACATTTCAAGTCGAAAGAATACGCCAAAATAGGCATACTTGGAGCATCCGTAACTTATGGATACTAGATGAGTTACGCGTCTTAATCGACGCGCGGGGGGGGGGGTATTTTTGTTGACAAAAACTCGTAAATAGTATTTACTCTAAACATCTCAGAGAAGTAAGAATTATATTAGGTGAGCACTCCCGAATCCGTCAATGGAAAATTTTTTCAGGATAATTAAGAGAAATTCTCAGAATATAAATTGCTCACTAATTCATTTTTTTAGAGATTAAGTTGCTCGAAATAAATTGAGCTTTGAAACCAGTTGAAGTGATTCCAAAGCCCGTTTGTTTCTAAGTGCCTCTGCCGTATTTCGGACAGCAGATGCGAACTCACAACAGTTCTATTCTAGCGCAAGAAATGGCAGATGTTCAATATTTGGCATGGGAATTGATTGATGAATGCGTTTGAAGCTGTCAACTCATTATCGATTCTTCATTTGCTTAACAGGAGAAGGAAAATGAAAAAGAATTTTCTAAATAGGTTGTTTGTATTGGCATCTTTATTTTGTGTATTAGGAGTTACAAAAGGATTGGCGTTCGAAAATCACAGGAATTCGAACTCAAAGATTATTGCGACAGAAAATTCGCAAAAAAACACTGAAATAACAAATAAGTTGAATCAATTAGTAGCTTTTTGTAAAAACACTCCTGGTCCGATATGTGATGAAGCGATGATCTTAAATCAGCAAGCCGCAAATCTTGCTTGGAGTGTTTGTATCGATAGCCCGAATCTCTGCGTGGAGATTCAAGAATGGGCACTTAACTTTTTTGATAGGGTAAATAAAATTTGCGAAGCCGAAAGCGCGTCCGAATATCCTGAATACTACACTGCGAAACTTCGCGCCATTGAACCCTTGAAATCTTTCATAACTAACATGCAAACTTCGAAATGACTGAGCCTAATTTCTAAGGTGGTGATGTGTATTCTCCACCTTAGATAAGAAACTTATTAACAACTATCAAGTTAGACAAATGTACAAGAATTATATGAAAAAACTACTTTTTGCGATTCTATTGTTGGTTTCTTCTACCACTGTTTTTCCTCAATTAAATACGACAAATGAATTTGAACTCCGGAAAAAGGGAAATGTAATAGTATCCGCTTCCCAGACCGCAAGCGGAACAGCTGGAGTTAAGATTCAATCAATTGTTTATCGTTTACGTCAAACGCTTTCAGACGTTTCAAATCAGAAAGGAAAACCACTCGTTAGTGAAACTGAAATTATCTTGAATCTACCAAACAAGATTCGAACGAGTACATCTCGTTTGAATCTATCTGAATCAATCGAAATTTGGAATGGTGAAAAATTTAAGAGTCTTTTGGTTATTGACATTTTAGGAAACCGTTCAGTAATGGATACAACAAACCGTAACTCAAACGATACAATTTCGGATAATTCATTATCAAAAATGGAAGGCAAGATAGATAAGAAGAAGTTGGATGCCATGAAAAGTGCAAAAAGTACTAAAAAAACTGATCCAAAAGTAGCTTTGCAATCGAAGTTGTGGACTGATCTATTTCCATTAATCTTGAGCCATCCGTTTGAATCGAATTTGCAATTCAAATATATCGGCAAGGCAGAATCAAAAGGAAAGTTTGCAAACGTTGTTGACGTTACCTCTATGACCGGTCAAACCTATCGATTGTTTTTTGATTCAGAAACTAATCTACTCCTCATGATGACTTATAATCGTACGGATAATAAAGGAGATTTCGGGGGGGCTTTTGATGGGTATCGGGAATACAAATATTACTTCACAAATCGCGAAAAAATGAACGGTCTCTTAATCCCAAGACAAATTAAGGGTGAAACCATTTTCAAACCAAAAGATGGTGCCGAAGTAAAGCACCTTTATACAACAATTGAAGTCGAAGAGTTACAAATCAATCCGGAAATCAACGAAAGTATTTTTGAGATTAAGTAAGCGAAAACAGAAAAATGCTCAAGAAACTCATAACAATTTGCCTTTTTGTATTGATACTCGATCTCACGGCATTTTCACAGAATCTTGAAACAATTCAAGTTCGAGTATCTGATCAAAATGGTGATTTAATTAATGTAGGAGCTATTAAGCTAATAGATTCTAGCGGAAAAACCATCACAGAAGCCGCACTCGGTAAGGACGCGCCCGGATTTAGTATCAATATTGGATCGTACACACTTGAAATTCAATCACCGGGATTTAAGAATTTTGTCAAACAAATTGA
>JBKEBT010000016.1:0-55639 GCA_047973305.1 Pyrinomonadaceae bacterium
CGAAAAGTCCGGGAATGAAACATAAGCATTATTCGCCGGTTGCTAAGGTTCGTTTAGCAAAAGCGAACGACAATCTGAGTGTAAACAAAAACTCTGCGTTTATCGGCTTTACGGTACCAAATGCGGCTTTTAAGAAAATCTATATTGCGAAATCTGACGAAGATTATGCACAAAATCTATTTGAATTCTTTCGCGAATGCGATAGAACCGGGATTGATGAAATATTTTGTGAACAAACAGTTGAAAACGGAATTGGCGCCGCGTTGATGGAAAGAATAAGACGCGCTTCAAAATAAAAACTTTACAAATTTTTATGAAACGGATTGAAATCGGTTTACGTTCGGTTGCAAAACCGACATTTTCCAAAAGATAATAGAACAAAATTATAGAGGTTATTTAAGCGTAAACCATTTCTACAAAAAATGTTTACGTCATTTTTATATGAAAGAACATTTGGCAGAAGCTAAGCTGAGTTTTATAGGTTGCGGTGTAATGGCGGAATCAATTGTCGCCGGTCTTTTAAAAAACAAGCTCGTAACAAGTGAACAAATTACCGTAAGTCACCCGCGTGAAGCGAGACGAAAAGAACTTTCCGCAAAATACGGAATAAAAGCACTAAAAGAAAATAGTGCGGCGGCTGTCGAATCGCAGACAGCGGCTGATTCCGTTGTTGTACTTTGCGTTAAACCACAACGGCTATCCGGTGTATTAGACGATTTAAAGGGCTTTGTTACACCTGATCAGCTTGTGCTTTCAATTGTTGCAGGTGCAAAAATAGAAACAATTGCGGAGGCTTTAGGCTGCGAACGAATCGCCCGAACAATGCCAAACACGCCATCGCAAATCGGACACGGAATAACGGCATGGACGGCAACGGAGGAAGCTCGCGAAAAAGATTCACAAAAAATTCGTGTGCTACTTACCGCTCTGGGAAAGGAACTTTACGTAGAAAATGAAAATATGATTGATATGGCTACATCGCTTTCCGCAACTGGACCCACATATGTGTTTATGATGATGGAAGCATTAACCGATGCCGGTGTTCATCTAGGTTTTTCTAGAGATATGTCAAAAGAACTGGTGCAGGAAATGATGTTGGGTTCCGTATTGTTCGCAATGGAATCGGATCTGCACCCGGCTGAACTCCGCAATATGGTTACGTCACCGGGTGGGACATCAGCCGATGCAATTTACCAAATGGAAAAGGGCGGTTTACGAACCGTGTTATCAAAAGCAGTACATTCGGCTTATAAGAAAGCGGTAGCACTTGGGCAGAAATAGTGGTTGTGTTGTAACATAAATAAAACAAGTAGTAAGTAAATTTGAAAACTAAAAGGTTTACCTCTTCCGTTTATTGTGGCGTGGTAATTGCGCAAAACACGGCGGGATATATTTAGTTGTAGTTTTAATAAACCTAATCAAAATCGGAGGCTTTGCATATGACCATGACTGACAGTGAAAAACGCGTTGTTTACAATATTATTAAGCTCGAAGGAACTTCAAACGACCCGAACGAATACCTTTGGCTTGCGCACGTTGCAAACAACCAGGCAAAGGTACGAAAGAAAACGCTGTATGAATTGTTGATGACGGGTTACTCTTCAGTTCCTTCGGCTCAAAAAGTTGAACTGCCTGACACTAACAAAAACAAAAACGCAAATTCGGCAAGAACTGCAGTTGATAGTGTGCTGGCTGGTGCGCTTGACCCAACGGGTGGTGCAAGATTTTGGGATGGAACCGATTTTTTGGCGTGGGGGTTGCACAATCCCAGTGATAAACCACATCCGAAGTTCCGGCAATATACATCCGTGTCTATTTCAGATCAAATATTTAAAACTTATCTGAACAACAATTTAGCCAGGTTTCGTTCGGGCAAAGTAAACTATTACGGCAAAATATATAAAATTCCCGCTGCGGTTTTTAACGAACCAAAAAACTGGATTCCGGAATTAGTGCTTCCAAAGAAAAATTTGCCTATCAATTACGTTGGCAAGTTTTATTACAAAACAGATACCGGTAGCCAAGAACTTATAGCAACCGGCGCAAACGGACAATCTATATATTGGAAAGTTCTTTAATCTTAGATTGGAGGTAATGTGATGAAAATTCTTTCAGTTATTGTTTCGGTAATTTTGATGTTTAACTGCTCCAATTCCGGAAAAGCCAAGAATGCAAATGTGAATTCAGCGCAAGCACCAAATGCCATTTCAAATGGTCTTGAAGTTAATAGTTCAACTTCGCCGGAGACAAATGCTTCACCAAGTGAAACAGCTTCGGTTACGCCTTCAGATACAAAATCTGATAGTGTTTCGGTGAAAATAGAGCACAATGAAGAAAGAAACGCCGATGATATCCTCGTTTTTGTAGGATCTGAAGAAGTAGGAAAAATCGAAACTCCAAGTTTTGAAGATGTTAACGATTTTGCAGTTGATGAGGCGAAGCCAAACGAAAAAGGCTTTGAGTTTACCGTGGAATACGGCTCGCGCTATAAGTATGAAAAGACCTTCTTTTTTGAAAAGAATGGTCAAGTATTTTCGCTATCATCAATAGATGTAAAGAGTTTTGACGGTGCGAATCCGGATAAATCATCACAAAAAACTGTAAAAATTGATCCACAGGTTAGTTTAGATAAATTTGAAATTTCCGAATATCTAAAAGATTAGCTTTAAGCTAAAAAGCGGTGCGCACCTGTACACACTTACTCTTGCGGTATAGGAATGTTAAGTGTCGCACCGATTTTGGCGTTTAATCTTTCGATAAGGTATGTGGCGAGCAATGCCGGCTTTTTCTCAAAATTTTGATGCACAAAGAATGCCAATTCTTCTAATCCGAGCTGTTTCCACATTGCGATTCTTTCAACCCAGGCATCAAGACGTTCAAAATCAGTTGGGTGGTTATTTCCCACAAATCGAACAAATGCACGCGGTGTTGTAAGACGCATATGAATTAAATCGCGCCTCGCGGCTGTATCGGTAATTACCGTTGATACTTCTGCTTCCTCAAAAAGCGAATAAATTTGAGCAGCGATTGCCGGTTCGTTATACCAATCAGTATGACGAAACTCAACATACAAGGGAATTTCCCATCGCCAAAATTCAACAAAGCGAAAGATGCGCGCAATATCCTTCGGCGCAAAATTTGCACTCATCTGCAAAAATAATCCGCCCAGTTTTTCATTTAGTTCTGAAAGACTTGAAACAAAATTTTCGACGAACTCCTCAGTATTGTTAAGCCTTCGATAATGCGAAATGCTTTGTGAAAACTTCGAAAAAAAGCGGAAATCAGGGGGCGTGCTTTCGTACCAACCTTTTATTACTTCTTTCGGCTTTCTGCCGTATGCAAGCGCGTTTAATTCAATAGAATTAAACTGAGTTGAATAATATGCGAGTTCATTTTTTACGCCGCGAGGGTAAAAACCTTGTAATTCGTTCTTTCCCCATTTTGAACAACCCACATAAATCTTCAAACCCTTCCCGTTTCTTGAAGCGAGTGCTTTCGCGGTACCGGCGGCGTCAGGAGGAAGCGCAAAATCGACATCTACCGGGTTTTCTAAAGTTCCAAATTTCATTTAATCTTTTAGCGGTTTCAGAAATTCCGGCGAATTGTTCCTAACATTACCAACAGCCCTATCAATCTCGAAAAATACAATCTCAGTTGAAGGGTAAGGGCGCAAAAGGTTCTGTAGCTCATCAACATTGTGATTTTCAGGATCAAGCCATTCGTCATATTCTTCAGAATGAAGGAATACGGGCATTCGATCGTGTATCGGTTTCAACACTTCATCTGCAGATGTGGTGATGATGGCGCAACTTTCGATTATCTCGCCCGTTTCTTCGTTTAACCAGGTATCGAACAAACCCGCAAAACCCGCTATTCGTTTATCTTTAATTTTTATCAAATACGGCTGCTTTCCATCGCCCAGTTTTTTCCATTCAATAAACCCCGAATTTACAATAATGCAGCGCATATTTCTAAAAGGGCTTCGCCATGTGGGCTTATCGACAATTCCTTCCGCACGCGCATTTATTGTCGGATATTTCAACGTTCGCGTTTTTGACCAGTGCGGAATCAATTGCCACTGCATTGGTACGGCTTTTCGAATACCATCGTGTTCGTGCACAACCATAACCTGCTGCATTGGCGCAACGTTATAATTCGGCTTCCACGGCACATCTGAAATATCAATCCTAAATTCCTCGCCGGCAAGCGCCGGGTCATCCAATACGTATCTTCCACACATAATCTATCCGCAAAAATCAAAATTTAGCATTTAAGACTTATCAAAATTATTTTGATAAAATCGTAGCATATTAATGGTAAACACGGATTCTTGAACAATGCAGCTTTCATTTGATAAAAATCTAAACGAAATTTCGGAAAAACTTGCAGTAGAAGAGCGCCTTACATTTGATGAAGGCATAAAACTTTTTACTACTGATGACTTAAACGCGCTTGGAAAACTTGCCGATTGGGTACGTCGTAAAAAGCACGGCAAAACAACTTATTACAATGTAAATCGTCATTTCAATCATACAAACATTTGTGTTGCAGATTGCAAGTTTTGCGGATTTTATCGGCGCGCACGCCAAGAAGATTCATATACATACACCGTCGCCGAAGGAATTGACATTGCGCGCAATGCGGTAAATGACGGGGCAACCGAGCTTCACATTGTAGGCGGCTTGAATTCGAAATTGCCGTTTGAATATTACACGGAGCTGTTTTCATCGCTCAAACGTGAGTTTCCAAAGCTGCACATAAAAGCCCTAACAATGGTAGAACTGGATTTTTTTGCTCGTTTCTACAAGATGTCTGATGAAGAAGTTATTGGGCAGCTAATCGAAGCCGGAATGGATTCCTGCCCGGGTGGCGGAGCGGAAATTTTAGCGGAACCAACTCGTTCGCGAATTTGCGATCATAAATGCGATGGCGAAAGATGGCTTGAACTTTCCGGCAAAGTTCACAAAGCAGGCTTAAAAACTAACGCTACAATGCTTTACGGACATATCGAATCGTTCGAAGACCGCGTAGATCACCTAAAACGCCTTCGTGAACAGCAAGATAAAACCGGCGGCTTTCAATGTTTTATTCCGCTTGCCTTTTATCCGCCCGGTTCGGCGCTTTCAAATTTGCCGGGTCCGGATGCGGTTGATAATCTCAAAACAATTGCGGTATCACGTTTAATGCTCGATAATTTCGAACACATAAAGGCGTATTGGGTAATGCTCGGAATTCCTACTACCCAGATGGCTTTGAATTTTGGCGCAAACGATGTTGACGGCACAATTACAGATGGAAGCGAACTAACTCATGCGTATTCAGTTGAAGAAGGCGGCGAATCTAGAATGACAAAGGATGAGCTTGTTAGGCTGATTGAAAACGCGGGATACGAGGCGGTTGAAAGGGATACCGTATATAATCGGGTTGAACGGGCAACAGTTTAAACTTTCGGCAAGTTGGATTTTTCAATTTGTTGATTGGTCTGCTCATATTAATCTATTCTTTCCGGATCGGAAACTTAAAAGTAAATCTAGTTGGTTCGAATTTAAGCAGTATAAAAAATGACAACAAAAATCGATTGGCTTAGCGGTTGCGCGACCGCGCTTGTAACACCATTTAAGAAAAATGGGGCGGTAGATGAAGAATGTTTTTACCGGCTTTGCGAGCGACAAGTGAAAAACGGAGTAAAGATCTTGATTCCGTCTGGCACCACGGGTGAAAGTGTAACGCTTTCATTTGAAGAAAAAATTCGCGTGGTTGAAATCGCGGTTGAAGTAGCGGCAAAACTCGAAGCAAAAGTAATCGCCGGTACAGGCAACAATTGCACGTCAGAAACGATAGAGCTAACCCGCGAAGTTCGACGCGTTGGGGCGGATGCGGCTCTTGTTGTGGGTCCGTATTACAACAAACCTACGCAAGAAGGCTATTTTCAACATTTTCGTGAAATTGCCGCGTCCGTAAGCTCATTTCCAATTGTTCTATATAACGTGCCGGGCAGAACCGCATCGAACATAACCGCAGAAACTCAGTTGCGAATCGCAAATGAAATTCCAAGTGTGGTTGCAACCAAAGAAGCCTCTGGAAATCTTGTACAAATAATGAAGATTATAGATTCTAAGCCGAAGAACTTTCGGGTTTTTTCGGGTGATGATGCAATTACGCTTCCGTTAATTGCCGCCGGCGCCGATGGTTTGATTTCCGTTATATCCAACGAATTTCCAAAAGAAGTATCAACTATGGTGAACAAAGCTCTAGCAGGTTCGCTAACCGCCGCTAGAAAGATTCATTACAAATTTTTGAATTTGATGGAAGCAAATTTTATCGAAGCAAATCCGGCACCGTGCAAATTCGTGATGAAAGAAATGGGTTTGCTTGACGATAAGGTTCGCTTGCCACTGGTTCCTGTTTCAAAAGATACCGGAAAACAATTGTCGGCAATTTTACAAGAACTAATATAAAACGCCGCAAGAAATAAATTAAGAAAGACGTTTCAATTAATCATATGCAACTTCAAGAACAAATAGAAAAGTTAGCGGCTAAAAATGACTTTACGGTAAGCGATTACGATGTGTTTGAATCTTTTAAACGGGCACTTCGCAACGGAAAAATTCGTGCGGCGGAAAAAACGGAGGATGGAACTTGGAAAACGAACACTTGGGTAAAACAAGGAATTTTGCTCGGATTTAAGATGGGAACAATCGTGGATATGACCCCGGGCGATGGCATTCCGTTCTTTGATAAAGACACCTACCCGTTACGTCCAATGGGTTTGGATGACGGCGTTAGAATAGTTCCGGGCGGTTCATCTATCCGTGACGCATCGTATGTTGCGCCGGGTGTGGTTTGTATGCCGCCAATGTACATTAATGTTGGCGCCTTCGTTGACGAAGGCACGATGGTTGATTCGCATGCATTGGTTGGAAGTTGCGCACAAGTTGGAAAACGCGTTCATATTTCTGCGGCGGCACAGATTGGCGGCGTGCTAGAACCAATTAACGCGAACCCCGTAATTATTGAAGATGATGTTTTGGTAGGTGGAAACACAGGTGTTTATGAAGGCGTAATTGTTCGCGAACGTGCAGTGCTTGCTTCGGGAGTAATTTTGACTCGTTCGACACCGATTTTTGATCTTGTAAATGAAACAATCATAAAGGGTGATTCTGATACTTCCCCGGAAATTCCTGCGGGTGCAGTTGTTGTGCAGGGTTCGAGAGCAATTACCGGTGGTTTCGGAAGGGAAAACGGTTTGTCGCTTTATGCTCCGATGATTGTGAAATATCGTGATGAAAAAACTGATGCTTCGACAAAACTAGAAGATTATTTGCGATAAACATATATATTCTTTCCTGTTGAACTTATTATTTGTTAACAAATTAAACTACCTACTTATGGATGAAAGGGAAACTAAAATGCGTTATTCTGTAAGTTCTTTCCGGCATTGGAAATCGTATGACACAAGCCACCAAACAAAACCAAGATTATCAAGTTCCAAAGCGTTTACAAGGAATTCAGAAATCAAACATTCGGCAGATTTTTGACGCTGCACTTCCGGGAAGCATCAATTTTGGGTTAGGACAACCTGACCTTCCAACGCCGGAGTGCGTAAGAAATGAGGCAAAGCGTGTAATTGATCACGAACCACTGGGTTATACATCGCATGCCGGTTTACCGGAGCTACGTGAAAAAATCGTTTCCGAATATCCACATTTGGCAATATGTAAGGATGATTGCATTGTAACAATCGGATCAAATGAGGCACTTTTTGACGCAATAATGACAGTTTGCGAAGAAGGTGAGGAAGTTCTAGTACCAAATCCCGCGTTTCCTGCCTATCCGGCGATTAGCAATATTGCCGGAGCGAAAACAGTTCGTTACAGAATGCCGAAAGAAAAGGGTTTTGCGTTTGATGTCGCAGAGTTTGAAAAACAGATTACCGATAAAACCCGTGTTGCCATAATTCTAAGCCCTTCAAACCCAACAGGGAGAACGCTTACGCGTCAAAACCTAAAAGATATTTCGCAGATATTGGATGGTACGGGAATTTTCGCAATATCGGATGAAATTTACCGTGAGCTGTACTTCACTGAAGAAAAACCGCCTTCAATTTCCGAGTATTATGAAAACACGCTGGTCGTGGGCGGGCTATCCAAGAATATGTCTATGACGGGTTGGCGTATGGGTTGGCTGTTAGGAGTTCCGGAAGTCATAAAAAAGGCTTTGGTAATTCATGGCTACAATACCGTTTGCGCTTCAACGATAACGCAAAAAGCATCGCTTGCTTATTGGACCGAAGAGGGTAAAAAAGCCGAAGCAGATGCGCGCGAAATATATCGCAAACGAAGGGAGCTGCTTGTAAAGCTTATAAATAAAGAGCTTGGCTTGAAAGCGATTTCACCGGAAGGAGCGTTTTATTCGATGGTTGATATTTCCAAATATGGAGATGAGCTGGAACTTGTAAACAAGTTTCTTCAGAATAAGGTTGTTACCGTTAATGGTTCAGGCTTTGGCAGCGAAGCGGAAGGATTTTTGCGAATTTCGTTTTGTGCAAGTGAAAGCGATATTGTAGAAGGCATTAGAAGGATGAAAGAAGCTTTGGCTAAGTTCGAATAACGGCAGGTCTGATTGTAAAAGTTATGGAAAAGATTCGTGTAGGAATATTGGGTGCAACAGGCACGGTTGGTCAAAGATTCTGTCAACTGCTTGAGAACCATCCGCAGTTTGAAATAACGGCACTCGCAGCTTCGGAACGTTCCGAAGGAAAGATATTTGAAGAAGCGTGCGCATGGAAACTGGCAACACCAATGCCGGAAAGCGTTAAAACCATTGAGGTTAAGCCGATTGCACCGCCTCTTGAATGTGACATTGTGTTTTCGAGCCTACCTTCATCGGTGGCAAGAGAAACGGAAGAAGCGTTTGCACGTGCGGGTTATCCGGTTATCAGTAATTCCTCTTCACTAAGAATGGAGGAAGACATCCCTTTGGTAATTCCGGAAGTGAATTCGGAGCATCTGGAACTGATTTCGGTTCAAAAGGCGAATCGCGGATACAGCGAAGGATTTATAATCACAAATCCGAATTGTTCGGTTATATCCTTTGCGCCACCACTTGCCGCACTTCACGAAAAGTTCGGAATCGAAAGCGCGATAATTACTACAATGCAGGCAATTTCCGGTGCCGGTTATCCGGGTGTTGCTAGCCTTGATATTTTTGATAACGTTCTTCCGTACATTGCGGGCGAAGAACCAAAGGTTGAAACTGAAGCACAAAAGATTTTGGGCGTGCTTAACGGCGAAACAATTCAAAAGGCTGATTTTACAGTGTCTGCTCAGTGTTTTCGCGTTCCGGTAATTGATGGTCACACAGTTTCGGTTCGTGTCAATTTGAAAGACAAAGCTCCGCTTGAAGATGTGGTTGAAACATTGAAGAATTATCCTTCGCTGGATTTGCATTCCGCTCCTAAACCTTTCATTTACGTTTCGGATGAACCGAACCATCCACAACCGCGAATCGATCGCGACCGCGGAAACGGAATGGCGATTTCCGTAGGTAGGGTTTTTCTCGATAATATTTTTGATTACAGGTTTGTTTCCTTGAGTCACAACACAATTCGGGGTGCGGCAGGTGCCGCTTTACTAAATGCCGAGTTGCTAAATGATCGCGGATTCATTTAATAGTGTTTGATAGCGATTTCAGTGATCAAAATCGAAATTGCGCAGCAGTTTGTTAGAGAGTTATAAACTATTGAAATCATTTACTGTAACGTGCCGTTTTGCCTAAACCGTTAATCGAAACAACAACAAAAAAACAATGATAGTTAGATATACGTTGCCGGAGATGGGGGCGGTGTGGCAGCCCCAAAACAAGTTTCAAAAATGGTTGGATGTTGAAATAGCCGTTGCGGAAGTGCACGCGGAGGATGGCACGATTCCGAATGATGCGCTCAAGGAAATTAAAGCGAAGGCGGCGTTTACAGTTGAACGAATCGATGAAATCGAAAACACGACCGATCACGACGTTATCGCATTTACCACGAATCTTGCGGAAAACATTGGTGAGGCATCGCGTTTCGTACACTACGGGCTCACTTCATCAGATGTTGTGGATACTGCCAACGGAATGCTTTTGAAGGAATCTTGTGAAATTTTGCTGGGAAAAGTAGATGGATTGCTTGAAGTTTTAAAGCGTCGGGCATATGAGTTTAAAGATACTCCGCAAATCGGGCGCACGCACGGAATTCACGCAGAGCCGACCTCGTTTGGAATGACCTTTGCACTTTGGTATGCGGAAATGCAGCGGAATCGCGCACGACTAGAGCGCGCAATGGAACAAGTTTCTGTGGGGAAAATTTCCGGTGCCGTGGGCGCGTTTGCTCATCTGGATCCTGATGTGGAAGAACGTGTTTGTGAAAGGCTGGGCTTAAAGCCGGCTTCAATTTCAACACAAGTTATTCAACGGGATAGATATGCAGAATATCTTTGCGTGCTTGCAATTATTGCTTCTTCACTTGATAAAATTGCGCTTCAGGTTCGTCATTGGCAGCGAACTGAAGTTCGCGAAGCACAAGAAAAATTTAAGACAGGACAAAAAGGTTCTTCTGCGATGCCGCACAAACGTAATCCCATTTTGTCGGAAAAAATTTGTGGTTTGGCACGCACTCTGCGTGGTAATTCAATTGTGGGTTTAGAAAATATTGCGCTTTGGCACGAACGTGATATTTCGCATTCATCCGCCGAACGTATGGTGTTTCCCGATTCTTCCGTAACGCTTGATTATTTATTGGCAAAAACCAAAAGCCTGCTTGATGGTTTAATTGTATATCCCGAAAATATGCTGAAAAACTTAAACGCAACGCATGGTTTGGTTTTTAGCGGGCAGTTGATGCTTTCGCTTACGCAAAAGGGTGTGCTTCGTGAAGACGCATATTTATGGACACAACGAAATGCGATGAAAGTTTGGGATGAAGGTGGTGATTACAAAGAGCTTGTAAGCAAAGATGCGGACATTTCTTCAAAACTTTCGCAAGAAGAAATTGCCCGCGTCTTTAATCTTAAGCATTACCTACGAAACGTAGATAAAGTGTTTAACAGGGTATTTGCTTAAACATATTTTTCTGCAATGTTTCCAACAATCGGAATTTTGTATTCTTGTCCGCCCAACCCCTTAATAGCGGCAATAACAACGAACACAAACAATGCCAAAGATATCAAGCCCGTTATCAACACCATACCAAGTGAAAATATAGGAAAGCCAATGGCGGCATCTATTATACCCGCGACAAACCCTACAATCATATAAATAACGGTTAAACATAAACCAAGTACAGATGTGAAAATCGATTGCCAAGCATGAAATCTTGCCAAACGATTGTTCTTATCCTGAACTACAACAATAATACTTAATACCAATCCCCCAATTCCGCATACCACATTTCCCAGGTAGCATAACAGCGAAACTATATTGGCATCCAGATCAAATATAGATTTTCCATGCTCAGACATAGCTAGTTTAAAATATCTCCTTTTCCTTTAAGTTTTCGAAAATTGAATTTGTCACGAAGTTAACACACCGACGTTGATAAAAACAAGAATTTGCGTAAGAATCTAAAATTTATTTCTGCTTTCAGGAGTTAAATTTATGATTGCAAAAGTTTTTGTAACACTAAAGCCAAGCGTTTTGGACCCACAAGGGAAAGCCATTCAACATTCTGCCGAATTAATGGGATTCGAAACCATTTCGGAAATAAGACAAGGTAAGTATTTTGAAGTTACGCTGAATGACGAACTTTCTGAAAAAGAAGCAGAAGAAATTGCGGAGAAAATGGCAAAAGATATTCTTGCAAACCCCGTTATAGAAGATTTTAGAGTTGAAATAGGAGCGTAGCGGGTTATGAAATTTGGAGTTATAGTATTTCCGGGTTCGAATTGCGATCACGATGCCTACCATGTAATTTCGAAACACGTTGGACAGCCGGTTGATTTTGTATGGCATCGCGAAACTGATTTAAGCGAATATGACGCGGTTATCGTGCCCGGTGGATTTTCTTATGGTGATTATCTTCGCGCCGGCGCACTTGCACACTTTTCACCGGTGATGCAGGGCATCAAGCGAATGGCGGCAGAAGGTAAGTTGGTTTTCGGCATTTGTAATGGATTTCAAATTTTGTGTGAGAGCGGCTTGTTACCGGGCGCACTTATGCAAAATGAAAATCTACATTTTGTTTGCAAACACGTAAATATACGAGTAGAGAACAACAAAACTCCTTTCACAAACGAAATTCAGGCACAAAAAGTGCTTTCTATCCCGATTGCACACGCCGAGGGAAATTACGTTTGTGACGATGAAACCTTTGATGAACTAGATGCGAACGGGCAAATCATTTTTAGGTATTGTAATGAAAGCGGCGAAATCACAAGAAATTCAAACCCAAACGGTTCCCGTTCAAATATCGCAGGAATTTCAAACAAAGGGGGAAATGTCTTAGGTATGATGCCGCACCCCGAACGTGCTTGTGAAGAACTTTTAGGCTCGCGCGACGGGCGCGAAATCTTTAGCTCGCTTACAAATAGTCTTGCAGCGTGCGCGATTTGAAGATTCCCGTTTGATGCAAATTTGAATTTGGCGCTTCAAACTAATTACTTTCGTCACTTCCTACCGATGCTTCTTCTTTTTCTGCCGTGGTTTGCGAATCAAAATCTTTAAGTTCGGTGTCTTTTTCAATTTCAATTTTCGGTGCTTCAGTTTGGTGGATACGTGTTGTCGGATGCCCGATGTGTAGCTTTTCTTCGATGTTATAAATTCGTTCTTCAAACCGATGTATTGTTTCCGGATTTGCATCTTCAAGTGTTTCGGAAAGAAGGAAGCGTTCAACAAGGTAAAAAACGATTACACCAATCAGAACTATAAAGAACAATGCAATTCCAATCTGTTGAAAATCTCCTAAAATCGTGGTTATGGCACCGCTGAAAAAATATCCCGCACTTGTCAATATTAGTACCCAAATCGAACAACTTATGAAATCCAGCAGCAAGAATCTACCCAACGGCATACGTCCGACGCCATAAAAAAGACAGAAGGCTGTACGTAACCCATAAATATACTTTGAAACAATAATGGAATAACCGCCGAATTTTTCGACCATTTTATCAATTCTAGGTTGTGCGATTTGGTAAAAAGTGTATTTCTTAACAGTTTGTTGGAAAATTCGACCCATAAAATAGCCGATTAAATCACCAAGCATTCCGCCCATCGTTCCAAAAAAGTAAACTTTTACAAAACTGAAATCACCAAAAAACGAGTTGTGAGCCAAAACGCCAGCTAGTATTAAGGTTATATCCCCTTCAATTGTACACAACGCAAAAACTGCGTAAACGCCATATTCATGAATAAGTTGAAGAAACGTATCGTGCATAAACTCACGGACAAAAACGATTAAAAAGCGTAACTTTGAATAAATAGTTAGTCAAACTAGTGTTTAATGAAATTATTAACGAAACAAACTATCTATTTTTAGAATCCGCGTGTTGATGAAAGTATACTAATTATTATTAAATAGGTTTCCTGTTTTGGAGGCGAGCGCTTTGAAGAAAGTCGGAATTGAATTCAGAAAAAATACAATTAGAACTGTTTGTGTTGACGAAAACGAAGCAGTAATTCGGTTGAAGCCGCGGAATCTTTCTGCAGATGAGGATTTAATTCCGCAAATTACCGCACACATTGATAATTTAAAATTGGAAGTCGGCAAAGTATTTACTTTGGGAATTGCAATTCCGGGTTTGGTGAACAAGCGCACAAACCGAATTCATTATTCAGCGCGGATTCCGGAATACGCAAGTATAGATATTTCAAAGCAGTTTGAAGATGCGCTTGGTGTTGGCGTTATTGTTGAAAACGACGCAAGTGCCGCGGCATTCGGCGAATATAAAGTAGGCGCGGGAAAGGGGAAAGACAACCTGTTCTACATCTATTTAGGTTCGGGTGTTGGTGGCGGATTGATTTTTAATGGTGAAATTTGGAGTGGAGATTCAGGCTATTCCGGCGAATTTGGTTCGTTTGTTATTGATTCAAACGGCACTCGTCTTGAAGAAATGGTTTCCTCCCAAAATATTGTTCGAAGAACAAAAGCCCGTTTGCATCAAGACCCAACATCATCTTTGCATTCAATTGGCGATGAAAATATAACGTTAGGCGATATTGTGCGTGAGGCGGTAAATGAAGATGATTTTGCGCAGCTTATGCTTTCACGAACCGGTTTGTTTGTTGGAACCGCGTTGGCGAATGTTATTAATCTTCTAAACGTTGGGACGATAGTAATAGATGGGTTAGCAACGGAAGCCGGTGATTTGATTTTAGACCCGATACGCGATATAGCTAAGAAATATTCATTTCAGCCAAGTTACGATACTGTTACGATTGTGCGCGGAAAACTTGGTATAGATGCGGCTGCTATTGGTGCCGCACTGCTTTCGGAAAGATAAGAATTTTTGACTAACTTAACTTACTTAGTAAGAAAATCAGAAAATCTTATTTTGTGAAAACTTGAACAAGCGACGCGTAATTTATATTTTTTAAGTTCTTAGTTTGCGGAACTGTAAAGTTTGGGTAAAATCAGTTTACGAAGCGATTAACGCTATATCTGGCTACAAAAGCTAACTTAAGAATTGCAACTTAATTGTAACTTTAGCGGAACTAAGCATAAATGCTTTGGAACGAACGGTAGTCTTCCAACTTAAATCTAGAATTTTGAGATAATTAACGATGGCTCAACTTTTTAATCGAGGGGCGAATAGCATAGCAAAAGGAAGCCTTGTGCTTGTGGTAATTCTTGCAGGCGGTGCGTTCATGGTTTATTCATTTGTTGCACGCTCTTCATACTTAACAGGAAAGTATCTAGAACGCGATCAACCGGTTCAATTTAGTCACAGGCACCACGTTGGCGATGACGGCATTGATTGTCGCTATTGTCACAGCAATGTTGAAACTTCGGCAGCTGCCGGCGTGCCCGCTACTGAAACATGTATGAACTGCCACAGCCAATTGTTTGCCGATCAGCCATATTTGGAACCGGTGCGGGCAAGTTTTCGTGACAATACGCCTATAAAATGGCGTCGCGTGCATGACCTTCCGGAGTTTGTTTACTTTGACCACAGCATACACATTGCCAAAGGGGTTGGATGTGCTAGCTGCCACGGAGATGTTTCGAAAATGGCTTCTGTTTCGCAAGAACATTCCTTGCAAATGGAATGGTGCATTTCGTGCCACAAAAACCCGGCACCTAATATCCGCCCGAAAGCCGAAATTTTCAATACATCTTGGAAGCCTTCGGAAATTACGGCTGAACAGCAGAACGAAGTAAACGATAAGATTAAGACGCTTAGAAGCCGACAACTTTTGACAAGCTGTTCTACTTGTCATCGTTAAGTTTAGTGCCATTTGGCAAAGACCAAACTGAGGAATTAGAAACGAATGCATAGCAAAGACAGTAAAAAGAACTTTGCATCACTTAAAGAGCGAATTCTCCGTATAAACGGTAAGGATTATTGGCGAAGCGTGGAAGAATACGTTGATGCGCCGGAATTTGAAGAATTTGTTAAACAGGAATATCCAACACATGCGGAAGAGTGGGATAGTTCGCTGAGCAGACGAAACTTCGTAAAGGTGATGGGTGCCTCGCTTGCGCTTGCAGGTTTGAGCGGGTGTGTAATTCAACCCGCAGAAAACATTGTTCCCTATGTAAAAACACCCGAAGGGCTGATTCCCGGGAAACCTTTATTTTTTGCGACAGGAATGACGCTGGGCGGAGTTACAAACGGGGTTCTTGCGCGTTCAAATGATGGAAGACCTACAAAGATTGAGGGTAATCCGCAAAATCCTTCGAGCCTCGGCGCAACCGATGTGTTTACACAAGCTTCGTTGATTGGTTTGTATGATCCGGATCGATCGGAAGAAATTCGGTTTCGCGGCGAAGTGAAAACTTGGAAAGATTTTATGAATGCTTTGCGTTCGCAAGTTTCCAAACTTCGCGGAAACGGTGGTGCGGGCATTCATTTCTTAACCGAAACAATTTCATCGCCATCAATGGTTGATCAGTTTGCACGTTTGAGCCAAGAATTACCGAATGCGGTATGGCATCAATATGAACCGGTCAATCAAGATGGTGAGTTGGAGGGCGCACGCAAGGCATTTGGGTCATCCGCCCAACCAATTTACAAGTTTGATAAGGCGGAACGCGTGCTTTCATTGGATGCTGATTTCTTTTCAGGTTTCAATGTTAGATATATAAAGGATTTTGCAAAAAACCGTGCACTAACAACCGAAAAGAACGAAATGAGCCGTCTTTATGCAATTGAGACAACGCTTTCAATAACAGGCGCAAAGGCTGATCATCGTTTAACGGTCAAACCAAGCCAAATGGCTGAAGTTGCAAAAGCGGTTGCTGCGGCTGTTGGGGTTGCCGGCGCGTCATCAACATACACCGAAAATGCGGAATGGGTTCAGGGGCTTGCAAAAGACCTTCAAGAATACAAAGGAAAATCGATTGTAATTGCGGGAAAAAATCAATCACCGCTTGTTCATGCAATTGCTTATGCAATCAACGGCGCTCTTGGAAATATCGGGCAAACTGTCGAATTTATTGAACCGCTAACACCAAACACAGATAAGTCGCAGAAAGATCAACTTGCGGAATTAGCTAAGGAAATTGATGCAGGTACGGTAAAAGTGCTTGTAGTGCTAGGTGGCAACCCTGTATATAATTCCCCTGCAGATCTCAAACTTACGCAAGAACGTTTGGATAAAGTTCCGTTTCGTGTTCATTCCGGCGAACATTACGATGAAACCGGAGTTCTTTGCCATTGGCATGTTCCTGCTACGCATTATCTTGAATCGTGGGGAGACGGCGTATCGTATGACGGTGTCGTAACTTTGAAGCAACCGCTAATTAAGCCACTATACGGCGGCAAAACAGCGTCGCAAATTGTTCAGCTCTTCTTTAATGAAAATTTTGAAAAGAGCGATATGGCAATCTTAAAAGAATACTGGCAAACCAAGGATTTAAAAGCGGCACCGCTGCCAGCAACCGGATCAAATGCTGATGAGGTTAACACTAATTCGGCAAATAAAACGGCAACGGAATCCGCAACTCCGGAAGTAACGCCAAGCGCGACGCCTACGCCAACACCAAAGGCAACGCCCACTGCAACTCCGACGGCGTCGCCCACAGCAACACCAACAGCGACACCGGAAGTAGCTCCACAAACGGCGCAAGATAATGTCCCCGGAATTGTTGCAAACGCAGACAATCAGCCGAAAACATTTGAAGATCATTGGAGAAAAGCCGTACATGATGGTTTTGTTGCCGGTACAAGTGCAAATCCGAAATCTGTTTCGGTTTCACCCGGATTCTTAAGTGAACAAGAAAGCTTGCCGGGCGATGGAGCGGTTGAAATCGCAATACTTCCCGATCCGTGCGTGTACGATGGAAGATATACCAATAACAACTGGCTTCAAGAATTACCGAACCCGTTAACAAAGGTAACATGGGAAAACGTTGCGCTAATCAGCCCGAACACAGCCAAGAAACTTGGCATTAACCAAGGTTCAGTTGATGAATCCCTTGCAGGTGGCGATTTAGGGCAGGCGTTTATTAACACAAAAGGCGGTAACCTGGAATCTGATTTACTTGAAATTACTTCGCAAGGAAAGAAGATCTCGCAGAATGTACCGGCTTGGATTTCTCCGGGACAGCCTGATGACGTAATTACGGTTTATCTTGGCTACGGGCGCGACCGTGCGGGAAAAATTGGAACGGGTATTGGATACAATGCTTACGAAATTCAAACATCCGATTCAAAATGGTTTACGAAGGGCGACATTAAAAACACAGGTTCAAGAACAACTATTGCTTCCACGCAAATTCACTTCAATATGGAAGGACGCGATATTTTGCGTAACTTCAGTATGGAAGAATATGAAGAACATTTGAAAGAGTTACCTGAAAACCCTTCGGAGGTTTACGACAAGTCAATTGTTGGAAGCCCGTTTGAAAAGCTTTACGAAGAAAATCCGCGATGGGCGATGACAATTGACCTAAATTCATGCGTTGGTTGCAACGCATGTGTAATCGCGTGTCAATCTGAAAACAATATTCCTGTTGTAGGAAAAGAACAGGTTGAACGAAGCCGTGAAATGCATTGGATGAGAGTTGATGCCTATTACGGAGGCGACCTTTCAAAACCGGAAGGACCAAATTTTCAACCTGTGCTATGTCAGCAGTGTGAAACCGCACCGTGTGAGCTAGTGTGTCCTGTTCACGCAACCACGCATAGCGCCGAAGGTTTAAACGATATGGTTTACAACCGTTGCATCGGTACCAGATATTGTTCAAATAACTGCCCGTATAAAGTTAGAAGGTTCAACTTTATGCTTTATCAAGATTGGGATACGCCGCAATATAAACTTATGCGGAACCCTGAAGTTTCAATTCGTAGCCGCGGTGTAATGGAAAAATGTACATATTGTACACAGCGAATCTCGCAAGCGCGTATTGAAGCGGAAAAAGCTGAGCGCCCGATTCGTGACGGAGAAATCGTAACTGCGTGTCAAGCGGTTTGCCCGGCAGATGCAATAGTTTTTGGTGATTTGAACGACAAGAAGAGCCAAGTAAATAAAACAAAGGCAGATCACCGCAATTATGCGCTTTTGAATGAAGAATTAAATACACAGCCACGCACAACATATTTGGCTGGTGTTAGAAACCAAAATCCGTCAATGCCGGATTACAGAGCGCCGGAAAAGAAATCCGGTTCGGAAGGGCACTGAGTATAAGTGCTTTGAATTGAGAAAATCGTGAAGGCGACGCCTTCAAAGGGAATTTTCTAAATCTATGCAAGACTTACAAGAGATTCAACAAAGGATCTACCCGCCGATGATCGAAGGCAAGCAAGACTACGCATCGGTAACCGACAAAATCAGTGATTTAACACTGAAGAAACGAACGCCGTTCGGCTGGTTCATCGGCTTTGGCATTTCGTTTCTGGTTGCGCAAGCAATGATGATGACGGTTACGGTGCTTTTTGCAAAGGGTGTGGGTATCTGGGGAAACAACCAACCGGTTGGCTGGGCTTTTCCGATTATAAATTTTGTGTGGTGGATTGGTATCGGTCACGCCGGCACCCTTATTTCTGCGATTTTGCTTTTGCTTAATCAAAAATGGCGTACATCCATTAACCGGTTTGCCGAAGCAATGACACTTTTTGCGGTTGCTTGTGCGGGTATGTTTCCGATATTGCATACCGGTCGCCCGTGGTTGGCATATTGGATGCTTCCATACCCAAACACGATGGGAATGTGGCAGAACTTCAGAAGCCCCTTGATGTGGGACGTGTTTGCGGTTTCAACGTATGCTACCGTTTCATTGCTGTTTTGGTATGTTGGTTTAATTCCCGATTTGGCAACCCTACGCGATCGAGCAAAAAATCCCGTGTTCAAGAAGATTTATGGAATTTTGTCGTGGGGCTGGCGCGGTTCGGCAAGGCATTGGCACAGATATGAGCTCGCATATCTATTGCTTGCAGGACTTTCAACGCCGCTTGTACTTTCGGTTCACTCAATCGTAAGTTTCGACTTTTCGGTGGCGCAACTTCCTGGCTGGCACGCAACAATCTTCCCGCCCTATTTTGTGGCAGGGGCAATATTTGCCGGTTTTGCGATGGTGTTGATTCTAAGCATTCCGTTACGATCTTGGTATAACATGAAAGATCTTATAACGAAGACGCACCTTATATATATGGGCAAGGTGATGCTCGCAACCGGAATGATTGTGGTTTACGGCTACGCAATGGAGGCATTTTTTGCGTGGTACAGTGCGGCACCGCTTGAACGCTATATGATGTATAACCGCATGTTTCACGGTCCCTATTGGTGGTCATATTGGCTACTAATTCTTTGCAACGGCGTTTCGATTCAGTTTCTCTGGTTTAAGAGATTTAGAGAAAGTGCATTTTGGCTTTTCATTATTTCAGTTGTTGTAAGTATCGGTATGTGGCTCGAAAGATTTGTGATTATTATTACCAGCTTGCACAGAGACTTTTTACCATCATCTTGGGGAATGTATGCACCTTCGATGTACGATTGGGCGATGTATATCGGCACACTCGGATTTTTCTTCTCGTTGATTTTCTTGTTCGTGAGGTTCTTGCCTGTAATCTCGATGTTCGAAGTTCGAACACTCTTGCCGCAGGCTAAAGTTGACCACCACGATCATTAATCGCAGCGGTTGTTTTGATTTGAAAACTTTGCCCGTTAGTCGCTCGCGAGTGTTACATGTGGCAACTCACCCATGCTAAACACACTTGCCGGTGCTTCGGGCAACCAAAACTTTGAGTTATGGAAAAAAACATATACGGATTGTTAGCAGAATTTGACACAACCACCGAGTTGGTTGATGCGGCAACCCGAACACGTGAAGAAGGTTATACGGCAACAGATGCCTATTCTCCGTTTCCAATCCATGAAATGGATAAGGCGTTGGGCATTAAACGAACAATATTGCCCAGACTTGTATTCACGGGCGGCGTCATCGGTTTATTGCTCGGCTTGGGACTCGAGATATTTACGCACGTTTACGATTATCCGATTATGGTTGCAGGTAGACCGTTTTTGAGTTTACCGGCATTCATACCTCCGGCATTTGAAACCACAATTCTATGCGCTTCCGCAACCGCAGTTTTCGGAATGTTGTTAATGAACGGGTTGCCGAAACTTTATCACCCGGTTTTTAACGTGCCGCGCTTTGCACTGGCATCACGCGAAAAATTCTTTCTTTTAATCAAATCGGATGATCCGAAGTTTGATTACGAAACAACCAAATCATTTATGAACAGCTTGAATGCGCAGGAGGTTTTTGACGTAGATGAGTAAGAACGTGTTAAATTACGCCAACTCCAAAGACAAAAAGCGAATCGCAACAAAATTCGTATTTGTATTCACGATTGTAGCAACACTTGCTTCGGTTGGTTGTAGATATGATATGCAGGATCAACCGCGGCTTAAAGCATACCGAGAAAGCGACTTTTTCGCGGACGGGAAAGGTATGAGGGATTTACCCGAAGGAACAGTGGCACGCGGGCATCTATACGCAAACAAAGCGCTTTATACTGGGAAGAAAGAAAACGCCGGCGAAGCACCTGCCGCACCCGTTCAAACAACAACCGATGCTAGCGGAAATACTTTAGTTTCAAGTTTTCCGAACGATGTTGAAGAAATCCCTATACCGGTTACAAAAGAATTAATTGACAGAGGACAAAATCGCTTTAACGTTTACTGCATCGTGTGCCACGGCGCCGTTGGAAAAGGCGATGGAATGGTTGTCCGACGAGGATTTCCACAACCGCCCACGTATCATGACGACAGACTTAGAAATGCTCCGGTTGGTCACTTTTTTGATGTAATAACAAATGGTTGGGGAAGAATGAGCAGCTATGCACCACAAATTTCGGTTGATGACAGATGGGCAATTGTTGCATATATTCGCGCACTGCAACTGAGTCAAAACCCGAGTGGGAACGCAAGTGCCAAAACTGATACAAACGCAGGTAATTCGAATACTTCTATAAATGCAGACGAACAAAATAAAAAGAATGACGACAGCAAAAAGGTTGAAGAACCTGCCGCAAACGCTGCAAAAGGAGGCAACTAGTGAACGTTGAAAATACGTATAAAGCTCCGGCAGCGCTCGACAAACTTCAATCGGTTTCGATAATACTTGGCGTAATCGGTCTTATCGTTTGTGCAATCGGCTTTTCCGTAAGCACGGAATCTGCATTACGCGGATGGTTGCTGGGCTTCATCTTTTGGGCAGGAATCGGCTTCGGCGGGTTAGGAATACTGCTTCTTCAGTATCTTACAGGCGGCGCTTGGGGCGTGATGATTCGTAGAATATCCGAAGCATCATCCCGCACAATTCCGCTTTTAGCAATAATATTTGCGCCAATTGGAATTGGGGTCTATTACCTATACGATTTCGCAAACCTATTCGGGCATGACGATGTGATGATCAATATGCGCGGTTGGTATTCCGACCCCAAATGGTGGCTTGTGCGCTCGGTTCTATACTTCATTCTGTTTAGCGTAATGGCTTATCTGTTGAACAAATGGTCTATGGAACAAGACCAAAGTTCAACCTACGAAGATTCCGCAAAATGCTTAGGTACCGCAACTGCATTTTCAGGTCCGACGTTGGTATTTTTTGTGCTAACGGTAACCTTTGCAACTGTTGATTGGACAATGATGCTGGAACCGCATTGGTTTTCAACCATTTGGGGCTTTTTGTTTGTTGCGGGTTGGGGCTTAAGCGGATTCTGCTTTTCCGTTGCAATAATGGCATTTCTATCGGACAAAATGCCGATGGAAAATGTTTACGGAAAACGCCATTTCCACGATATCGGTAAGCTTATGTTGGCACTGGTAATGGTATGGGCTTACTTTAATTTTTCACAGTATTTGATTATCTGGTCAGGAAATTTAACGGAAGAAACGCCATATTTTCTGGTACGTTCAAAAGGAATTTGGGGCACGATTGGTATCTTCCTGATTCTATTTCACTTCGCATTTCCATTTTTGATTTTGCTTATGCAAGATTTCAAGCGAAAAGCAAGGCTTTTAGCGGCGATGGCTATCTTCCTTCTGTTTATGAGGCTTGTGGACATGTACTACATTATAGGTCCGAGCCCCAGAGTTGGAGAAGTAAGCCAACATCTTTTGGCGATGCCGTTTAGATTTTCAATTTACGATATTGCAGGACCAATCGCGGTTGGTGGAATTTGGATGTGGGTATTCTTGCGAGAATTAAAATCGCGCCCGCTGGTTCCGATAAATGATCCGTTTTTACAAAACGCAATCGAACACGGAAAAGGTCACTAGGACAAAAAATAATTATGTCAAAAAGATCGGAAGAACAAATAGATATTAGTAGGGGATACGAAGGCGATAATCCGAACGTAAACGCAATCTTTATCTTCCTAGTTGTCCTGACGGCATTGATAGTCTTCTGCTTTGGACTCATTTGGTATTTTCAATATCACTACTTGGAACCCAAATATCAAGCAGTTGATAAACAAGAGGCAAACCCCATGGGTCTATCGGAAAAAGACAAATTGCCGCCCGAACCAAGACTGCAGGCTGCACCGGGCTTCGGAATTCAAGGAAAAAACGGGTGGATTTCACTCGAATTGATGCATCCGCAAGCAGAATGGGAAGTATTAAAAAAACAAGACGAAGAACTGTGGAAAGACGGTGAAAAACAAGGAGACACCGTAGTAGCGCTTCCAATTGAAGACGCAAAAACCAAAGTTCTTGAAAGCGGAACTATACAAAGCGCACAGGATATTAAAGCAAAAGCTTCTGAAAAAGCAGCCAAGAGTTTTTACACTGATTCCAGTTCGGGAAGGGAAGAAGGCGGTACGCGAAGATAGTTCACAAATTACGGAGAGAGTAAAATGAAAAGAAGTTCGGCAAAACAAAATAAAAGCAAGCTGAAACTTTTCGCCACGATAACATTTTTGCTGATTTCGGCAACTGTAACATTCGCGCAGCGAATAGAACATTACAATTCGCCGTTATATTCGCCAAAAACTTATGATCCAACACAAAATACTGCTAACGGAATACCACAGCAGCTAAAAAAAGTTGGCATTGATCAAAATCTAAACGGACAACTTCCTTTAGATGCAGTTTTTAAAGACGAAAATGGTAATGAAGTAAAGTTCGGAAAATACTTCAACCAAGGAAAACCGGTCATTCTTGCGCTTGTATATTATGAATGCCCGATGCTCTGTAACGAAGTGTTAAACGGTTTAACCGGCGCATTGAAAGGAATTTCCTTTGTACCGGGAAAAGACTTTGAAGTTGTGGCAATAAGTTTCGATGCTCGTGAAAACGACAAACCAAACCTAGCCGCAAACAAAAAGAAATCCTATTTGGAAAAATACGGAAAGCCTGAAACCGCAAACGGATGGCACTTTTTAACCGGCACGCAACCGGAAATTGACAAAGTAGCAAAAGCGGCAGGGTTTAAATACGCATTTGACACGAAAACAAATCAGTTTGCGCACGCGGGCGGAATCATGATTGCAACGCCAACCGGTAGGCTTTCACGATATTTTTACGGTATCGATTACGCTCCGAAAGAGGTTAAATTCGGAATTATGGAATCGGCGCAAAACAAAATCGGAAATCCGGTTGAACAACTTTATCTTTATTGTTTTCATTACGATCCGGCGACGGGGAAATATGGACTCGCCATAATGAACGTGTTAAGAATTGCGGGAGTTTTAACTCTCGCGCTAATGGGCGCACTGATTTTCGGCTTCTGGCGAAAGAATAAGAAGTCAACGGAAGCGAACGGCTTTGAATAGTTAGGAATAGGCAGCGAAAACTGTCGAATTCCATTACAAGTTAACGTTATGCAAGATAAATTTTGGTTTCACATCTTCCCTGAACAAGCTTCGTCATTTGCTTGGAATGTAGATGCGCTATTTACCTATATCCTTACCATTACCCTAATATTCGGTATTGGTACAGCGATTGTGATTACAATTTTCGCGCTAAAATATAAAGAACGTGAAAAATATGCCCATCCCCATGGGTTACACGGTTCAGTGGTAGTAGAAGCTACGTGGACATTTATACCGTTCGTTATCGCAATGACAATTTTCGTATTCGGTGCATTTGTTTACTACAAACAATATCGACCGCCCGCCAATTCAATGGAAATATACGTTGTCGGAAAACAATGGATGTGGAAATTTCAGCACGGCACGGGGCAACGTGAAATAAATGAACTTCACGTGCCCGCGGGACAAAACATAAAACTTGTGATGACTACGGAAGATGTAATTCACGATGTTTTTATACCCGCATTTAGAACAAAAGCCGATGTAGTTCCGGGAAGATATACATACGTTTGGTTTAATGCAACAAAACCGGGGAAATATCACTTGTTTTGTGCTGAATACTGCGGCTTAAACCATTCCGGTATGACCGGTTGGGTTTACGTTATGGAAAAACGTGATTACCAAAACTGGTTAGCAGGGAATAATACCGATCAAACTCCGGAACAAGCGGGCGAAGATCTTTTCAAGAACAAACTTGGATGTGCATCATGCCACACGGGCGGTTCGGATCAACGCGGACCAAATCTAGACAACATCGTGGGCAAAGAAGTTAAGTTTGTTGGCGGAGGAACGCAAACAGTTGATGATGCGTATATCAGAGATTCAATCTTAAACCCTGCGGGACACGTAGTAGAAGGCTTCCAACCTATTATGCCTACGTTTAAGGGGCAGGTTACCGAAGAACAGCTTGTTGCGTTGGTAGCCTACATAAAATCATTAAGTGGTGGCGCAGCGAGCACAACCGGAGCAACCACTGTCGCCCCAGCTCAAACCGCTGCACAAACGTCAGCACCCGCTAAAGCGCAAGCAACGCCGAAAAGTGAGGTCAAGAAGTGATGGAAAATACAGAAGTAACAACTAACAAAGAAAAACCGCTAAGCTACCTAAAAAACGGTACAACCGTAAAATCTTGGCTGTTAACAAAAGATCACAAAAGAATCGCGATTCTTTATTTGATCAGCGTATCTACCTTTTTTGCACTCGGTGGATTATATGCCGGTGTTATCAGAATCGAACTTTTGACACCGCATAGTGATTTACTTGAATCGGCGAACTACAACCGTGTTTTTACGGCACACGGTGTAATAATGGTTTTCCTTTTCTTGATTCCGGCAATTCCCGCGGTAATCGGAAACTTTATGCTGCCACTTTTAATAGGGGCGAAAGATCTCGCGCTACCGAGAATAAACCTATTAAGTTGGTACATCTATATGTTGGGCGCAGTCTTGGCAGCAGTTGCACTTATGATGGGCGGTGTAGATACAGGTTGGACATTTTACGTGCCATACGCAACAACCTTTTCCAATTCATATGTTGTGTTAACCGGACTTGGCGCCTTTGTAATAGGATTTTCTTCGATATTAACGGGGCTGAACTTTATCGTAACTATCCACACAATGCGTGCGCCGGGAATGACGTGGTTCCGATTGCCTCTCTTCGTATGGTCACACTACGCAACTAGTCTTGTGATGTTACTTGGAACACCCGTTGTAGCAATTACCATTTTGCTTATTGCGGTTGAAAGAATTACACAAGCGGGCATTTTTGACCCGGCAATGGGCGGCGATCCAATCCTATTCCAACATCTGTTTTGGTTTTACTCGCACCCGGCAGTTTACATCATGATATTGCCAAGTATGGGCGTAATAAGTGAAATAGTGGCAAACTTTTCTCGTAAAAGAGTTTTTGGCTACGAATTTGTCGCTTTCTCAAGCCTTGCAATTGCCGTAATCGGCTTTTTGGTTTGGGGACACCATCTTTTCGTCAGCGGGCAGTCAATTTATGCCGGGCTGGTTTTTTCAATACTAACAATGATTGTTGCGGTGCCTTCTGCAGTAAAAACATTTAACTGGACGGCAACGCTTTATAAAGGATCAATTTCTTATGACACTCCAATGCTTTTTGCATTCGGATTCTTGGGTTTGTTCTTAATTGGTGGCTTAACCGGATTATTTCTCGGCACTCCCGGAACCGATGTCCACCTATCAGAAACCTATTTTATTGTTTCGCACTTTCACTATGTAATGGTTGGTGGAACGGTGATGGGCTATCTCGGCGGCATCCATTATTGGTGGTCAAAATGGACAGGCAAATACTACTCGGAATTCTGGGGTAGAGTTGCCGCGATGCTTATTTTCATAGGCTTTAACTTAACATTCTTTCCGCAGTTTATCGTCGGATATCAGGGAATGCCGCGTAGGTACGCGTCGTATCCAGAAGAATTCCAAGTGTTAAATATATTCTCGACCCTTGGAGCAACCGTTTTGGGTGTTGGTTTTTCGTTGCCGGTTGTGTACTTAATTGCATCGTTATTTAGTAAAGAAAAAGCCGCCGATAACCCATGGTTATTGCCTGGTTTAGAATGGCGAACTTCGTCACCACCACCTACTTATAACTTTGTTGAAACACCTGTTGTTACTTGGGAAGCATACGATTTTTCAGACGACAACGGTTTGGATATTGAAGCCGCAAAACGACAAGCGGAAATTTCTCCAACGGCTTAAAGCTCGTTGAAATTTGGTTAAAATAATCGAACGAAAATGGCAGAACATAAACACGACGAACACTATCATCCGCCCGGGCTTCAACATCAGTTTGAAGATATGGATCAACAGCTTGATTCTGTGACCATAGGAATGTGGGGCTTCTTGGTTCAGGAAGTCATGTTCTTTGGGGGGCTTTTCACGGCATATTTGGTGTTTAGATGGAAATATCCAATAGCATTTGCTACCGGTAGTAACCTGCTTGATGCCTTTTGGGGTTTTGCAAACACTTTGGTGCTAATCGTAAGTAGTTTAACGATGGCACTAGCTGTTTACTTTACTCAAAAAGGCAACAGAAGTATGCAATTGCTGATGATTATCTTAACGATGATCTTCGGTACCGTGTTCTTATGCGTAAAAGGTGTTGAATATTACGACAAATATGTTCACGGACACGTACCGGTTGCGGGATGGAATAAAATTGTAAAAGTAAGTGATAACGAAGCACATGCTAATTCGAATATCCGGCTGCCATTCGAAGTGCGTGCTGAAGCCGCCGGGGCGGAAACAGAAGTTCATGCAAATCCGCAAGGGAACTTCCAACTCCGAGATTCCGATTTGGAATTGGTTAATCGCTTTACGTACCAACAACTTACGCCAAGCGAACAAGCCGGTTATTTCAACGGCGAAAGCACTTCCGTAAATAAACAACTATTTACAGAAAAGGTAGCAATGTTTTTCTGGATATACTTCGTAATGACAGGATTGCACGCGCTACATATGATTATTGGCTTAGGCATAATGCTTTGGCTTTTATACAAGGCATTTAAATCGACATTCAGTGCAGATTACTATTCTCCGGTTGAAGTTTCGGGTTTATATTGGCACTTCGTAGATATTGTTTGGATATTTCTTTTCCCGTTGTTATATCTACTCGGAAGACACTATCTTGCAGGAGGCGGACATTAAGATGACAACACACGAAAAAGAACATATAGGCATTCCGGGTTATGTAGGAGTATTTCTGATATTGGTTGTAGGCACAATCCTAACCTATGTTGTAGCACTGGTTGATTTAGATTCAATGCTGTTTCACGGTGCGAATACGTTGGTTGCGCTATTAATCGCCTTCATAAAAATGACATTTGTAATTCTATTCTTTATGCATGTTTATTGGGGATCACGCTTGATTTGGCTTGCCATTGTAAGCGCGATCTTTTGGCTATTTATTATTTTTGCCTACACAATGCAAGATTATCTAACACGAGCCGTAAGGTAATAAGCAATTGTAGAACAATGAACGGCACGATTAAGCATACTTAGCTATTCGTGCCGTTTCCGCGTCTAGAATAAGCAATTTCCTTGTGCTATTATCAGCGTTCTGAGTAAATTAGATAATTCCGCATCTTTACCGATAGTGAAAAGAATTCCAAGACAACAGCGCCAGGCGTACAAACATCTGAAAACAATTATGTCCGAGAGAAATAAAAAGTTCATATTGGTGCTGGGTTTCGCTTTTATCTCCATAATTCTCTCCGGATGTTTAAACCAAAAAGCCAAAAGCCCCCGATTACTGGAAACAACAACTGCTAGAATTACCGATCTTGAAAAACAAGTTCAAGATATTGCTTCTGTAAATTCAATACGTTCAAAAATGTATTTAAAATTCGAAGACAATAGCGCTGCAGAAAAAGGAATCGCAGAAAAATACGCGACTGCGGATTCCACGATCGTTGTTCAACGCCCGGGAAACATACTGCTAAAAGTTGAAGCACCCATTATCGGAACTGATATAGCCGAAATGAGTTCAAACGGAATAAAATTCCGCATTGCAATTCTAAAAGATAACGCCGGTGGCGCATTATTAAGTTTCTTAAAAGGTACAAACCGGCGTGATTACTCAAGACTAAGAGAATCTGCAAATAAAATAGCAGCCGAAAGAAGCGACAAGGCACAAGACGACGTAAACGCGTTTTCAAAACTTCGTCCGCAACATATAACCGATGCGTTGTTAATGTCACCAATAAATAAGGATAAATATTCATATGTAATGAGTGCCATTACCCAAGAAGAATTTGACGTTAACGCTAAAAAACAATCTCCATCACAGTGGGTTTTTCGGGGATATTATTTAATGGATGAACTTCAGAAAGATGAATCAGGGCAGTTAAAACTTATTCGTAGATTTTGGTTCGACCGCGTCGGCGGAATTCATTTAAGTCGCGAACAAATATTTGACGATAATGGCGAAATTGTATCGGATATTTATTTCGGAAAATTCGGTAGGTTAGCCAATGCCAACAGCAAAGAACTTCCGCTCGAAATAACCCTTTCAAGACCCCAAGAAAAATACAAGATTCGGTTAATACACAAGGACCCAAACAACGTAATAATAGATAAAACATATCCCGAACAAGCATTCTTATTAGAAAATACAAAGAATCTTCGTGAAATTGACCTCGATGGCGAACTAGACCGTTCGCTTGGAGCAGTTAAATCTGCATCAGATGAACAATGAACGCGATACTAAAAACAACGAAACTAACAAAGACCTATAAAGTAGGCAAAGTTGAAACCCCGGCATTAAAAGGCATAGATATTTCCGTAAATAAAGGCGAGTTTGTCGCAATTATGGGGCAATCTGGCTGCGGAAAATCAACGTTGCTCCATCTTTTAGGCGGATTGCTTACGCCGACAACCGGAAGCATAGAAATCGATAATGAAGATATTTCAAAAATGTCGAATGCGAAACGAACCGATGTAAGACGCAAAAAAATAGGCTTTGTATTTCAACGTTTCAATCTATTTCCAACATTAACCGCAGACGGAAATCTTAGGCTTGCTGAAAGAATACATTTAGGTAACGGAAGCGGAAATGCCGAAAAAAGGCGCGAAATTCTAAGCCTTCTAAAACTTGAAAGTAAGATGAACAATAAACCGGTGGAACTTTCAGGTGGAGAACAACAAAGGGTAGCGCTTGCACGTGCAGTAATCAATTCACCGGCAATAATCCTTGCAGATGAACCAACAGGAAACCTAGATACTGAAAATTCCGAAATCGTGCTAGAAATGTTTCGCGAACTAAACCAAAGATACGAACAAACAGTTATAATGATTACACACAATCCGGAAGCGGCTGAACATTGTGGTAGGATTATTCAAATGCGCGACGGACTTGTAGTAGAAGAAACCTAAAATGAAATCGATTATTCTTTGGCAATATTCACGCGGAACCTGGCAATACGATTTAATGTGCCTTTTAATAATCGCGTTTATATTTCTAACACCAAAGGCATGGTTTACAAATAAGCAAAAAGATACAACTTTACGCTCATCATCATACGTCAAACAAACTTCGGATTTTGGCTTGGCGAAAGCCGAACAAATTAAAAGAGGAACCCAAACTCCTCCAGAAACAAAATAAACAAGAAGTGAAAACTATGAAAGCAATAAACCGAATATTTTTCATCGGAATACTATTTTCAACCTTATCCATCACCGCAAACGCCCAACTGGATGATATTTTGCGAAGAATGGAATCACACGCGAAAGCCTTGTCTTCGTTAAAATCGAACATTACCATGACAAAGCACGATACAACTCTAGATGTATACGATACACAAAATGGCTCTGTAAACTACTTGCCGGGAAACGGAAAGAATGTGTATTTACGCGTAGATTGGGTTACGCCCGCGCCGGAAACGTTAATAGTGGCGAATGGTGAGTATGTTCTATATCGTCCAAAATTGAAGCAGGCAATAGTCGGTAAAACATCTGATGCCGAAAAGAAACAGCGCGAAAATAATGCCCTCGCTTTTATGACGATGTCACGCGCGGAGCTTAAGCGAAACTATCAAATACAATATTTAGGTGTAGAAAAAATTGATGGGGTCGATATGTGGCGTCTCCGTTTGAATCCAAAAGTTGCCGCCGGTTTCAAGTATGCCGAACTGTGGGCGGACGGAAACGGAATGCCAATTCAATCAATGATTGTTGAAAAAAATAACGATACAACAACCATACTATTAAGCGATATACAAAAGAACGTAACCCTTCAAGGGAGTATTTTTAAGCCCAAATTACCAAAGGGTACCAAAATTATTAAAGGCTAGCGTTGATTAAAATGCACGAATGAGGGGCATGGCTTACAACCAAGCCCCGTTTTTAGTTTGAAAAGCGAAACTTGAGAACCTATAATTACAGATTCCAAATTTCACGGAAACTATGCCGAAAGCAAGCAGTTACAGTAGATTTACAAGAGGCGTAAAGCATACGGTTCGCGCCTTTGCTTCGACCAAACATCCCGTACTTGTTCATATTGTACCGATGCGGCGATGCAACTTGTCATGCACCTATTGTAACGAATACGACAAGACCAGCGACCCCGTAGCTATTGATGAAATGCTGAAGCGTATCGATAAACTCGCGGAATTCGGCACTTCGGTAGTAACAATTTCCGGCGGTGAACCAATGTTGCACCCAGAAATTTTTGAGATTATTGCACGCATAAGAAAACATGGAATGATAGCCGGGTTGATTTCGAATGGATACTATTTTCAGCCGGATAAGATCAAGAAGCTGAACGAAGCCGGTTTAGATTATCTTCAAATTTCGATTGATAATGTAACACCCGATGATGTTTCGAAAAAAAGCCTAAAGGTATTGGATAAAAAATTACAAAATCTTGCAGAGTTCGCAAAATTTAAGGTAAACATTAATTCCGTTGTCGGCGGAGGCGTTGCAAACCCCGAAGAAGCACTACAAATCGCAAATCGTGCCATCGAACTTGGTTTTTCATCAACCGTAGGTGTGATTCACGATGAGATGGGTTTGAACAAGGGGCTGACACAACGCGAAAAAGAAATCTATAAAGAAATAAAGGCAAAAGGCACAAAATCATACGCGCGCGGGAATTGGTTTCAAGATAAACTTGTAGAAGGCGAAGAATACGATTGGCGTTGCCGTGCCGGCGCCCGCTATCTATATGTGTGCGAAGATGGTTTGGTACATTGGTGTTCTCAACAACGGGGAACACCCGGAATTTCTATACACGAATACACGCAAGAACATATGATTCGTGAATACAACACGGAAAAGTGGTGCGCCCCAACTTGCACAATCCAATGTGTTCACCAAGTAGGGCATCTTGACGCGTGGCGCGATAAACAAATTTCTCCAGATGATTATGACAAGAAACATGGTAAACGGTTGAAAAAAGAAACTGTTAAGCAAATTCTGTCTGAACAAAAATAATGTTCTTCCTTGATGAAATAAGATAAATCAGAAAACAGCCTAAAATCTACTGGAGAAACAATGAATAGCGAATTTCAAGAGAAAGCCGAAACAATTTTGAATTAAATAATGTAAACCTAACTAGCCGGGGCTTTACGTTTTACCCATTACTCGCTAACGGTTTTAGTTGCAATCGTATTCCGATAAGACAAAATATGCAGATAAACATAGTGTCTCATCTATTCGCATATTTGATGTACTAACCTTCAACAAAACATCGCAACGCCGGACGCTCATCTAAAGGCTTCGCTCGATCTGAAACGTCTAACCTTGAAAAAAAAAACTGCTGTAAAACCAATTCAATAGCTATTACGCAATTAGCCTATAACCTATTCGATGAACAGTAATAATATGTTTGGGATTTGAAGAATCTTCTTCAATTTTCTGCCGAAGTCTGTTTATGTGCGCATCAATTGCACGTGAGAAATAAGAAGCTCTATTTCCCCATATTCTTGTCAAAAGTTCTTTTCTTGAAACTGTTTCACCGGATTTTTCAAAAAGCACATTCAATATTTCAAACTCAGTGGGGGTTAATTTTATTCTAACTCCACTTCTTTTTGCGGTTAGTCGAACAAAATCCAAATACAATGACCCAATTTGAGCTGTTTCAACATTCTTTGTTTTACCGGTTCGGCGTAAAACCGCTTCAACCCGCGCCAGCAATTCGCCAACATCAAACGGCTTCGGAATATAATCATCTGCGCCAAGTTTTAACCCAAATGCAACATCACTCGGTTCACCTCGCGCCGTCAACATAATTATCGGAATCTCAACCCCGTTTGCTCTAAGATGCTGACAAACTTCCAACCCATTCATTTGAGGAAGCATTATATCAAGTAAAACTAATTCAAATTTCTTGCCGGTGGGCGATTCCATCACAAGCGCGACACCATCAAAACCGTTCGCTGCAATTGATACCGTATGTCCATCAGATTCGAGAGTGTCCTGAAGGGCAATTTGCACATTTGGATCATCCTCAATTACCAAAACGTGAACCACCGGCTTTAACCTCCGAACCATCCGCCATAGTCGTTTTCCTTAACTTGCCGGATAGCGCAAGTTTAACAGTAAAAACAGAACCCTCACCAAGCTTGCTTGACACACTAATCTTACCGCGATTTCCTTTTACGACCTCTTTCGCGATTGCAAGACCCAACCCCGTACCCTTACGATTCATAATCTCATTGCGTTCTGAACGCTCAAAAGGTGAAAATATACGCTTAAATTCTGAACGGGCAATTCCAATTCCGCAATCGCGTACACCTATAACCGCATAATCTTCTTCAACGCCAACAGATACAACAATATCGCCAGGTTGGTGCGGTTCGGAGTATTTAACCGCATTGGAAAGTAGATTAAGAATTACCTGTTTTACAGCAGCTTCGTCATAATCGGCATAAATTTCCTTTTCATCACTATTAAAAACGATATCGAAATTTGCCGCTGCGGGGGAAAAACCAAATACCGTCGAAGTTTGGCGCACAGTTTTAACAAGATTATTCGAAGAGATATTAAACTTGCGCGTACCGCGTTCAAGTTGCGAAATATCTAAAATATCATTGATAATTCGAGTAAGCCTATCGCCCTCTTTCGTAATAATTCCTCCGTATTCCCGAATTCTTTCAATATTCTTTGACCTACCTGAGCGAATCAGTTCACCAAATGCCATAATAGAAGTAAGCGGCGTTTTAAGTTCGTGAGAAATATTGGCAAGAAACGAAGATCGACTTTGCGAAGTTCTAATCTCTGAACGCGCAAGGCGCAATGTTAGAAATAAGCCTGCAAACGCAATTGCCGCAGCCAGAAATCCGAAAAAGATATTGTAGCGTAATAGCGAATCCGAATATGATTGATTTGCTGATGAAAGATTCCAAACCGAAAACCTCAACTGTGGAAAAAGCCTGCTTCTGGCATCAAAACTACTAGTTACCAATGCATCCTCATCGCTATTAATTGTAGAAAAAAGAGGCGAAATTTTGTTGTTATCAGCAATAGAAACCGAATATGCCAACGGCGTATCATAACCCAACTCTTCAGTTTCAGACCATTGGTGTTCGCTAATTAAATTCTTATAAAACGCCTTAGATGGAAAGTTTTCCGGTTTTGCGCTAATTGCAATCAAGCCAATGCTTTCAAGTTCATAATCGCGAGCAAATTTATCATCTTCAAACACGGTATGGAAAAAATACTGTTTAACGTTGCCGTTGCGAATTTCAGGATCAAAGGATGAATACAATGTTGATTCACGCTTCGTTACTACCATGTTCCAAGCGCGCGCCATTGAAGCTGAAGCTTCAGCATCGTTCACAAGTTTGCCAATTGGCTTATTCTTAAAAATCGTAAAGGTTGGGTTGTTTTCAACAGGTCTTAAAAATTTATATGCTTCCCACGTTTCTTTTACTTTACCCTTGTCATAAAACACCACATAACAATCCTCTACTTCAGGAAAACGCCTAACAAGTTTTGTGAAAACACGTTCTATTCTTGTAATATCGCGGTCACGAATTCTCTTCTGCCTAATGGTGTGAATAATATGGTTAGCGTGATCTATAATTTCACGCTTAGAATTTTCAGAAAGCTCAAATAAACGCAGCCTAAAATTTGCTTGGCTAGCAGCATTCGTTTTATCTTGCACCTGCCTTATTGATTTATATTGCAAAAACAGCAACGTTAAAATTCCCATCAAAATAATTAATGATAACGTCGCCAAATAGAAATAATGATTTAGAAAACTATCAGTTCTTCGCACCCTTATAGATCTGTAATTTAGACAATTAAATTCAAAAAACAAGAATTGTTACAGTTTGTTACAAATAAGTAACAATTCTTAAAATCTACAACCTTCTCTCGATGTTACTATTTATAATACACAACTTTCTTGGGCAAATTGAAACAGTAATCCGACGATTATTCGAAAGCGCCACTTTTTTGCCACTGAAAACCAACAAAAGAAACCATATTGGAGGTCATATTTAATGAAGAAACCATTTTTAACCTATTTGTTTTTAATCATTGTTTTATCACTTTCAACATCAACGCTAACTGCACAAGTATTAAGGGGTTCAATTGATGGCGCGGTTGTAGATCAGCAAGACAATGTTGTAATCAATGCAACTATAAGCCTAACGAGCATGGATACAGGAGAGAATTTTACAACAGTCTCAAACGAACAGGGACAATTTCAATTTACCGAAATTAAGCCCGGCGCTTATAGAATTGTTGCACAGGCTGATGGCTTCAAACGGTTTCTTGTAGAAGATATAGTTGTACAAGTAGCAACTACTTCAAACATCTTGATTCAACTTCAAATCGGAACAATTTCAGAAGAAGTTGTAATTGAAGCGGCAGAAGTGCAGGAAGCCGTAAATACTTCAAATGCATCGGTAGGCGATGTAGTTGATCGACAACGAATTTTAGAGCTTCCGCTTGATGGAAGAAATCCGTTTGAACTAACAGCCCTAAATGCAGGTGTGCAAACCAAATCGGATTCAAATGGTGAAGTAACAAGTTTCTCAATAAACGGAAACAGAACGGTTGCAAACAACCTAACGGTTGATGGTGTAAACGCCTCTGACAATTTTCTAAAAACACCCTCAAACATAACTCTTCCTGTAATTCCGGTAAGCGTTGAAAGCATAGCAGAATTTCGAGTTACAACATCGCTTCCATCGGCAGAATTCGGAAGAGGAACTACGCAAATAAACGCCGTAACGGCTTCCGGAAGCAACCAGTTTCGGGGTTCGGTTTTTGAATATCACAGAAATACAGCCTTCAACGCTAATGAATTCTTCAATAATTCAACAGTTCTGGAAGATGGAAGTAGCGTGCCACGAGCGCCACTAATTCGAAATCAGTTTGGGGGAAGAATTGGCGGACCAATAAAAAAAGACAAGGCGTTTTTCTTCTTTTCCTATGAGGGTAAACGCGAATCGCGCGGACTTACCAGAAATCGTTTGGTTTATACGCCAGAAGCACTTCAGGGTATTTTTCGATATGTAAAGGGCATGCCTACAACACCCCAAAATGCGGCAAATGCCACTATCACGGCACCAGCCGGTTTTACAACAAATACAAGTGGAACATGTAATGCAACATCAGGCACGGTAATTCCAAATGGGGCGATTTGTGAACAAGATCTTTTAGGAATTCCGGGTTCAAACCGTTATCAACAGCCGATTGACCCAACTGTTAGAGATTTTATGTCCCCAATGCCGCTACCAAACAATTTTCAAATTGGCGATGGGTTAAACACCGGTGGCTTTAGATTCAACTCAAAAGTTTATCTTCCTTCTGATCAATTTTCTACAAGAATTGATTACCGCTTTAATCAAGACCATTCGCTTGAGCTTACTTACAATTACGGAGACATTCTATTTAATGGCGATTATATAAATTCAGGCGAACCCGCATATCCAACTTCCAGTTATCGAACCAGAAACACAATTGGACGCGGTTTGACCGCAACATTCCGTTCAATTATCGGAAGCTCAATGGTCAACGAAGTTAGGTTTGGCGGACAATTTTCATCGCTAAATTTTGGAAACACAGCCGATTTTTCACGTGGATATCAAATCGATCTTGCAAATGTATTTGACCCTGAAAGCGATTTTATCGGTTCCGGGCGAAACCTGCGCGTTATTCAATTCACCGATAATTTTACGCATATTCGAAACAATCATACGTTCAAATTGGGTGCTGAAGTTAGAAATCCATGGGTAAAGAGATGGTCTTTTTCCGGCACACTTCCGCTCGTAGATTTTAGTACAAATAACCCAAATGGGTTTTCACAATCGCGAAACTTTCGGGGAAGTACTTCAACGGATTACCTAAATGCTCGCGTGTTGGCAAATACTTTAACAGGCGCATTGGGCAGTGTAACCCAAGTGTTTAACGCAGTTGATGCCAATTCGACTACAACCGTGCCGGGGGCGGCTGAAGTTAGGCACTATTCAGATTGGGAAACAAGCTTCTACTTTCAAGATGCTTGGCGTGTGTTGCCAAATTTAATGCTAAATCTTGGACTACGTTATGAATACAATACTCCCGTAAAGGAACAAAATAACTTAGGTTTGTTACCGGTGGGCGGTTCTGCCGGGCTTTACGGAATATCAGGCGATGGAAATATATTTATGCCCGGTGTTTTAGAAGGTAGCGACCCAATCCTCGATTTTCCGGTAGATGGCAAGTTGTATGATTCAGATAAGAACGATTTTGCACCAGTAATTGGTTTTGCTTGGGATCCATTTAAGCGAGGAAAGTTCTCAGTTCGAGGCGGATACCGAATAAGTTATTTTCAAGGTTCTTTTAATAACATCGATGGAACCTTGGATGACAACGAAGGCTTAATAATTACAACAACACGAGGGATAAACACCGGATATCTGCGAGATGGCTTCGGCGTAACTCCTACGCCGGCGGTGCAAATTCCGGCACCGCAAAGTATTCAGTTAAGCTCTATCGTAGATATTCGTGCATTTGATGAAAAACTAAAAACGCCCTATGTGCATGATTTTAACTTTGGCGTTCAATATGAATTTCTAAAAGGCACAACGCTTGAAGTGCGTTATGTTGGAAACCGAGGAAAAAAACTCTTCCGCGGTTACGATGTAAATGAAGTAAATATCTTCGCCGTTGATCCAAATACCGGACAATCTATCTTAGATGCGTTTTTGATTGCGCAAGGAAATTTGGCTGCTTCAAGGGCAAACGGTGGCGGTGATAATTTTTCATACAATTCTGCATACGCCGGCAGTATGCCTAACCCATTGTTTGACGTGCTATTCTTTGGAAGAGCATCTGAATTTGCATACGCAAGTTACATTACGCGGCTTGATCAAAACCGCGTTGGCGATTTTGCTGACTATGTTTCCCGCGTAAGATTAATAGGTGGCGAGCGCGGCAGACCCTTTTATGATGCAGTTGCCAGGGGTGATTTACCCGTGAATTTCATTCGCGCGAACCCGGCTGTACGTGGTGCACAGTATTTTACCAACGGTTCTACTTCTGCATACGATTCACTTCAAATCGAACTAACCAGACGATTGCGCGGTGGGCTTCGATTTCAAGCAAGTTATACTTTTGCAAAAGGGCTTTCAGATTTTCCGGGTTCTTCGGGCGATACAAACTCCTTTTTAACTGTTCGTGATATGCATCGAGAATATGCGCAATTTAACAATACGCATCAATTTCTCGCAAACTCCATTTACCGCTTACCATTCGGAAGAGGAGGAAAGTTTTTGCGTGGCAAAAGAGGCGTTGTTGGCGCGCTGATAAGTGGATGGCAAATTGGTGGAATTGCCAAATTTACCTCGGGCGATCCGCTAAGTATAACTTCAGGTTACGGAACGTTTAATAGAGATGCGCGTTCAAGCAGCAATACGGTTGATGTTGTAGGTGGCTTAACACACCAACAAATCGGAGAGCTTGGCGGAATTCAACGTACGGATGATGGCATTTTCTTTTTTGATCCGAACCTTGCACCCGGTAGCTCCGGTGATTCATCCGAGGTTATTTTTCTTAATCCGCAGCCGGGCACCGTTGGTTCACTGGGTTTGTCTTCGATTTTTGGTCCTAATTATTTCAACTTTGATTTCAGTACACTGAAACGAACCAGAATAAATGAACGGATGAATATTGAATTCAGAGCCGAAATTTTCAACATTCTTAATCATGTGAATTTTGGAAACCCGAACCTAGATGTAAATAGCCCGAACTTTGGCAGAGTTACAAGCACGATTGGCAGACCACGTTTAATGCAGTTTGCATTAAGGCTTAATTTTTAACCGGATCTGTGCAAATCCCAAGCCAACTAAAGCTAACTAAAGCGAACTAACCGGCGAGCACATGCGGAAGAGACTTTTAAAAGTCTTTTCCGCGCCAAAATAAACCTCCACAGTTAATGTTATAAAAACCAAGCCCACCACATATTTCATTTAATTGAACAGGGCAGGGACGCAATTTAGCAAATAAACAACTATGAAAACATCGGCATTATTTATTACGCTTTTTCTATTTCCCGCAGTTCTATTTGCCCAATCAAACACGTTTTACATGCTTTCCGGCAAACACGAGTTTAATTCAGGTTCACCCGCAGAGTGGAGCGTAAAACAAACAGTGTTCAAGGGAAAAAAGAAACTTGAAAATCCCAGGTTCGCTTCTTCAAAAGGTAGCAACGCATCGTTTTTGCTAACCCAAAGCAATTCAAACGAGACAATCTATGAAATAACCGCAAACGAAGAAAAAGCTAAACAGGTTTTTAAGGTGCGAGTTTTTGACCCAAACAAGGTTACAAAGTTTAGTTATAAAGACGGCAAAAATCCTGCAACCGAAACATTTATTATTGTTCCTTCAACCTTAACGCCAAATACAAAAGTATTAGTTGTAATGCACGGGCTAAGCAGAAATGCAGATGCTTATATCGATTCATGGAAGAGCTGGGCGATCAAGAATGATTATATTGTAGTTGCGCCGCACTTCGATAATAAACATTGGAACGGGCAAAATCGGTATAATTTGGGAAATGTCTTAAGCAAAAGCGGAAAATTAAACTCAAAACGAAAATGGACTTTTCAAATCACGGATAACTTGGCAAAAAGCGTTATAAATGGCTTTCGCCTGAAACAACAAAACTACGATATTTTCGGACATTCAGCAGGCGGACAATTTGTAAATCGTATGCTTTTGTTTTTGCCAAATGCCGCCATTCACATCGCAATTGTTGCGAATCCGGGTTGGTACACTTTGCCTGAATTGGAAACGGTTTATCCATACGGGCTAAAAAACGAAAAGTTAACATTTACTAAAAGTGATTTGATAAATTGGACAGAAAAGAACGTGTTTTTGATTAGAGGCACCGCCGATATTGAGCGAACGCCTAACCTTAGGCAAACGCCTGACGCCGATAAACAAGGAAAGAACCGTTTTGAACGTGCCGGATTTATGTTTCAGAAGATTAAAGAAATTAATGCGAACTCAAATTGGAAACTAATGAATGTACCGGGAGTCGGACACCAACAAAGCGGAATGTCAAAGTTTGCGCAGAATATACTTAGTGAAAACAAATTGAACGAAAACAACTAAACATAAACTCAAATTAGCGTACAATAAGAAATATGAATTCAAGAAAAGTTCTTTTGGCTTTATCAATGCTTACCCTATTTTCATCTCTAGGGTTATCGCAAGTATCTACCGATATAAGTGCACTTATAAAGGATTCGCGAGTTGAAATGACTCTTGAACGAATCGAAAAGGTTGAACCCGAACTTGTAGAAGAACAAATAAAGTTTTCGTTGATTCCTGCGCCGTCTTTTCAAGAAGGTGAGCGCGGTAAGTATTTTGCTGCACGATTCAAAGAACTGGGGCTCGAAAATGTAAGAATCGATGAAGTGGGAAATGTTATAGCTGAACGTCCGGGCACTGATTCAAAGGCGCCTACACTTCTACTTGCGGCGCATCTTGATACGGTATTTCCAATCGAAACCGAGTTGAAACCAATTCGCGAAGGCAATGTAATTAAACTGCCCGGAATTTCCGATGACGGACGCGGACTTGCCGTACTGATTGCAATTGCGCACGCACTAAATGAAACCGGATTAAAAACAAAGGGAAAAATAATCTTTACCGCGAATGTAGGCGAAGAAGGTGCAGGAGATTTACGCGGCGTAAGATACCTTTTCAACCACGAATTAAAAGGGCAGGTTTCGCAGTTTATTTCCATTGATGGTTCCGGATTAGATGTAGTAACCGGCGCCGTAGGAAGCAAACGATACCGTGTTTACTATAAAGGACCCGGCGGACATTCCTATGGCGCGTTTGGAATGGCAAACCCGATTCATGCTTTGGGAAGACTTATTTCAAAAGTCGCGGAATTTCAAACTCCGGTAGATCCCAAGACAACGTTTAATGTGGGTATTGTTAAGGGTGGAACTAGCGTAAATTCAATTGCATTTGAGGCTTCTGCAGATGTGGATCTTCGCTCAATTGACCCATGGGAGCTTGAAAAACTAGACAAACTTTTCAAAGAAAAAGCAGCAGAAGCATTAAGCGAAGAAAACAGACGCTGGATGGATAAGGGTAAGTTGGAAATGGTTTTGGAAAAAATCGGCGATCGCCCAACGGGAAACCAAACACAGGGGCTACCGATAATTCGTTTGGCATCCTCAGTAAACCGTGCGTTGAACATAAAAGATGATTTTGGCTTTAGCAGTACGGACGCGAATTTGCCGATAAGTTTGGGCATTCCGGCAATTACAATCGGCGGTGGCGGAACGAGCACGGGCGCGCATTCCTTGCGCGAGCAATGGGATTCAACTGACAGCGCAGTTGGTAGCAAACGGGCGCTATTGTTAGTTTTGGGAATTGTAGGCGTTGAAGATTAAAGGTGAATAAGTATGATTAGAAAAGCTATCGCTGCCATCATATTTTTGTTTTTGGTGTTCTCAAACACAGTGTTTGGTTTTGGCAAGAAATATGACCTTGTTATTACCAACGCCAGAATAATTGATGGAACCGGAAATCCTTGGTTTTACGGTGAAGTTGCGGTAAAAAATGGAAGAATTTCTAAAATCACTAAACGAGGGCAACTAAATTCCAATGATGCAAAAAGTGTTATAGATGCGCGAAATCAAATCGTTTCACCCGGTTTTATTGACGTACATTCACACACCGAATCAATTTACCAGCATCCGAAGGCTGAAAATTTTATTCGAATGGGTGTTACAACGCTTGTAACGGGCAATTGCGGGGGCTCAACAACAGAAGTAGCAAAGTTTTTGGGAAACGTAAGAAACACACCACTCGCGATAAATATTTCTACATTAATCGGGCATAATTCAGTTCGAAAGGAGATTATGGGGCTCGAAGATCGTGACCCAACAGTGGATGAGCAAAAGCAAATGGATGCGCTTGTTGAACGCGCGATGAGGGAAGGAGCGGTTGGATTATCAACCGGATTGATTTATGTTCCGGGTACTTTTTCGAAAACACCGGAAGTTGTTTCATTGGCAAAAGCAGCGGCGAAATATAACGGAATTTATGCGAGCCATATTCGTGATGAATCAACAAAGGTATTTGAGGCGATAAAAGAAGCAATAGATATTGGCGAACAAGCGGGAATGCCCGTAGAAATTTCGCATTTCAAGATTTCAAGCAAAGCGCTTTGGGGGCAATCTGATAAAACAATTGAGTTGGTGAAGGCGGCGCGCGAACGAGGTGTGCAAGTTACGGTGGATCAATATGCATACACCGCATCGTCAACTTCATTGGATGCGCGAATGCCAACTTGGGCAATTGCGGGCGGTCGTGAAGAAGGGAAAAAGCGTTTGGCTGACCCGGAAACCAGAAAGAAAATTGCAGAAGATTTAAAGGAGGCGCTTAAAAAGAAGAACTTTGAAGATTTAAGTTTTGCTTATGTTGCCTATTACAAACCCGCTCCCGAATTTAACGGTAAGAATCTAAAGCAGATTGCAAAAATCGCACGCGGCGATGATTCATATGATTCACAGATTGAACAAATGTTTGAAATGTATGAAAAAGGCGGTGCAGAAATGGTTTACCACATCATGAGCGAAGAAGATGTTTCAAATATAATGAAACAGCCTTTTACCATGATTGCGGCAGATTCCGAACTACCAACCTTTGGACTGGGAATGCCACACCCACGCGAATATGGCGATAATGCAAGAGTTTTGGGTCATTATGTACGTAATGTTAGAAATATTACTCTTGAAGATGCCATTCGAAAGATGACGTCTCTTCCGGCGGAAACTTTTGGATTTGAAGATCGCGGTTTGCTTCGTGAAGGTTCTGCCGCTGATATTGTGATTTTCGATGAAGAAACCGTGTCTGATTCAGCAACGTTTGAGAATCCGCATCAATATGCAAAAGGCTTTTCTGCGGTGATTGTAAATGGCGAAACTGTTTTCGACGGTGAGAAAATGACCGGCAAAATGAGTGGAAAAGCCCTATACGGACCCGGAACTAATATGAAATGATTAATTGGTTCCAAACCGGCAAATTTAATGCGTGCCGTTTGCCTGTTTCGTTGATGCAAAATCAACTCGTGCCGCATTGTGTAGGCAGCGCATTTTAATCCGTACTAATTTAATGAGTTTTGATTAGCAGATTGAATAAAACGAAGTAATAATCTTATATCGAACGGCAGTTAAACCTGTTTAGAACTAACTAACGGTTTGGGACATCTTCGCCAACTGTCCAAACCACGACCGAACTTGAAAGTCCTAAGCCGGAAAGTCTTCCAGCCATCATCACAATAGTTTCACCGCGCTCAACAACCCCGTTCTCAAGTAAAGTGAGTTCGCCTTGTGTCAACATTTCTTCGGTTGAAGCAGAAAGCTCATGATAAATCGGCACAACCCCCCAAATTAAAGCCAATTGATTTTTTGCTTGTTCTGAGGTTGTGAGCGCAAATGTATGAAGCCCCGAACGAAACGAAGAGAGCCGCCGTGCCATTAACCCCGATTCCGTAAACACTCCAATCTTTTCCGTACCTATTTCTTTTGCGCAGTAGCCGGCAGCTTTGCAAATCGCCTGAGAAGTTCTTCCGGTCGGTTCCAACGAAAACTTTATGGGTTTGCGAAGTTTTGTAGCCGAAAGAGTTTCGGCGGAATCAATTATCTTCGCCATGGTTTTTACTGATTCAAACGGAAATTCCCCCGCAGCTGTTTCCGCCGAAAGCATAACCGCATCGGTGCCGTCCCATACCGCGTTGGCAACATCAGAAGCTTCTGCACGTGTTGGGCGCGGATTCTGAATCATAGATTGCAACATTTGCGTAGCCGTAATTACGAATTTATCCGCGGCAATTGATTTACGTATTATATCTTTCTGATAAACGGGAACGAGTTCAACACTGGTTTCGACGCCTAAATCACCGCGAGCAACCATTAAGCCATCCGTTGCGGCAATTATTTCATCGAGATTTTCAATTGCTTCAGCCTTTTCGATCTTTGCAACCAAAAGCGCACGACCGTTTTTCCGCGTGTTACGCTGTTTGATTATTTCTTTAACTTCCCGACAATCAGCAGCGGTTCTTACAAACGAAAGTGCAATATAATCTGCATCTTGCGCAATTGCCCATTCCAAATCACTGCGATCTTTTTCGGTCAAACTAGGTATCGGTAAATCGGTGTTTGGAAGGTTTATTCCTTTGCTTTCGTATAGCAAGCCTCCGGAAACCACGCGTGTTACCACGTTCGTATCGTTCTTGTCTATTACTTCAAGTTCCAATGACCCGTCATCCAAAAGTATCCGAGCGCCAACTTTCACAGCTTTTGGAAGTTGATCAAAGTTTGTGGAAACTTCGCGTTCGTTGCCCACAATGTCGCGCGTAGTTAATGTAAATGGTGCGCCTTGACGCAAAATAACCGGTTTGCGGTCTTTTAATGAACGCGTACGAATTTTGGGTCCGCACAAATCTATGAGTATCGAAAGCGGTAGTTTAAGGTTTGCTGCAGCTGCACGCGAATTTTCAAGCATCTGAAGATGTTCCTCACGTGTACCGTGCGACATATTTATTCGCACGGCATTTGTGCCGGCATCTATAAGTTTTTCTATTTCTTTCTGGGTTGACGCTGCTGGACCCAACGTCGCAAGTATTTTTGCTCTTCTCATATAATCGCTTTATAGATTAGTTTCTGAAATTCTATGTTACAAATACAAAATCTATTTCTTTTGTAAATTTACAAGTTCAATTTCACTAAATTTGGTTAAACCTTCCTTCGGCAAAGAATTATCGGCGTAGATTTTCCACCTCAAATTGTGAAAATAGGAAATTGGCTGAATGCTTAATGGAATTCGCCAATTCATCGACATATTTCTTAAAAGCGGAAAATTAGCCTTAAAGTTTTCATCGCCAAATTCCTGATTCAAATTAAATAATCGCTCACGATAGTAGTTTCCGCCATCAGTTAGATTTATCCTATTTTTCACGTTTGCAACCAGTTCCGTGGGTATATCCAAAAGGCACGCAACATACCGTGCAAACGTAGCGCCTTGATTTCTGGCTTCTACAATTAAAGCGCGTTGTGATGTGGTTTGATCTCCGACTTCGATTAAGAAACGTAGCGCAACATCAGGACTTTGTTCGCGAAACATTACGTCGCGAATTTCATAATCCTCCATCGGAACGCTTTGAAAATTGAAGCGTTTGTAATATCGGTGTGTTGCGGATTGATGAGCCGTGTTACTTTGCGGAATTTCAACTACGTAAACCACATCATTGTCTCCCGAAGAAATCGTAACTGAATGGATAATTACTCCATCAATGCGCGGGCGTATACCGTTTATGATTTGCTCAAGCCATTCGCGCGAAAATTCAGTGCGGTCCACCGGCACTATTCGTTCGGGTAAATGTCTTCGCTCCGGATGGTCAGATTCGCGAATGCCGTATATTATTGTGCCTCCTGCGGAATTGGCAAACGCAGAAACATCTTTTGTAATCTCCGCTTTTTGTAAATCCGCACGACCCAATGCTTCTGCCGATTTATATTCAAGCGTTAGCGATTCTTCAGTTTCGCTCGAGATTAAGTTTTTAAGTGAATTTTCAGTCCAATGTCGTGGCATATCAGAATTTTAACCGAACGCGAGAAGAATTTCATAAACCTGATTCCGTGTAATTGATTTTAAAGTTGAACGACGCCAAAAAAAGTCCACTAAAACAATGTGTTATTAGATTACTGCTTAGCGTTTTAATGTGAATTTTATTGCCAATGCCCGCAGCAAATTCTTGCGTGTTTTCTCAATTCATTGTTTGAGAATGCTCTTATGAATTGAGTTCAAAATAGCGAGCTAAATAGTTTTCAACAGTTGTAACAAAGGTAGAATGAGACCAAGTTAGAGGCGAAACGGAAACCGGTGCACCGCCTAAGGGATCTATTTGCTCCGCAAGAACCCCCGAGGGTAACGCACAACTTACGGTCCAATTTAAGTATTCAAGTGCTTCGGCAAGTTGTTCGTGAGTTTCCGCGATTGCAATTTTATATTCCGCAAGCCAAAGCGTACAAATTACCCATGGATTTCCGATAAAGTCTTCAGAAACTCGCATATACCCATCGTTTTCATAGCGCGCAATACCGCCGATGTTTCCTACTACGTTTAATCTTTCTTCCACAGCCTGCATTGTTTCTGCAATTTTTGGATTGTTCGCGCTAAAAGCACCAAAATAAAACAACCCGAACAAAGATGCATCTACGGTTGCATCTTCAACCGGGGTTTCATCACCGTTTATCAATAGTCCGCGCAAAAACCGCTTGTGTTCACGACTATACAGAATTTCTTCCATCGCGGATACCATTAAATCTGCCGCTTCAGTGTATTGCGAGGCACGTTCGCTGTCTCCAAATATTTGTGCGAAATTCGCAGCCGCACGTAGCGCACCAACTACCGAAGCAGTGGTAAAGGTATGCACCCCACGTCTATCTTCCCAAAGATTCCAAGAAGGTTTCGGCAAGCCGGATTCATCCCGAAATTCGACGAGAAAATCCGCGCATTTACGAATTAGAGGTCGATAAAGCTTGTTCAAAAACTCAATTTCGCGATAGAGATCGTAATGTTTCCAAAGTGCCCATAAAACCAATGAAGTTTCATCTTCTTGAATTGGCGCAAGTTGCTTCTTTGCCCAAATATCCCAAGCAGCGTGCCAGCCAGAAGCAACTGTTCCATCCGCATTATATTTCTGAAGAAAATAGCCATCCGGATGAACAATTTCCGCGCATTCGTAAAAGAACATACGGGAAAAATGCGGGTATCCAGCCAAATCGAGCGTATTTGCGACCAACGCGCCATCGCGTGTCCAAAGGTAGCTGTAATGATCCGTGGCACGTTCGGTAACATCCGAGTCATTGGCTGCTATAATTGCACCCGAATTATCAATTTGAGTGCGAATAATCAACAATGAACGCTTATACAAATCAATAATTTCACGGTTTAAGTTGCCAAAATTCTTTTCGTTCTTATTTACCCAAACATTTGAATAATTTTGTGTTTGTTTTAAACACTTGGCAGGCGATTCTTCCAGAACCAACCGATTTAGTTCCGCAACCTCATTTTGAGATGTGCCTGCGGCAATCCAATAATAAACGGGGTCTGCTGCCTGCGCTCCCAGGGTTAAATCTATTTGAATTGTTGAATCAACAGACCCTTCCGTAATTGCGCTGCTTGTTAATTCGCCGTCTTCCGCGTCGCGCCAAGTGCCCTCTTTGTCTTTAAACGCCTTGCGTCCGGTAGCAAACGAATCAAAATGTGGATGAGAATTTATCAGGAAGTAGCGATGCTTCTTGTAATGTATTAACGAAAGGCTTTCCGGATCATAAAAAGCCGTGTCGCCAACCTTATTTTCGTAAATTCGAAAATCGTGATGCAGAAAAATTCGCACGTTTCTCGCACTATCTAGCAGATTGCTTACCGTTATGCGTCGCAGAAATATATTCTCGTTGCTCATAACGCAATCATTTGAAATAAGCTCAATTCCTAGATGTTTGTTTGAAAGTCTTACTTCCGTTACCAAAGATTCATCAACATATTGAATTGATTTTTCCCATTCGTCGTTTGCAATCCATGAAAAATCTCCATCTACCCATATTCCAAACTTAAACGGAAAGCCCTCGGTATGATTTTCTTGCCCAACGTGCGGAAAATAAATATCGCGAATTTGATATCTATCATCAAACGTTACTAAAAATGTTCCATTTCCAACCGGAATGTCGCGCATAATTAATTCGGGAATTGCTCTTTTATGGCTTCGTCAATTTGTTTGCTGACGGTTTCATCGTACGAGACAAAATGTTCTACCAATTTGCCATCTCTGTCGAATATTACGGTCTGGGGAATTCGGTCATCACTTCCCATAAGTGTAGAAATTACGGCATCTTCCGGAAATGCCAGTGGATAATCGATTTCAAGGCGTTTTCGGAAATCGGGAATTTCCGGTTTATCGTCTTCACCACCTACATTGAGCCCGATTATTTCAAGTCCGTTTGCACCATATTGTTTCTTTAATTTGTTAAGATGTGGAATTTCTTTTATACACGGCGGGCAGTATGTTGCCCAAAAATCCAAAACTAAAACTTTGCCTTTGTAATCACCAAGTTTCTTGATCGTGTCGTTATCTATGAACGTCCAGCTCAATTCTTCAACCGGTTTCTGTGGCGGTAACGGAAGGTTTGTACTCGGCATACGCCTTGAATTTATAGGAGTTTTTGAGATAGAAACTGGTGTGGCGGCACTTCGGCAACCGACAAAGAATGTAATTGCAATCAAACATATTGTGGCTTTTTTCATAAACACTAAATCATATTTTACACATATTAGCCTCTATTCAATAGATGTGAGGCGGTTATTTTGCGGATATGGTTCTTTACAAAATCGCGCGACACCCTTAAATTTGCCGTTGTGAGTTTCTATCCAAAGAAGATTTCGATGCAAAGTTGCGCACCGGCACATGGAGGAAAAGTCTCCCATGCGGCATCAACCGCACGCAGCGTAAGTTTTATTTGCGGTGTTACACTTGAGCTTTCAATTGAAATTGTTGAAGGAAAAATATTCGAAGCAAGATTTTTGACCAACGGATGCGGATTTGTGGTAGCTGCAGCAGACCTAATTTGTTATGAAATCTCAGGTACAAGGCTGAAGGAACTCCACGCATTGGAGCCGTTGATTAAATCTGTGGAAGCAAAATTCGGTCTAGTTGATTCCAGCCGTACGCATTGTTTTAACCTTTGCTTTGAAGCACTCGAAAATGCGCTTCAAAATTACCGAAGTAGCGTAATTGAAGAGTTTAAGGGAGAAAAACCTTTGGTTTGCACGTGCTTTGGTGTTGATGAAGAAGCGGTTGAACGCGCGATTCGCAAAAATGGCTTACGCACCGTTGAGGAAGTGGGAGAAACCACAAACGCGGGAACCGGCTGCGGTTCTTGTCTATTTTTGCTACAAGAAATGATTGATTCTGAAATTTGATTTTAAGAATTATTGTAAGAATTTGTTTAGACATAAAATTCTCCGTGCTATAATCAGCCAACCGAAACGGTGATATTTTCAGACATTAGCGAGATTTTAATTCAGTTCGCCATGAGCGATTACTTTAGTAGAATGTTTATTCTCTACTTTGCCGAACCCGGCACCATCAACGAAGTTTCATACCTATCAATATCTCTAAAACTTTTAGGCATAGTAATTTTGGTTTTTTTGAACGGCTTTTTTGTCGCAGCCGAATTTGCAATTGTTGCAGTACGAAAATCGCGCATTGAAACACTTGTTGAAGAAGGTAACAAAAGCGCAAATCGACTTTTGGAGATTCTGCGTGAATTAAACGCCTATCTTTCCGCATCTCAATTAGGAATAACTTTTGCCTCGCTTGCGCTTGGTTGGATTGGGGAACCAGCTGTATCCGCGTTGCTTGAACAGCCGCTTTCACATCTTCCGGAATCAGCACGCCACCCAATCTCGTTCTTTATTGCGTTTTCAACCGTAAGTAGCTTGCACATTGTTTTTGGCGAGCAAGCGCCCAAACTTGTTGGACTCGAATTAGCTGAAAAAGTAGCTATGTGGGTTTCACTGCCACTTCAGATTTTTTACAAAGTGTTTAAGCTGCCGATTCAGGCGCTCGATTGGGCAAGTGCAAAAGTTGTAAATTTGTTTGGTTTGCGCGCCGGTTCTGAGCACGCTTCAATTTATACTGAGGAAGAAATCAGACAACTTATAAACCTTTCAAAAGAAAGTGGTTATGTAAATGAAGAAGAACAAAAACTGATTTACAAGGTATTTGAATTTTCGGAAACTACAGTTCGCGAAGCAATGATTCCGCGTACCGAAATTCAAGGTGTTTCTGTCACGTCCACAATTGAAGAAATTGCAGCGGCGTTTCGCGAATATGGGTTTTCCAGGCTTCCGGTGTATCGCGAGTCGTTAGATGATATTGCAGGGGTTGTGCACAGCAAGGATGTAATGATTGCTTTGTTAACGCCGGAAAATTTCAGAATTGAAAAGATTCTACGCAAGCCCGTTTATGTTGTCGATACCGCCCGCTTGGAAGATGTCTTGCGAAAAATGCAACGCGAGAAATTTCATTTCGGCTTTGTGGTAGATGAGCACGGCGGTGTTGAGGGAATAATTACGCTTGAAGATTTACTTGAAGAAATTGTGGGAGATATAGCCGATGAATACGACGAAGAAGCGACCGAACAAATCCAAAAGCAGGTTGATGGCAGCTATATTCTCGACGGGGGCTTAGCCGTGCGCGATTTAAATCGCAGGCTTGATACGAACTTACCGGTTTCTGAAAGTTATACAACCATCGCCGGTTTCTTGATGAGCGAAGCAGGAAGAGTTTTGCAGGTAGATGAAAGCGTAAGCTATAACGGTTTGGTTTTTGATATAAAAGAAGTTAACAAACGCAGAATCGTAAAAGTAAAAATGCTTAACGGAAACTCGTAAATTATTAACTGCACCGAAACCTGCATGGCGTAAGGTTCATTTTGAAATACATAAAAGTTAGAATTTACAAAAATATTAATAAAACGGAGCAAATCTAAATGAGTTCTATTGAAGAAATTTGGGCAAGGCAAGTTCTGGATTCGCGTGGAAATCCAACAGTTGAAGCAGAAGTAACGCTTGAATCAGGCATAACGGGAAGGGCGGCGGTTCCAAGCGGGGCATCTACCGGTGAAAACGAGGCGGTTGAACTTCGTGATGGTGATAAGAGCCGGTTCTTGGGTAAGGGCGTGATGCAGGCTGTAAACAACGTCAACGATAAGATCGCGTATGAACTCGAAGGTTTGGATTCGCTCGATCAAACCTTGATTGATGAAACGCTGATTTCGCTTGACGAAACCGAAAACAAAGCCGAAATGGGCGCAAACGCACTATTGGCGGTTTCATTGGCGGCTGCGCGTGCCGCTGCAAGTTATCTTCAAATGCCGCTTTACAGATATATCGGCGGAACAAATGCCAAAACTCTTCCCACACCGATGATGAACATAATCAACGGAGGTTCGCATGCTGACAACAACGTGGATTTTCAAGAATTTATGATTATGCCGGTTGGTATGGAAAGTTTTGGTGAGGCGCTTCGTGCGGGTGCGGAAGTATTTCACAACTTAAAAAGTGTTTTGCACGATCGCGGTTATTCAACTGCGGTTGGTGATGAAGGCGGCTTTGCGCCAAATCTGAAATCAAATGAAGAAGCCGTGGAAACAATTCTTGAAGCAATCGAAAAAGCGGGTTACAACGCCGGCGAAGATATTCTAATTGCACTTGATCCGGCATCAAGCGAATTTTATCGTGATGGAAAATATGTATTTCATAAATCTGACAATCGCGAACTTTCAAGTGAAGAAATGGCGGATTATTGGATTGATTGGACACAAAAATATCCTATTATTTCGATAGAAGACGGAATGGCTGAAAACGATTGGGATGGATGGAAATATCTAACAGCTAAAATTGGAAAAAGTATTCAGTTGGTTGGGGATGATCTATTTGTTACAAACGTAAAATTTCTTCAACGCGGAATCGAAGAATGCGCAGCAAATTCAATATTAATTAAGGTAAACCAAATCGGCACACTTACGGAAACTCTTGATGCAATTGAACTTGCGAAAACCCATAACATGACTGCCGTAATTTCACATCGTTCAGGTGAAACTGAGGATTCTTTTATTGCAGATTTGGCGGTTGCGACGAATGCCGGACAAATCAAAACCGGTTCGCTTTCACGCTCTGACCGAATTGCAAAATATAATCAACTTTTGAGAATAGAAGAAGATCTAGATTCATCGGCAGTTTATCTTGGAAGAAAAAGTTTCTATCAAATAGCGTAGGCTTTCAGACTTATTTTTAAAATACGTCAAGTTTTTCGAGTGCAAGCATAAGTGTCAAAAGTTAAGAAAGAATCGTTTTTCAATAAGTTTCGTCCCGGAACAATCGGATTTTGGTCTGCATATTCGTTAATAATGCCGATGATTGGGTTCTTCCTGTGCATCGGCATTGTTTACAACGTGAGCCCTTGGCTAGCCGCACATAAAACACTGGGAATACCGATTTTTATCGCGTGTGTTTCCGTATTTTCCGGTGTGGCGATATTGCCTACAAGCATTGTTGCGCTTTCAAGTGGATGGTCTTTCGGATTTCTGTTTGGTTTGCTTACCATGCTGCTTTCTATAGCAGGCGCCGTAACTTTTAGTTTCTTTTTGGCACGTAGGTTAGGCGGGAAGCAATTTGAAAGTTTTTACGAAAAGAAGCCAAAATTAAACGCGATTCATCAAGCCATTCTTTTTGGTAAGCCACTAAAAGTGATCTTTATTGTGATGTTGCTTAGGCTTTCACCTGCTATGCCCTTTGCAATGACAAATTTTATGCTTGCGGCTTCCGGAATATCGTTGGGTTCTTTTTTGTTGGGAACCCTTTTAGGATACCTTCCGCGAATGGCAGCAATGGTTTTTGTAGGAGCATCATTAACACAAATAGACGTGAATAACCTTGATAAATCTTGGTTGGTGTTATTGGGTATTGTCGCCACTCTTCTTGTAATTGTTGTGATTGCACTAATTAGCAAAAAGGCGCTGAATAATCTTACCGTAACGATACCCAACCGAACGGAAAAGTTAGATGAATCCTAAAACGCTAAAATTACTATTGCCTGCATTAATAAATAAACCCGCGGTAAAATTAATGCCAACTATCGTTCATTCTGAACAGAACTGAAACTTGTTCTTTCAATTGGTTGTTGCGGGTCAGGAAAATCGGTATTCTCGCGTCGCCTAAACTAGAAAAGCGTTATAGAACTCATACACCTTGATCAATGCCATAATTTGCCGAACCGGCAAGAACCGTCTGTGGATGTAGGAACTAAGATTTTGGATGACCTAATTGTTCATGAAGAGTGGATACTAGATGGTATTTATGGTGGTTCCCTTGTTTAGCGATTGTCGCACGCCGAAAAGGTTGTTTGGCAATATGTTCCAACTTATTTTTGTTTTTGGCGGATCGTGAAACGTGCTTGCTTACAGTAAGCGAAAAACCGAATTGACATGACGGATGGCTGCAAGGAAAGGTTTGACCTAGAGTTTCTGCTATACTCGTTCAATTTTAAGCGAGCGAAGAACCCTAACTTCAATAAAATATTGCCAACTTTTAAGACATAAAAGCTTACAGGCTTAGATCTGATTCCGAAGCCGCAAACTATTTGCAGAATTGTGTTCAACCAAACCAAATATTAAAGCCCTTTTAGTTGCAAAAACAAATCGAAGCTTAGAATTTTGGCACAAAAGACACTTTGCATGTTGATAATGTATTGGAAATACTGCAAAAAATGCCAATTAAGCTCTTTTAAGACTTTAGAGTCGCTTGCTAAAGAAAGGCAAGAGTCTTATCATCTTAATTCCGCTGCCGGAGTGGCGAAATTGGTATACGCACTAGACTCAAAATCTAGCGGGCATTAGCCCATGTCGGTTCGAGTCCGACCTCCGGCACCACGAATTTTTCGAAATCAGGCAAAAGTAAAAAGGTGCGACCTTATCTTTTGCCTTTTTTGTTATATATTAGTTTCTTCTTGTTAATGCTGATAAGTGATTTTGAATACGAATTGCCTCCCGAACTAATCGCGCAGGAACCCCTTTCTGCACGAAGCGATTCACGAATGCTTACCGTTTCTACCGAAACTAAAAGATTTGAGGATAAAAGATTTATAGATTTTCCATCATTCATTAAGCCTGGAGATTTAGTTGTATTAAACAACACCCAAGTTTTTCCGGCACGTTTAATCGGAAACACTGAAACCGGCGGAAAAATTGAGCTCTTTCTTATTGAAGAAACAGAAGAAAACGTATGGCAGGTTTTGGCGCGTCCGGCAAAACGTTTGAAACAGGGTAAACGAATTATTTTTGGCGAAGCACTTTCGGCAATCGTTTTGGATAAGAACTTTGACGGAACAATCTCCGTTAATTTTCAATACAACGGAAACCTAAATGATGCGATTGATCAAATTGGCAAAACTCCGTTGCCGCCCTATATAAAACGCGGAAAAGACAAAATCGATAGGGACAGCAAACGCTATCAAACCGTTTACGCAAAACAACGTGGCGCGATTGCCGCACCCACCGCGGGTCTGCATTTTACGCCTGAAACGTTTAACCAAATTAAGCGAGCGGGAGCCAAAATAGTTGAAATTACACTTCACGTGGGCTACGGTACGTTTGAACCCGTGCGCGTTAATCAACTTTCTTTACATAGCGTAAAACCTGAACGTTATTCGATAAATGAAGATGTCGCAGATTTATTAAATGACGCAAAAAAAGATAATCGACGAATAATTGCGATTGGCACAACCACGACACGCGCGCTGGAAGCGGCATTGCAAAATCACGAAAGGTTTACCGCCGGCGCCGGATTTGCCGCTTTAACCATAACGCCCGGATATAAATATCGGGCGGTTGATGCTTTATTAACAAATTTTCTTCTCCCGTGTTCTTCTCTATTGGTCTTGGTATCGACGTTTGGCGGGCATAAACTTATAATGGAAGCATATAATCACGCAGTTTGCGAAAACTATCGCTTTTACAGTTACGGAGATTGTATGTTCATTTATTAGTTTTAGGCGTTGTTATATTAAATGGCAGTAATGGAAAAACTCATAGGAATCTTTAAGCCCTCAACGGTTAAAGATGATGCCGTGTCCAATTCCGCAAGCGGTGCTTATCAACTTTTGCACCTGGGAATCAATCAAATTGATGAACTTCTTGTGTTGAATCTAAGATGTTTTTCCGCCGGTGAACATTACGAACGCGAAACATTTCAATATCTTTTGAGCTCACCCGATTATATGAACTATTGCGTAATTTCTGATAAAAACCGAATGGTTGGTTTTATATTGATTTCCATTTTGAATCAGGGAATAGGACACATTACAACAATAGGAGTTTCGCCCGATCATCGCCGGCGTGGTATAGCAAAAAGAATGCTTCAGCACGCTGAAAGAGTTTTAAGGCGCCAAGGATATGGGTCTATTGTTCTCGAGGTGCGTGAAAATAATATCGCGGCGCAAAATTTGTATCGAAGAAATGGTTATTATTCTATTCAAAAGCTATTTTCTTATTACACAAACGGTGAAAATGCGTTTTTGATGTCAAAAGCATTGTGATAATCCTTCCAAACATATATCCGATTTTAAGCAACGAAAAATCGAAA
>JBKEBT010000017.1:0-3154 GCA_047973305.1 Pyrinomonadaceae bacterium
CTTGCAAAGCCAAAAAGGGAAAAGTAAAATTCTATTCCTTTTATCGTGATTTCCTTTTGGTGCTGTTTCACAAAGGTTTGAACGAACCACCAGTGGATGGTAGGCGATTGAGCGAAGTCGAAATCGAAATTGGTAAAATCCCTTACCTGAACGGAGGCTTGTTTGACGAACACGAACTGGAAAAAACCAATGCGGGCATTGACATTGACGATAAAGCATTTGAACACCTTTTTGATTTCTTTGACCAATACGAATGGCATTTAGATACCCGCCACACAGCCAGCGGAAAAGACATCAACCCCGATGTGATTGGTTATATTTTTGAAAAGTATATCAACGACAGGGCAAATATGGGTGCTTACTACACCAAAGAAGATATTACCGACTATATCAGTAAAAATTGCATCCTGCCCTATTTGTTTGACGAAACCAAACGCCATTGCCCTAAAGCATTTAATGCAGATGCCGAATTGTGGCAAATGGTAAAGCAAAGTGGTGACCAATACATTTACGATGCAGTGAAAAAAGGTGTGGAAGAACCTTTGCCAAAAGAAATTGAACAAGGCATAAAAGATGTAAGCAAACGCACCAAATGGAACACTTCGGCTTCGCACAGTGCTCCACATATGGCATTGCCCACCGAAATTTGGCGTGAAGTGGGTGATCGCAGAAACCGCTACAACGAAGTAAAAAGTAAAATTGACAAAGGCGACATTCAGCAAATCAACGACTTTATTACCTACAACCTGAACATTCGTCAATATGCACAAGATGTTGTAGAAAACACCGACGACCCCGAATTGCTCAGGCACTTTTACAAAGCTCTCAACAGCGTTACCATTATCGACCCAACTTGCGGCTCTGGTGCGTTTTTGTTTGCGGCAATGAATATCTTGGAAACCTTGTATGAAAGCTGCCTGCAACGAATGGAAAACTTTGTTGCCGAAGCACCCAAAGGCAAATACAAGTTTTTTGAAGAAACCTTGGTACAGGTAAAAAGCCCCGAACACCCCAACCTACAATACTTCATTTACAAAAGCATCATCTTGCGTAACCTGTATGGTGTGGACATAATGAAAGAAGCAGTGGAAATTGCCAAACTGCGTTTGTTCTTGAAATTGGTTGCCACTGTAGAAGCCGATTACCGCAAACCAAATTTAGGCTTAGAACCTTTGCCCGATATTGATTTTAATATCCGTGCAGGAAATACACTCGTTGGCTTTGCCACCGAAGCAGAATTAGCAAATGCCTTTGTCGGAACATTAGATTTTGACAACAGCAAAGATAAACTGGAAGAAAAATGCGAAGTGGTTGCCAATACTTTTAAACGCTACAAAGAAATTCAATTGACTTATGGCGATGATTTTAAAGAGTTTAAAAAAGCAAAAGCAGAACTCAACAAACGCCTGAAAGAATTAAACCACGAACTGAACCAATTACTCCACAAGCAAGCAAGCGGTTTGAAATATGAAAATTGGTTAAAAACACATCAACCATTTCATTGGTTTGCAGAATACTATGAAATATTACAAGGTGATGGTGGTTTTGATGTTGTTATCGGCAATCCTCCGTATGTTGAATTGAAAAAAGTCGGTTATAATTTGCAGAATTACTCAACCGAAAATTGTGGTAATCTATACGCACTTGTGATTGAAAGATACTTTTCAATTATAAGAAAAGAAGGTAGGTCTGGAATGATTATACCACATTCATCTATTTGCACCGATAGAATGAAGTCATTAATGAAAGTTTTTAGTCGAGTTGGTATTTGGTTATCTTCTTTTGATATAAGACCATCAAAATTATTTGAAGGCGTTGACCAAAGATTATTAATCTACTTAACAGATTTCAATTCCAAGGATGTAAATACATCCAAGTATCATCGTTGGTCGGGAGAATTTAGGTCATTCCTTTTCCCTGCATTGGAATATGTTTCTAATATTAAAAACTCGGTTCCCAATTCTCTTATTAAGGCTAATAAGGAAATTGAAAAAAGCATTATTAATAAAATACGAGATAATAAAACCTTGTCTCACTATTATCAATCATCATCTAATTTAATCTACTATCATAATGCTCCTAGGTATTTTATTAGAGTAATGAATAAGACACCCTACTTCTGGAATGAAAAGGATGGTGAAAAAGTATCCACTCAGGTTAAATCAATTTCATTTGGAGAAAAAGAAAGAACATATGCAGTAGGAGCGACTTTAAACTCTAACTTATTTTATTGGTGGTTTATTCTTCAATCTGACAGTAGACACTTAAATAATAGAGAAATTGATTACTTCCCCTTTTCAATTAGTGAACTGAATGAAAAAGACATTCAATTATTATCAACTCTTTTTGAAAAACTAAATAATGATTTTGAAAAGAATAAATACCGCAAAAATGCATATTATAAAGCAACTGGTAATGTTGAGTATGATGAATATTATCCTAAGAAATCCAAGCCCATTATTGACGAAATAGACACTGTTCTTGCCAAGCATTATGGCTTTACCGATGAAGAGTTAGACTTCATCATCAACTACGATATCAAATACCGAATGGGTAAGGAATTGGAAAACGAAGACGAAGAATGATAAAAGAAAGCCTTGGCAATACCGACCTTTTAAAGCTCCCCAAAACAGCTTTTTTGTGCAGCCGCCAAGTGCCTGCTTCGGTGGTATTGAAATGCTATGATTGGGCTATAGTGCAAAGAGAAAAAGGGAATTGTGTGATTAGTGGTTTCCACAGCCAAATAGAAAAAGATGTATTGCATTATTTGCTCAAAGGCAAACAGCCCATCATTTTAGCATTAGCAAGAGGACTAAAAGAAAAATTAGAACCTGAATTTGTAAAACCATTGGAACAAGGCAGACTGTTAATCATCACTCCATTTGACAAATCGGTAAAACGAGTAAGCAGCCAAAATGCACAGACACGCAACCAACTAATGACCGACCTTGCAGACCAAATCACCATCGGTTACGCCAGCCCGGGCGGACAGTTGGAAGAACTACTAAAAGGAATTCAGAAACCAATAAACAAGATCGTTTGAGCTACTTTCATAACACTTGCTAAGGGAATCGTATTCATCAAGTAAATTTTTGTAGAAGAAACCGCAAGTGTTGTCATAAACAAGAAAAACGGAATTTGCATTAAACGTGAA
>JBKEBT010000003.1:0-1572 GCA_047973305.1 Pyrinomonadaceae bacterium
ACCTTCATTCATCCAAGAATCACCCCATGTAGCGTTTGTTACAAGATTGCCTGACCACGAATGAGCGAGCTCATGTGCTACCAATGAAACCAGGCTTTTATCGCCTGCGATAACTGTTGGCGTGGCGAACGTAAGCATTGGGTTTTCCATTCCGCCAAACGGAAAACTAGGTGGCAAAACGATTAAATCATATCTTCCCCAACGGTAAGCCCCATACATTTGCTCAGTTGCCAAAATCATTTTTTCGGTGTCTTCAAACTCTTTTGCGGCTTTAGCAACAACAGAAGGTTCAGCATAAACACCTGACCGCGTTCCGGTTGATTGAAATCCAATGTTGCCTACCGCAATAGCAATTAAGTATGAAGGAATTGGGTAAGGCATCTTAAACTGATACACTCCATCGCGCTTATCTGATTGAGAATTTCCACCTGCGCTCATTACCGCAAGCAAGCCCTTTGGCGTTCGAACCGTAGCGTTATAAGTGATTCGTACTTGAGGCGTATCTTGTATGGGGATATAGCTTCTTGCCAAAATCGCTTGACCCTGCGAAAACAAAAATGGCGATTTTCTATCGGCAGTTTGCTCCGGAGCAAGCCATTGCAATCCCGCAGCGTTGGGTGAAGTTTGATACGTGATTTTAACTTTATTCGCTTTTTTAGGAAGTTGAATTGTTAGTGCACTTCCCATATAACCCGCATCGTTGCCACGCTTATATTCAGCATTCTTAAACGTTCGACCGCGATTTGTTGAGTATTCGATTTTATCAATTTCTAAATCGCGAGTATCAAGTATTAATGGTTTATTCTTCCCAATTTTGCTCCGATTAAAGCTGAATATCGCAAAACCTCTCAGAATCTTTTGATCGAAATCAACCGTCCAATCAATATCCACATGTGTTACGCGAACCTCATGTGGATTCGAATATGAATGAGTATCGACGGCTTGATTGGCTGCTGAACGAACTGCCGGGTTTGCAAACGCTTCGACTTCGTTTGCCACATTATGTTTGACGCAGGTTAATATTATGGCGGCTGTAACAGTAGCTATTGCAAGTACATTCAATTTCATTTAGAACTCTCCGTTAAAGTTAGGGGTTAAATTATATTCCCAAAGCGGTTAAAATGCGATGCACAAAAAAATGGTCGGCTTTCACAGTGTAGAAGCCGACCTTCGCAATCAAAAGTACTAGAGGCTAATTCTTTTTCATTTTTTCAGCCTCTGCTACTTTTTTAAGGAAATCTTGCTCTTTAGGCGTTAATTCGATGGCATCCAATTTCAATTCTTGTTTCGGCAGATACCAATAAAACTGTGAAAAGTATTCGTTCAATTTGTTATCGTTAAAAACAAATCCGCGCAATGCGTAAGCAAAATTACGAACTCTTTTTAGGTCTTCGGCATTCAGCACCGTTAGGTCTTCAACGGAAGTAAATTCTGAAAGATTGGTTGTAAAATACAAAAACGGATTGTCAAACACATTATCGGGAACAGTAGGGCAATTATTAGGGCTCTTGCACATTACATTGTGCCTGCCAAACGCCCAATTTATTTCGCCTAAAGAGATATCAAAGTCAG
>JBKEBT010000018.1:0-6732 GCA_047973305.1 Pyrinomonadaceae bacterium
TAGTAATGTAAGAGTTTTATATTCCTCAACTATGAATGAGTCAGTGTCTGAGCGTGGAGCGCGAATACACAAAGAAGTTGTAGATACGATTACAAATCCAAATAGGGGGTATAAATATCCTTTAGCATCACGACAAAGAATAGTTTCAAAATAAGAAAATGCAAAATACACAAATTAGATGTCGAATAATTCTTACGAATATAGTGTGTGCTATCGGATTAATAATCGCGTTATTTTCGAACTCTTTTTCACAGGAGCCTGTGAATAGAGGTTGTAAGAAGGTTGATGAGAAGCAAGCAAGCGTATCACTCAATTTCGATTCGGTAAAAACGGATGGCGATAATAACTCAAGAGTTTATTTGCTTCTTCAAAATAACACTGACTGCAACATTTATGTTCGAAGAGGCAAAACTCCATGGAAGCTCATAAACAGTGACAAAGAAACACAGCATTTTATAAATGGCGAAATTGCACCGATCCTCTATACCGTAAATGATCATCTAATTTATGATATTGAGCCACGTGGAGATTACGAAGAGATAACATTTACGAACGTTTTACCAGGATATAGATTAAAAATTGAAATTCCACTAGAATATCTTAAAAAGGAATATCTTGTTGGAATAGATTACCTTTACGAGTGGGAACTGGACAACTATTTCGAACCGATGGTGAGGAGAGTCATGCTAAATCGAGATACGATTCGGATTGATGAACCGACAAAAAAAGTTGAGTAAAGGGGATTTAAAGTTATTCTGTAAAAACCCAATGGATTCAACTTAAAAAATTAAGTATCTTGATTAATGGATTCAAGGGTTCGATTTCTCAGAGTTATGTTTATGATTCGTTGAACCGAATTCAGACTGCTACTGAAAACTACGCAGGCGGACAGAGTTGGAAAGAGACGTTTTCGTATGATCGATTTGGCAATAGAAGATTTGATGCTGCGAATACAACGACAATCACGGGCTGCCCGGCGAATGTCTGCAATCCGACAATCAAATGTACGACAAACTTCAGTTTGTCGAGGTTGATGCAGCATAGTTTTGTCGTGGAATTGACTCAAATTGACGGTAAGCGACCAAACTGAAGTTTGTCGGACAAATGGTGGAAATATTGTCGCAGACGCGCAAGGCAGAAGCTTCTTTTACGACGCCGAAAACAAGCAGAAAGAAGTCCGCAATTCAAGCAATGCTATAATCGGGCAATACTTCTTTGACGGAGAGCAGCGACGCGCTGCACCGATAAAGCAAACGCGTAAAGAAGGTTACGGCATCAGAAACTCGAGCGTAAGGTTTGGTCGTACTTCAGTCTGTTAGTGTGTCGTTCGTGCTTGAATGGGAACCGTGCCCATTCGTTTCTGTAAGCACTGGTCGTACGACAGGCTGTTAGCCTATCGCGGATGGATCAATTTTGAGTCAAGCAACGGACTGACAGTCCGTTGTACGCCGAAACTCCAAACGGCACACCCGTTACTCGATATTTGAAAATTGATTTATGAATGCGGACAGGAGTGTCCGCGCTCCATTTTGCGCCCGACTACGTGTAAATCTTACAAATTATTTTAGAAACGTAAATGGTGTGAATATGGAGTTTATGGCACGAAAATTGTGATGATGATGATAAAAATCACTTGACACACCTTCCATCTTGCGTATAAGGTTACGACATTCTCAGCTAGGATTTTAAGGAATTTTTCACGGATATGTTTTTACTCAATTCATTCTCAAATTCACAATACCTACGCGAGAAATCGCGAGAAGATAAGAACCACGAAAATGAATCGGGTGAAAGCTGCAATCACCGTAGAATTGTTTCTTGCAGTCAAATTCAACCTGCGAATATTGCGTAGAAACAAATTGAGCTTTGAAGCTGCTTGCAACAACTTCAAAGCCCGATCGAATTAAAGCGCTTCTGCTGTGTTTCGGACAACAGATGCTTAACTCTCAACAGTTAGTATCTTATCGCAAAACACAAACGAGGTTCAACCAAAAGACGGGAGCCGATTATTGTCGCGTTTGTTGTCGAGCTAAATCGTCTCTCTTTATTTCTAAATTTTATAGGAGAAGAAAAATGTTAGAAATTAAAGAACTTGAAAATAGGGAACGGACTTTAATTAGACAAGAAACGTCTAGCGTTGTTGGCGGATTAGCACCAGAAGAGGGAGGGACAACGCTAATTAAAGATGGTAGATCTCGCCCAGATCAGGATGTTCCTGGAGGAACCGAGTACGCGTATGCACCAAATGACCACTATGAGTCAACCTATATATTTTGGATAATTCCATATGACTCAATTGTGGTCCCGAACAATTGAAAGGCATATATTTGGCAGACGCTTTTGGTAAAGTGTCTGCTAAACACCTAATTTTGTATAAAATATCATTGTATTTATCGGTTGTAAGTAAAGATTTCTTTCTAAAGATAAAGGAAAATGCAAAACAAATTGAAACTCCTAGTCTCAGTATTCTTTCTGATTGTGTCAAGTGTTACAGGTTTTACTCAGAAATTAGAATTGGATGAGCTTGGCATGCAAAAAGAAAGGATCCGGATTATTAGAGAAGCAACTGATGCCTATCGGCAACAGAATTATAGGCTTGTCCATGAACTTGGAAGAAAATATTTTTCAATTGAAAATGAAGACGAAAATATAGACAAGAATGATCTGAAATATTTCTTCTTTATTGTCGGCGAATCAAGCATTTTAGTTGAAGATAATAAATTCGCACTTCTGCTTCTTGGAAAAGCAATTGATCTTGGGTATGGGACAGGTCGAGAATATGCCATTTTGTTAGTTGATCCAAAATTCAAACAAATTCGACCAAAATCTACTTGGAAAGGTTTGCTGAAAAGGAGTTGTAAGAATTTTAGGGATTTGGCAGTTTCTAATGGTGACAATCCTGAAGCCACCCTTTTGTATCAAACCGATCAGGTCGAAAGAGCGGTTTTGGTGCCGGAATTGATTAGACAAAATCGGTTGAGCGAAAATGATGTAAAAGATGGAATAAAACGCGATACGGCAAGAAGGAAGAAAATGAGGAAGTTATTGTCTTCCGGTCGGTTGAAATCGGCAAACGATTTTTACGCTGCGGCTATGGTTTTTCATCACAGCGCTAATATCAAGGATACTAAATTAGCTAATTCTCTAGCAAAGAAAAGTTTGCTTTTTTCAAGAAATAAAGCAGAAAAGTGCCGTGCAGGATGGCTTTATGCAGCGTCGTTGGATAGGTATTTATGGCTTGAAGGTAAGCCCCAGATTTATGGAACTCAGAAGCGACCAATAGGTTTGTCTATTAAGGATGCTATTGAATCTACAGGGAACGGCAAAAGTCTTGCAGGGATTAAGAAATTTATAACTATTTTGTCGTCTAAACCAGTCATTACCTTGGATCCCATTAATATTAATGGAGTAACAAATCAAGAACGACTAGCCTTATGCGTTCCGCCGATTGAAAGCCCTGTTCAAGAAATACAATAAGGTAAAATAAAAGAAACGAATGATACTAATTTATGGATCGAAGACGGACGTAAGTGCGCGTAAAGTTTCGGACGAGCTAGCGAAACGAAATGTTTCCTATGCTTTGGTGGACACCAAAGATGTTCTAAATCAAGAAAAGACGACTCAATTAAACCATTCTCTAGGGTCCAACGGTGCGAATCCGACATTTTGGATTAAGAACGAAAATCAGACGGTGGATTTGACGGAAGTGTCAGTTATTTATGTCCGCAATCCTAGCGACGTAATAATTGAAAATCGAAACACGGATGCTCGTTTGAATGGTTGGGTCGATCGGGAATTCAAAAACTATGTTTGGGAAACGTTAGAGTTGTTACAATGCCAATGGTTCCCAGCAAAACCTTCGTCAATTTATACGATGGAAAATGAGAAGCTAAAAGAGCTCTATGTTGCTCAAGAGGTAGGACTAAGTGTGCCTGATACAATTGTAACTAACGAACCCCAAAGAGCAATCAAGTTCTTTCAAAAGCATGACGGTAGAATTATTTCAAAACGATATAGCCGACCAAGGATTCCATTTGAAAATACAGAATTTGCTGCTCCAACTCAGCCTGTTTCGTTAAGAGACATTGGATTTGTTAAACATGTGCAATATGCGCCAACTCTTTTTCAAGAATATGTTCCAAAGTTGAAGGAGTTGAGAGTTACGGTTGTTGGTAATATTTGTGTAGCTGCTGAAATTGATTCACAACAAACACATCGAACAAAACATGATTGGCGAACCTACGATAAGAAGAGGACACCTCATAGGGTTCACAATTTACCGAAAGATATTCAAATTAAGCTCATAAAATTGACCAAAAATCGTGGTTTGTGTTACGGAACGTGTGATTTGGTAATTTCACCTACTGGTGAATACGTGTTTTTAGAAATTAATCCAGCTGGGCAGTATGTATGGATTGAAAATTTGATAAATGTTGATATCACTAAATTAATTTGTGACGAACTCATTAGACTTTCCGATTTTCAAAGTGGAAACCAATTACCATGAACCAATTAATAAAAAACTCTAAATTTGATAGTGCAATTGTCTCGGCTTATAATATTTTAAAGCTCATTGGTAAGATGCGAACTCCATTGGTTGAGTTGATAAATGAATCTTTTTCAAGGAATGAAGAGAGCAGTCAAGCCCTAGAGATTTTTGAGCCATTTAAGTCCGATTTCTCTCAATTTGATCCCGAACTAGTTTGGGAATACTCAGCAATGGGGAACCACTATGAAGTGCTTCTATTTGAAGAAGAGCTAACTACTTCAATTTCGATTTGCCCAAATTATCATATCCCATGGGCTTTAAGAAATGCTATACACCCACGTGAGTTCGATTTTGTAATAGTAAATGGATACGCCATAAGTGTTATGGCTGTTATGCAGGTTATTGATGAGCATTTGGACCAGAAGAATATAAGAGAAGCCATTCTAAATCATGCAATAATGAAATATGAGTTCGGTCGAGTTACTAAAGAAGAAGATAAATTATACCAACCTACTGAGAGTCAAATGCAGATCGAGTTTGATCGATGGCGCGTACAGCGCGGATTGTCAAGTATCGATTCTTACAATGAATATCTGCAAGCCAATGGGTTGATACACGAAAAAATTGACGCCCAAATCAAAGATAAACGAACATACAATAATTTTCTCGAAGCATTAATTCATTCGCCGATTGAAGAATACTACGATGAGCACACTGAAGATTTTGTTCTTTATAAAATGGAATCGTATGTTGCTCAATCCGAAGATGAAGCAAGAGAATTGAAAGGATTTTTACAGGATAATCCTGACGGGTTGTGTATTTGGGCGCGAAAGGAATTTTTCTCTCAAACCGAAAATGCCGTAAACAACTATCAATTGAATTCATGCCGTCATTACCAGCTTGATGAGGAAGTCGCAGGACTATTATTGGAAAACGGAAAAACCGGATTGCTTCCCCCGATTGAGATGAACGGCAAGATGACATTTGTTAATATTTTAGATATTATTCCGCCTACTCTGGATCAACAAGTCGAATCAATTATTAGGCAGCGACAGGTTCAGGAATGGATTGACGAAAAGAAAAAGACACTAAGCATTCAATGGCTTTGGGGAGACAAGGATATTTTTCCAAATCAAAATATTCAGGAAGTCTAAAAAAATGCTTCTTCAATCCAAAACCGGAAAAAAAGCGAGACAAAAACCGCAAATTGTGATGCAGCAGCGGGAAGCGGATTGCGGGGCGGCTTGTTTTGCATCGGTTCTCAAATTTTATGGTGTGAAGAAAATCAACCTTTCCGCCATTCACGAATTGCTTAATACGGGACGCGACGGCACTAATTTCGAGCAGCTTGGCGATGCATTCGCCAAAATCGGAATAGTATCCAAGCCGGTTGAAACAAATCTTACCCTTTTACAGACAAGATTTGGCGATTCACCACAAAATTCTGACCCGATAATTCTCCACTGGAAAGGGAATCATTTTATAGTTCTCTACAAATTTACCAAAAAAGGGGCTTTGATCGCTGATCCCGCCATCGGAATCTACACGATCCCTTTAGAAGAATTTTCCGAAAAGTGGACAAACTTCGCGCTCATTATAACCAAAACCGATGAATTCAAGCCAGAAGTCCACAGTTTTCAATCACCGAATGTTTGGGGAAAGTTTTTTCCGATAGCTTGGAAAAAGCGCAGGGTTTTTATTCTTGTCTTTGTTTTGGCGGTTTTATTGCAGTTTCTAGCTTTGGTAAATCCGCTGGCGATGAAATATTTGTTTGACAATTTGATCACGGCAAGCAAATCAAATTTCATAGATATTTTGTTCGCCGGACTCCTTTTGGTGATTGTGGTTGATGCGATTTTTCAATTCATCAGAAGCTTTGTTTTGGCGCAAGCAGAACAGAAACTAAATCTCACGATGAAAGCCGTTTTCTTTGAACACCTTTTCACATTGCCGGTGAGCTATTTCAGCCGTCACCGAACAGGGGATTTGGTTACGCTCAACGGCGATACCGGAACAATTGGTCAATTGATTGCTGGAAGAACACTGGTTACCGCTCTCGATTTGCTTACTTTTGTAACATATCTCGCGTTTTTGAGTTATTTGCAGATAAAGCTTGTGGTTTTGGCGGTCTTTTTGATTCCGCTATACGGGGCAGCAGTATTTGTATCCGCACGTTTTCTGCAAAAGCTCTATCGGTTAAATTTCGCTAAATCTGCTGAATTATCTTCGTATGTATTTGAGCA
>JBKEBT010000019.1:0-32751 GCA_047973305.1 Pyrinomonadaceae bacterium
AACTGTATAACGCTGACCGCTTCTTGTTTCCAAAAATCAATACTTAACGGTATTTGTTCTTTTACCCGCAGTACGGCAGTATCTAAAAACAATGTTACCATTCGGTTGAGCGTATCTATTTCGTCTTCGGACAAATAATTTTTGGCAATGATTACAACTTCATTGCGTACACGGCTCCCTTTCCACGAAGTCAAACCCATATTGAGCGTTTCGGCTTTGGCACGTTGCACAATAATCTCGGCTGCGGTATGCTGCGTTGCAGCAAAGAGTAATTTGTTTTGTACTTCGGCAAAAAACAGTTCGGTTTTTTTATCCGTTTTGTCGTAATCTTCGCTCATCATAAACAAATCACGGATTTTTTGATAAAAGCGTTTTTCCGAAGCACGAATATCACGGATACGAGCCAATAACTCATCAAAATGGTCTTTGCCAAAGTTTTTGCCTTGTTTCAAACGTTCGTCGTCTAACACAAAACCTTTGGTAATATACTCTTTAAGCGTTTGTGTAGCCCAAATACGAAATTGTGTGGCTTGTTTGCTATTTACCCGATACCCCACAGCAATAATGGCATCGAGGTTGTAGAAATCAACGAGCTCCGTAACCTCGCCTCGAAAACCTCTATTTACGACTGTTTCCATTTTGGAAATAGTCGTGCTTTCAGACAACTCTCCTTCATCAAAAATGTTTTTAAGATGCTTGCTAATCGCTGGCACTTGTACACCAAACAATTCAGCCATAGCTTTTTGTGTAAGCCAAAATGTTTCGTCTTCAAACCGAACTGAAACCGATATTTTGCCCTGTGGTGTTTCGTATAATATAATGTTGCTCATTTTTTTATTGTTAATGGTTGATGTTGTGTTTGGTTGATTTTAATATGGCGGTGATTAGTTTGATGATTTCGACTGCATCGGTGTTCATGCTTTCAAATTGTTCAACGGATAACAAATTTGTTTCCCTTAAAAGTTCTAGCCAATAAATGGTTTCGTTGATTTCTTTTTGGGCAATTGCCATCTTATGTTTGAAATCCGGTTTTGATTCAGCATGTTCTGCCTCACGAACCATTGCTCCTACGCTTGTTCCTGAACGCAATAATTGTTTTGACAGAACAAATTCTTTTTCCTGTTCGTACAAATACTGATATAGCTTCACGATACGAACCGCAAAGGCAAAACTTTTTTCTTTAATAATATTCCTCTTCATAATTTACAATTAACCATTAACCATTAACAATTAACCATTAACAATTAACCACTAATCTCATTGACAATCGCATCAATGTCCACCCGCAATCGGTCTATCTTCTTCACAGTTTGGGCTATTTCCTTGTTGAGTGCTGTAATATCAATTTTCTCCCGTGTGTCTTTGGCTTCTACATAAGAGCTCACGGAAAGGTTGTAATCATTTTCGGCTATTTGGGTGTTATCCACCGATATGGCAATGTGTGCTACATCTTCTTTTTTACCAAACAGGCTCATCACCTTTTCAATGTGCTCATCGGTCATCACATTATTATTGGTTACTTTTTTAAAGAATTCTTCGCCACTTACATCAATAAACTGTGTTTTGGTATCGGGTTTATGTTTGGAAAGAACAAGGATATTAACGGCTATAGAAGTGCCATAAAACAAGTTGGGAGCAAGCGAGATAACGGTTTCTACAAAATTACTGTCCACCAGATATTTTCTGATTTTTTGTTCGGCACCGCCGCGGTAAAAAATACCGGGAAAGCAAACAATGGCTGCTCTGCCTTTGGCAGAAAGATAACTCAAAGCATGGAGCACAAAGGCGAAATCGGCTTTCGATTTTGGAGCCAACACACCTGCCGGAGCAAAACGGTCATCATTAATCAATGTTGGGTCGTCGCTACCTATCCAGTTGATAGCATACGGTGGATTGGAAACGATGGCATCAAAAGGTTTTTCGTTGCTCAATTGCGGATTGCGAAGTGTATCGCCCAATACGATATGGAATTTATCGTAATTGATGTTGTGTAAAAACATGTTCATACGAGCCAAGTTATAATTTGTGTGGTTTATTTCTTGCCCAAAAAAACCTTCTTCGATTTTATGATCTTCAAAGCGCCTCTTAGCTTGAAGAAGTAAAGAGCCGGAACCAGCAGCCGGGTCGTATATTTTGTTTACAGAGGTTTGCTTGTGCATCGCCAGTTGGGCAATGAGCTTGGATACGTGTTGAGGTGTAAAAAACTCTCCACCTGATTTGCCGGCATTTTTTGCATAATTGTTGATTAAATACTCGTAAGCGTCGCCAATAAGATCGTTTTCGCTATCCTCAAAACTGGCAAATTTTAGCTCTTCTACGCCTTTGATAACTGCTGCTAATCGGCTGTTTTTGTTTTCAACCGTATTGCCAAGCCTTGTGCTGGTGGTATCAAAATCAGCAAATAAGCCTTTAATGTCATCTTCAGATGGGTATCCATTGGCAGAAGCTTCAATCGCGTCAAAAATCGCTTTAAGATCGGTATTAAGGTTAGGGTTGGTATTGGCAGTTTTGGCAATGTTTACAAATAGCTGGCTGGGGTAGATAAAGTAGCCTTTAGTTTTTACAGCATCGTCTTTAATTTCGGAGCTAATTGTTTTATCGGCAATATTTGCATAATCGATAGAATCATCACCCGCTTCAATGTAGTTTGTGAAGTTTTCGCTGATGAAGCGATAGAAGAGTGTACCCAATACAAATTGTTTGAAATCCCATCCATCAACGGAACCCCGTACGTCATTGGCTATTTGCCAAATCCTGTTTTGCAATTCAGTTCGTTGCTCAATACTTTTCATTGTTTTTGTTCTTATAACGCCCTCCCCCGTTTATAGGGTTGAGTTTACCACGTTGGATTTTTTACGAAACTTGTTGTAACGCACCGGCAAATTTCGCATGAACTTGCCTTGAATATTGCAAAGGTGTTTTAGCAGTTTTAACGCTTAGCGAAATCCACAACGTAAACGAAATTAAGGATAGCATTCGTGTTGATTGCTATCCTCAAATTCAATTAAATTAAAAAGCGCAAATGTTGGGAGTAACCGCCTTAATTCTAGCTTTTTAATTACTTCCGCAGCCAACCGAATAAACCGTGTACGGTAATTTCGCGGTTTGTTTCGTAAATTGCGCGCGTGAGTGGAATATTCATCGGGCAAACTTGCACGCAGTTTTGCGAATTTCCGCAGCTTGTAATTCCATCATCTTCCATTAGCGCATCCAGCCGAACGTCGCGATCCATTTTACCGGTTGGGTGCATATTGAAAAGACGCACCTGCCCAATTGATTGCGCACCAATGTAATTATCATCATGAAATTGCGGGCAGGCTTCCAAGCAACAGCCGCACGTCATACACCGCGAATACTCATACCGTTCCTGCTGAACTTCTTGCGAAATATGCGGACCGGGACCGAGATCGTGCGAGCCATCCAACGTAACCCACGCATGCACGCGCTTTAAGTTATCAAACATCTTCGTTCGGTCAACTTTTAAATCGCGAACATTTGGAAATTTGCTCATTGGCGCAAGCGAAATTGTATTTCCGCCGGTCTCTAAAAGCAGATTATCCACCAGCGCCGAGCATGATTGCCGAACGCGTCCGTTTATCACCATCGTGCAAATTCCGCACACCTGCTCAAGGCAGTTCATATCCCAAACCGGCGGCGTAACTTCTCTGCCGTCAACTGTTTTCGGGTTTTTACGAATTTCCATCAACACCGAAATCACGTTAAGATTTCTTCGATATGGAATCTCAAACGTATCGGTATATTGATTCGAATTAGTATTTTCACGCCTTTTGATTTCAATCTTAATCGTCTTCGGCGAATTGGTTAAAGTTTTCTTAAATTCAGTCATAGAAATCTTACCTAGTGTTTTGCTGTATAATCTCGCGCTCTTGGTTCAATAAGCGATGTATCCACATCTTCAAACGAGAACACAGGAGCTTCATCAGAGTATTCTGCGATAGTCGTTTTGAGCCATTCATCGTCGTTTCGATTAGGAAACTCAGGTTTATAATGTGCGCCGCGTGATTCATCTCGGTTAAGTGCACCAAGCGTAATTACGCGCGCAAGCTGCATCATATTCCAGAGCTGACGGGCGTGTGGAACGGCTTGTGTAGCCCAAAGATTTGAATCATAAATAGAAAGATTTTGATAGCGCGAAATCAATTCTTGCAACTGTTCATCCGTTTCCTTTAGACGCTCATTGTAACGAACAACGGTTACATTTTCAGTCATTACCTTGCCCATTTCATCATGAAGCAGATACTGATTTTCACCACCCGTGCTCTTCAGCAATCCATCATTTATAGCTTTCTGTTTTTCTAATTCTGCTTGGTGAATACCGTTTGTTTCAGTGTTGCCGCGTTCAAGATTTTGTGCGTATTCAATCGCCGCCGGAGCCGCCATAAAACCGCCGTAAACACATGACACCAAAGAGTTTGCGCCGAGCCTGTTTGCGCCATGAATTGAATAATCGCATTCACCTGCACCTAAAAGCCCAGGAATATTTGTGCGCTGATCAAAATCTACCCACATGCCGCCCATTGAATAATGCACACCCGGGAAAATTCGCATCGGAACATGGCGTGGGTCGTCGCCTACAAACATTTCGTAAATCTCTAAAATCGCGCCGAGCTTTCGTGTTAACTCTTCTGAATCAATATGTGTAAGATCAAGATAAACTTGATTTTCGCCACCTACACCAAAGCCATCCAAACACACCTGAAAAATCTCACGCGTGGCGATGTCGCGCGGAACAAGGTTGCCGTACGCCGGATATTTTTCTTCCAAGAAATACCAACGTTCGCCTTCCGGAATGCTAGAGGGCGCGCGCGTATCGCCGGGTTTACGCGGAACCCAAACCCTTCCGCCTTCGCCACGCGCCGATTCTGACATCAATCTAAGCTTGTCTTCACCCGGTATTGAAGTTGGGTGAACTTGTATAAATTCGCCGTTCGCATATTTTGCACCCTGCTGATAGCAGGCTGAAATCGCACTGCCGGTGCACACCATTGAATTTGTTGATTTTCCGAAAATTAACCCGGGTCCGCCAGTTGCCATGATCACGGCATCTGCATAAAACGATTTTAATTCAAGCGTTTGCAAGTTCATCGCGATTACACCACGGCAAACCTGATGATCATCCAACACGAGCGAAAGCATTTCCCAGCCTTCGTATTTATTAACTTTTCCTTCGGATTCATATCTTCTTACTTGCTCATCCAACGCATAAAGCAATTGCTGCCCGGTTGAAGCTCCCGCAAAGGCGGTGCGATGATGAAGCGTTCCGCCGAATCTGCGAAAATCCATCAAGCCTTCTTTTGTTCGCGAAAACGGAACTCCCATTCTGTCAAATAAGTAAATAATCTGCGGTGCCATTTCGCACATGCGCTCAACCGGAAGTTGGTTTGCAAGAAAATCGCCACCATAAACAGTGTCGTCAAAGTGCTTATAAGGCGAATCGCCTTCTCCCTTGGTGTTAACCGCACCGTTTATTCCGCCTTGCGCACATACCGAATGCGAACGCTTTACAGGCACAACCGAAAGCAAATCTACTTCGTGCCCGGCTTCGGCGATCTTCATTGACGCTGCCAAACCGGCTAATCCGCCACCCACTACAACTATCTTACTTGCGTTTTTCGACATACTTTAAATTTTCCCCGAAATATCGGGGTCTTGCTCGCCTTCACGCATCCTTTCGGTCGCGTATCTTAAAGCCTAAAATCTCCCCGAATCTGTCGGGGCGCTACTGCTAACTTGTGGTGCGTCACAAAAACTCTGCGGCATCAACCCGCACGGACGCACAAACGATACAGCCGCGTTTGCACCCAAACCAAACAGCGCAAGCGCAATCAATGCACAAACATAAATTGTTGCGCGCTGTGCTTTTTCGCCAATAACCAATCCCCAATCAACCACAAACAAAAACAATCCGTAGCCCAAATGCCAGGCGGTTGCTCCAACGCCTAAGATATAAAAAATCAATATCCCGATTGAGCTGAAATCGCCCGAGACAATATCAAAAGCCTGCGAAGAATTCCCCGCAACTGCAATGTCCGTCAAACCGAATCCGGAAAATAAGCCAAACCGTAAATGAAGTAAATGAAACAAAATAAAGACAAACAAAAATATCCCGGTGATACGTTGGAACACGTAAAGCCAGTTTCTTCCGTATCCATACGCAACCGCATTGCCACGAGATTCCGCGCTAATAATAATTCCATATATTGAATGGTAAAGAAGCGGTAAAAATATACCGAATACTTCTAAAAATATTAAGAACGGAAGGTGATGTATATCCGCTACTGCATCATCAAAAACCTGCGGACCGTTCATCGCCTTCGCGTTCGTTACCATATGAATAACGAAGAATAAGCCTAATGGCACGATACCGGTTAATTGATGCAACTTTCTTAGCAGAAAAGTTCTGCTGAATTTTATTGCCATTTATTTGCCTCTGATTTTCGGGTTTCTGTTTGATTTACGAAATTGCAACCATTATAAATCGCAAGTTCACTTAAAACAAATCTTCTGCCTTTTGCAACAACATAAGAATAGTACGTTAACCTATCATAAAACCAAAAATTAGAACTTAGGAAACTTCTTGTGTTTGTGAATTAGCAAACCTAATTCACGACTTGAAAATTTTCGATATTAAACATAAGATATAGTTGTTCTAAAAGGCAGTACAAATTAAGCGAAACTAATATTATATTATGCATATAGAAACTTTAAAAGTATTTTGCGATTTGGTTGAGATGCAGAGCTTTTCATTGGCAGCCGAAAGAAACTTCGTAACCCAATCTGCTGTAAGCCAACAAATTCGCTCACTCGAAGAAAAATTTGACCGGAAACTTCTTGAGAGAGTCCGCGGAAGGCGTGAAATAAAACTAACATCAGCCGGGGAAGTTTTTTATGAAGAAAGTAAACACGTATTGGATTCATACGGTCAACTAAGCCAAAGTATGAATTCTTTGGTCGGAAAAATTAGCGGGGTTGTAAAAGTTGCGACGGTTTATTCCGTAGGTCTTCATGAACTTCCGCCGATAGTTCGTGACTTTATGTCGAAATTTCCATCGGTAAAAATTGATCTTGAATATCAACGAACAACGCGAGTTGTGCGCGACGTTTTAAAAGGCGTGGTTGAACTTGGCGTTGTGGCGTTTCCGGAAAAGCGAAAAGGTCTAACGATTGTGCCAATGGCAAGCGACCGTCTTGTGCTTATATGTCATCCGGAACATCAACTTGCAAGTCGCAAAAGTGTTAAGGTTTCGGAACTTTCCGGCGAAGACTTTGTCTTGTTCGAACGAGATATTCCAACCCGAAAGGCAACGGACAGAATCTTGCGTGCGCATGGCGTTAGTGTAAACAAAGCAGGCGAATTCGATAATATCGAAACAATTAAGCGTGCCGTTGAAGTAGGGTTTGGTTCTGCAATCGTTCCCTTGCCAAGCGTTATGGATGAGCAAAAAAACGGGCAACTTGCAGTTATTGAGCTAAAGGAAAAAGATTGGGTGCGCCCGGTTGGCGCAATTTACCGAAGCGACCGCGAACTTTCGCTTGCTGCGAAAAAGTTTGTGAAGCTTTTGGAAAAGACCTGATACATCAGTATTTGCTGGCGTTGATTAACACTACGCGAACTTTTCGCGTGATTATTTTATGCGGTTTTGTCGTTTGATTCGGGCACCGTTGGCGAAAAATGGCACATTGCAGCAGGCTTTATAAGGTGTTTTGCGGTTAGAAATATAACAAAACGAGGCAGTTACAAAGTTTTACAAATCGCGTTTGGTATTAGCCATGTTAATAAACATTCCATAATACCAAACACGCCTAAGCCTCTTAATTCCTTATTATACGGCTGCGATTAAAGTTCGCGAAGTGGTTGCATTCATTGCGTTTAGCGCCTGTTTCAAAATTGGAACTATCCCTTCGGCTTCCATATATTCGCGACCCAAAAGCCGCCTAAAGCGTCTGCGCCTATCGTCGCCGGTAAGTTCGCGTAGAAATCCGTTGCAAAAAGCGGTAACTATTTCGGGCGCAAACTGGGTTCCGGAATGCCGACGTAAATCATCTATTACTTCATAAGGAGCGCGTCTGCGTTTATACGGACGGTCCGAAGTCATTGCATCAAACGAATCCGCAAGCGCGACAATCTTTGCAATATATGGAATTTCCCTATCCTTTAAACCATCGGGATAACCGCGTCCGTCAAGTCTTTCGTGATGATATTTTGCGGCAAGCGGCACGTCTGTATATGGATGATGGATAGGCAAAAGAATGTCGTAGCCGATTACCGGATGTCGGTTTAACTCCCTTGATTCCTTTGCGTTTATTCGGTAAGGCGCATTAATAATGCTTCGCTCAACCGAAAGCTTGCCAACATCGTGCAAGTAACCCGCCACGGCAACGCCCTCAATTTCTTCGTCTGACCACCCAAGTTCCTGCGCAATTATTTCGGAAAACTTACCAACCCGCACCGAATGCCCTTCCGTATATTTATCTTTGCTGTCAATTGCGTTCGCGAACGCACGCACGGTGTCGGTATATGTCAGACGCATATCGTCGTAAAGCTGCCTATTTTCATCGGCTTTCCGTTCCAGCTCAATCATCAAATTTCGTTGATGAATAGCTACGCCAATGTGTCGTGACATTGCGCGCACAATATCGCGATCGGTGGAATTAAACGCTTCGCCCGAGGCTTTTTCACCAAGAAATATTATGCCTACTAGTTCATCACGAATTATTAAAGGCATTATTATTTCTATGTTTTTTCGTTCCAGAATTTTTTGGTAACGTTGAAAAAACACCAACATTTTTGATTGGCTTATTTCAATCTCGCTCATTCCGGAGCTCAAAAATTCTTGTTCATCCGCAATATCAATTGCGGCGGTTAACGGAAAATCATCCCCCAAGCCCCGCGCCGCCAAAAATTGCAGCTCATGACCATAACGCGAATACTTCGCGATTCCTCCGCGCATAATTGCTAATGAACCCAAAAGCAAATGAAGCGAAGTGCGAATCATTTCTTGAAAATTGTTTTTGTTTGCAACTTCCTGACCTAAATCGGCAAGTGCGGAAAAGGCGTGAATTAATTTTTGTTGATTTTCGTACATTGGCAGAATTTACGAACGGGGGGGGGGTGTTTAATTAATGCTGATTTATTTCAATTGAACGTGATTTGTTAAACCAAGTAGCTTAAAAAGTTCTTCAGTATCTTCGCTAACATCGGAAAAAACCACTTCGGTTCCTTTGTTTGAAGCCGCATCTATAACGCCTAGCAAAATAGAAACTCCAATGCTGTTAACAACTTGCGTGTCCTTAAAGTTTACAATCAATGTTTCGCAACCCTCTTCAATCCGGCGTCTGCACTCGCGTTCAATGCGTTCGCCCCCTATCTTGTTTAGATAATCTGAAGCGTAAACAATTGCTGTTTGTCCGCGGTTTTCTTGTGTCAACATATTTCTATCTAATTAAATGGCTTGCGTAAAAGGTCGTATTTCTTGGAATTTGGAAAATTTCGAAACTGAAGTCTGAAATTATTCCGAAACAAATAGTTAGAAAACTGAAGCTAAAGTAATACTTTAAGGTTTTATTGTCAACCCGGCTTTTTGTTGATTAGTTGTGCGAATTCTTAATAGTGATAAACCAGTGAGAAAACATAAGTACAATTTTCGATTATACCCAACAAATATATTACAAATTTCGTTGTGTTGCGCTTTGAAAAACAAAAAGCGAACGGTCGGATGAACTTCCGCAGTCCCAGAGTTCTGTGGAACAAACCTCCAACATTACAAAACAAAGCCTGCTTTCGGTTCGCCTTCTTTCACTTCCCACACAAACGCAATTTTATCCAGAATTACATACGCAACGCGTTCGCTGTCATCGCGCAGAAACAAAACGCCGTCTTTTACGTCAACAACAGTTCCGCGAACGCTCGCCGCACTACCGCTTGATATATCTAATTCCTTTCCCATTAATTGTTTAAAAAACTCTTCCATAATTTTTTCCACCTAAAAGTGTTATCTGTTTCGCAGTGCTGAAAGCCTGGCTTCCCTTTTCCAAATGCTTTCCGAAGAAGCATTTCCGCGTATCCGTTTCTTTTTGTCGTTACAAGTCTTTTCAATCGCCGCAGAAATTATTGCTAAATCTTCCGTTACAACATCTTTTTTCGGCGCCTTTTTGCGTTCCTTAAACCCGGTAAGAAAGCCCGTATCAAGATTTCCGCTTATGAACACCTCGTCATCCATAATTTCGCGAAAAACCGAAAGTGTTGTTTTTATTCCGCCGATTTCGTATTCCATAAGCGCTCTACGCATTTTACGAATTGCGTCAGCACGATCGATACCCAACGTGGAAAGCTTTGAAATCATTGGGTCATAATAGATTGAAACTTCCGCGCCCGCATAAACGCCACCGTCATCACGCACGCCACCACCTTGCGGAAGTCGTAAATGCGTAATTTTTCCGGGCGAAGGCAAAAAGTTGTTTTCCGGGTCTTCGGCATACACTCGGCATTCAATCGCATGTCCGCGAAGCTTTATATCTTGTTGAGAAAATGAAAGCGGCTTACCTTCGGCTACGCGGATTTGTTCGGAAACTAAATCAATTCCGGTAACCAGCTCCGTTACCGCATGTTCAACCTGCAAACGCGTGTTCATTTCAAGAAAATAAAAACTGCGGTCAACATCGGATACAAGAAATTCTACTGTACCCGCGCCTTCGTAATTCACGGTGCGCGCCACTTTTACGGCTTCTTCACCCATACGCTTGCGAAGGTCGGCATCATCAATTGGCGAAGGTGCTTCTTCAATTACCTTTTGATGCCTTCGCTGAATCGAACATTCCCGCTCACCAAGATAAACATGATTTCCATGAGAATCACTCATTATCTGAATTTCAATATGTCGCGGACGCACCACCGCCTTTTCAAGATAAACCGCATCATCACCAAAAGAAGCAAGTGATTCGGAGCGCGCATTTTCAAGCGCCGAACCCAATTCCGCAGGCTCAAAAACCAGACGCATTCCCTTTCCGCCACCACCGGAAGCAGCCTTTAACATTATCGGGTACCCGAATTCTTCGGAAGCGGCGAGGGCTTCCGTGGCAGAATTCAGCGGCTTTATCGTGCCCGGCACAACGGGGCAACCGGCGGCAATCGCGATTTTTCGGGCTGAAATTTTTTCACCCAAGCCTTCCATTGCTTCAGGCGGCGGACCAATAAAGATGATTCCTGCTTGTGTTACCGCACGAACGAAATCTGCATTTTCAGATAAGAAACCGTAACCCGGATGAATTGCATCTACCTTTGACAAAAGTGCCACATCCAAAATTTTATCGGCGCGCAAATAACTTTCTGCCGAGGGCGGTTTACCTATCCTGTAAGCCTCATCCGCCATGCGCACATGAAGCGCATCTGAATCGGCATCAGAATAAACTGCAACCGCTTTAATTCCCAACTCGCGACACGCACGAATTACACGAATTGCAATTTCGCCACGATTTGCTATTAAAATCTTTTTAATTTTTTTTGTTGCCACTTCAATAGCCCGCCTAAACAAATAGCTTAAAAAAACTTCCTATATGTTAAACAATTACGGCGTTGTAGTGATTTCGAGGATCGTAACGAATCAGCACGCCCGAGCCGGGGGCATAATTGCTTATGTCTTGAACTTGTTCAGGGGTTAATGGTTCTGACGATTCAAAATCAACACCCTGAATATTGTATGTAAAGCGCGCCATTTGAGCGCCGTTTTCGCTAGTTTCGACATCACAAATTACCGCGTCAGTCAAACGCCCTTCTGCCAATAGTCTGCGACGGCGCGCTTCCGGCGAGCTATCACGTTTGTTTCGCTTAAAAATTGCAAAAAGTCCCATTTCTAATCAACAATCAACGGCGGTTTATTGTAACGCTTACGTAAACGATTCAATGCGGCAAGAATTTTTGGACGCTTAATTATTCTTGCTTCTAACGGACGTTTACCGGGAATATCCAAAAGCACGATTCCGAGAACAATTGTAAGAAATCCCTGCCCCGGAATGCCGGGAAGCGAGAGAAGAATACCCAGTAAAATCAAAAATACGCCAAAAATATTCTTTAAGAATACCGCCCCCCAACGTACAATCCAAGAACTGTTCGGCAAAAAATCGTCTTGATAGTGCGAACTGAAATAATGTTGCGGAATTTTTACGACCACAAGCGCAATCGCCCCAAAACTGATTGCCAGCGAAACAAGAAAAATCAAAATTCCTATTAAGATTTTTCCAAACGTAATATGCTCGCCAAAACTAAAAAGTAACATTCTGTTCAAATTACCTATTCGGCTTCGCTTTGCTTAAATTCCTTCCACGTGTGAAACATACGTTGTATAAAAGTCCATGCCGAACCCAACGCCAAAACCCAAAGAACCGCCGGCATACGGTTTGCAAAATAAGAATCCGAATCCCAATTCCACGTTGAAAGCGCCCCGATTATCAAAAGAACCATTCGTTCCGGACGCTGTAAAAATCCTACGTTAGATTTTACGCCGAGGCTATCTGAACGCGCCGCCGTGTAGCTGACCATTACCGAAAACATCATTGCAATAGAAGCCAGAAAGACGTTCAGCACCGAACGTTGCGGGGTATTGCTTGCGTAAAACAAAATGATTCCGATAAAGGAAATCATATCTGAAATTCTATCCAGCGATGAATCCAGAAAGCCACCAAACCGCGTTACCCTGCCCGATTTTCGCGCAACGTTTCCATCGAGCATATCGAACAAATTCGCAACAATCAGCACAAGCCCGGCTGCAAAAAAATCGCCAAAACCGAACAAAAGTCCGCAGGTTACGGAAATTGATACGCCGATGATTGTTAAAAGGTTCGGGTGCACACCGCCTTCAGCAAGCCAATTGACCATTGCATCAAGAATGCGCTTTGCGCCCCTGCCGATACTTGCCCCGAACGTCATCTAAATCATCTTCCTCTTCAAGTTCTATTCGTCAGCCAAATCGTGTATGGTTTCAAGCCGCGCGACCTCAAACGTTCGAAGCCCGCGCGGGGTTTTTACGCGCACTTCATCACCTTCTTCAAGCCCGATTAATGCCTGCCCAATCGGCGAAGCGGTCGACAAAAGTCCCTTATCGGGGTCAGCTTCTTCGGAAGTAACAAGTTTATATTCGATTTCATCTTCCCGATCCACATCAAATAAAGTTACCTTTGAACCGTAAGCGATTCTATCTTTCGGAAGTTTTGCAATATCGATTGAACCAACTTCATCCAAACGCTGACGAAGTTGCCCGATTCGTGCCGAAACAATTGATTGCCGCTCAAGCGCAGCTTTATATTCGGCGTTTTCACGAAGATCGCCGAATTCACGCGCTTTTTGAATTTCCTTAGGAATCTTGTGATGTAGTTCATCTTCAAGATCTGAAATTTCCTTTTTAAGCTTTTGCCTGATTTCTTCCATCGTTATTTTCCTTACACGCTGACACTTTGCGGAGCCGCAAAAGTTATTCCGATATCGTTCGCGGTTCTCACCAACTGCCCGTTCGGATTTACCGATTTTATGTTTGCAATTGCATCTTCAAGTGGCACAACTTCAACCTGACCGGCACGCAACGCCACCATTTTTCCGCGTTCCCCGTTAACCAAAGCCCGAACGGCGCACGCCCCGAAATTTGTTCCCAACATACGGTCAAACGCATTTGGAGAACCGCCCCGCTGCAAGTGCCCCAAAACAACGCAGCGAGATTCTTTGCCCGTAATCCTTTCCACTTGCGTTCGAATATGTTCGCCAACGCCACCAAGTCGCAACTCGCCTTGATCAAGGTAAATTTCCGAACTGTTTTCTTCCTTCGCGCCTTCAGCAACCACAATGTTTGTAAAAAGTGACCCGAGTTTTTCGCGTTCGTAAACCTTTCGAATTATTTCATCGAATGAATAGGGAATTTCGGGAATCAAGATTACGTCTGCGCTGCCCGCAATTCCCGCTTCAAGCGCAATCCAGCCCGAATTTCGCCCCATAACCTCCAAGACCATAACGCGATCATGCGATGCCGCCGTTGTGTGTAGCCTATCAAGTGCCTCAGTTGCGATATCAATTGCGGTTCTGAAGCCAAACGTCAACTCCGTTGCGGAAAGATCGTTATCGATAGTTTTCGGAACGCCGATTACCGGAAATCCGCGTTTGTGAAACTGTTCGGCGATGGCAAGCGTTCCTTCCCCGCCAATCACAATTAGCGCTTCAATTTTGTTGCGACGCAAATTATTGAGCGCTTCATCAATCGGCATTGTCGGCACAACCATTTCGCCGTCTATAATCTTACAAAAACTTCCCTTATTGCGCGTTCCCAAGATTGTTCCACCGCGCGGAAGCAACCCGCTAACGGTTTTTGTTGTTAATTTGCGCAATTGAGTTTCACCCAGAATGCCTTCAAAACTGTCTTCAATTCCGATGCAGCGCATTCCGTATTCACCAATTGCCGTCCTAACGGCAGCACGTATAACTGCGTTCAAACCCGGGGCATCCCCGCCGCCTGTCAATATACCTATTCTTTTAAACATAGAAAGAGTTCGAAAATAGTTATCTTACTCCAAGAACCCGAATTTCTTAAACTGTTTACCCTCGTTTTTTTCGCAATTTAATGCCTAAGGGTAAACTGTATTTGTTTTATATATTTTAGAAACAATTCTAATATTTAAACATTAAAAAAGCGCGTTTGCCGCATATAATCATGCAAAAACAAACACTTAATACCTTCTTTTTATGCCGTTATTTTGTATGCCTGCGTTGAAGAAAATTAAACAGCCCTATTCCAGCCAAAACACCAAAACCGCCACCTAATATTCCGCCCAAAATACCACCTAAACCAAGCGCATATTGCACAAACATCATTGTTGTGGCAACACCCAACGCGACACAAATTACCTTTGTTAAATTATAACTGAATGAGCTATTTGCCATTGTTTGAAAAGTTTAGTTATTGAAGAACTTTTCTTCAAATCAATTTGTCGCTTATTGAAAAACGAAGTATGTTTTTATGCCGGCTTATCAAACATAGTTTGCATTAATTTTGCTGATTGCGGAATTGCCTGTACGCCGCTAAGAACTTGGGGGTCGCCTTCAAGTAAAACCTGGTAACCGGCTTCGCTGGAATATTTTGCGGTTGCTATTTGTTCCCGAAGTCTCATTTTTGCGTAATCGTTTTGTGAACGAACATTCGCGCTTGTAAGACCATCATTTAAATCCTTATCAACAAATGCTAGAAACGCATTAAACAAAGCGGATGTTATAACCGCTTCATTCGGCTCAAGATACGTTTGAAACGTTTGTTTTTCAGTTTTGTAATCTTCAAAACCGGCAACATTTCCCGCCGCCAATTCGCGGGTGAAGAAGAAGGCATCCTCAGAAATTCGAAATCGAAGATCGTTAAACGCAAGCGGCGGAACGTTTAAATCGGGGTCAATTCCTTCGCCACCGTAATACTCACGTCCGCCGGCGGTCTTTATCGGTTTGCCTTTCGGTTTTGCGTTTGGAAGTGGGGTTTCAGCATCTTTCGGGTCTTTCTTTTCTCCGGTTGCTGCTTCAAGCGCGCTCTGATGCGTATAGTATTCGTAAATTGAACCGTTGGAGTAATCTCTTTGTAACGATCTGCCAAACGGCGTGTAATATCTGGCGGTGGTAAGTGTCAAACCGGTTCCATACGGCAACTGAAAAATCTTTTGAACCAATCCCTTTCCGAAACTTTCGGTTCCTACAATTAAACCACGTGCGTAATCTTGAATTGCGCCTGCAACAATTTCCGAAGCTGATGCCGAACCCCCATCTATAAGCAAAACCAGCGGAAACTGATGAACGGTGCCACCCACGGCGCGAAGATCGCGCGAATCCATATATTTCGAACGACCGCGAACCGAAACTACGGTTTGCCCGCGAGGAATAAAACGACTTGTAACCTCAATTGCCTGTGGCAAAAGTCCGCCACGGTTTCCGCGCAAATCCAACAGCAAGTTCTTCATTCCGGCTTTCTGAAGATTTGCAATTGCCTGATCAAGTTCCTGTGCCGTTGTTTCCTGAAATCCGCCCGAAAGCCCAACATAGCCCGTTTCCTTGTTAAGCATAAAATAGTTGCGAATTGAAGGAAGCGGTACGCCTCCGCGAACAATTGTAAAATCAAGCGGTTTTTTACTTCCTGCGCGTTCTACCTTTACATTTACCGGGGAACCGAGTTTTCCGCGCACGTTCTTGGAAACTTCCGAACTTGTCCAGCTTTCCGCCGATTTCCCGTCAACTTCTATAAATTTATCACCGTAATGTAACCCGCCTTTATCGGCAGGCGTTCCCGGCACCACCGATTGTACGTAAACCCCATCACGATGCTGCAAAATCGATACACCGATGCCGGCAAATTCAGATTGCTGTTCTTCAAACAGCTTTGTAAGTTCAGCTTGGGTAAAGAACGATGAATGCGGGTCGAGAGTCCAAAGCATACGTTGAACGGATGAATCAAGCACAGCTTCATGATCTACCTTGCCACCGTAATTTTTGTCGATTACTTCTACGGCTTCGTCGTAATCAGCAGTTATCGATTCGGCTGTAACAGCTTTATTTTTTGAGTTTGAGGCTTTCGGCACACGACCAAACAAGCCACCAAGCACTGCGCCCGTAGCGAGTAAAATCAAAGCAAAAACAAGAAAGAAGCGGTTCATATAAACAGTATTAATGCTAATAAAATAAATATCATAAACTATGTGTTTGGCAATGCCTAAAAGGTTGCAGCAAAATGCGCGATTCGGTTTGGAAATTTTTGCTGAATTTCGAATATAATTCCCACAGCAATGGCAATTGAGCTTTCAATTATAATTCCTGCTTTCGACGAAGAGCACCGAATAGAAGAACCGCTTCGAAAGGTCTTCGAGTTCGTGGATGCCCGGAAATTGGATTCCGAAATTATAGTGGTTGATGACGGCTCGGAAGATGCAACCGCGAAAGTTGCGGAAAAAGTTGCAGATAGCTTCCCGCAAATACCTTCAAAAGTGATTCGCTACCAAAAAAATCGCGGAAAGGGTTTTGCCGTGAGAACCGGGCTTGAAGCAGCAACCGGCGACATTGCACTCTTTAGTGATGCAGACCTTTCCACCCCGATTGAAGAATACTCAAAGCTAATCGAACCGATTCAAAACGGCGAATTTGATGTAACTTTCGGTTCTCGCGCACTCGATAGAAGCCTGATAGACAAACGACAGCCTTGGCGACGCGAACAAGGTGGCAAGGTTTTTAATCTATTTGTGCGCACACTTACTCGGCTACCGTTTTGGGATACTCAATGTGGCTTTAAGGCGTTTAATCTTAAGAAATTTCGTAAACTGCTTCCAAAAATGCAGATTGAAGGATTTGGTTTTGACGTGGAATTTTTATACGTTGCAAACCAACATGGTTTGCGTTTGATGGAAATTCCCGTTCGTTGGAACAACGATGAACGCACGAAAGTAAGCATATTTAGAGATTCAATTCGGATGTTTAACGAGGTGCGCGAAATCAGGAAGAATGCAAAACTCGGAAAATACGAAATAAACTAGCCACCGCGTGAGCTCCCGTTGTTTAAGGTCATTGGTTGTCAAAACAAAGTCTGCTTTAGTTTGCTCTCATAACCAATGAACAAGCGGTTTTAGGTGATTTGGGATGCAAACGTTCCCGATTAAAGTCACTTGTAAAACCGCGTAATAAACCGGAGGATTTTTATGCCTTATCTACCCCTAGGCACAACTTCTGATTTAGTTGTGCAAGATTTAAATAATGAAACGATAGTTATTAATGTATCCACAAACAAAGCCTGTTGCCTAAATAAAACAGCCGGCGAAGTCTTTTACCTTTGCAACGGTAAAAGGGCTGTAGAAGATATTGCGGCAGACCTTAGTTTGAAACACAATTCAGTTGTTGACGAGAGTTTTGTTTGGCTTGCGCTCGATCAGCTTAACAAAAACAACTTGCTTGAAAACAAAGAAGATTTCGAAACTCACATTCCTACAATTTCAAGACGCAAACTAATAAAAACATTTGGCGTTTCGGCATCTATCGCCCTTCCGCTAATTACGGCTTTAATTGCACCAAAGCCGGTTGCGGCGCAAAGCTGTATTGCTAAGGGAGGTTCTGCACCTGTCTCATCCGGTGCGCCGCAAGCCCCCGTCAACGCAGCCGGATTATTTCGGTTGCGGCTTTCACTGTTTATGTCCACACGTTAACAATGCGTGCTGTAGTCTAAATGCAACTTACGATGCAAGTTATTACTTTTCTTCTGACAGCTCTTGTGATTGCTTGTTCTATCAATGCCTTTGAAATCTTGAGTAAAGGCTTGAAATCCAGTGTGCGAAAATTGATACTACTTTTATGTCCACAAAGTTAAATGTAAACATTGATCACGTTGCAACGGTACGCGAGGCTCGGCAAACTATCGAGCCAAGCATCGTTGCAGCCGCTGTTGTTTGCGAACAAGCCGGCGCGGATGGAATTACCGTTCATATTCGCGGCGACCGTCGCCACATACAAGACCGCGATATCGAGCTATTGCGCGATGTTGTTACCACATATCTAAATGTTGAAATGGCGACAACTGAGGAGATGCTGAAAATTGCGACAGATTTGAAGCCTGACGCGGTTTCGCTTGTACCTGAAAGTGCAAATGAAGTAACCACCGAAGGCGGACTGGATGTTGTTGGCAATCTTTCAATAATTCGTGCGATGGTGAAGCGCTTGCGCGATGCGGGAATTTTTGTAAGCATTTTTATAGACCCTGACGAAAAACAAATTTCCGCAGCGCAAAGCGTTGGCGCACAACAAATTGAACTTTGCACGGCAGAATATGCCGAACTTACTCTTGCATCACGCTCCGCGCACGGAGAGGGCGCAAGGAAAGCTGCATTTGAAGTTAGGCGTTTGCACGATGCCGCCGTACATGGTCATGAGATGGGGTTAAAGGTAGCTGCGGGTCACGGTCTTACGTATCGAAACGTTGGCGCGCTTGCCGCAATTTCCGAAATAACGGAGTTTAATATCGGGCACAATATCATTTCACGCGCAATTTTTGTAGGTTTGGATGCCGCGGTAAAAGAAATGCTGCAAAAAATCGCCGAAGGATGCAAAGGCTAGTTTGTTCGGTTTACTTTTGCTTGCGAAACCGCGCTCTTCCGATCCATACAATCAGAAAATTCCGGCAAACAACACAAAATCAGAAGACAAAACTTATAAATTTTCCGGCGCGTTTGTTTGCGCATGGGCTATTGAACAATTTCGGTGGAAAAACTACTTCTATTGCGAAAAGCCACAAAAAGTTGGGTCCAAAAGTATTGCGCGCAGATGCGTCTAAGAAACAATACAAAATGCTACGGAAAACTAAATCCAATACAAAAAAATTGATGGCTTAAATACTCTATGAAAATCACGCTCAACCGAAACGATGCTTAAAACAAACACGCTCTGCTTACTTTGCAACAAAATAAGTCGCAGAAAGGATTCACAAAAACGTTTCACGAACCCTATTTAGTGAAGGCGGTGTAATTCTTGAACACATAAAACCGCGTGCGGTTGGGAATAGTATATTTTCGTATCAACTAAATTAATTTTTGCCGAATTGAATTAATAATGTATTCTTACAGAAACGTTCGGACTGTTATATACTCTCGCAAACATAAACCGCTATGAACTTTGGCTTTGTCATCGATAACCGAAAATGTATCGGGTGTCACGCTTGCACGGTAGCCTGCAAATCCGAGCATCAAGTGCCTATTGGTGTTAATCGAACTTGGGTAAAATACATCGAAAAAGGCGAATTCCCAAACACACGCCGATTGTTTTCGGTAATGCGTTGTAACCACTGCGAAGATGCTCCGTGTGTAACAATTTGTCCCGTTGAAGCACTGCATACAAGGGAAGACGGCATTGTTGACTTTGACGATCGACGTTGTATCTCGTGCAAAGCCTGCACACAAGCCTGCCCCTACGATGCTTTATATATCAACCCTGATACGAAAACCGCCGCAAAATGTAATTACTGCACACACCGCGTAGATATTGGGCTGGAACCGGCTTGTGTGGTTGTTTGCCCGGAACACGCGATTATTTCGGGTGATATGGATAATCCGAATTCGGAAATTTCACATTTACTTTCTCGTGAAACCGTATCCGCGCGGAAGACGGAAAAGGGCACAAAACCAAAACTTTTTTATATTGATGGTGATGAAGCGTCGCTTGCGCCGGAGCAAACCACAAGGGAAACAGAATATATGTGGTCGAGCCAATCCTCAGGAGTTGGTAAGTATGCCAAGTTTGCTGAAGAAAGGAAAAATACAACCGAAGCAACCGCGCAGCTCGGAATTCGCAACACCTCTTCACTGGTGCAAATCGAATCCAATTCAAAAAAGGTAAAACGCGTTTATGATGCACCCGCAAAAGGTTTGCTTTGGGGCTGGGAGGTTTCGGCTTATATCTTGACCAAAGCAATTTCAGCCGGTGCGTTTCTTGTGCCGATTTTAGGTGGAATGTTCGTCGAAGTTCCGACCATCATAAAGCAAATCGGAGCGATTGTTTCGATTATTTTCCTTGCTATAACTGGAATTCTTCTGATTTTGGATCTCGGGCGACCCGATAGATTCTTGTATGTTTTGTTGCGCCCCCAACTTAAATCGTGGCTTTCACGCGGTGCTTACATCATCACAATATACGGCGCGCTACTTACGGCTTGGCTTTTGGCATCATTTCTGAATATGCCGCGGCTTCAATTGTTTATTGAACCACCTGCCATATTATTTGCCGCGCTTGCCGCTGTTTACACGGCATTTCTTTTCGCCCAAGCAAAGGGACGCGATTTTTGGCAATCGCCTATGTTGGGGCTGCATATGCTTTTGCACTCGCTTATGAGCGGCTTGGCGGTTTTCTTGGTTTCAACATTCTTTTTTGTACTTGACCCGGTTCTTTTATCCGCGCTGATTTCGTGCACGGTTATCGTAATCGTTCTGCATCTTGTTTCTCTTTTGTTTGAGATGGCGATGACTCATTCAACCGAAGATGCACACCGTGTTGTGGAATATATAACGCTTGGAGAATACTCCGCGCAGTTTTGGTTTGGAATGATATTTGTGGGGAATGTTTTGCCAGGAGCAATTTTGATTTTGACACAAGATTTTGTCGCACTTGCGGTAAGCGGAATGCTGATTCTGATTGGGCTTGGCTTCGCACAAATTATATGGGTACGCGCCCCACAAGAAATCAACTTAAGTTAGCTATCGACATACCTTTGGCACTTAGCGCCAGCATTTAACAATATGACACGGAAATCAACATTTATTGAATCAATCGCAGAAAAGCTGGGGATTATAGCAACGCTTCATCCAAACAATACGGATGCAATTCCCTCCATAAACGAGCCCGGCGAACTTTCAATGTATCCGCCACCCGAAAAATGGGATAACTGGACGGAATATGAAGCAACAAGCGGGTTAGCACGCAAGAAAAAGAACTATATGATTGTGCCAACAACCTGCTTCAACTGCGAATCAGGCTGCGGATTGCTTTCATATATCGATAAAGACACGCTAAAAGTGCGCAAGTTTGAAGGCAACCCTTATCACCCGGGAAGCCGCGGAAGAAACTGTGCGAAGGGTCCCGCTACAATAAATCAAATAAATGATGTTGACCGAATTCTTTACCCGCTAAAACGAAAAGGCGAACGCGGCGGCGGCGGTTGGGAACGAGTTTCGTGGGATGCGGTGCTTGATGAAATCGCGGCGCGAATTCGCAAAGCCATTCAAGAAAAACGCGGCAACGAAGTTGTTTACCACGTTGGACGCCCGGGGCACGAAGGTTTTATGGATCGCATTTTACAATCTTGGGGCGTTGATGGGCATAATTCGCACACAAATATTTGCTCCGGAGGTGCGCGTTTTGGCTACGCAATTTGGCAACACTACGATCGCCCTTCGCCCGATCACGCAAACGCAAAATTCATTTTGCTGATTTCAGCACATCTTGAATCCGGACACTATTTTAATCCGCACGCGCAGCGCATTTTAGAAGGAATGATGAACGGTGCAAAATTGTGCGTGATGGATCCGCGCCTTTCAAATACGGCTTCAATGGCAGATTATTGGATGCCGACATACCCGGGAAGCGAAGCTGCCGTGCTGTTGGCAATCGCTAAAATCTTGCTGGATAACGGCTGGTATAACCGCGAATATCTTTATCAATGGGTAAATTGGCGTGAAACGCTTGCCGAAATGCGAAACGAGCAAGGCGCACAAATCACCGAAAATGCTGAAGATGATGATGAAGAGTTCGATGCCTTCATTCGTCTCCTTCGCGAGCTTTACAAAGAATACACACCCGAATTTGCCGAAGCAGAATCAGGCGCATCGGCAAAAATGATTCGCGAAGTAGCCAAACAAATTGCAGAAGCAGGCACACGCGTTTCTACGCACAATTGGCGTAGTGCGGGCAGCGGAAATCTTGGCGGTTGGGCGGTTTCACGTTGTCTTCATTTCTTAAACGTACTTACCGGAAGCGTTGGAACCGTTGGCGGCACAATGCCTTCGGCGTGGAACAAATTCAAACCCGCGCCATTTAGTTCGCCACCGGCACAAAAGTTTTGGAACGAGCTGCACTTCCCTAACGAATATCCACTAGGGCATTACGAAATGAGCTTTCTTCTTCCGCATTTCTTAAAAGAAGAACGCGGAAAAATTGACACATATTTCACACGCGTGTTTAACCCCGTTTGGACATACCCGGATGGATTTATGTGGATTGATGCGCTTTCAGACACGGAAAAAATCGGCGCGCACATCGCGCTTACACCCACTTGGAATGAAACCGCTTATTTTGCCGATTTTGTTTTACCAATGGGGCATTCTTCCGAACGGCACGATTTGATTTCTTATGAAACCCATTCCGGAAAGTGGATTGGTTTTCGCCAACCCGTAATGCGCGAAGCATTCAGAAAAATGGGTAAAGACGTTGAATTTACTTATGAAGCAAACCCGGGTGAGGTTTGGGAAGAAGATGAATTTTGGATTGAGCTTTCATGGCGAATCGATCCGGATGGCTCACTTGGCGTTCGCAAGTATTTCGAATCTCCATACCGAAAAGGCGAAAAGATTTCAATAGATGAGTATTACCAATTCATCTTTGAAAACACAAAAGGATTACCCGAAAAAGCCGCTGAAGAAAATCTTTCACCGCTAGAATATATGCGCAAATACGGCGCGTTTGAGGTTGAAAGTTCAACCTATAATCTTCATTTAAACAAGGTGCCTGATAGCGAACTTGAAAACGCAGAAGTGCATTTGGAAGATGGCGCAATTGTAAAAGACGGCAAGAATATCGGTGTTGCAATTGATGGCACCGCGCATGTTGGCTTCCCAACGCCCACGCGAAAGCAAGAGTTTTATTCGGAAACCTTGCGCGATTGGGGCTGGGATGAATACAAAATGCCGATTTATATAAAAAGTCATATTCACCCCGAAAAGCTTGACGCTGAAAAGAATGAAGTGGTTTTGGTTCCAACCTTTCGGCTTCCAACGCTTATCCATTCGCGCTCCGGCAACGCAAAATGGCTTGCTGAAATCGCAAACAGAAATCCGCTGTGGATGTCAACGAAAGATGCAAAACGTTGGGGATTTAAAACCAACGATCTTGTGCGCGTCTGCACGGATATCGGTTATTTCATAAACAAGGTTTGGGTAACAGAGGGAATGAAGCCCGGCGTAGTTGCGTGTTCGCATCATCTCGGCAGATGGCGTCGTGAACAAGACGCAAAAGCAAACCGCTGGGCGATGAACCAAGTTAGAATCGAGGCTGACGGAAAAGGCGGTTACAAAATGCGCGTTACTGAAGGAATCCGCGCAACCAAAACGGATGATCCGGATACCGCCCGAATCTTTTGGACAGACGGCGGCGTGCATCAAAATATAACGTTTCCTGTTCATCCTGACCCCGTCTCAGGTATGCATTGCTGGCATCAACGCGTTCGAATTGAAAAGCCAACGGCTGAAGATAAATATGGCGATGTGTTTGTGGATACCGAAAAATCGATGGAAATTTATCGTGAATGGCTTGCAATGACGCGCCCTGCACCGGGTCCGAACGGTTTAAGGCGTCCATTGTGGTTTGGAAGACCTCTTCGTCCGGATGAAACGATGTTCTATTTATAAACTCTCAGAAATATTTGTTTCAATGCCCGTCTGTACGGGAAGTACTTAAGCAAGGAACTGAAAGGAAGTTTTGGAGGTTCGTTGGAGTGCAAAAAGGCGATTTTTCGCGATTTGATATAAAATAATCGAATGAAACTTGTCGTGTTTTTGATTTTAGCCGCCCCATTTATCGCAGTTTCGGTTTTCGCACAAACAACAAACAAGTTCCGGGAATTTAGGGAAGCCTACGAATCCGCGCTTCGCAAAAATGGCATAATCGGCAGTTCATTTATTTTTGTTAAAGATAACAAGGTTCTGGCACATTATTGTTACGGTTCGGCGAACCTTGCAAAGAAGCAGCCGATAGATGAAAACACAATCTACCATTGGGCATCAAACACAAAACCGTTTACCGGAATTGCAATAATGCAGTTGCGAGATCGTGGCTTGCTGAATCTCAACGACGCGATTACGAAGTATCTTCCGGAGCTGGAAAAAATTCACAATCCATACGGAAAAATGAGCGAAATAACAATTCGCGAATTGATGAATCACAGCGCCGGTTTTCGTAACCCAACCTTTCCTTACAAAAGGGGCTACGATTGGGAACCCTTTGAACCTACCGAATATTCGCAGCTTGAAGCTATGCTGCCTTTTACAACAATTATGTTCCCGCCCGGAGGCAAATACAGTTATTCAAACTTGGGAATCGTCTTTTTGGGACAAATAATCGAAAGAATTTCGGGAGACGATTTCGAAGTTTATATCGATAAGAATATTCTTCGTCCGCTTGAAATGCATCATAGTTACTTTGATTCCACACCGTATTTTCTGCTTAAAAATCGTTCTCATAGTTACTACATCGAAAACGGCGTGCGCACCGAAGGTCGTTTTGACGCCGATTCGGGCATAACGGTTTCAAACAGCGGTTTGAATTCGCCGCTTACCGATATGGTCAAGTATGTAAATTTCTTACTCGGTGATGAATCAAAAAAAGAAATTTATGACACGGTATTAAAACGCGCATCACTTGAAGAAATGTTTCGCCCAACAATTGCTGCACCGGTTGATGCGAACGGAAATCTTGGCTGGACGACGGACATAGGGCTCATTTTTTTCATCGATAAATCGGAATCTGAAACCTTTTACGGACACGGCGGTGATCAAAACGGTTTTATAAGTTATTTGGAATTTAACTTGCGGAAGAAGACGGCATCGTTGATCGTTTTTAACACGAACCTTGTTTTGCCCGAAAACGCCCCGCCTGAAAAAGATATGGTTTCGCAACTTCGGCGGGCAGTGCGCAAACTTCATTTATCGTTTTGAAACCGTAAAACTAATACGAAAAAACTAAAACGTGCGACATCAATGAATCAAAATAACCGAAGGGCAACTCAAAATTCCAAGGTTAATCAATCTCATCTACGATTCGCGTTTGAAAAATGAAATTACCATTCCCGCAAAAACAACAATCCATGCAGCGATTGCAACATAAATGAAAACCCGTGGTATAGCCATAAGTCGTTCGTATTCAAGGGCTTTCGAAAGTTGAAACGTACACGCTGTGTACATACCCAAGGGAAACACCATACCCCAATACTGCGGATCGTAACGTAGCGGAAAGCGTTTTACGCCGTGTCGCCAAAACCCCAACAACAAAAGAAGCGGAATCCACCAAGTGCCCCAAGCCCAGAAAAAGATTGTAAACCCCTGCAAAAACGGCAGAATTTTCTGCAAGATGAATAATTCGTTGGAAGATAAAATCAGTTTTGAGCCAGCCAAGGTTGTTATTGCAACCGCACCCATATTTATCCAATAGGGCGGGGTAAGATCTTGCGTTGAAAGTGAAAGAAACGTAAAGCGATAAAAAATAAGCGTGATGAGAGGAATATAAATCATCGCGCCAAGCAAAAACATTCCGAGTGAAAAGAACAAGACAACATCTTGATATTCGCCGAAGTTCGGGGCAATCATCGCGCCAAGCACCGCCACGCCCTGCGTAGCAACGGTCAATAAAAGCCAAGTTCCGTTAATTCCCTTTTCCAGCGGTGGCTTATCAACCCTAACGGTAATAACCGTCATAAAGGAATAGATTACGATTAGCCACACCGCAAGTGCCACAAACCAAAGCAAAATCGCCGGTGCGGTGTAGCCTGCTACAATCATCAGCTGCGTACCAAGTACGGAACTTCCTGCCGAAACCGTAAAAAACCCGGGTCCACGCGCGTGATTATCCAAATCGGCGACAATGCGCGGAAAGTATCTAACGAGTCGAAAGAGCAAGAATGCCCATAAAACAACATACGCAAAAGCATTCAGATAAAGAAGCGCGCGCGCAATTGTTTGAAAGCCAAGGAAGAATGAGGCATTTGATACGATTCCGGTTGCCATTACAAGCGCAAAATAGCCCGGAAATAGGTTTGCGGCTGCGTTTGAAAATCGGTTGAAGAAACCCGAATTTTCACGGTTGTTTTTTTCTTTATTTTCGGTCACTTTTTTCGATGTTCAAAAATCTCGCGGCTCGGCATCGTCACACTTTTTGCATTCAATCTCGACGCCTATTTTTTCAAGCCTACCGGCTTTCGTTGTAATCCATTCTCGCGTTATTAAAGGCGGTTTGTGCCGCATATGGCGATAGTGTCCACACGCAAGTTTTGCGCGCCAATCATTTTCGTCATCCCTGTTAAAACCAATGATTTCGCTCTTCATTTTCGAAAATTTAAATGTCTCGCGGCGCTGCGGGCTTCCACCAAAAGTAGATGGAAAGTGCGATTCCCCAACAAACAAGCGATGAGACAATTAGCGGCAGCAAATGCCGATACTCTTCGGCTAGCGCTGCTTCAACGGTTGCTGAGAGTATCCAAAGCTGGGCAAGATTTATCATCACAAGCAAAACAAGGCGCGCCTGCCAAACAGCGGTTCGCCCGCGTCCGTGTTGCGATTTTCGTCGTTCATAACGTTTTGCGTCAAACACGCCGATTGCGTCATAGTTACTTGAAATTTTCTGTTTTTCTTCGGTATCGCTATCCGTTGCGTTCATCTTCAACCCCTATTTGCTTTCTTCCTTTTGCCCAAATTTCACCGTTTTCCCCAACTTCGATTTCAATTTGATCAAGCGGACGCGGTGGCGGACCGTAAAGAACCTCGCCGGAATCAACCGCAAAAGCTCCTTCATGACACGGACATTCCAAACGATCGTCTTCTTTTGCATAATAGACCGGACACGAAAGATGCGTGCATTTTTGCCCGTATGCGTAGTAATTGCCGTTTGCGGCGCGTATCAAAATTGCCGAATCGTTTTCACCGGGATACTTAAAATTCAAGGAATTCCCCGGTTGCAATTGCGTTGAACCTTCAATAAGCGCAGAGGGAAACACAGGTTTATTATTCGCGTCATAGGCGGCTTTTGCCGCAAACCCCACGGAACCAGCAAGTAGTGTTGTTGATGTCAGAAAAAGAAAGCTACAAAACTCACGTCTGGTAACCTGCCCTTCGCTATCACGGTTGTGCGGAAAATCCTTTTCATATACGGCGGTGCTACGCTCAACGTCTTTTTCATCAGATAGCACTTTGCTAATTGCCTTTGTCAAATCTTCGCTCATTTTATCTCTCCAGCCTGCTTCACCATTTATGAAACGCTTACTCAAAAACGCTTTCGGTTTGGGAAAGTATTCCTTCAACCCGAACTTCTTCATCATCTTCGGGAAGCATTAAATAAACTCTTGTGCTTACACTTTGGTTGCCGAAAACATGTGTATTTACGGGCTTTGTAAGCCGCTTTGGCACAATATCTTCATATTTTCCAAACGAAATGGCGCTTGTGGGGCAAACACTTGCACACATAGGCATTAACCCTTCGGAAGTGCGGTCGAAACACATATCGCATTTCATTTGCAAGTGCATCGCCGAATTATATTTCGGAACCCCAAACGGACACGCGTTTACACAATTTCGGCAATCCAAACAACGCGCCTTAAGTGCGGACATGACAATACCGTCTTCATTTTGCTTAATTGCATCCGCCGGACACACCAGCGCACAGGTTGGTTCGTCGCAATGCATACATACCGTAGGCATTGTTGCCGTGGTTTCTTCGCGTCCAAGATTATCGACAAAAATCATCGAAAATCCTTTGTGCGTAGAACACTCCCGACACGCTGATTCGCAAGAACGACAGCCGATACAGCGTTGCGGATCTATAAACATTGTCTCTTTCATAATAAACCTTCGCTATTTTCCGATTGTCGCTTCGTTTCTACTTGTTCCCTTCCGATCGTGCTTTTGAATCGGCAATTCGCGCGAATTTATCTTCTCGATTCTTGCCGCGCACGCCTTATATTCCGGAATCTTTGAAACCGGATCAAGTTTTGGATTGGTAAGCTGATTTGCGGCAAGATTTTCGCCCCAATGATATGGAATAAAAATCGTATCCGGGCGAATTGTTTTTACAATCATTGCCGGAAATTCCCCTTCCCCGCGCCTTGAGGCAACCTTAACGCGCTCGCCTTCTTTGATGTTCAATTTCGCGGCTGTTTCCGGGTGAACTTCAACGTATGGTTCGGGGCATTGCTCCATCAAGAACCCGATTCTACGCGTCTGATTTCCGGAAAGGTAATGGAAAACAACCCTTCCGGTTGTTAGCGCAAGCGGATATTCTTCATCCGGCACTTCATCGGGCGGGTTAAATTCCACCGCATGGAACTTCGCTTTGCCATCCGGCAAATTGAATTTTTCTTCAAAAAGGCGCGGCGTTCCGGGGTGATCTAACGTTGGGCAACTCCAAAAAACGCCATTTTGCTTTTCAATCTTTTCGTAAGTAATTCCGAAATAATCAGCCTTTCCACCTTTTGACGCCACTCGCATCTCATCAAAAATCTCGCCCGGGTTTGCAAATTGAAAATACTTGCCGCGCCCGAGCCGTTCCGCAAGTTTTTCTATAATCCGCCAATCTTGTGTTGCTTCGCCGGGCGGATCATTCGCCTTATTTATCTTTATCACGCGCCCTTCGGCGCTAGCGGTAACACCTTCATCTTCAGACCACGCCGAACCGGGCAAAACTACATCGGCATAGCGCGCGGCTTCAGACATAAAGAAATCTATACAAACGTAGAAATCCAATGCTTCCAGAGATTCGCGTACCGAGTTTGTATCGGGTAGCGAAACCATCACGTTATTGCAAATTGAAATAAGCCCGCGAATTTCACGTTCTCGAATTTTATCGAACATTTCTACAACCGAAACTCCGGCTTGCGGAAGTTCATCTTCCGGCAATCCCCACACTTCGCACATGTGCTTGCGGTCTGCGGGGTCGTTTATCGAACGCTGCCCTGGAAGCTGATCTGATTTTTGCCCCATCTCACGCCCGCCTTGCCCGTTTCCTTGTCCGGTGATAGTTCCGTAACCGCGTCCGGGTGCGCCCATTTTGCCGGTAGCTAGCGCGATATTAATATAGCTGAGCACGTTATTTACGCCGTTTGAATGATGCTCAATTCCGCGCGCATGCATAATCATTCCGGTTTTTGCGCGTCCGTAAAGCAAACCTGCCTTTACGATTTTTTCTGCGGGAACCCCGGTAATTTGCGATGCAACATCAGGTGTGTATTTTTCCACGGTTTCTTTTACCGTTGCCCAATCGTTTGTGCGATTTCGGATGAATTCTTCATCAATCAAATTTTCTTTCACAATCGTATGCAAAATTCCGTTTGCCAATGCTACATCCGTTCCGGGTTTTAGCTGTAAATGAAGATCGCCTTGCCTTGCCGTGGCGGTTTCGCGCGGATCTATTATTATCCAAATTCCGCCGTTGTCGCGTTGTTGCCAAAGATACTTATTCAAGATAGGAAAAGTTTCCGCGCAATTCGCGCCCGCAATAATCAACACTTCAGCAAGCGGAATATCAGACCAAGGGTTAGCAGCGCGATCAACGCCAAATGATTTGTAGTTAGCCGCGCCGGCGCTTACCATACACAGCCTGCCGTTGTAATCGATATATCGCGTGCCTAAAGCAACACGGGCAAATTTGCCCATCAGATAGGTCTTTTCGGTTGTCAACGATGAGCCCGAATAAACACCAAATGAATCCTTGCCGTGTTCGGCTTGGAGCGTTTGGATTTTCGAAACTACCAAATCAAGAGCCTCATCCCAAGAAGCACGCTCGAACACGCCATTGCGTTTTATCAAGGGATGTTCAAGCCTGTCCGGATGATGTGTTTGAAGATATGCCGTTACCCCTTTTGGACAAAGTTTTCCTTCATTTACCGGAAAGTCATAACGCGGTTCAAAACCCACCAATTTTCCTTTTTCAACCAATAAATTCATTCCGCACTGCATTCCACAATACGGACAATGCGTTGGCACAACTTTATCCACTTCAACATCAGCCTGCCATCCCTCTTCGGGCATATCAAACAGATGCGGACCAAACCTTGCAATCGCATCTTTTAAGTTTCCGATTTTGCTCATTGTGATGTTTCCTCAGTATCTAACCTTCGCCCTCTAAATTCGTTACGAATTTTTGCGTAGGTCATTCCGCGCAAAATTCGTTTGCAGCGCGGACAATAATCTTGCAGCGTTTTTCCGTTATCCATTCGGTAGTCAAACCCGAGCTCGCCAACTACGGATTTTAAGTCATCAATCCACATTTGCCCGGCAAATTCACTTCCACATCTTGGACACACAGCCTGCTCCATTTCAGAAGCACGTTCATGGTAAAGCTCCACACCAATTGACGCCGGGCGTTGAACTATGTGAAAAAGCTTGCCAAAGGGAAGGTAGAACAGTGTCATAATCACCACCGCTTGGTGCGAAAGTGAAATAAACGAATACATATAACCCTCAAACCAAAGGCTTGAGACCGTAAGCATCAACCCCGAAACAGAAATCGCAATCAACATCATATGTGGCACAAAATCCAGAAGGAAAGTTTGATAAGCTATTGCGCCGCGGTCATTTAAGCGACGGTGAATCGCAATTGCACAACCGGCGATTACCATTAGCGCGGTGAAATCCAGCCCGTGAAAAACGACCCACGCAAGAAACGTCCGACCGTTCATCACCATGAGCGGAAACCCAAAAAGATATGTTCGGTATCCGAGTTCGCCTTCAAGTTCGAAGTGTATCCAGCCAAACACCAGCGGAAATGTAATCATGGCAGAAAACACGCAACCCCACATAATCAAGCCATGCGTGAGCCAGCGTGAAACGCCGCGTTTTCTTATAAAACTTTGTGCAACCAGGTTATTTGCTGTGGTGGTTACTGCACTTGCTGCATTCACACCAAAATTCTTCCTACGAAAAAACAGCTTCAACCCGCGCAGAAAATATGTTCGGGTTGCCGGACGTCTTAACCAAAGCGCGTAGCGAAAAAATATCGCCCCGAACGCTACAATGCTCGCGATTGTGTAGCCAAATAAGGCGGAATCGAAATGTTCAAGATTGCGTGAACCAATTATTACAAGCAACGTCAAGAATGCCGAGGCGCTTATTCCGATGATTGCCGGGTGCGGCAAGTTAGACGCTTTCCCGCTTAGGCTTTCTGCATAATTCATAATTCGTTTTTTTAAATTCCACTAGGAATTTCCGCGACAAAACAGTTAAACCCGAAAGCGGAAATTACTTCGCTATTATTTCCGAAAAGCTACGCGTTTCCGCTTAGAAACAACGCAATTAAATGGGTTTCAAGGATTTTTCACTTATGGAATGATATCAGTCGAACAAATCTGTACCTATGATTCAAATCATACTAAATTACTCGCTATATTACTTCTTTGCAAGTGTTTTAGCCCGGCTTCCTTAGTGGCAAGCGAATTGACCGAAAAACTCCAAATCTTTAGTGTCCCAATGTTTTCGATCTAGCCGAGTAACCAAAATCAGCCCGTATACCTTTATACTTCTTTACGAATTTGTTTGCACTGAAGTAAGATAAACTGATTTAACAATATTTAACGGCAGGAAGTTAAAACAAAATCTATGAATCTACGATTGGCTCAACTTGTATTTACCGCATTTTTTATTACGGCAGTTGCCGCTACATCAGCGTTTGGGCAAGAAGACGAAGATACAACGCCGGTAATAGTGCAGCCGGGTGCTCCGGGCAAACCGACAAGGGTTTTACCCGCAAACACCACGGCAAAGCTTCCACCGTATTCAAAAAATGATGTGGAATTTATGCAGGGAATGATTCACCATCACTCACAAGCGGTTGATATGGTTGCACTTATGGAAGGTAGAACCACAAATAAAGAACTGCTTTTGCTTGGTGCGCGAATTAGCCATTCACAAGCCGCTGAAATGGAATTTATGAAACGCTGGCTGCAAGCTCGTGGAGAAAAAATCACGATGCAGATGGGCGAAATGAAGATGAACGAGAAAAAGCCCGAGGGAAGCGCGCCGATGAAGATGGACGGATTGGATCATTCAAAACATATGAATCACAAAGACACAGATTCAATGCTGATGCCCGGAATGCTTACCGCTGAACAAATGAAGGCACTTGCCGAGGCGCGCGGCGCGGAATTTGACCGCCTTTTTTTAACGGGAATGATTCAACATCACGGTGGTGCGCTAACGATGGTTTATGATTTGTTCGATTCCGCAGGC
>JBKEBT010000020.1:0-11098 GCA_047973305.1 Pyrinomonadaceae bacterium
AGAACACTTGATCCGTTTGTCCGAAGAACTTATGGAAAAAACGCAAAGCAAATAAAAACCAAGCGCGGTAATGTTGATTGGTATGAATGGCGCGCAGAGGACGGAAGAAAAGTTTTCGCTACGATTTCAGGTTCAGTTATCGTTTTTGGAAACGATGAGAAGCAAATCGAAATAGTGCCGAATGCAATAATCAACGGCACGGTTGGCGATGAAAAAATTATTGCCGCAACTGATTCGCTTTCAGATTCTCTTGCTTATGGCGTGGTGTTTGGAAAAGGAATAAAGAATGCGGCGGATATTGTTGGGGTTTCAACTGCCGTTCGCCAGAGCAACGATGAAAATTCGCGTGGAATAATATCCGGCATTGTACCGAGTTTGCTAAAAAACTTGATTAAGCGAATAACTTGGACGATGAAAAAGACGGATTCCGGCGTAAATGATACCGTACATTTTGAACTAAAGCGCGAAGCGGCTGAAGTTCTTCAATTGAATTTAAAACAGGGAAACGGTGATTTTAGCGAGATGATGCGCGTTTTGCCGCAGAATTTTTCCTATGTAACGAAGTATGATTTAAGTGATGCGCGCATTGCATATCGAACTATTGTTTTAACCGCTGCGCACAATGTGGATCAAATAAAGCCTGAAGCCGTTATGTTGGCTTCAAACTGGTTGTTGAAGCCATATGGAATTGAAAAACCAGAAATGTTTTTGGAAAGCGTTGCGCCTCAAATAATCACAGGCGCCGTGGATGATGCGGGAATGGAAAGCTTTGTAATCGCAAAAGTTCGCGATGTAAAATTGCTTCAAAATTCACTTTCATCGGACGGCAGATTTTCGGATGACAAAAAAACTTGGGAAACACCTGATGGAATAGTTCTTGTACAAAACGGTGAACTTGTACTACTTGGCGAAAAACGCGTGGTTGAACAGATTATTGGAGAGACAGAGAAACGCGGAAATTCGCGGACAAGTGCGGAAAACGCCGAAGTAAATACCGTAGCGTTTAAGCAGTTCATCGCGACAAAAGGAGTTGCCGTAACACTTAGTTTCGATAAAACTTTACCGCAAAAAATTGCGAACACATTTGCAAAGGATTCGAACGTGCTTGAAAAGACATATGAGATACGCACGACAACGTTTACAAACGAAGGTGTCGTCCGAACGTACGATTCACAATTCGGATTTATCGGGTATTTCATCGCGCAATTGGTTCAATAAAACAAGTTACGCCAATTGAATTTTTTGCCACGTTCAAATTTGTATGCGTTTTGTTCGATCCATTCTTCCGCTTCGTCATAAAACGAAAATCGCTTTTCATCGCGCTTAAAAGCTGAAGTGTGAAAGTATAAGCGACCGTTTTTTTCAACGGCTCCATGAAATTTGTGAAGCATTTCATGGTAAAGAACAAATTCGACAACAAATTTGGGAACTTCGCGCGAATCAAGTGACCGACTAAGAGTGACAGCATCATGCGTAAGATCATAATTACCCAACCTGCGAAATGTCTTTTGTTCAGACCACGAAAGAACAGGCATTTCAAGTTTGCCCGCAAAGTAAATCAAATTCAGCTTTTCAAACATCTGATTCAAATCATAAACATTTCCCTTTGGCGAAGTTAAGCGTTTTTTTCCACGTTTCCGACGTTGGACACGCGCCCGCTTTCGAAAATCTTCGTTGTTAATAAATTCTGCGTACGTATTTCTGGCATCCGGCGGCACGCGCTTCTTAAAGAGTTTTGAAAGTAGTATTCGAGAAAGTGCATCGTGAATTTCAACCGGCGCCTCGGTAAAAAGATCTGAAATGCGCACGTAAATTATGCCATCACGCACACGAATTGTATGATTTATACCAACATACGGATAAAACGAAATAAAAATATCCGGTGCGGATGTCGAACCCCTTATACTTAAAAGGTTTCTGCGGTATAATTCTTTTAGGATTTTATCCAAATTTTGCCGAACGTTGTTTGTCATAGTTTAACAATTTACTTGACATTAATGCTTCTAAAATGCTATTCAATTTAATGGTTAAAGCATATCGCCGTGCGCAATGTGCTTCAAACTGCCCACAAATAAAGAATGACTGCTCGTGGAAATAAAACGAACTCAGAGGTGCGAAACAACATCCCTGATGTTCGCGGGCAGATGATTCTATCAGCAATTGTCAGCGAACATCTTGCGAGCGGTCAACCGATTGGCTCAAAAATAATCGCCGAAAAGTTTGCCGGTAAATCAGGTCTAAGTTCAGCGACAATTAGAAATGTGATGGGTGAGCTGGAAGCTCTGGGGTTACTGGAGCAGCCACACACTTCAGCAGGACGAATTCCAACGGATAAAGGCTACCGGTTTTATGTTGATAATTTGTTGGGCATCTTGAGTCTTTCAAATGAAGATATTCGGATGATAAATTCGGAGCTTGGTTTGGGAGATTTGAGCGGTAACGATGCTCCTGACCGAATAATGGAGCGAACCTCGCAATTGCTATCTGCTCTTTCAAATAATGTGGGAATCGTCGTTTCGCCTTCGTTGGCGGACGACCGCTTGCAGCATATTGAGTTTGTAAAGCTTTCCGAAAAACGCGTTTTGGTGGTTTTGGTTTCGAACCCGAGAATTGTTCACAATAAACTTGTTCACGTGAACGAAGATTTTACTCAGGATGAACTTGACCGGACATCAAGATACCTAAACGTTGAGTTTGAAGGAAAAAGCCTGGTCGCCATTCGATCCGAAATCTTGGTGAGAATGCATGAAGAAAAGGCGCTTTTTGATGATTTGCTGCAAATGGCTATGATACTTTGTTCGCAGAGTATCGACGATAATCAGGAACTTCACGGCGAAGTTTATGTTGACGGCGCGTCAAACATTCTTTCAAAACGTGATTTTTCAGATGATTTAGATCAGTTGCGCAAACTTCTGAAGACGATTGAAGAAAAGTCTAGGCTCGTTCAAATCTTGAATGAATGCATTTCAAGCGAAAAAGCGATGACGGACAATGTAAGAGTTTTCATTGGTGGCGAAAACAAAGCGGAACCCCTGCAAGATTGTGCGATTATCACTGCGCCATATCGGATTGGTAACGATTCGGCTGTCGGCACAATTGGCGTTCTTGGTCCGACAAGAATCGAATATGCACGAATGATATCGGTGGTAAGCTATCTGGCGCGCACGTTAGAAAGAATAATGGTCTCAGAAAATTTATAGTTTGGCTAAATTGCCTTCCAAATAATGAGCACAAAAGAACAAAAGTTAGATACGAAAATTGATGAGATGGATACTTCTTCGGTAGAAAATTTCATACGGGAGCTTGAAGAGAAAGAAAAAGATCTCGATATCTCCTCTGACCTTGTTATTGAGGTGGATCAATCGGATGTTGATTTTAATTCGCTAAAGGACGAATTGTTTTTTGTAGAAGAAGAAGCGCACGAAAGTTCAAACGAGCCACGCGGTCTCGGGAATGTAGTTGAATTTTCCAGTGAGCCCGCAAACCCTTCAAATGAGGAACCCGCAAATAAAGCGGAACTTCAGACGCTTAAAGATCACATACAAAAATTGACCGATGAGAAACGTGAATTGGCGGATGCACTAGTAAGAAGACAAAGGGATTTCGACAGCCACAAAAACCGAACCGAACGCGAACGAAGCGAAACATTTAGGAATTTTGTTGTAACAATTGGAACGGAAATGCTTCCCGTGCTTGATAATTTGGATCGTGCGTTAAATTCTTATTCAGTTTCGGATGAATCCCCGAGTAATCCGGATGTAGAAAATCTTATCGCCGGTATTGTTTTGGTAAGCCAACAGCTGAATGATGTGATTTCAAATATGGGAATCAATCAAATTCCTGCCGTTGGAAAACCGTTTGATCCCCGTTTTCACGAGGCGGTTGAATCGATTGAAAACGAAGATGTTGAGTCTGACACGGTTATTGAAGAGATTTTAAAAGGCTACATCGTTGACAGCAAGGTAATTCGCGCGTCAATGGTTGTAGTTTCTGCTCCGAAACGCCCCGAAAGGAAACCGTAAATAATCCCCCCTCCTTGCCTTTGATTTGAAGAGGATAATTATATGAGTAAAGTAATCGGTATAGACCTAGGAACAACGAACTGTTGTGTTTCCGTAATGGAAGGTGGTGCCGTGCAAATAATTCCTACAAAAGAAGGCGGCAGAACGATGCCGTCAACAGTTGCGTTTACCGAAAAAGGCGAACGTCTTGTAGGGCAAATTGCCAAAAGACAATCCGTTACAAACCCAACAAATACATTGTTTGCGGTAAAGCGGTTGATCGGACGAAAGTTCGATTCACCGGAAGTTGAAAAAATGCGCGAAACGGTGCCTTTTGAGATCGTTGAATCGCCAAATGGTGATGCACATATCAACATACTTGAACAGGTTTATAGTCCACCGGAAATTTCAGCCATCGTCCTGCAAAAACTCAAAGAAGCTGCCGAAGAATTTCTTGGAACTCCGGTTACGGAAGCTATTGTAACGGTGCCGGCATATTTTGACGATATGCAGCGGCAGGCGACGCGTGATGCCGGAAAAATTGCCGGTCTTGAAGTGCAACGAATCATAAACGAGCCCACGGCTGCGGCACTGGCTTACGGATTCGATAAAACAGGTTCGGAAAGAATCGCAATCTACGATCTTGGCGGTGGAACCTTTGACATTACAATTCTGGAGATGAATGACGGTGTTTTTGAAGTGCTTTCAACATCCGGTAACACCTTCCTTGGCGGTGAAGATTTCGATCAGCGTATAATCAACTGGCTTGTAGAAACCTTTGAACAAGAACACGGCGTTAGTTTGCGTAGTGACCGTCTTGCACTTCAGCGTCTGAAAGAAGGTGCGGAACGAGCGAAATGCGAACTTTCTTCGGTTACCGAAACTACAATCAATTTGCCGTTTATCGCTGCCGATGCTTCCGGACCAAAGCACGTAAATTCCGTTTTGACACGCGAAAAGTTTGAAGAACTGGTTGCAGATTTGGTTGAACTTTCCGTTGAGCCTTGTCAAAAGGCGCTATGGGACGCAAAACTAGAGCCGAAGGATATAGATAAGGTTATACTCGTCGGCGGACAAACCCGTTCGCCGATAATTACCAGAACCGTAACGGAAGTTTTCGGAATCGAACCATCTACGGAAATAAATCCTGATGAAGTGGTAGCAATGGGTGCAGCCGTTCAGGGTGGCGTGATGACCGGCGACGTAAAAGATATTGTGCTTTTGGATGTTTTACCGCTTTCACTTGGTTTAGAAACTCGCGGTGGCTTGTTCGTAAAACTTATCGAACGAAATTCAACAATTCCGCTTAAGAATCAAATGACATTTACAACCGTTGTCGACAATCAGCAATCGGTTGAAATTAACATCTTGCAAGGCGAACGCGAAATTGCCAAAGAAAATCGAAGCTTGGGTAAATTTGAGCTGGTCGGAATTCCACCGGCTGCGCGAGGCGTACCTCAAATTGAAGTCGTGTTTGAAGTTGACGCCAACGGAATCGTTAGTGTTTCCGCTACCGATAAGATGACGGGGCTTGAGCAGGCAATGCAAATTACGCCGTCATCCGGACTTTCGCCCGATGAAATCGATCGTTTGATAATGGAAGCGGAAAAATCCGCTGAAGATGACAAAAATACAAAAACGCTGATTATGGAAAAAAATCGCGTAAATTCTTTGTTGGAAAACACGCGAAAAACCTTAGCGGAATTTGGAAAGGGAATAGAAAAGGATCAACAAAAGGAAATAATCGGCGTTATGGGACAGGTTGAAGAATCCTTGCGTAACGGTGATTTGGAGACGATTGTTGGCGCCGGCAAGCAGCTTGAAGATGCAGCCGCGAAACTAACCGAGGCTTTAATGGCAATGGCTTAAAGTATCGCTTGAGAATTCAAGGTTAATATCGCAAAATTAAAAGAACGTCAGTTTAAGTAATTTTAGCTGGCGTTCTAATTATTTAACGAAGAATTCTATTTATGATAAAACGAGATTATTACGAAGTGCTTGGAGTTACACGCACTGCCGATGACCGCGAAATTAAAACGGCTTATCGTCGGTTGGCAATCGAATATCACCCCGATAAAAATCCGGGTGATGCTGAAGCTGAAGATAAATTTAAGGAAGCCGCCGAAGCTTATTCCGTATTGTCCGATTCGGAAAAACGAACGCGTTACGATCAGTTCGGGCACGATGGTTTAAGAGGCGGCGCCGGCGGCGGATTCGACCCCGGTTTTACAAATATCGAAGATATATTCGATCTTTTCGGGTTTGGCGATATGTTTGGCGGCGGAGCTTCACGTCGCAATTCCGTGCAACGTGGCGCAGATCTTCGATACGATTACGAAATAACGCTTGAACAAGCCGCAACAGGCACTGATGTTAAAATCGGCATCCCAAGGCTCGAAAAATGTGAATCATGTTCCGGTTCAGGTGCGAAGGCGGGTACCTCTCCCGAAACGTGTGTTTCGTGTGGTGGAAGTGGGCAAACTCGCTTTCAACAAGGATTTTTTAGCGTAATGCGTACTTGTTCAAGTTGTGGCGGAAAGGGACAGATCATCAAAGAGCCATGCGAAACCTGTTCAGGCGCTGGAAGAATTGAACGCAGAAAAGAATTGGAAGTAAAAATTCCCGCGGGTGTAGATACCGGTTCGCGCTTAAGAATTTCGGGTGAAGGGGAAGCGGGCATTAACGGCGGACCAAATGGGGATCTTTACGTAGTAATCCATGTAGCCGAACACGAAAATTTTGAACGACAGGGTTCCAATCTTTATACATCACAGCCTATTTCGTTTACGCAGGCGGCTCTTGGCGCTGAAGTTACAATCAAGACTTTGGACGGCGAAGAGAACTTGAAGGTTCCGGCAGGCACGCAGACAGGAAGTGTTTTTCGGATAAAAGGCGAAGGTATTCCGAGTTTGAACGGAGGCGGAAATGGCGATCTTTATGTTGCGGTGACACTTGTGACGCCGAAATCACTAAGCCGTGAACAGCGAAGCTTGTTCGAACAGCTGGCTGAAATTGAAGATGTAAATTTTGAAGAAGAAGGGTTTATGGATAAGGTTCGCAACATCTTTAGTTAATAAACCGAATTTCTGAATAGCTTGACGGACTGCCGGAAGGCAGTCCGTTTTTGTTTACGAAAGTTTTTGTTTTACAGTTTCGCTCACGGCTTTGCCGTCAACTGTGAAATCTGAAAGTTTCAAAAGCGCAACTTTCATCACGGAGCCCATATCCTTTATAGAATCTGCCCCCGTTTCTTCAATTGCATCCGAAACCGCTAATTCAATCTGTTCCGCGGTTGCATTCTTTGGCAAATAATCTTCCAACACCGTGATTTCCGAAAGTTCTTTCTTCGCTAGCTCGTCACGACCCGCGTTTTCATACTGTTCCGCAGAATCTCTGCGCTGTTTAACAAGCGTATTCAGAATCTTTTTCACATCGTCATCTGAAAGTTCGCCACGATCTATTTCTTCGTTCATCAATTTTGCCTTCACCATACGCAAAACTGAAAGCCGTTCGGCATCCTTGGCTTTCATCGCCGTTTTCATATCTTCAAGTATTTTTTCTTTTAACGTCATATTTACCAATCCACGCTTTTTTACTATGATTTGTGTTTTGTTTTTATAATAAATGTTAACCAGGGATACTTCAATTTATCGAACACATTGGCAACTCGGTGTTTTAGCCGGCGCGATTTTAGTCGTTTTCTCGCTTTATCCACAGTTTAAGCTTTGGAACGCGCGCGGAGAAGCGTGGAATGGAAACTATGCTTATAACGATATAGATGAGGTTGCCTATGCCGCATATTTACAGGCGTTGATTGATGGCAGACCCAGGAAAAACGACCCCTACACCGGAAACGACCAAGCAAAAAACGCGCCTCAGCCTGAATCACTTTTTTCGATTCAGTTTGCATCGCCTTATTTGGTTGCAATTCCTGCGAGGTTCTTTGGAATTTCCGCACCTTGGGCGATGATTCTTGCCGGTGCATTTGCCGCATTTTTTGCCGCTGTTGTTTTATATTTTTTGATACTTGCCGTTACGGGTAAGCCTTATTTTTCACTAGCCGGTGCTTTGACGGTGCTTTGCGGCGGGGCATTGGCTGCAGGCGAAGGTGCAATCGGCGAAATTTTAGGCATCGGGTTTTCTTATCCGTATTTTCCGTTTTTGCGACGTTATGTTCCTGCTGTCCCGTTTCCCGTGTTCTTTTTGTTCTGTGTTTCGATCTATTTTTTGATTCGCGCAAAATCGCGGCGCACTACAATTCTATCTGGCGCAATCGGTTTCTTTGCGTTTACGTTTCTTGTTTTTTCTTACTTTTATTTGTGGACTACGGCTATCGCGTTTTTCGCGTGCATTTTTATGGCTTCGTTGCTGATGGCATCTGAAAACCGAAAGATTTATGTTGTCAGATTAGTTGCATTCGGTTTTGCACTGGCAATTCCGTTGATTTTTTATTCACTATTGCTTTCAAATCGTGTGGAAACAATGGATAGCGTTCAGCTACTTGTCAGAACGCATTCACCGGATTTTCGCAGAGTGCCCGAGTATTTTTCGCTTGTCGCCACGTTAATTATTGCAGGTTACACATATTTAAATCGGAATTGCCGCTCGGCACAAATGATTTTTTCGATCGCTTTTGCGTTAACGCCATTTGTTTTGTTCAATCAACAAGTGCTCACCGGGCGTTCACTTCAGCCAATTCATTACCAAGTGTTTATCGGGAATTATGTCGCTGCGCTTTCGCTCGTGCTTGCATTCGGGTTCTTGATTTCTGAAATCCGTGAAACTGCGGCAATAAAATTGGCGTTGATTTTGGTTGCATTACTTGCGACCGCATGGGGGTTTGTGGAGTGTCATTACACTGTTCGTGTACTTGATGAAGCAAATATTATTCGTGATAGAAATGATATGCCCGTTTCGGTAGTTTTAAAACGTGATCTTAAAAACAATCTAAATCCGAACAAAGACACGATAATGGCAGTTAGCGCGATTGTAAGCGATGATTTACCGACGCTTTCTCCGCAAGCGGTGCTTTGGGCGCGGCACCAACATGTTTTTGCCGGTTTAAGCTGGCAAGCGAATAAAGAACGCTACTACCGCTTTTTATATTTTCAAAATATTAGTGCCGAGGTTCTTAAACAAAGGCTCGCAAACCGTGATTTTGTTGCAATTATTACGTTGTTTGGATGGGGAAGGAATTCAACCCGGCTCAGCGTTGACGCAAAACCGCTTACATCAATGGAAATTGAAACCGAAGCGAGAAATTACGCTCAGTTTGCGCAAAATTTTAGCGCCAAAGAAGCGTACGCACCACAGTTAAGCCACCTTGTAATTCCCAAGAACTCAAAATTTGACTATGAAAAAATTGATAAATGGTATAGAAGGTCACGGGGGGAAATAATCGGCGATTCGGTAGTTTATAATCTTGAACCCTCTCAAATTTCGTTGCAAAAAGAAAAAGCTCCCAACTGAGGCAGCTTTCTACTTTTTATTATTGCAACCGAATTAAGCGGCTAAAAGATCATTGGAAACTTCCGCAAAAACCCTTCTACCATTTAATGCATCATCGATAATTTCACGAACTGCCGAGGCATCCGGATTTACCTCCATACGCGCGCAGGCGCGTAGGTGTCTTACAATACCTTCAGATGCAATATCTAAAGCTTCACCTGAAAGTTTCGAAAATCGACGAGCTTGAATGTGATCAATTTGCAAAATCCTGTCTTGCAATGATGTTTGTTTAGCTACTGCCACGATATATAGCTCCTCCTTGGTATATAAAATATAAAATTTGTACGCTTGTGAAAAAACTCTCAAACGTCCATAAAAAAATCTAATTGATTCAGCAAATTATAAAGATTTTCCAAAAGTAACCCGATCTTATTTTCGAAGTGATTCAACCAAGCGACTCTTGTGTTCGACTGAAAAAGAATAATAACAGAAAAAAGAAAAAATGTCATAGTTTTTTTAGTAAAAAGACACAAAAAAAAATAATAATTGCAGGAATAATTGGTCAACTTATCATAAAGATTCCAAAAGTATCGAAAACACAACACTTAAGCATAAATCTAAATCCGACCACAATATATTGTTGAAGCGCAAATTTGTGGAATATCAAAAAAAACAACTGCAATACGAAATGTTTCAATCATTTTTGGACAAAACCAAAGAGATTGAATCAAGTTCTGATAAGCAAAAAATGTACTACGTTTCGGCAAGCAAGACGGTTTCAAAAAAAGAAGCCGTCTTGCTACATAACGCAGCAAAACGGCTTTAAAAAGAACCTACCCTAACTGAGAAACTAAACTGCGTCTCTCATAGCTTTACCAACGCGAAACTTAACCGTTGTTTTTGCAGGAATCTTAAGTGGTTCACCCGTGGCAGGGTTTCGACCTGTACGAGCTTTACGCTTGGTTTTAACAAGTTTTCCAAAACCCGGAACGGTAAATTCACCGTTCTTCTTAACTTCCTTCATCGCGAGTGCCGAAAGTTCGTTAAGGAATTCTTTTGTTTGAGCTTTTGACAAGCCTGTTTTTTCAGCCATGTGACCAACGATTTCAGTTTGAGTCAAACGAGCCATAATTGTAACTAACCTCCAAAAAGTAAATAAGTAATTTAAAGTATTAACTGTCTTTCGAGTTAAGACCGTTTGTTTAAGGGGGAAAAGAGTAAAACGTAAACCCATTATGGTCGGGGCGGCAAGATTCGAACTTGCGACCTCACGGTCCCAAACCGTGCGCACTACCAGGCTGTGCTACGCCCCGCGAGTGGAAATAAATTTCCAATACGCGTTAAAAGCCGAATTTTAACGGCGACAGCCCAATTGGTCAAGCCGTTAAACGAAATAATCCTTAAAAAACGGGCGCAATATCAATATTGCCCTATTTCGATGGCTTAGATTTTCCTTTACAGAAAAATCCAATTCGCCTAACGTCTTATCAAATCCTTTGGGGGTGAACACCGAATCATAACCGAATCCATTTTTACCTTTGCGGACATTATCTATGATTCCCGAGCAATGTCCAATCGTAGTTTGCAAAATATTGCCATTTGGCGCTGCTATTGCGATGGCGCAAACAAACCGCGCCGTTCTTTTATCA
>JBKEBT010000021.1:0-23225 GCA_047973305.1 Pyrinomonadaceae bacterium
ACGAACAGGAAGCGCCGGTTTCTGCTGTAAGCGCCACACGTTTAAGTGATGTGCGCGAACAAATAGATTCGCTTACGCCAACTACTACGACAAAATCTAAACCAAACGAATATGCGGTTCTGCCACCTGTGGATTCAGCGGAAAGTATTCCGAAATCGATTGAACTCAAAGATGTTTCCGCATCAAAAATCACGCCAATCGGGCAACTTCACAATAGTTTTATCGTCGCAGCCGATGATGACGGTCTATTGCTGATTGATCAACATGTTGCACACGAACGAATTTTGTTTGATAAATTCCGAAAGGCTGAAATAGAACGTCCTCTTGAAATGCAGCGGCTTCTGTTCCCGGAAACCATTGATCTTACACCTGCACAAGCGGAAACCTTTTTGGAAATACAACCCGAACTTTTGGCGGCGGGCTTTGATACGCTGATGCTTTCGGGCAGAACCATTGCGGTAAAATCTATTCCCAACGATCTTCCGCACGCGGATCTTCGAAATTTGATTGGCGAAATTTTGGAAACCGTAGATACCGATAAACGCGGAACAGCTAAGGTGGTGATTAAAGATGAAATTGCCGCTTCGCTTGCCTGTAAAGCTGCAATAAAAATCAACATGCCGCTCACCTCGGAAAAAATGTCTTGGTTAATCGATAACCTTTTAATCACCTCGTCGCCCACTACCTGTCCACACGGTCGCCCCATAATCCTACGACTTTCGATGAAAGACATCGAAAAGAAATTTCATCGTTCTTGAATAAATCTTTGCCTAAAATATATCGTGAGTAAGTGCTTACTTCTCTATAACTTACGCAAATAAATGCACTTGTGGTACTTATGAATGTCATAAATATTTGTAATATTTGTTACTTTTTCGTTAAATAAGGAAAACTATTTTAACTTTATTGCGTATTAGCATTGTAAAGCGCAAAATGAAAAATTTCTGCAATGGGAGTATTTCAGTTTTACAACAACGACCAAGTAGTTTTTAAAGTAAGAAAAACCCGACCGTTGCACTTTATGTTTTCGTTCGCGGAAATTTTCGGTTGGTTGCAGTTTTTGCAAGTTCCGAATTCGTATAATGCAGTTCAATTAGATGTTTTAAATTTGTTTGTTAAGGAGGCTACGTATGAAAGAAATCTTCTGCACAAGGATTTCGCGCGCGGTAGTATTGTTTACCGCAATGTTAGTTGGGAGTGTATCGATTAGTTTTGGACAATCCCAAGCGTTAAATGCACAAATTGAAGGTACAGTTACAGATTCCACGGGAGCGGCGGTTGCATCAGCAACCATCACAGCGAGGAATTTAGATACCGGTACAATGCGAACAACCGTAACAACCGCCACAGGTACATATCGCTTTCCGCTACTTTCGTTGGGAAGATATGAGGTTACGGTTGAGGCACCGAACTTTAAGAAATTATTGCGGACGGGTATTGTGTTAACAACCGGACAAGTTGCAACAATTGATGCGAGTTTGGAAGCAGGTGGCTTGACCGAGGTTGTTGAAATTGAAGCAGATTCTCCAATTGTCGACCCCGGAAAGATTGATGTCGGACGTGTAATGGATGCGCGTGAAGTAGAAAATCTTCCGCTTGTTGCGCGAAATCCTTACAACTTTTCGTTGTTGCAAGCAAACGTTACCGGTCGCCCAAATTCAGAATTTGGCGTTCCGCGAATTAACGCTAACGGCTTTGGAAGAAGAACAAACTACCAACTCGACGGAAATTCAAACACGCAGGCTGACCGCGGCGGAATTCGTTTGATGCCGATTTCGGAAACGTTTGTTTCTGAAGTTCAGTTGGTAACGAACGGTTTTGCCCCGGAATTCGGAAACACGCCGGGTTTGATAATGAACGCGGTAACGCCAACCGGAACAAATGAATTTCATGGTTCCGCAAGCTATAGATTCAGACGCAAAGGATTTTCTTCACGCCCATTCAACACAGCCCCAACAACAACAAAACCCGACACAAAAGTAGATAATGTTACAGGCGCAGTAGGCGGACCAATTATCAAAGACAAATGGCACTTTTACACGGGCTACGAATGGCTAAAACGAGATTTATCATCTCAGCGTGTTGTTACTATTAACAGCGCAAATCAAGCAGTTTTGACTGCAAACGGTGTGCCTTCTTCGGCATTTCCGGATGCAATTCCAACATCGCAAAAAGTAAACTTCTTTATCGTTAGAACTGACGTTCAGATTAATGACGTTCACCACTTAACGGGAAGATTCAATTGGTTTAAGAACCTTTCGCCCAACAATATCGGGGGCGGCTTGAACACACTTGAGCGCGCAATTGATTTTAATGATCTTTCGTGGTCGCCGGCAATTCAGTTGGTTAGCGCCTTTTCTGCAAATTTGTTAAACGAATTTCGTTTCCAATTTGCCCGAAGAAATTCGCAAAATTTGGCTAATGCAAATTCAGGAACGGGTCCTTCAATTGTTATTTCCGGCGTCGCGAACTTTGGTTCGCCGGAAGACCAAAACACGGTTTCGCCACTTGAGGATATGACGCAGTTTCAAGACAACTTCACCTTGACGAAAGGCGTTCACACGATGAAATTCGGTGGCGGTTTAAATTCGATTTACGATATGCGTCGTTCCGGTGTTTACGCTCGGTACACATTTCCCGACCTTCCTACCTATGTAGCCGCTTACACAGGGGTAAACCCGCGGGGTTATACTGAATACCGTGAAGCATTTGGTAACCCGGAAATTGAATATCGTTCGCAATTTTGGAATTTCTTTGCGCAGGATGATTGGAAGGTTACACCGAAATTGAAGTTAAACTACGGCGTTCGTTACGACATATACAAAATTCCGGATGCAGACTCAACTTCCGCCTATGCCGGATCACGAAATTTCAAAGTAGATAAAAACAATTTCGCACCCCGTTTAGGTGTTGCCTATGGGTTGCGCGACGGAAAATATTCTACGATAATTCGCGGAAGTGCCGGGCTTTATTACGATCAACCTTGGTTGGATATGTATCGAAGAGCACTTCAGAACAACGGAAATCCGACATATTACAACTTTGCGTTTGCGCCATCTAATCCGGCTTCTCCGAATTTCCCAAACACGTTGGGTTCACTTCCGGTAGGTTCAACCCTTCCCGTGCAAAGTATAGAAGCCGTTTCGCCGGATTTTGATACGATGTATGCGATTCACACAAACGTTCAAGTTGAACAAGGGCTAACCGATGATATTTCGGTGACGGTTGGTTATATTCATTCAAACGGTAGACACATTCCGGTTTATAGCAGCGTCAACCGTACACTTTCGGGAACTACACTCGGCGACGGTCGTCCGATTTTCAACACGGCGCAATCCACCCGAATTAATACTGCCTTTAACAACGTGCTTGTCGCTGAATCGGTTGGAAATTCAACCTATAATGCGATGACACTTCAACTTACAAAGCGCTTTTCAAAAGGCTATCAATTCAGCGCCAACTATACCTTGTCAAAATCTGAAGATGACGCGCCCGAACAAAACCTTGTTGCGGCAGCATCATATGTGGTTTCAGACCCCACGAATCGCAGCTTAGATTGGGGTGCTTCGCTTGCTGATCAACGCCACACATTTGTGTTGAGTTTTGTGGGCAAACCGGAGTTTCACTTTGACAGCGAAGTTTGGAATAAAGTTGTAAACAACAACCAAATTGGAATAATTGCAACAGCAAACAGTGGCGAGGTTTACAACGTTGTTTCAACTGCGGATCTGAATGGAGATGGATTTTCCGGCTCTGACAGACCGAACGGAATTCGCAGAAATGCGGGTACAACACCTGCTCAATTCAATGTCGATTTTCGTTATTCGCGTTTTGTTGATTTCACAGAGAGATACAAGCTTGAAATCTTCGGTGAATTCGTAAACCTGTTCAACCACAACAGTATTTACCAGTTGAACAGCACTACCGTAACAACGGATGCCGCAGGAAATTTAACCAGCGCGTTTCCAACAGTTGACAACAAACCCGTGGCATCATTAGATTCACGGCAATTCCAACTCGGCTTCAAGTTCCGCTTCTAGCCCGTTGCATGAAAATTCGACGGGTCGTTAAGTATCTAGCTTTCGGCTCGTCGAAATATCTTCTCACCTGAATTTTTCGGCGATGAAATTTACGGTCTCCTTCGTGAGACATTCGCGTGGCATTGTTTTAATCTGCGTTGTGTAAAAGACAGGCAGCAAACCCCGGGAAAACAATTATGAAAAACAAGACTATTTTTACGTTGCTGACGCTGGTGACATTTTTCGGACTTTTTCAACCGACAAACGCGCAGGTGCGCGCGATATATGATCGTGGCGCTGCCGGACTCGGACAAGAACTGAACCGTATAGCAACAAGCGCGAGCGTAATGCATATCGCTGCGCATCCGGATGATGAAGATTCCGATCTTCTATCATATCTTGCGCGTCATGACCACGCCCGAACAGTTTATCTGGCACTAAACCGCGGCGATGGCGGACAAAACGTAATCGGTGATGAGTTGTTTGAATCGTTGGGCGTCATTAGAACCGAAGAACTTTTGCAAGCCCGTAGGCTGGATGGCGGCGAACAAATGTTTACGCGCGTAATGGATTATGGTTTTTCGAAACAGCGTTCCGAAGCGGCACGAATTTGGGGTGAAAATTTGGTGTTGGGTGATATGGTTCGCGCAATTCGAATATTTCGTCCGCTTGTTATCATTTCACGGTTTGCCGGCATTCCGCGTGACGGACACGGACAACATCAGCTGGCGGGTTATCTATCGCCAATTGCATTTAAGGCTGCCGCAGATCCCAATATGTTTCCCGAACAATTAAAGGAAGGTTTGCAACCATGGAAGGCGCTTAAATTTTACAGAAGTGATGGTTTTCGCCCGGATCCAAAAGATCCGCCAACCCTTACAATCAACACAGGTCAATACGATCCGCTTTTGGGAAGAACATACGCAGAAATCGCACTGGAAGGCAGAAGCCAGCATAAATCCCAAGAAATGGGAACGGTCGAGTATCGTGGCAAAGTAGTTTCGGGAGTGAAACTCGTGGATAGTTATGTAAAAGTTCCCGAAAAGGAATCTGATGTTTTTGACGGCATAAATACCACTTTAACGGGATATGCCGAACTCGAAGGAAACGGCGCGGAAGCATATACAAAGGAAATGACCGCCGCCCAAAACGCTATTAACGAGGCAATCGCAAAATTTGACCAAGACACACCGGCGGCAATTTTGCCATTGCTTGTAGAGGGATATAAACACGCAAGAGCGGCGGCAGAATCAACCAAGAGCCCAATTCTGAAAGACTTTGCGCAAAGAAAGGCAAATGACTTCGCTGACGCGGTAAAACGCGCAAGCAGCATTGTTATTGATGCACTTTCCGATGTGGAAACTATAAACCCCGGTGGTTCCACGAAGGTTTCGGTTAAGATTTTTGCGCCGGAAAATGCCAAACTATCAGTAAAGAGTGTTTCGATTGATGCGCCGAGCGGATGGAAATCCGCAAAAGCCGATGCACCAACATTTGATCCTAGAGATTTTCGAAGGCGAGATGAAATTGCAAGGTCATCATCATATTTCGAAGTCACTGCGCCGAACAACGCACAAATTACGATGCCATATTGGCTTCGAAACCCTGTAGATTCGCATTTCCTATATGATTGGAGCACAGCGGGCGACAGCAAAAATATGCCGTTTGCGCCACCGTTACTTGAAGCAAAAACCGCCCTCACGATTAATGGCGAAACGTTTGAATATACTCAGCCCGTAGAATACCGATATGCCGATGACATCCGCGGCGAAATTCGTCGAGAACTAAATGTGGTTCCAAAAGTAACAATTGGCTTGGAATCTGACTTATTAATCGCGCCAAAGGCAGATACGGCATCTACCTACAATGTTGTTATAACTGCAAAAAACAATACGCCGGCAGGGATTTCGGGCAAGTTGAAGCTGGATTTACCGAAAGGATGGAAATCCAAGCCGGATTCCGGAAATTTTTCGCTTCCAAATTCGGGAAATTCAACCGCGGTTACCTTCGATGTAACGATTCCGCGCACAGCAAAAATCGGCGATTACCCGATTCGTGCCTACGCTGAGGTTGACGGGAAACAATTCGATCAAGAAATGAAAGTAATCGAATATCCGCACATCCAAACGCACTGCGTTTACAAAAACGCGGTTCTAAACGCCGAAGTAATAAATCTAAAAGTTGCACCCGTAAAAGTTGGCTACATTATGGGTAGCGGTGACAAAGTGCCGGATGCACTAAAACGGCTGGGCGTAAGTGTAACGATTCTTGATAAACGCGAGCTTTCCGTAGGTGATTTAAACCGCTTTGACACAATTGTGGTTGGCGTAAGAGCTTCACAAGTTCGCCCTGATTTTGTTGCAAACAACGGCAGACTAATCGATTTTATGAAGAACGGCGGAACGTTAATCGTTCAATATCAACGAAACGATTATGTAGAACGTGGTTTGGCACCTTATCCGGTTGAAATGAATGGCAACGCACGCACTGTTGATGAAAATGCAAAGGTTACGATTTTGGATCCGAAAGCGACCATATTCAACTATCCAAATCATATTACCGATGCAGATTTCAATAACTGGGTTCAAGAACGCCATCTTTATTCGATGACGGGTTGGGGCAAAGAATATAAGCCCTTACTTGAATCGCACGATGAAGGCGAAGGTGAAATTAAAGGCGGAATGCTGGAAGCGAATGTTGGCAAAGGCAAATACATCTTTACTTCTTATTCTTGGTTTAGACAACTTCCGAAAGGCGTGCCTGGCGCATATCGCATCTTTGCAAACATGATCAGCCAACCAAAGGCACCGAAGGAGTAATATGACCACAAGTAAACTGAAGGAAGAAAAATTTCCGGCACAAATTTATAAAGATACCGTCCTTGCCGATTCTTTTGAAGACGCAAAACGATATTTTTTGGATGCGTATTTGGAAGTGGATTTTGCGCATGCGATTATGCTTTCCGAAACCGAGATCATCTCAAAAGATGATCTCAGGAAACTTCTTGGCGCGCTTAAAGCAATTGATTTTGAGCGCGTTAACGAAAAAGTTTACGATGGAAGCTTTGAAGATTTGTTCTTCTTTTTGCAACAGCTGATTACGGAAAATTGCGGCGGAGATATTGATGTAGCGGGTAAACTGCACACTGCACGCAGCCGAAACGATATTGACGTAACAATTTACCGCTTAAGACTGCGGAAAGATTTGTTGAAGCTCATTGATGCAACAATGATTCTACGCGCGGTTCTGCTTGACCTTGCTTCACAGCATCACGAAACTCTTATACCTGAATATACGCATACACAGCCGGCGCAACCATCCACGCTTGCACATTTTTTGCTTGCTATGTCTGAAAATCTCGGCAGGGATATAAAGCGCTTGCGCAGTGCGTTTGAAAATATGAATTTCTGCCCGCTTGGTGCCGGTGCGATTACTACAACCGGTTTTCCAATCAATAGATTTCGCGTTGCAGAATTACTCGGCTTTAACGCGCCTGTTAGAAATTCCTATGGTTCAATCGCTTCAAACGACTACTTTACGGAATGTTTGGGCGCAATGGCTACGTTGCTTGTGAACATTGGCAAGTTTTCACAAGAATTCTTACAAATGGCTTCAATGGAATTTGGCGTGATACGGCTTCCGGACGGATATGTACAAGGTTCCTCGATAATGCCACAGAAGCGAAACCCCGTTGCAATTGAACACATTCGGGCACTTTCGAGCAAGGCGCTTGGGCAAACTTTGGGTGTGTTTACGAGCATCCACAACACTCCGTTTGGCGATATTAATGATGTGGAAGATGATTTGCAACCGCTGATTTATTCAGCCGTGCGTGACACAAATCGCGCGGTTACATTGTTTGGCGGCGCCCTTTCAACGGCTACATTCAACACCGAAATTCTTAACCAACGTGCGAACGGAAACTTTATTACTGTTACCGAACTTGCAGATACGTTAGTTCGTAACGAAGGGCTCGCTTTTCGTGTTTCACATAAGATTGTTGGAACCGCAGTTCGTGCGGCGCTTGCGGCAGGTTCAGAAATTACGCACCAAATTCTTCAAGCATCGGCAAACGAAGTCTTGGGGCGCGAAGTAAAACTATCGGAAACTGAATTGGAAAAAGTACTTTCTGCAAGAAATTTTGTAGCTATAAGGAAGATTTACGGCGGTCCGGCACCTGAGGAAACAAAGAAAAGCTTAGCCGAACAAAGAAACGCTGAAATCGATGACAATGCGTGGATTGAAACAACAAACACCAGGCTAAGTGATGCGGAAAAAACTTTGGAAACCTTGGTTGATGCTAATTTGGCGTAATTCTAATCGATAACCATTAAAACGGAACCTGCATTAACCGTCTCGCCTTCAACGGCGTATATTTTGCGAACGGTGCCGTCCTTTGCTGCCTTCATTTCATTTTGCATCTTCATTGCTTCAATAACAACAACTGCATCGCCGCGCTTAACCTCATCTCCAATCGCAACAAGAATACGCACAACTTTTCCCGGCATCGCAGTTTTAATTTCAGCGATACCTTCGCCGCTATCAAACAACTTCGGTTTCCTAGCGCGCGAATCGGTTAATTCAATTCCAAACGTTTTGCCGTCGGAAATTAATTCCGTGAATTGTCCGTCGTTTTCTGTTCTTGAAACGTAAAATTCATAAATCTCTGAGTTGAGTTTTATTAGATATACGCCCTCTTCAGGCGATGAATAATCGAGTTCGTATTCTCTTTCGCCAACTCGTGCAAACAACTTACCTTCTGCTGATTCAGCAACGGTTAGTTCAACTTCACGGTCGTTAATTTTTGCACTAAGTTTCATACTCTAAAGATAAAAAAATTGGTGATCTTTTGCATCTGAATCGGTAGCGTCATACAGCCAATCGATAAAATTCTCGCCATAAAGATTCAAGAAATAGACGATGTTCAGTGTGCGCTCCTGAAGCCCGCTTCGCGGATAAAGCATTGTACGCGTATAATGAAGACGGTTTCTTAACGTATCGTTCTTAAATACTTCTGCGCGGTGAAACTTGGTTTTTAACGTTTGCAAGTGCCAAAGAATCTTCTTTTTGCGGTTTAACAAATTATTGGCTAGTGTTTTGTCGGATTTAATTAGCTTTTCTTCAAGCGTGTCAAGTTCCTCCGAAATTGTTCGCTCAACCTCATTAAATGTATTAGCAGTGTCGCTGGCAATAAACTTATCGATGACTTCGCCGGACAATTCCTCATCAGAAGCGAAAAAATCCTCCAGCGTCAAACGATATCGCCTTAAATTGCGCGCACTCTTTGGATCAACAATAGTAAAACTTGCCCTGTGTCTAAATTGAGTAAACGGTCGATCAAGCGCGCGGTATATAACTTCATTTTGCGCAAAATAAGCGATTTCGGCACTGCCTCCAAAATAACAAACTGTAGGGAAAAGATAATCTTGGACAACGGAACGCATTAATACATTTGGCGAAAGCCTTTCCGGATTTTTCCGTGCAATTTCAATAAGTTCTTCCTTTGAAAACGCAAGATGTCCATGAAGCGAATGAATTTGTTTTGATTTACTATCAAATCTGAGGGCATTTCGCTGCCCGGCTTCATCAAAATAGAAAAACGGAAAAAAGTCGTCGGAAACAAAAACCTGCGAATGATAACCATTTTCGGCTAAATCGGCATCGCGCGCCAAGAGCTTCTCGGTAATTTCGCAACTTTTTTCGATTGCCTCAACAAAAATAGGCGAAACAAGCTCGCGAAGTGTAGCGCCCATCGGACAAATCAATATCAACCCGAATTTAGAAAATAAGTGCAAAATATAACTGGCAAACGACGAACTAAAAGTTCCGCCGGAATTGTAGAAGCGTTCCAAAACTTCACGCGTTTCTTTTGAAAACTCGGACGACACGATATTTTCAAAATACTCGTCTATTGCAATATCCACCCCGCTTCCCAATTCAACTGCTCCCACCGCGTTGTTTTCAACTGCGCGAGTAACATCTACGGAAACTGTTTCGATTTCTGTAACTGCATTCGGAAATGAAACCCGATTTGCTTCCGCCAAATCGTGATCTTCGGAAGCAATCCAAAACATCGGCACAGCTTCGATTCCCTGCTCTGTTAGTTCGCGGGCAAGTTTTATAGCAGAAAGTGCCTTGTAAATCGTAAAAAGCGGTCCTGAAAAAAGTCCCGCTTGCTGCCCGGCAATAACCGCAACACAATTCTTATTTCGTAGCCTTTCAATATTTACACGTACATATTGATTTTCCGGTTTATCTTCGTAATCGGTTCTTAAAGCATCGCAGAGCTTATTACGATCAACTTTATAATTAGCTAAAACATCAGCGGCAACTTCCCTTATTGCTTTTTCACCGGAAGGGTAATACTTTTGCGCCGTGCCGCGCCCGTATTGATAATCAAGAAAAAGTTTTGACTGGTTCGGAATATCGTCAAACGACAGCAACCGCACAGAATCTGCTTTTTCTTTACAAACCGAAGTGCTTTCTATATTCATTAAGTAATTATAAAAGTGTCTTGTTTTTCACACAACCAAACAAAAAGGAGCGACCAAAAACGATCGCCCCCAAAAAAACGAAACACCGGTCAAATTAATTTGAAGTGGTAATTCGCGCGCGAACCGTTTGCGGTTGTGCCCCAGTTTTAGGCTCAACTTCGTTTTCATTCGTTCGTTCAATCGTACGATTTATCCGATAAATTCCCGCAGACTGAGTTCCCGCCAAAATTTCATTCGGATTCACAGGGTTAAACATTAACGACCAAATTCTTCGGCTAGCCAAGTCAACGGATTTATCGATTCGTGTCCATGTTTCGCCTGCATCGCTTGAATGATATAACCCGCCATTTGATTCAAGTGCGCTTGCGGCAAACATATCACTTGAATCATTAGGGTTAACCAAAATGCTTGTGTAGTTGCCCAGTGGCAATCCACCTCCCTTGCGTACCCAAGTCTTACCGGAATCCTTCGATTTATACATAGTTTGAACCGTTCCGACAAAAATCACGCTCGGGTCATTTGGGTCAGTAACAATTGAGCTAATCGGAATTCCTTCAGGAATAGTATTCAATTTATGCCAATTTTCACCATCATCGGCAGAAACAAACACACCGGAAATTGCCGTTCCCGCGTAGATCAAGTTCGCGTTGTTTTCAGCAACATGAATCGCAGTTATCTGATCCTTTGCGCCGGCAGGTAAATTCACTTTTTGCCAGCCCTTTGCAATGTCATAACTTCTATAAAGACCTTTATCGGTTCCGGCTAGAATTCCATTCTTCCCGTCTTTTGTGTGAACCATTACATTCACTTTTGAATCAATTGCGGCAATGGTTCCCGCAGGTAACGTTGCAACCGGCGCTGCTTTGCTCTTTCTTGAACGTCTTCTTGTAGGCGTTGGACGCGGTGCCTTAATTTCAGCCCACGTTGCGCCACGATTCGTAGATTTAAAGATTCCCGAATTTGTACCCAAATAGAGAACAAGTGGATTAACTTCATCTTGAATTATTGAATACGCCATTGTGCTTCGAACATCTAAATTCCCTGATGAATCTGTCCAAGTTTTTCCGTAATCGTTACTTACAAAAACATATCCGCCTCCGGTTGCCGTATTGATTGTAGTTGCATAAAACCTGTTTTTCATTGCAATATCCGGCGTTATATTGAAGGCAAATCTACTGGAGAAATTTCCGTTATTTTCTTCAAATGTACGACCGAAATCGTTCGAGACCATCAAGCCGTTGTTGTTGGTTCCGATATATACTCTGTTTGGCATATCCGGATGAACTGCGATGGAATTGATCTCCAACTTCTTCGTAGTTGTTAAAGCCCACGAGGTTCCGCCGTTTGAAGACATCCAAAAACCCTCTGTGGTGCCGGCATAAACAAAATCCGCATTTCCCGGATTTTGCACAATTGCACGTGTTCGTCTTGATTGGGATGGAATCCCCTTAGCCTTCGTCCAACTTTCACCTTGATCGTTTGAAATGTAAATTCCACTGCAAGCAGACGCGATAACTTTATCCGGATTGGCGGGGTTGATATCAATTGCAAAAACATCCGAATCATCAATCATCCCCTGCTTTATCAAACGCCAGCTCTTACCGCCGTCAGTTGTTTTATAGGGTCTGTACCACGTACCGGCATAGATTGTGTTCTCGTCGCGCGGATCAATTGCAAGGGCATCTAAAGTTTTTGGCGTGGTGCCCGAAGTTGAGCGTTGCCACGTGTCGCCCGAATCGCGTGAATACCAAACGCCACTAAATGTACCCGCAACCAAAAAATTCGGGTCGTTTTCTGATTGTGCCAAAGCGTGAACCGCTTCATTATGCAGTTCCGGCGATTCCCGCCACGTTCTGCCGCCGTCAGTGGACTTAAAAAAACCGCCGGGTTGCTTATGCCGATGACCAGAAACATAAAGTGTCATCGAATCACGCGAATCAACTACAATGTTGTCAAGAATGAGCTGTGGGGCAGTTAGATTTACCAACAAACGCCAACTATTACCGGAATCAATTGAATCATATACTTGCCCATCCAAGGTGGTTACAAACAAATGGTTCTTATCTTTGGGATCAATCGCAACCGCGCGCACATCGCCCCCGTTTGGTCCGGAAATCGTCCAATTATCAAATATACTGATATTGTCATCGGCAAAAGCGTTAGCTGCAAACACAATAATTAGGGGCAACAAAAACCAACATCCCAAATTTCGATTTATTATATTTTTATTTTTTCTCATGATTCTCTTCGAAGTAATTACGGGGAAATAAGGTAAGTAAGCAACAGACACCATCTAGGATGAATACCAATTTTAAGATGTTGTCCGTGGAATGAAAAGCCACATATCGGCTTCCGGCTAATTCTAATCGAAAAGGGTCACAAAATGCAAGTTATACAAAATAAAGAGAGGATTACAAAAGTAATCCTCTCTTTTCAATGTCACATTGTGTTGTGAGCTGATAATTAATTAACTACACTCGGGTCGGCGCCAACCGGAACCAACCAGAAACGTGTATTGATTGTCGAAGCACGACCGCCATTTACGAATACGAGCCTATCGCCATCATATCCGCGCATTGAAACGTGGTTCTTAATCAATTTTTCACGTGCAGCAACTTCTTTCGACGAGCCGGTGTTAACAATATATCCCATCGCTCCAGGATTGTTTTGGAGCTCGATAAAGAGTTGGTCAACTTGAGCACGAACTTCGTCATTCGGAAGTTTGCCAAATTCGTTAATCATTGAAGCATCAGGCGTACCTTGAACAAGTCCGGAACCGGAAGCTGTCGAATCACGGGTTTTGCATTGACCTCCAACATCAACGGTAGCCGTCACAGTTGTATCTTCAAGACCAGTGGTGCTTACAACAATTGTTGAAGTACCTTGTCCACTTACAATCGAACCCTTATCAACGCTCCAAGTGTAAGTTGGTTCATCACCACTTCCACCTGATACATTTGCGGTAAATGTAAGTGTTTCACCCGATTTAACTGCAACCGGCGGATCAACAACACTAATGGAAGCACAATCACAAACTGCGGTACAGCCTTCACATTCTACAACTTTAACTGTTTCGGTCTTAACGTCTCCGCATACACCGCAACCGTCATCAACACCAGCCGTAATTGTATACTCACCCGCGCCAACGCCGCTGAGATCCCAAGTTACGTTACTGCCGCTTCCAACGATACGACCTGCTGAAACCGTATAATTATAGGTTAGCGGATCATTATCAATATCAGAAGCATCGGTAGAGACGTTAACAGTCATATCATCGTTACATTCGCGTTCCGATTTTTGACCAGCCGGACACGGAAGTGTCAGCTCTTTTGAGCTTAAGTTAACCGATTTAACCACTGCGGGGTTGTTCGGTCTCTCACCTGCACCACGAAGGTTACGTCGTCCGATAAATGTTTGCAGAATAAATCCATGCGGATCGGATGATGTTCTAAACCCTTGCGGAACTCCCGTAAACGAGTTTGTAACTTGATTAGTTGCAAGATTCGTACCCGTAGCAACCGTTACCGTACCTGTAAAGTTCGAGTTATCAAAACTGTCTCTGTCTTGCGCATTTGCGTGATATCTATAAGCCAGACCAAATCCTAACCAACGGGCTGGGAAAATGCGCACACCCGCAATTGCATCAATCGGATTGTTTTCAAATGCGTTATAGGTGCGTCCGCCAACAAATTGCTGTGAGCGGAATTCCAAAATTGGTTGGAAGTATTTGTTTACCGGGAAGTCAACACCAAATGCCGTAAGCAATTCATCGCCCCGGTCTAGAAGTGTTCCCTGGCTTCCTTTGATTTTGCTGTTATACACATAGCCAACGTTACCGGAAACATTTACCCATTTAGCCAAACGTGCATCGGCAAAGAGTATTGCACCGAAATCGCCCGTGTCACCGCCCGGGCTTGCACCACGTTGAAGTTGGTTGAAGCCTGCGGCTGTGTCAGCACTATCATTGTAAAAACGATAGAACGGAATTACACCAAACCCGATTGGGCTGTCGTTGCTCGTAAATCTCCACTTGGCACCAACTGTATATGTGCTAAATGAAGATGTTCCCCACTCACGATTCAGAAGCGGAGCATCATTCAAGTAAGAAGGTGCAAGCGTAAATACCGTAGGCACTTCAATGTTACCATTTCCAAGTGTCGAAGTGTTATTCTTCGGCATCGTTGTTGTTTGAAGCACAATACCCGGCAAGATTCCGCCATAAACCGAACCAATTCCCGGGAAGTTATTTACTGCACCACCGGTTGTTGAGCTCAAAAGCGCAAGGGATGAACCAAATGCACTAATGTATTGGCTTGAACCCAAAGTAAACCCATAGTTGCCGGCTGAACCGCCAACATATGGATAAGCAACATATGGTTGATTACCGGTGGGTCTAAATAATGTCGTCCCTGCAATCGAGCCTGAACCCGGTCCAATTACAATTGCCGGATAGCTAACTCCACCGTTTGAATTCGGCAGGTAAAATCCGGAAAGATTTCTGGGTGAGTTTACCTTGATTCCTCTATAAGCATCAGTATTGAAGAACACTTCAAAATTGTTCGTCAAACCTACCTGAAAACTTACGGGAACTTCCGATATATCAACATCACCTGGATCGCGGTCATAATTGCTATATGCCGCACTAAAAGTGAATTCACCCTTTTGAAGGGTTGATCCGTCATATACTGTAAACAATCCGGTCGCACCGCCTACTGGACCACCGGTCCCTACAGTTGGTGCAGTATTACGCGGATCATCTTCAGATTTTTGTGCTGACACCATTCCAACTAGTGCCAACATAGTAAGCGTAAATACAAGCGCTTTTTTCGCGAGTTTCATCACATTCCTCCGCCGAAAATAATTTATGTAAAATTTAAAGTTAAAAAGTAGCCTTTTCTTTTAGCAAAAGATGTTACCACAATCTTTATCAATAAAGCTACGAATAATTACGATTTATCGCATCAATTTTGCAAAAAGCTCGAATCACATACGATTAACATGCCGTATAGTAATTCATTACAGCAATTTTTGCACGGGGTCGTTGTTTTTGAAAACCAACAATTTACCAAATCGCGTATGACCCATTTCCCAAAACTCTACCTTAGTATCCATTGAAAAGCAAGTATTTATATTAGTTTACGGGTGACAATTTTGTTAATTATCTCAATACTTCTTTGACACGACGAGTGCCGTTACCGGTTTTTTGCTTAATAGTGTGAATATTTCTTAAAAGCCCGGGTTAATTTCTGATGTTATTTTCGGCATGCGAAGTAAGGGATGATGACAAAAACTTTTGCTTACTTTCGTGGATTTAGCGAACCTGATCTAAACCCCTCTAAATCTAGCGTGATGTATTCAAAGCCAATCGCATTCAAACGTTGATTTATATTTTCCATTACATCTTGCCGAAACACATTTACCATTTCCTTCTTCGAAATCTCTATCCGCGCAAGCGAATCATGTGCCCGCACCCGAAACTCTACAAAACCAATTTCACGCAAAAACGCTTCAGCCCGCTCAATGTTTGAAAGCCGTTCAATCGTCACAGGAACAGAATGCGGAATGCGTGAAGCCAGACAAGGGCTTGCCGGCTTGTTCCAACCTTCAAGCCCAAGCGCAAGACTCCGCTCACGTATATCTTCTTTTGAAAATCTCAATTCCTCCAAAGGACTCCGAACACCCAGCTCTTTTGCTGCTTCACGTCCGGGGCGATAATCGTCGGCATCGTCAAAGTTTGTTCCATCGAATATTATTGCGTCCTCAAATCGTTCAGAGTAAGTCGAAATTTGTCTATACAGTTCGGATTTGCAAAAAAAACATCGGTCGGGATTATTGGCGACATATTCGGGCAACTCAATTTCGAAAGTCAAAATTTCCGTCATTCGGATTCCGTGTTTTTTCGCGACCGTTCGCGCCTGCTCAATTTGGAATTTGGAAACACTTGGCGAAACCCCAAGAACGGCAAGCGCATTATCACCAAGTTCCTGATGAGCGATCAAAGCCAGGTAAGAGCTGTCCACACCGCCCGAATAAGCGACCAACACGCATCCGAACCTATGCATCATATTTCGCAGTTCGTTTTCTTTTTCAAGTACGTTTTTCGTTTTTTCCGGTTGGGCAATCGATTCCACGAGATTTCCTTATTAAATATGATTTGCAAAATGGAATTTAAATTTTAAACGATACCGATTGAAAAGCAAATCTGGAAAAAATTGCGAAATAGTTAGAAAGTTTCACGATTTTAATTTTATGGACGCATGCAAATATGCGTGCTAATATTTCTTACGGATATGAAATCTAAAAGGTACATCACCGTTGTTTTTTTTATTGCGCTGGTTATCCCAAACGCGCTTTTTTCGGGGCACGCCCAAGAAATTAATTCAACCGGAAACGAAGATGAATTTTCGCAGTTAGATGAATCAGACCCCGCTTATCTTTTTAACAAGGCGCAAGATTTTCACGCTGCGGGAGATTTCGAAAAAGCACTGGAATTTTACAACAAGGCTTTGAAAGTTAAGCCGGATTTTCCGGAGGCGGAATACCAGCGTTCCATGATATTCGAACTCATCGGGAAGCCAGCGATGGCAATTGCATCGTTGAAACTCGCAATCGGATATGCCGAAGATTGGTCACTTCCAAAAATCGCACTCGCTTCAATTCTCTTCAAGTCAGGAACAGATGGTGAAATTCCGATATTATTAAATTCTGCATTAAGCTTTGACGCAGGAAACCCTGACGCCTTGACGCTGCTTGGCGAATTCTATCTTCAAACAAATAACGAAAAGGATTTGCGAACCACGTTAACCGATATTCAAAGGTTTTCGGCATCTGATGAAACGCCGATAAGTTTGTTAATAATTCGCGCAAGAGCCGAAAGGCGTTTGGGCATGAGTCCGGCTGCCCTGGAAACCCTACGTCGCGTGCTCTTACGAAAGCCCACAAACTACGTCGCTCTTTCGGAAAAAGTTGAAAACCTTATTGCATTAGAAGAAAACAAAAATGCGCTCGATTCCGCAAGGTTTGTCGCAGAAACGTATCCGCAAGCGGAACAAGCTCAGGTTTTATATGCACGCACTTTACTTTTGAACCAAAAACAAGATTCCGCATTAAAACAACTTCGGAAGATCTCAAACCCGTCTGATGAAACAGCGCAATTCATTCGGGCGGTTGAGCTAAATGAAACTACAGACGTTGCAGAACTTTCAAGCCTGCTAAAAAAGAACCCTAACAACGTAAAAATTCTCGGCGCGCTATGTGCATATTCTCGCACCGAAAATCCGGCAGCCGCTATTGATTATTGTATGCGAGCACTAACGCTTGCGCCTACAAACATCAACTATGCAATAGGTTATGGCGCTGCGCTGGTACAAATGAAACGTTACGCGGATGCCGCCGGTGTGCTTACAAATTTGTTAAAACACGAACCCCGGAATTTTACGATTCATGCAAATCTTGCAACGGCTTTGTTTCAGCTTCAACGTTTTGATTTGGCTAAAACTGAATACGAATGGATTATAAAAACAAAACCTGAAACTTCCATTGCATTTTATTTCTTGGGAATTTGTTACGATAGGCTTACGGAATTTGAATTGGCGAAAGAAAGTTATGATAAATTCTTGAGCGTTGCAGATTCAAAAAATAGTCAGTTGGAAATTGAAAAGGTAAACCTCAGAATGCCGATATTGAATGAACTCATTAAAAAGGGTAAAGGGCGAAAGCAATAATTAATTTAGGGAGGAAATGATGAAATTTGACATTCTTTATTGCCACGCAAGTTTAAGCAAATGCCGAACAATGATTATATTCATCATTTTCTGTTCGGTTTTCGTCATTGGGCTAAATAACGTTTTTGCGCAAGAAACCGACACAAAAAAAGAAGATGTTCCAAAGCAAATCGCACCGCCACCCATGCGCGAAATGTCAAAAACAGAAGACGAAACCTTAGATTCGAAAACAAAAGTATCCGATAAGACCAAAGTCGCACTTGAATTAATGGAAGCGCGCTTAGTGAAATCGGAAACTTTCGGGAAAAAGAACGAATTCAAGGATGCACTCGATAATCTCGGTGGCTTTGCGGCAATCATGACCGCCGCATATAACTTTCTTACAAAAGGCACTAACCCGAAAAAGAATCTAAAAAGTATTAAGAAATTTGAAATTGGTCTACGCAAGTTTTTGCCACGTCTAGAAGTGCTTCGACGCGAATCGCCGTATAAATATGAGTATCACGTTCAACGTATAATTCGCGATGTCAGGGAATTTCGCTCAGGCGCCACCGAAAATATGTACGGAAAAATTGAGCAATAATGAACCGCTTCCGGCAAAATTCCTTTATAAAAATCTTTGTGGCTTTAATGCTTCTTACAGCTGCACCCGGCGTTTTGGCGGCAGATTATCTTACGAAAGGCGAAATTGAACTTATTCAGTTTTATCAAGAAGTTGATGCGCGCATGGAAATCTACACAACCGCGATTGACAGAAGGCTTTTAGTAATTGACGGCACCGAAAACCTAAGCGAAAAAGCGCGTAAGCGGCTCGAAAAGCAAAATGAAAAATACGGCGAACTTCCGGAAGGCGACGCCTCAAAGATGGTTTCCGATATTGAGAATATTTTGGATGAAGCGATAAATAAGATCGACGATGCCGCTGACCGCGGAACCGATACCAAAGAATTTAAGCGCGCGGTTCACCTTCTTGCAGATTATTCTAAAGGTCTGCTTCTAAAACTTTCACAACTCGAAAATGAAGCAAAATTTGAACGAGATCGTTCTGTTATTTCAACTGCTGAAGATTTTTGCAATCAAATAATCGAAGCAGCAAAAAAAATCGAACGAATTTCCGAAAAAGACATGAAGAAAAAGCGCACCTGATTTTCAAAGAAACTTCTTGCTTTTTTTATCAAAACCACATCGCAATTTTAACGTTTGACCCGCTAAAATTTACAAAACAATACATCCGTGTTCTAGGTTCTTGACGCGGCATTTTTCGCGTGTTAGTTTGCTTTTACCACTTCAAATTTTAATATGTCGGAAACAAATATAAAGAAAACACCACTAAATTCAGTTCATCGCGAGCTTGGTGGAAAAATGGTCGATTTCGGCGGTTGGGATATGCCGGTTGTGTACCCCGCCGGAACAATTGCGGAACATATGCGAACACGTCAATTTTGCGGGCTTTTTGATGTATCGCATATGGGTGAAATTCGCGTTACCGGCAGTGATGCAATTCCGTTTATAAATTCACTTACCACAAACGACGTCACAAACCTTATAGACGGACAGGCGCACTATTCGGCGCTGACTTACGAAAGCGGAACGGTGGTGGATGATCTTTTGGTTTATCGTTTTGGCGATGAAGACTTGTTGTTGGTGGTAAACGCAGCAACGCAAGATAAAGATTGGGATTGGATTACCGCGCACAAAGGCGCGTTTGAGGTCGAACTTCAAAAAGTAAGCGACGATTATTGCCAAATTGCAATTCAAGGTCCTGAAGCACTTCGAATTCTACAAACATTAACTCAAACCGCGCTTGAACCAATTAAGTATTATCATTTTTCGGAAGGCGAAGTTGACGGTGTTCCGGCTATAATTTCGCGCACGGGCTATACCGGAGAAGATGGATTTGAAGTTTATTCGGCTGCTGATAAGGCTATACAGCTTTGGAACAAAATGCTTGAAGCCGGAAACTACGGAGCCGAAGGAGGAATACTCCCTTGCGGATTGGCGGCGCGTAACACACTTCGCCTGGAAGCCGCCATGTCGCTGTATGGACATGAAATAAGCGATGAAATCACGCCACTTGAAGCAAATTTGGGGTGGATATGTAAGCTCAATATCGATTTTATCGGCGCCGATGCTCTGCGGAAACAAAAAGAAGAAGGATTAACGCGAAAGTTGATAGGATTTGAAATGATTGACCGCGGAATTGCACGTGATGGGTTTGATCTTTACATTAACGATCAAAAATTGGGATATGTTACATCAGGCAGTCCCGCGCCATTTCTCGGTAAAAATATCGGGTTGGCATTCGTTCCGGTAGAGTTTGCAAAGCTCGGTCAAGATATTAAGATTGATGTACGCGGAAAGTTATTAAATGCGGAAGTTGTAAAGCTTCCATTTTACAAACGTGAAAAACAATAAAACGCCGTAGCCGGGCGCTAAACCGGTGAAAATTTCGTAACTGAGGAAGTATAAAAAAAATGTCAAAGGCAAATGTTCCGGATGATTTAAGATACAGTAAAGACCACGAATGGATTAGCATTGATGACGATGTTGCCACAATCGGGATTACCGATTACGCCCAGGCGGCACTAGGCGATGTTGTTTATGTTGAACTTCCAAACGAAGGCGATAGCTTTAACGCACACGATGCATTTGGTTCCGTGGAATCTGTAAAAGCTGTTTCTGAAATATTTACGCCGCTTGCAGGAGAAGTGATTGAAATTAACGAAGCGTTGAACGATGCGCCCGAGGTGGTAAACGACGATCCGTACGGCGATGCGTGGATGATTAAAGTGAAAATGGATAATTCCGATGATGTTGATTCATTATTAACTGCCGCGGAATATAACGAATTCTTAGAAGCTGAAGAAGAATGATTTTTCTGGGTTCCATACGGAACCCGTTCGCTTTTTTACGTGGAAACTTTTTATGAGATACATTCCCAATTCGCCTGAAGAGCAACAAGCAATGCTCGAAAGAGTAGGGCTTGAAAACGCCGATGAGCTTTTTCGGTCGATTCCTGCCGAAGTTCTTCTAAATCGCAAGCTAAACGTCACTGAACCGCTCGCCGAACCTGAAATTGTTTCAGCGATGGAAAATCTAGCAAAACTAAACAGCGGTGCGGAAAAGGTTTCGTTTTTGGGCGGTGGCGTCTATTCGCATTTTTCGCCCACAATTGTAGATAATCTAATCCAGCGAACAGAATTCTTAACATCATATACGCCGTATCAGCCGGAAGTTACACAAGGCACGCTTCAATATATTTTTGAGTTTCAAACTTTGGTTTGTCAACTCACCGGTATGGACGTAGCAAATGCTTCAATGTATGACGGTTCGACGGCTATGGCGGAGGCATTTTTGATGGCGCACCGTGTAAATAAGCGCAAGAAAGTGCTCGTCGCAAAAACTGTACACCCGCAATATCGCGAAGTTGCGGAAACTTATACGCAGCATGGCGATGTTGAACTTTATGACCTTGAATATGATCCAAAATCCGGGCGCCTTGCTGAAGAAAGCTTTTCTAAGTTAGATAACGAAACAGCGGCTGTTGTGGTTCAATCGCCAAATTTCTTCGGCTGTGTTGAAGACTTGAAATATATTGCAACGCAAACTCACGAAGCCGGTGCACTTTTGATTGTTGTAGTAACCGAAGCGGTATCATTCGGATTATTAAAAACCCCGGGCGAATGTGGTGCCGATATTGTTGTTGCCGAGGGACAAAGTTTTGGTGTGCCGATGAGCTTCGGCGGTCCGCACGTTGGACTTTTCGCCTGCAAGCAAAAGTATGTTCGCACAATGCCGGGAAGACTTGCCGGTGTGGCGTATGACAAAAACGGAAACCGTGGATTTGTGCTGACTTTAGCAACCCGCGAACAACACATTAGACGCGAAAAAGCTACATCAAACATCTGTACAAACCAGGGGCTAATCGCCCTTGCGGCAACCATTTATCTGGAAACAATGGGCAAACGCGGATTGCAAGAATTGGCGGTGCAAAATGCGCAAAAGGCGGCATACGCCGCAAAACAAATCGAAAGTTTGAATGGATTTTCGATAACCTTCAGCGCGCCGAAGTTTAACGAATTTGTAGTGACTGCTCCTAAGAATGCAAAAGAATTGCTTGAAAGTATAAGCAGCGAATTTGGAATTTTGGGCGGCATTCCGCTTTCAAAGTTTTATCCACAACACGATAACGATTTTTTGGTTTGCGTAACCGAAACAAACGCCAAAGAACAAATCGACCAACTTGTAAGCGCGTTGAGAGGCTAGCGGCAAACATTGTTCGATTCATTTTCAAAAGTCGAAGTTCTTTCTATCGTAGTTTTTTCGGTGATCATAGTTTTGGTCGCCATTTTGTTTATTGCGTCAGTGTTGGCAATATTCAGAATGCGTTCCAAATTCGAATTAACAAGGTGTAGCGCTTGCGGAAAGCAGATTCATAAAGATGCTAAATTTTGTCCGTATTGTGATGTAGAACGCGATGTTTAGCACATTCGATTCGATTAACCCCGGGGGAGGATATGACAGATTTTGATCGCAGAAAGTTTATTTCATCAATCGGAAAAGGGCTTGGCTTGATGGCAGTTTCTTCAACCGCCGTTGGCGCGCTTTGTAAAGATTTGTATGCAAAAACCAACAGTGTCGCGCACCTTTCGCCCCAAACGTTGGCTTCAGATGAAGACTTTTGGGCTTATATACAGCAATCATTTTCTGTTACGCGCGGAATAATCAATCTTAATAATGGCGGCGTGAGCCCTTCGCCAAGACTTGTAACCGAAGCGTTTGTTCGCTATACGTGGCAACAAGAAGATGCGACGGCTTATACAATGTGGCGCGAACTGGAACCGCAAGTTGAAACGGTTCGCGAAGGGCTGGCAGATATTTTCGGTTGCGATTCAGAGGAAGTTGCCATTACGCGTAACGCATCAGAATCTCTGGAAGCGGTTTTGATGGGAATGGATTTCAAGCCGGGCGATGAAATTGTTTCCACA
>JBKEBT010000022.1:0-3470 GCA_047973305.1 Pyrinomonadaceae bacterium
ACTCATAAAAACACCTTCAGTGGAAATTTCGTTTGTAACTTTTTATTAGAAAAACGCATTAACTGACATAAAGCTACATAAATAAGACTTATCGAGGTAATTGTTAATGAGAATTCTACGGGTTTTTCTGGTAATCGTTTTAATTGTTTTCGGAGCGTACGCTCAGGAAAATAGTTCCGAAAGTAGCACCAACCCAAACGAGGTTAAGACACCAACTCCTGAGGTCACTTCAACCGAAACTCCGACGGTGGTTTCAGTTGAAAAGACGCTCGAAATGAAGCTCAAAGAAATTGATCTCTTGAAGAACAATGAAGTATTACGGTTAAGTAATTTTGCCAGGAGTGAATCGAAAGAACTTGATAAAGTCAAAACATACAGCATCACGCTTTTAAAATCAGAATCGCTTGGTTTTGACGATCCGAATTATAAATGGCAACTCAAATATGCTTCTTCGCCCGATGCGGTCTATTTAAACCAAACGGGAAATACGCTTATTGCGAACAAATCAAACGAGATAGTAGAACTTGAAATATTCAAAGGAAATGAGCCCGTAAAAATTACAGGTGTTGACCGCTTAATTTTAAGAGTTGTAGAAGAAAAGGAACAAGAGAATGTAATTATAAGTTCCACTACTTTGCTTACTTATAAAGATGTTGAAGAAAACTACGGCAAAAAAATCGCAAAACGATATGCCGTCGTACAACTTTCAATCAGAAATCGAAGCAAACATAGCCGATTTATGGTGCAAAACGTAAATATTTCGCTTGATCCAAGCCAATGCCTATACGTCAAAAGGTATCTTGAGAAAAGCTTAATCAAAAATTCCCAGCAACTTGATTCGTCATCCACCCGCCAAAAGTCACGAATAGCCGATAATACATCAGAAGAGACCAATGTAACGTCAGAATATGTGGATGGCTTTCTTAAGGAGTGTATTAAATTTTATAAAGCCACGTTTGGTTATCCAACGCTAATAAATCCGACCGATCGGAATATAGTTAAGGGTATCGGCGAACAAGCACTGATCGATGATGATCGAAGTGTGGCGATGCGCGCATTGGATTTCGTATCGGAAACCAGCGGTGTGTTTACGGGTTTGAATTTGCTGGGCAAGGATGGTGTAAAAGCATTTAGCTTGTTCGCTTCACCGTTCATTCCGTCGGTAAAAAAAGCCGTCCCGGATGTTGCTAACCGGCGAAATGAGAATCTTTCGCGCGCATTGCCGGAAGGTGAAACCGTAGTTTCAAACCAAAAACCCACCGCTGTATTCGTTTTTATTCCGAGCGAAAAACTCTTTCCTCCAAAACAATGGAGTTTGTTTACTGCTAATCGGAAGAAAATGGATGAAAGCACTTACAAACTGAAACTCTTTACCGAAATTTACCTGGTTGGAAGAGTGAAAGGTGTGCTGATTAGTGATGACGCGCCGAGTGTAACATCGAAGCCCGCAGAAATTGGAGCCGAAACAGAAGCTCCGGTTTTATAGGGTTTGAAAATCATCCTTTGCAAAATCCAAAGGATTGCAAATCGGATTCGAATAAATAATCTTTCCGTTCGTCTTTTAATCAATCTAGTGGAACGGTGGCTTAAAGCATTTGAATTCGAACACAAAAAACGACTTGAAAATTTAATAAAACTAAGTGAGGAAAAAAACTATGGCAAATGAAAATTACATCGTAACGGCTTCATCGTTAAATGTTCGGGAAGCACCTTCAATTACAGGTGAAGTTAAAGGCTCTTTGAAAAAGGACGAAAAAGTAACCGTTATCGATAAATCGGGGGATGGATATTGGTTTAGGGTAAAACGGGGCAACCTTAATGGTTGGGTATCACACAAATTCCTAAGCCAAGATACTACTGAATCAAACGCCAGCTTCCCGTGGCTACCGGTCGCAACCGCTGAAAAAGGTGTTAAAGAGTTTCCGGGTAATGGTGACAACCCACGAATTGTTGAATATCTAAACTCTACCAACCTTTCAGCACCATCAGTTCAAAACGACGAAACCCCTTGGTGTTCATGTTTTGTTAATTGGTGCATCGAGCGTTCTGGTTTTGAAGGTACGGATTCCGCTTGGGCGAAAAGTTGGCTCAACTGGGGAAAGAGTATTGATAAGCCGGTGAAAGGTTGTGTCGCTGTGTTTAAGCGGGAAGGAAACAAAGGACATGTCGGATTCTACATGGGCGAAACTGCTAATGAAATAAAGGTGCTTGGCGGAAATCAATCGGATGCGGTAAATGAAAGCAAATACGCCAAAAGCCGTTTACTTGGCTACCGCCTGCCCAACTAAGCATTGAAGAAACTTTATGAATTCAACAGGTTGAAGTAATCGAAATCACTTGAATTTCAAATCAAACTATTGAGATTAAGGATACTCAGTTAACGTGTTTTAGCCGTATTTTTTCGGAATTTAATACGTTATGTTTGAAGCCGAACAACTGTTTCGGCTTCTGTTATCATTCGCTTTTAACAGTTAAGGAAAAAAGATGAAACACACAATTTCGATATTTATGCTCATACTGCTGACAAGCTTTAACGCTTTTGGTCACGAAACAATTGATTTGCTGGCAGGTAAAATTCAATCAAACGGAATGCCTGAGGGGTGGGTCAAATCCGTTGATAATAATTGCACCGTGAAATTTCAAAATCGTGCGATCTATTTTGAGCGTCAGTCACCAGATGAAAAATGTTCTTTTGTTTACACAGGAAAAACAACAAACAATAAACTGTTGCTTAGTTCGCAATACGACATCGACGGAAACGGTTACGGAATATTATTCAACGGAATGATGCCACAAACCGATTTCCCTATAGAAGCAGCAAACGGAAATATTCAATTAACTGTAGCCATAACCGGTGAAGGAAAGGTTTGGGGTTGGATTCGAAAACTTGAATTAACACAAGTTGAAAACGCGAAATCCTTTTCTACGCCAATATCAACAAGTGAATTAACGTCAGAACAAATTACAAAAATAAAAGAAATTGCCGAAAAATGTGCTTGTGCAAAATATTCATGGAAAGATCGTGGCAAAGCGCCATTAGGATACATAAAAGGAATGGCAATTTCTTACGCCCAATCTTATTTGGATCTAAAAACAAAAAATGGCGGCGCAGTAGCGGTTATGAGCCAAGCTTTAGGCGATTCAAAATCGGACGCACTTGCACACTACGCAACAACGGGTGAAACCCCGTTCGACAGATTAAGAAGTGTCTATACCTTAGCAACCGGACTCGGGATGAGAGAGAGTTCCGGAAGGACAAATGTTGGATGGGACAAGTCCAAATTAAAACTTCCGAAGCCGATACAACCAACTGAAGAAAACTCCGAGGCAGGGCTTTTTCAAGTCAGTTGGGATTCCAGAAACCGGTCACCTTACTTGCTAAAGTTGTATGAACAATACAAATCTAACCCGAACAAGTGTCAGCTTGAAACATTTAGTGAAGGTGTAAAGCCAAAAAGCGAACCCGTAAT
>JBKEBT010000023.1:0-4051 GCA_047973305.1 Pyrinomonadaceae bacterium
CTATCGAACCCAAAATCATACTTGAGTTCTTTGATCCGGTTTTCGGCTTCGGCTCTATTTCGATAGATTCGCCAAACCTCCGAAGGGGCGAGCTTCATGTTCGTTACATAAGCCGAATATCGATAATTTCTGTGGATTTCATCTTCCGGAAAAAGGCTCAACGGCTTGCCGATCGCGTTTGGACGTTTGCTCAGTTTTCGTCTCACCACGATCATCCTACGCGGCTTCCGCCATGAAGGACTTTTGTACATCTGCTCACAAATCTCGATTCCCGAATCCAACAAAACCCAGTTTGTTTGGGCGTCAATCACCCGCTGAATAGGATGCGTAAACCTTGCAGCTACAATATATTCCAGCGGTTTCTCTTCCAAATAATCCATTATTTCAGACTGAAAAAATCCGCTGTCCAACCGGATCAAACTAACCGTTTTGTTCTGCAATTTCGACAATGTGTCTTCCAGAAAACTTAGAAAATTATTCGCCGATGACGCATCTCCGCTCCGCAGCCACATGTTCGCGACCATCTTCACATCGCCCACAAATGCTATCAGCGGATGATGCGAAGGGCGTCCCTTTTTTCGCGGATTGTAGCCCTTTTTCGCTCCTTCCTGAGCCCCAAATCGCGTCATTATTGTCGAATCTACGTCCAAAGTGAAATTGTCGAACTTCAAATTATCAAATATCCAACGATACAAATTTTCGCTCACACGCATGTTCGTGCCCTGCGTAAACTTGCCGAAAAATCGCTTGTAAGCATTCTGCCCGGGCGTCCGTTTCCACCCGAATATCTTGCCCAGCGCCTCGTCATGCCTCGTCACCCCAGTGTGCAAAAACCGGTTCGCCCCACACCAAACACTCGTCAAGAAACTTTCGATTATCACCGATGGCTGATACCCGCGGTTCGATCCCGGTCGCGGAAGTTCAACAATCTTCAAGTCTATATAGCCCAACATTCGATGGAATCAAAGAATGCTTTTAAATGAAAGCGCGCATTTCTGTTTTGCACCTTTTAAATATCTAAGTTCAGTTCGTTAATCAATAACAATTGGCGGGCGATTCGTCTCAATCTCCTCCCGAAATTCCATTTTCTCGAGCATTTGCTTCAAAAATACCATTCCACCCCATGGCGTAATCTCTTTGTTTGTATAACTTAGCTCGAATTCCATGCCTGTTTCCTCCTAACGCTACGCATTAGAAATCTTACCCCATTTCATCCCAAAAATCTCTATCGCGTAATCTGGGTTTATTGAGGTGTTTTATTCAGACTCATTATTCTTTGATGTTCGGATTATTGCCGAAACCTGAATAAATTTCGATTTTTTTCCGATATGATTTGCGAGAGACTCATCAGTTACTGAGTTAAGTGTTTTTTGTCTTGGTTCATCTCTTCAATTTCAATTGCCACTAGCTTTAGCTAGTGGATAGTCTCAACAAAACTATCCGGCTTTAGCCGAATCATTTACATGGGCTTAATTTGTGGAAAAAGGAACATTCCACTTCTTTTGGCTAAAGCCAATCTATATTTTCAATTACATTCCACTAGCTGAAGCTAGTGGCAATTTAAGATTATCAAATAACATTTTCAACCTTATTCCACTAAAAGAAGCTAGTGGATATTCTCAACAAAACTATCCGGCTTTAGCCGAATATCAAATCAAAAAGGTCATACTTTTGCTAAAGCTGAAAAAAGTTGCTTTTACCATTTATAAGCTCATGTCGGCTTGATTTCGTGCTTTTAACAAACCTACGAAACCGGAGCCGTTTTTAGCAAATGCGCTTTCAGAGTTTAAGAGTTGCAACAGGGGCGTTTGCTTCGTTTAATCATTAAACACTAGACACAACGCGCCATTTTATTGAGCGTTATATTCATTTATCTTATTACTCAACTATGAATCAATCTTGGCGTTTACATTTGTCGGAATAGAATCACGCTGTTTAATCCAACCGCCACGCGTAAAATCGGGAAATTTAATTGGGGCAGAACCTTTCGCAGCAGAAATTTCGCTCAACGGACCCGGCGCGCTCCAAGCGGCGGCATCATAAACATCCATATCCGGCACCAAGCCTTCACGCATACACTGCACCAAACGCCAGCACATCAGATAATCCATTCCACCGTGTCCGCCAAGTTTTCGCGCCTGTTCGCCGACCACACGCCAAAGTTCGTGTTCGTATTTTTCCTTATAATCATCAATCGATTTCCATTTATGGTCGGGTTTATCTGATTCAAAATAAATTCTGGAAGGGTAATCGCGAAAGATTCCTTTCGTGCCTTGCAAGAGGTTAATGCGGTCATACGGACGCGGCGAAGTTACGTTGTGCTGAACCATAATTGTGCGTCCCTTGTTTGTCTTGATTAGATTTGTGTTGTAGTCTCCGCATACATAATTTTCGCGTAGTCGCGGATCGTCTTTTTCCAAATGTTCGGCGCGGTATTCTTGCAAACCATACGAACCGCTGCTCATCGCCACCATATATTCGAATTTATCGCCACGATTTATATCCATATAGTTTGCAACCGGTCCAAGCCCATGCGTTGGATAAAGGTTGCTGTCGCGCAAGGTGTGATGACGCCTGCGCCACAAGCCTTCATCTTTTGTTTCGAAAAGAATCGCGCGTAGATCGTGATTGTAAGCACCTTCGCCGTGTACAATTGTGCCGAAAAGTCCGGCGCGCACCAAGTTTAACACCAAAAGCTCATCATAATCGTAACAGCAATTTTCGAGCATCATACAGTGCTTTCGTGTTTTTTCAGATGTATCAACAAGCGCCCAAAGATCTTTTAACGTGTAGCCGATTGGAACCTCGCAGCCAACGTGTTTGCCGTTTTTCATAGCGGCTAAAGCTTGCGGCGTGTGCCATTCCCAAGGTGTCGCGATGTAAACGTAATCAACATCATCGCGCTTAACAAGGGTTTCAAAACCACGTTCGCCATTTACGATAACGGCGGGTTCGGGAAGCCCTGCCTTGGTTACAATCGCTTTTGCCTTATCAGCCTTTTTATGAGCGATGTCGCAAAGTGCCGTAATTTGAACGTTTGGAACATTTACGAATTCGTTTAAGACGCTTCTTCCACGCAATCCGGTACCGATTATTCCGATGCGTACGGTTTCATGTTTTTCAAACGGCACGCCGATCATCGATTTAGCTTTTGGCGCAGTGCCTTTTATCAGCTCATTTAATTTGCTGTTTGAATCTTTTGCGGAAACTTCATTACAACCCAAAAGGGAAAGTCCGATGCTGCCCAAAGCCGCGTTACGCAACAAATCTCTTCTACTTAAATTGTTATTGCCCATTGTAAGAACGTGCCTTGAAATTTATTCGTTTTCTTCTATTGAATCATCGTTAATTGCTCTATTCGTTAGCGAATCCAACATATGTCTTATATCGCCAAACCCTTTAATTGCAACATATATCGTTACAACTGAATACCAAAGAAGACAAGTTACAGTTAAAATCAGCCAGAATAGCTTCATACTCTTTCTCCTTGAATCGAATTTTGTAAAAGCGAGCCAACAACCATCGCGACCGCCGCCAAAACGTATGCAGAAACACCGGCTGTGTATCCGCCGATTGCGTCAGCCATTTGTTTGTTGTTAATCTCCAAAACTAAATATGAAATGGGTATAACCGCCGCAACAATTATTGCGGCAAATGCTCCCCAAGAATTTGCACGCTTCCAATAGCAGGCTGATATCAAAATAATCGAAATACTCGCAAGGTAAATTGTGCCGGTAATACCGAGGTATTTCCAAAGATCGCCGCTTAGCGGATACCAAAGCCCGTATATTAAAAGAAAGATTCCGATTAATGCAACAATCATTCGGTTGATTAGCAAGCCTTTCTTTTCTGACCATTTTTTCTTTCTGAACGGTGCGAGAATATCGTTGTAAATAACGCTACCCCAAGTAAGCATATAGCTCGAATCAGTTGACATATCAGCCGCCAGCATTGCCGCTACGCAAAGTCCGGTAATTCCAACCGGAACAAAAGTGGCGAGAAACATCGGCATCGCCTGCATTGTGTCAGTCATTTTTCCGAGCGTTGCGAG
>JBKEBT010000024.1:0-22181 GCA_047973305.1 Pyrinomonadaceae bacterium
AATCAGCATACATCTTTTTCAACCTCGAATTCTCATGCTCAAGCTCCTTCAATCGTTTGATGTCCGCCGCTTCCATACCCCCGTATTTCTGCTTCCACTTGAAATACGTCGATTCCGATATCCCATGCCGACGGCATATCTCACCCACCTTAAATCCCTTCTCAGCCTCTTTCAAAATCGCAATTATCTGATGCTCACTAAATCTGCTGCGCTTCATTTTCAGTCTCCACCTTGCCTCTATTCTGACCGAAAACTCCACTTTTGTCTGGTATCATCCTAGGGGATTCTTACCTTACAATAAGCGCATTAGTAGTCTGACATATCTTTTTCAAATTGGAGATACAAAATTCTATCGCTATACAGAAACAACGGTTAAGAGACCAAGAAAAAACCCAAAATGAGATTTATGAATCTTAATCAGCAAAGACTATATATTCGGCGAGCGATTCCTATGCAAACTGTGGTGTTGTTTATTTTGTCGTTAATATTTTCTTCATGTGCTAGACACCCGTCAGAAAACACAGTGTCGAAATCCGCTATGGTTATCAGCGAGGAAAAAGAACGAAGGATATCCCATGGGGAATTTCCCAAAAATTGGTTTAGCTTTCTTTTAATTAATAATCAAACTTGGATTATTACTGATTTTTCAAACAAATCTTGGCGAACAAGTGATGCGGGTAAAACTTGGCAAAAACAATTTGAAGCGAAATCTCTTATTCGGCTCCCTAGCTTTTTAGATTTTCAAACGGGATATATTTTAGTGGACTCCAAATTGTATCGTACAATTGATTCTGGAAATAATTGGAGCGAACTCAATGACCTTACTGATACCAAAGCCACAATCATTAAATTCTCTAACGAACACACGGCGTTTTTGTTAGCACCAGATAAACGATTTAATTACGAAATTCTTAAATCTGAAGATGGGGGTATTGACTGGAATTTAACCGCTAATCATGTGTCAAACAATGAAACACAATACAAGTGGAATCTACATGACATTCAATTTTGGCATAATATGGGGGTGGCGGTTGGAAATGGAAAATGTTTAATTAGCAACGATTTTGGCGATTCCTGGAAGGAGTGCGGAAATATAGAGGGAAGATTTGATCGAATCGATTCTAGTAAGAAGGGGTTATTTCTTTTAGTTGAGAATATCGTAAGTTCATCATTGGTATTTGATATTCATTCAAAGAAAATATCGAATATAGAATTACCCAAGAATAGCCAAAATAGCTCTTATTTATATTTATCAAGTTGGGGGGAATTCTATTTTCTGACGCCTTACGGGGAATTGTTCAAATCAAGTAATGGGCAAGAATGGAATTCAGTAAAAATTAAGAATGCTCAGTGGGATTTAGCTCGTCAAAAACAATTGGATCAGAACGAATTGCCGCAAGTTTTGCTCGGAGAAACTTTTTATGGAGAATTAATTGCGATAATGATTACAAACTCAGGTAGTTCCATGATTGCGATCGGAAGTGATGATAAAGCTGCGTCATGGAATGTTGTTTCGGAAAACTCCCGGTGAATTTTATCAAATATAGACTTCAATAAAAGAAATGGGTTTCAACTCGAATTCCCCTTTAATGGCTACGGAAACAAGCTGCAAAGGCAGCAAGATACGGCAATTATATGAGCCAACGGGCAGAAAACGAGTGCCATGTCACAAAACTTGCGAACTTTCCGGTAAGACTTAACAAGAGCAAACTAGTTAGTGTACAAAAAAAGGAAAGTCCATCAAATTTGGGGTTTTCAAAAATTTGTGCGCAATATGTTAAGCTTGAGGCTCAAAGGAAATAAAATCGGTATAACTATTTTTGATGAAAGTCTTTGTTGCAGATGATGTGAATGAGGCAAAGTTGGCACCGCTTTCAGATGCCGGGATTCGTGTAGAAAAAGGTACAAAACTTACGCACGATGAGCTAGCCGTGCGTTTGAGCGATGCAGACGGCTTGATTGTAAGAAGTGCGACTAAAGTTACGGCGGAACTCTTGGAGAGTGCCCCAAAATTGCGCGTAATTGGTCGCGCGGGCGTCGGGACTGATAATATTGATAGCGAAGCTGCAACGGAGCGCGGGATAGTTGTGATGAATGCGCCGGATGGAAACACAATAACCACGGCGGAACATACTTTTGCAATGATTGCCTCACTTGCGAGAAATATTCCTGCCGCAAATGCAAAATTGAATTCGGGAACATGGGAAAAAAAGGCTTTTGTCGGTGTCGAATTATGCAATAAGACATTGGGGATAATAGGTTTAGGGCGAATTGGTAAGTATGTTTCAAAAATCGCAAACGGCTTCGGAATGAAGGTTTTGGCATTTGATCCGTTTGTTACTGAAATTGTGGCTGAAGAACTTGGGATTTCAATCGGCACAATTGACGATGTTTTTCGAACTGCTGATTTTATTACGGTTCACACACCTCTCACCGATGAAACACGGGGACTTATTAACAAGGCTACTTTTGGAAAAATGAAACAAGGCGTGAGACTTATAAATTGCGCACGGGGCGGCTTGGTTAATGAGGCTGATTTAGTAGAGGCAATTGAAATCGGAAAAGTAGCCGGCGCAGCGTTGGATGTGTTTGAAACGGAACCACCAGACGCAATTTCGCCTTTGCTAAATAACCCCAAGGTGATTGTTACTCCGCACTTGGGCGCATCCACAATCGAAGCGCAAGAGGGTGTTGCGCAAACCGTTGCGGAACAGATTCGCGATTTTTTGCTTTACGGAGAGATTCGAAACGCGATAAATGTGCCGGCAATGGCTGCTTCGGATATTGAGTTTTTCAAGCCATTTATCGAGCTCGCAAGACAAGCGGGAAGATTTCAAGCGCAAATACTGGAATTGCACCCGGTTTCAGCCGTAAGATTTTCGTTCGTCGAAAAACTAAGCAATAGAGAAAATTCGCCAATCATTCGCGCATTTTTGACGGGATTACTAAAGGGAAGTTCCACGCGTGTTAATGATGTAAATTCGTTAGTTATTGCGCGGGAACGCGGAATAAATATTGAAGTTGATCAAATTGATTCCGTCAAACGCACAAATGCCGATTTTATGACTTCCGTTTTTTCCGGCGAACAAGTTCAAACTGTATGTGGAAAAGTTTATGAAAGTGGCGAAGGAAGGCTTACGCAAGTTGGCGATTTTTTGATTGAGGCAGTTCCCAAGGGCAACATGCTTTATACACGCAGTAAAGATTGCCCCGGAGTAATCGGAAAAATTGGCTCGATTCTTGGCGCAAACGGTTCAAACATCGCTCGGTTTTATTTGGGGCGAGATTTTGAGGGCGGCGAAGCGCTCGCCATAATCGAATTGGATGCGGAACCGGAACCGAAGCTTATCGCGGAATTATTGGAAATTGATGCGGTCATTGCGGTCAAACCGATAAAACTGTAGATTCTGTATCCAGTATTCCGAACAATCAAGAACGATAACACGTACAATTTCAACAGATATGGAAAATAACGATGTTGCTCTTCGCGTGGAGCATATTTCAAAAAGGTTCGAAGATTTTACAGCCGTAAGTGATTTAAGCTTTGAAATTCGCCCGGGAAGGGTGTTTGGATTTTTGGGTCCAAACGGTGCGGGTAAATCCACAACCATTCGAATGATTGTGGGTATTACGCATCCGGATGAAGGTTCAATAACACTTTTCGGTAAAACTATTTCGCCAAAAGTACAAGACAGGATAGGATATTTACCGGAAGAACGTGGATTGTATAAGAAGATGAAGGTCGGCGACCAACTGCGGTATTTTGCTGAACTCAAAGGAGTTAACGGAACAGAAGCGGCAAATAGAATTGATAAGTGGCTTTCACGTATGAAACTTTCCGAATGGAAAAACAAGAAAACGAGCGATCTTTCCAAAGGAATGTCGCAAAAAGTTCAGTTTATTGCCGCGGTCATACATAATCCGGATCTATTGATTCTTGATGAGCCGTTTTCAGGGCTAGACCCTGTAAACGTTGAATTTATGAAAGATGTAATCGCCGAACTGAAGTCAGAAGGCAAGACCATCATATTCTCAACTCATCTTATGGAAACGGCGGAAAAACTTTGTCACGATATTCTGCTGATAAATAAATCAAAAATGGTGTTTTATGGTTCGTTGCGCGAAATTAAGCAAATGTATGGCAGAAATATGATTTCATTACGATGTATAGGCGGCGAAGAAGTGCTTGAAAACAGGGAACTTATAAAAAAGAGAGTAGATACTGCAGACGACGTTGATATTTTCCTTGAACAAGGAATTGAAGCGCAAACCCTTTTGCGCGAACTGGTAGATTCCGGCGCGAAAATTACAAAGTTTGAATTGCTTGAACCGAGCTTGAACGACATATTTATCGATAAAGTGGGTGCCGAATGAGGAAATTTTTTGCGGTTGTAAAAAACGAATACAGAAAAACTGTTCTACGTTGGTCATTTTGGATTGGAACGTTGCTTTTTCCGCTGATTGGCGTTTTGTTTGCTGTAGTACCCGCGCTTCTTTTTTCGATAAAAGGCGAACCAACACGGCTTGTAATTATTGATAGATCTGCGGTCATATCCCAACGAATCGAAAAAAATCTTTCGCCGGAACAGCTGAAAATTAATGCGGATGAGGCATTGGAAAAATCAAAAACAGGAATGAAGACGGGCGGAAGTTCTTCGCCCGAAAACGAGTTTTCACAGTTTGAGCAATCAATAATATTTGAAAAGTTTGACATTCAAGGAAAATCAGATCAAGAAATTAAAAGCGAATTGGAATCCAAAGTTGCCAATGGCACGTTAGATGCTTATCTAGTGGTTCCGGAAAATCTTGATAAACCAGACGCGGACTTTATGCTTTACACTAGAAAATCGAGTGATTTTGTCTTGAATTCAACAATTCGGGATGCGGTAAATAAGGCAGTTCGATCTCAACGTCTTGCGGATGCAGATATAAGCGAAGTAGAAGTTCGCGCGCTTAGCGAGGAAGTGGGGTTTGAAACATTCAAGCTTGATAAGAAGGGCTCAATTGATAAAAACGATACCGGATTTTGGGCGGGTTTTGTTGTTTCGTTTCTAATCTATCTTACGCTTCAAATTTACGGACAAATGGTTTTGGCTTCTGTTGTGGAAGAAAAAGAAACAAAAGTTTCTGAAATACTATTTTCTTCAGCAAAACCATTCCAATTGATGTTTGGAAAGCTTGTTGGGGCTGCTTCAGCCGGGTTGACACAACTTGCAGTTTGGATATTTTCGCTTCTAATCTTTATTGCATTTGGCGTTCAATATGTTTCGGCAGCAGGAATCGACATTAAATTTCCGGATATTTCGGCGATGACCGTGATTTACTTGTTTGTATATTTCTTGCTCGGGTTTTTTCTTTATGCGTCAATTTATGCACTAATCGGGTCGATGGTTTCTACCGTTCAGGAAGGAGGTCAATTTGCATTGATTCCGGTTTTACTTATGCTTTTGGGGTTTTATTTTAGTTTTGTCGTGATTCGCGATCCGAATTCCACCGTTGCTGTATGGGGTTCGATTGTACCGTTCGTTGCACCAATTACGATGCCTGTTCGGATTGTTACTGAAACGCCACCGCTTTGGCAAATTGCTGTTTCTATTGTGGTAAACGTCGCGGCGATTGTTGCCCTTGTTTGGTTGGCTGCGCGCGTTTACCGCATAGGGATGCTTATGTATGGAAAGCGCGCAACTATTCCGGAGGTGATTAAATGGATACGTCAGCCTTAAACATTGAAATCGAAAAGAAGTATAGATTGGATAAAGAACAGGAAGCGCGTATTAGAGCCGATCTTGCCGAATTCGATGCTGAATTCTTAGGTGAAGAATTTGAAGAAAATTTGATATTTGGAAACGAACGAATGTTTGATTTGAAAACGATGGTTCGTTTGCGCACCACTGAAAATCGCAAGATATTAACTTTTAAGAAACACGTAAGCGATGAAGGCGGGGTGAAGAGTCATATCGAATATGAATCGGAAGTTTCTGATGTTGAACAAGTTCGCAAGATTCTTGAAGGGCTCGAACTTTTTTGCGGAATATTGTATGAAAAGCGCCGAAAGTCGTATAGCTTTCGCGGAATTTCGGTTGTCGTTGATGAGCTTTCTTTTGGGCGATACATGGAAATAGAAGGCACACCGATTCAAATTGCGGAAGTTGAATTGCTTCTCGGAGCAGATGAACTCGAAGTTGAAATGTTCACTTATCCGCAACTTACACACGCGCTTGGAAAAAGGAACGGTAGATGCATGGAGGCACGGTTTGAAAACAGATAATTCTATCCCTTTCCAAACGATTCTCAGACTCATTTCATGTTAGAATCATCATCTCGTTCAGACTCATTTCATATTGGACAAGACAATTTTTTTCGAAGTGCAAATTTTTGTGATAGAATCGTTAAATCTCATATGTAAACGAATGCGTTTCGTGTTCGAAATACAAGGAAAAAAAAGTGGAGCGTTGAAAATGAACAAGCATATTCCCGGTATTCTCATTTTTAGTTTAATCGTATCTTTATCGATTGTTGTTCACAGTTTCTTTAATCAACCGAAAAAAGCGGTGTTTGTGGAATCTCAAACCGAAAGTGTTGATCTTTCGGATCAAACGTATTGCTTTTCTGAAAGTAAGACTTTGCCTTTGCACCTTGACCAAGCGGTTTTTGATGTGCGAACGGGCAGTTGGGGTTTTAGTTTTGGACCGGAGCGCATAGAGTCAGCGAATGGACGTGAGAAATTAGTACTTCATTTTTATTCGGTGAATAGCAACGGTGTGGAGCATATCAGCACGGAGAAGATTAGTTCATATCGAATTTCAAGCCTTATTACCAGCAGTTTCGCGTGGTCTGACAAAATGTCGCCCGCAAAATTGAATAATGTTTACGTGATGATGAGTTACGAATCGGCACGTGAGAAAAATCCGCCTCCGGCGTTTGATCCAAATCAAGCAATACCTGTATTGATTAGGGACAAATAAAAAGTAAATATTTGTTTAGGTGCAAGTCCTGTTTTTTGGTGCGTTCTTCAACCAAGAAACAGGACTTTTTTGTTTACTTTTGGAGGAAACATGAACAAATTTGCACTATTAAGCTCTTTCGTGATCTTTGCAGTAATTATTTCATCAATCGGTTGTTATTCAACTTATAGGAGATCTTCCGCAACAAAAGATTCGGAAGAGTACGTAAGTCTCGCAAATCAAACGGCACCGACGGCGGATGTTCTTGTTGAACAAGGCGTTAACGCACCAAAAGACATTTCGGCTGCCGGAAATCGATATGCGGAAATTGAAGAAAATCCATTTCTTGAAGTCGGGCGTGCTCCCCTTTCTACCTTTTCAATCGATGTAGATACGGCATCTTATGCAAACATTCGTAGCATAATTGAAGGAGGAGGGTTACCACCAAAAGACGCTGTAAGGATTGAAGAATTGATAAACTATTTTGAATATGATTACCCTCAGCCTATTGGGGATTTACCGTTTGCCGTAAAAACCGAGGTTGCAAGTGCGCCTTGGGCACCTGGACACAAGATTCTGCAAATCGGGTTACAAGGTAAAAATATCGCTTTGGATAATCTACCGCCTTCAAACCTGGTTTTTTTGCTAGATGTTTCGGGTTCGATGCAAGCTTCCAACAAACTTCCGCTTTTGGTAGCTTCATTAAAAACTATGCTGGGGAGCTTGAATCCTCAGGATCGCGTGGCGATTGTAACTTATGCTGGGAATTCGGGAATTGTTCTTCCATCAACACCGGTAGCTCAAAGCGCAAAAATCATCGCAGCGCTTGATGACCTTGAAGCAGGCGGCGGAACAGCCGGCGGCGAAGGAATTCGCGCAGCATACGGAGTTGCCGAAAGCAATCTTATTAAAAACGGCAACAATCGGGTAATTCTCGCAACTGATGGGGATTTCAATGTTGGCGAATCAAGTGACGAAGCACTTGTTTCATTGATCGCGCAAAAGCGAAAAAGCGACATATTTTTATCCGTACTCGGTTTTGGCAATGGAAACTTAAATGATTCGATGATGGAAAAAATTTCAAACGCCGGAAATGGAAATTATGCCTATATCGATTCACTTTCGGAAGCCCGAAAAGCATTAGGTTCGCAAATCGCGGGAACCCTTTTTACAATCGCAAAAGACGTGAAAATTCAGGTTGAGTTTAATCCGGCAAAGGTAGCTGGTTATAGATTAATTGGCTACGAAAACCGCTTGCTTGCCGACAAGGATTTTAACGATGATAGAAAAGATGCAGGGGAGATTGGCGCGGGAATTTCCGTTACGGCTTTATACGAAATCGTTCCGGCTGGCGAAAAGGTTGAAAACCCGGGGGGAATTAGCCTAAAGTATTCCGGAACAAACCAAAGCGGAACGAAGTTTCTTGATGAATTAGCAACGGTGAAGTTGCGGTACAAGACCCCGAGAGGAGATAAAAGCAGGATGCTTTCAATAGGGGTTTTGAATACAAATACTGATATTCGGCTTGCGTCTGCCGACCTAAAGTTTGTAGCGGCGTTGGCACAATATGGAATGCTTCTTCGCAATTCTGCATACAAAGGAAGTGCATCGTACGAAAAAGTTTCGGAACTCGCGGTAGCGGGTAGGGGTAGCGACCTTAAAAACTATCGGCGGGATTTTGCCGAACTAGTTAGAAAAACTGCCGCGATTCAGGGCGTGGAATAAAACGCACTTGTATTCAACGGTGCCGTCAATATAACTTAAAAGAGTTTGCAACTTATATCGGCGGCATCCAAAAATCGATTTTCAATGATCCTTCGAGGTGTATCCGCCAAACGTTGCTTATTTAAGACAACATTTCAAAATCCCAAAAACATTCATAAAGACAACAGTCGCGCCGTTAACCCTTGAAATTCAGTAGGCGGTTTCTTTTCTTTATGCCAATCCTGTGCCAAAACCTTCTAAATTGGCTAACACTTTGTAAATCTACAATTAAACTAGCCAAGGGCAGCAATAGAACCCTAATTATATTGATAAAATCAACCGAAACTGATATTAATTAGTATCAAATCGGATAATCTAACGACCCAGAAACCGGAGAAAACACGTTCGATATAAGTAAGTTTAATTGTGTTTGTATTCGAAAAAGCATGCGAATTCGAACTTCCCGTATAGTAATTTAATTGAATGATAGGGGAAACCATTTCACATTATCAAATTATTAAAGAGCTGGGTTCCGGCGGTATGGGTATAGTTTATGAGGCTGAAGATGTTATTCTAAAGCGTCGGGTCGCGATTAAGATGCTCAAAAATATCGGGAAGCATCGGGCGCGTTTGCTTCGTGAAGCGCAATCGGTTTCACACATTGTTCATCCAAATATTGCAACGGTTTTTGAATATGGCGAAACAGAAAAAGGTGATCCGTATTTTGTGATGGAGCTTGTTGATGGCAAGCCGCTTGATTCGCTTTACGCGATGAAATCGCTAGACTTACGCGAAACAATTGGGATAATAATCGAAGTTGCGGATGCACTGTCAGCTGCACATAAATCTAATATCATACATCGCGATATAAAGCCTTCAAACATTCTGGTTACCGAATCAGGTCGCGCGAAAATACTCGATTTCGGTTTGGCGAAACCGATATTCAGTGAGGAAAACAAGAAATTCGACGGCAGTGGTGATTTTACACGCACTGAAACCCAACAGGGCGTAATTGTGGGCACGCCGTTGTATCTTTCACCGGAACAGACCGTTGGTGACCCGGTTGATGCGCGCAGCGATATTTTTTCGTTGGGAACGCTGATTTACGAATGCATTACAGGTGTTTCACCATTTGCGGCGGATTCGATGATGGAAGTTTGCGCACGGGTTTTGAAGGATGAACCTCTTCCGCCTTCGCAGCTAAATTCGGAAATTCCCGAATCACTCGAAGCAGTTGTTCTGAAAGCTTTACAAAAGAAATCGGAAAACCGATATCAAAATATCGATGAGCTGATTAGTGATTTGGATGAGGTTATCAAGAATCTTCCGGATGATGATTCTACACTGCGTTGGGAAAAATCAAGATACTATCTTTCGCAATCAATCCGAACTCAAACCAAGGCATTAGCGCACAGGGATGCTTACAAGAAGAAATTCTTAATCGCGACGATTGCTGTCGTGGTGGTTTTTGGGATTGGTGCTTTTGCATTTTGGGCATTAAAGGCGCCCGTGTTCGTGCCAAATACGGAAGCCGAAAAATCTTATAAACGCGGCGTAATTGCTTTTAACGAGGGGCTTTTGTTGGTTGCAAAAAACAATTTTGAGCTTGCAATCACCAAGGATAAGAATTTTGCGATGGCTTTTGCGCGTTTGGCTGAGGTTGATAACGAGTTCGGATTGGTTGACGAAGCCAGACAAATGCGCGATCGTGCGCTCGCGGTTGATGATGCGAACAGGGCAAAACTTGGCTATGAAGATGCGCTGGAGTTGCAGGCAATTAACCGCGTGATTTTGCAAGATTTTCCGGCGGCTATCGAAATTTATTCGCAAATTGCGGCGGGTGCGCCAAGCGAAAAAAAGCTGGATGCCTATCTTGATTTGGCGCGAGTTCAAAAACGCAGCTTCGATACCGAAGGCGCGATAGCTTCATATAAGAAAGCGCTTTCATATGATAATGGACTTGCCGCCGCAAACTTAAATCTTGGACTTCTCTATGGACAGCGCCAAGATTTTCAAAACGCTACATCTTATCTTGAACGCGCTACCGAACTATACCGCGTTCAAGGCAACCCGGAAGGGGAAATCGAAGCAAAAAATCAAAATGCATATTTCCTTTCATCCCGAGGAAATGGCGATGCCTCAATCGGGCTGGCAAAAAGTTCACTTGCGCAGGCAAAAGCAAACAATATTCTATATCAGGAAGTTGCAAGTCTTAATTTGCTGAGTCGAATAACAAGAACCACCGGTAACATCTCGGAAGCGCTTCCGTATGCAGTTGAAGCGATTAGAATTTCAAATTCATTGGGAATTCAATATCTGGTTGCGGAAAGTTTTATGGAATACGGTACAGTCTATTTTTATCAGAATCGGTATCCGGAAGCATCAGAAAACTATAAGAAAGCGCTGACAGCGGCGGAATCAAGCAAGAATTTGCTTGTTGAAAACCGTGTGCGACTTCAAATGGCTGCGCTTGAAGTAAACAGCCATAATGATGAAGTGGCGCTGACGGCAACCGCAAAGCTCGAACCATTTTTTAGAAACGGAGCCTATAAGCGCGATTTGTTTGATTTGCTTAGCATCAGGGCACTTGCGCTTTCGCACGAAGGCAACCTTGAAAAGGCGCTTGAGATAAGCACGGAACGCGCAAAGGAAGCAGGGCTGGTTGGCGATAGATTGCAGAAGGCACGCGCAAAGAAGGATATTGGTGTGACCATGGCAAATCTCGACCGAATGTCGGAAGCCCAGGAGGCACTAAATGAAAGTTATGCGATCTATAATTCTATTGGACAAGAGTTTGTTGGTGCATACAGCCTTTTGGAATATGCGGACTGTGGATTTGCGCTTGGCGATTATGAAAAGGGATATTCTGCACTGAATTTGGTTGAGGGGGTTTCGGAGAAATATCCCAATTTGAAACCACGTGTGAATAAAAGCAGGGCATTTGCTTACCTTAGCGAAGGGAAATACTCTCAAGCAAAAGAATTTGCAAATAGGGTGCGAGCGCAAACTGACGAAACCAAATCGATAGTATCGGTAGAAGCACTTGCGGCGCTGGCACTTGTCAACGCAAAGACAGGAAATAAAGCCGAAGCCTTGCACCAGTTTGAACAATTGATGGAACGCACAAAAGACAATAGCGAGATATTTTTGAAATCTAAAATAGATCTAATTGGCGCTGAAATTATGTTGGAAAACTCATTGCCGAATGAGGCGTTAAAGCTTTTATCAACAGATGCCGTGAAATTGGACAGTGAAAACCGAAGTAGCGTTGCGTGGCGAAAATTTTTGTTGACAGCAAAGGCAAAACGACAATTAGACAAAAGCGCCGATGTGCGTACGACCCTTGCCGAAGCGAATGAAGATTTGCAAAGCCTTCGTGAAAAATGGGGTCAAGCGAATTTCAACAACTATCTTGCGAGAATCGATATAAGAAACTTAACAAACTGGCTAACTGATATGTCCGCAACAAGTTAACTAAAATAATTGGTTTTGCAGAATTCAAGAGCCGCCGCCAAGTCTAATGCTCCGCCACCTATCGTTCTTGTGAAACGCCGTTTCGCCGCAACCGGCTTTGAGGTAAATTCCAAAGCATTTTTAATTTGATTTGGACTAAGCCTATTGTCAGATTGCGAGAGCAAAACTGCGGCGGCTGCGGTTACGTAAAATGACGCTGCAGAAGTGCTCCAGCCACAAAATTGTTGCATCTCGTCTTGTCGAATCTCTTTACAAAGTGCTTGACCCGGCGCTGCAATTGAAACAGTTTGTTCCCCATAATTCGAACGCAACGCAATTTCGTTTGAGGGTAGCAGTGCCGCGACAGTCAGCGTGTTTTCGTGGGTCAATTGCGCCGGAAGAACCACATTTTCAGTGTCGTCCAAGTTTTTGCCTCCATTTCCGGCAGACGATACAAAAAGCAGATTGGAAAACGAACCAGCCTGAAATGCTTCTTCCAATATTTTTCGTTCGTTTGCGGTTGCCGATTCATTCATACCGCTTGTTTTTCCCGAAAAACCAAAGCTGTTGTTCACAATAATTGTTTGATTATCTAAAAAGGTCTTGCTTATGAGGTTTAACAAGCGCCACGCCGTTACCGCATCTGCTAGGCAGCCCCACTGCGCCTCATCCAAAATTCGAATACGTATAATTTCAAGTGAATTATTCGGGTTGTGATGCGTTCCACCAAAAATCTTTCCATAACGAAAAAGATTTTTAGAATAAAGCGTATCGTGTCCGTTTAAGTCATCCGCATCGCTTCCAATTTTGCCGTGACAAAAGCTGAATCCCTCAGTGCCTTTTTTGCAGACAACGCCGAGCTCGCTATATTCGAAATCACTCGGCGCGTTCCAGAATTGATATGTACCGTCTTTTACCCCAGTTCCCACCACCGCGACGATGGTTTTATTTTTGGGTTCGGTTTCTAACTTAAGGTCGTCAAAACCGACATAATTAAACCCCCAATTGCAGTACGTTGCAAAACATTCGGCTGGAGTGGAATTTTTCGATCTTTCGGAACGCTGCGAGACCTTTCGTTCCCCAAGCTTCATTATAGTTTTAGCGTTTGGCAGTTGCGCGCTTTCTGCTTTTTCGATAGCACTATTGATAGCTTCTATTGCACTTTGCGCAATAATTCTAAATTCCGTATCAATTCTTGTTTTAGCAAAGATGCCATTTTCATTAACAATTTGATGTATTGAAATTAGACCGTTCTCATCTAGCCTACGAATGCTTACGCGAATTCCGTTTGCCCCAAGTAAAGCCTGTAACGCGTGTTCTACAACCGAAAATTCCAGATTCGGAATTTTACCGAGAACGCTGTGGCGGCGCCAAAGTTTTTCGCAACTCTGCGGAAGTTTTTCATTCTTTTCGCTTCTCGAATGGCGAAGATTTTTTCGAGTTGTTTTGATTCCGCGTTCTAAATTCGAACCGGAAGTTATTGTCAAGGTGCTATCATTTTTCATCGGGGTCATAGTTCGCTTTAAGAAAAAGGATGTAAATAGAAAATTGGGCAATGCTTAGTTAACTTTTGTGCTTTCGAATTCCATCGGTTCCCCAAGAACCTCAACATAAATAAACGCTTCAAGTTATTCAAGAATCGAAAGTACTTAGCAATTTCGCACCGCCCAACAACAAATCTATAAACAATTTTTTAGTTGTGGTTTATGGTAAGCCAGAGCCAATACATATCGTCGTTATCGCCTTTTAAATTACCGTTTGCGTCCTTCAAGATATTGGTGCCATCGGTAACTTCCCAGTGTGAAATGCTACCGAGCGCTTTGCCGAAATCAAAACGTTTCCCGCGCGCGCCTTTCCATGGTTTATTTGCCTTGGAAAGTGGTTTTGTACAAGAAATTACAATTTCTTTTCCTCCGGTTACCACGATATCCGGGGTTTCATCTTTTGAGTCGTTTCGCGCTGATGTTACCCAAAGGTTAACAACAGCATTCTTCAAACCTGCCGGAAAGGTTGCACGTCGAAATTCAACGGTTCCGCGCGAATTGTCTTCTTCGGTTAATATCGCCACTCCGCCAATGTAATTTTCAGTAGTCGTCGGATCCGGTGTTATTGTGTATTCGAATCTTCCGTGGGTATAAGGCGGATTCTCTCTTTTAAAGTTAACGTGGTCGGCAAACTCAACAAATGCGGAGCCTCGCCCAAAGCCGATCGGCGGGTCGTGATCGTGCGCAAATCCTTCGCCAAAAACTATTCGTTCCGAAATAAATTCATCTTTTAACGCGTTTGTAAATTTTGAATTGTTTTTCATATCCACTCCTAATATGTTCGTTTGTGTTTAAAGAAGGGTATTCGGTTTTTCAAATTCATCTATTTGCCGAATTTCCGTTGTGGAACGCTTTACTGCAAAGCACGTGCCATCTTTGATTGGTGATGATTTCGCGCGTTTTTAGTCTATTTTTTGTTGTTACTATGAGAACTTGCTTAAAAAAGTTATCAATTTTGATAGCATCATTCCCAAAAATGATATGATGTTGTGCTTTTAGGGAATGTAAATTGTTCGTGGTTTTTTCCAATTCAAGACGTAAAAAAGTTTTATTGATTCTCGAAAAAACGGATAATACAGCGCGTTCAAGAGAATCGAAAATATAGTTATGGCACCAAGTCCGCAGTTAATCATCATTTCAGAAAAAGCTAAGGGAACAGTTTTTGCGTTAAACGAAGAAACGACCGAAATTGGCAGAGATTCTACGAATGAAATTGTGTTGCGTGATTCTTCGGTTTCCAGAAAGCACTGTCTGATTCAAAAGCGCGCTGAAGATTTTGAATTGCAAGATCTAGGTAGCTATAACGGTTGTTTTGTAAACGGGCAATCTGTTACAGCGGTAACATTGCAACACGGCGATCAAATTCGGATCGGCGGATATATATTTTTCTTCCTCCTAAATGCAGAAGATATAGACGTGTTGTTTGAACAAGAAAGAATTTTCATTGCCGAGGAAGTTGACTTCAATCCGGATACAACGTTGCGATTAAAACGTGGCGAAGCGGTTTACTTAAATCCGGAAAACCTCGCGCATTCATTTCCTAAAATGATGCGTACGGGAAGAGATCTTTCAACTTTGTTGAAAATCTCGAACGTTCTTGCTTCAATCGACAAAACCGAAGAAGTTGTAAATGAGCTTTTTCGTTTGATTTCAGAAAGCATTCCGGCAGAGCGCGCTTCTATTTTACTATTTGGCAAAGATACAGAAGATTTTGTTTCAACTCACTCATGGGTGCGTTCAAGCGATGACACAAACGAGTTTATATTGAGTCGAACGGTTATAGATTTGTGTTTGAAGACTTCAGATTCAATTCTTTCAAACGATCTTTCCGTTGACGACACTTTAAGTAAATCAAAGAGTTTGCGACTGGCGAATGTTCATTCGGTGTTGTGCGTTCCGTTGATAATTTTTGATGAAGTAATTGGTGTTTTGTATCTTGATTCGCTTAGCAATGCGAATATGTTTGATAAGGCTCATTTGCAGTTGCTTACGGGAATCGCGGAAATTTCGGCGATTCGGCTGCAAAATGTGCAACGAACGGAATATTTGAAAACGATAAATCGGCTCTTACAGGATGATTTAAAGCTTCAGCATCAAATAATTGGCGAAAGCGAAAAAATCAATGATGTTTTGAGGATGGTTTCGCGCGTTGCGCCAACAGATTCAAGCGTCTTAATTCAAGGCGAAACGGGCACCGGTAAAGAACTTGTAGCACGCGCAATTCATCAAAATAGCAATAGAAAAGATGCTCCATTTATTGCGATAAACTGCGCAACATTGACGGAATCGTTACTTGAATCAGACCTATTCGGGCACGAACGCGGGGCATTTACCGGCGCGGTTGGACAAAAGAAGGGACATTTCGAACTGGCTAACGGCGGAACGGTGTTTTTGGACGAAATTGGCGAATTAATGCCGACAGTTCAAGCGCGTTTGCTACGTGTGTTGCAAGAGCGGGAAATTATGCGTGTTGGCGGAACGCGCTCGATTAAAATCGACGTTCGTTTGATTGCGGCTACAAATAGGGATATTGAAAAGGAAATTGAGGAAGGCAGATTTCGCGATGATTTGTTTTACAGAATAAATGTTATAACTATTACACTTCCGCCACTGGCTGAACGCGTAGAAGATATTCCATTGCTTTCACAATTTTTTCTTGAAGGGTTTAATAAATCTTGTAATAGAAATATCGGCGGGTTTTCTGCTTCGGCGATGAACTATCTAAAGGGGCACAATTGGAAGGGAAATGTTCGTGAGCTTCAAAATACAATCGAACGAGCCGTAATTCTTGCTTCAAGCGATACGATTTCTCACGCGGATTTAGCCGAAGGTGCCGGAAAATTGTCTAAGAATGATTTGATTGCGGAGCTTACATATCAAGAAGCGGTACACAAAGCGAAACGTATGATAATTGAAAATGCGTTGAGCGATTCTGAAGGAAATGTGTCGCAAGCGGCTGAGAAACTTGGAATGCTTCCGAACAACTTGCACCGCCTTATCAAGAATTTGGAAGTCGGCAAATAGATTTACGTTCGCAATTTGTTGACTTGCTTCGAACCTTTTTGGAATTGAATCAAAAATGCCGTAACGTATTACTGTGGGGGTTTTGAAATGATTCACTTAATAGGTCAAATTTTTGCGGGATTAATAATCGGCGCGGTTGCGCGTTTGGTGATTCCCGGCGTTGAAGTAGCAATTCCGGTAGGATTTATGGGCTGGTTGGTTACCGCCCTAATTGGTATTGCAGGTTCCATGTTTGGAACGCTAATCGGGCGTTTGATTTTTGGAAAGGACAAATATGCGGCAGGTTGGATTATGTCGATTTTGGGCGCGGTGTTTCTGTTTCTATTGGTAAGGTATTTCTTTTAGGCGTTTTATTCGAAGCCCATTATTTCAGGGCTTTATATACAATTTTTCCACCCATAATTGTTGTAAGCACTTTTGCATCGCGAATTTTGACGGGGTCGATTGAAAAAATATCATCCGAAACCAACACCATATCCGCGAGCTTGCCGACGCTAAGCGTGCCTTTTTCGTTCTCCTGATACTCGGCGTATGCTGAACCTGTTGTGTAGGCGCGCACCGCTTCTTCGACAGTTATCTTTTGTTCCGGAATCCATCCATTTGGATTCTTGTCATCCAAGGTTCTGCGTGTTACCGCTGCATAGATTCCAAACATTGGGTTCAGCGGTGCTACGTACCAATCGGTTCCGAATGCCAATCTTGCGCCGCTGTCTATAAGCGAGCGAAATGCATACGTGCCATTTAATCGTTTTTGATCCAAACGTTTATAAGCCCAACGCCCGTCATCCACCAAATGATACGGCTGCATTGAGGCAATAACGTGATCTTTCGCAAATCGTTTTATAAGGTCGGCGTTTAGATGTTGCGCGTGTTCGATGCGAAATCGGCGGTCGCGTTCGCCGTTTTCTTTTTCAACCTGTTCATAAATCTTCAAAATTTCATCGTTTGCACGATCGCCAATCGCGTGAATCATCACCTGTAAATTTGCTTTATCGGCAGAAAGTACACGATTTTTGATATTTGTCATATCATCGAGCGGAAAGCCCTTTTTATCCGGCGAATCAAGATACGCGTCATAGAACCACGCTGTTGTTGAGCCCAGCGAGCCGTCTGCAAACCCTTTGAGTCCGCCCACACGAAGCATTTCACTTCCAAAAGCGTGCGTAATGCCCGTCTTTTGCCATCGTTGCCAATCGTTAAGTGTTGAAACGGCATAAACGCGCGTTTTTAGTTTGCCCCGCCGCAACAGTTCTTGATAAACCCCGACATCAGTTCCCGCAGACATATCTTGAACACTCGTAACGCCAAGAGACGCCGCATAATTACTTGCAGTTTCTAGCACTTCAAGTTTTTGATCGAATGGCATTTCCGGAATTACACCGTAGAATAAATCCATAGCACCATCTTTGAAAATGCCGGTCGGCACGCCGTTTTCATCACGAACAATCTCGCCACCCGCGACATCTTTAATCGATTTATCAACCTTTGCAAGCCTCATCGCGAGCGAATTTGCCAGCCCCATGTGTCCATCTAAACGATTGATAAACACGGGGTTATCAGGCGTAACGGCATCAATCATCTCGGCGCTTGGCAGAATGTTCGGAGTCCAATTTTCATGATCCCAGTTGCCGTTCAATATCCAGCGCCCTTTTGGCAACTTCTTTGCAAAGCTCGCAATTCGCGCGATAAATTCTTCGGGCGTTTTTGCATCTCGCAAATCGACGGAAGAGAGACCCGCACCGCCATCTAAAAAATGAACGTGCGCATCATTAAACCCAGGAAGCAACGTTTTACCGGCGGCATTAATTACTGTTGTTTTTGTGCCGATAAGCGCTTTTATCTCCGAATTTTTGCCCACGGCTATAATTCTGTTTCGAAAAACGGCAATCGCCTCGGCGGTTGGTGCGCCCGATTCCATTGTGTAAATTCTTGCGTTTGTAATCGCAAGATCCGCTTTTACTTGCTGTGCAAGTGTGGCGGAAGCAAATAGAACACTTATTAAACCGGATATAATAATCTGTTTCATATCTATTGTTTTGCTGATGACTCAATGAAAACGAAGTCTTTTAAGATTTTGAAATATCTTAACATGAAAAGCACGATGAGTTCTGATTGCAAGCTCGAAAAATATGAGGCGAAAACTTCCAGTTATGGCAGCTCGACGCAAGCGGAATATAAGCTGCAACAACACGAATTCCAAGAAAAAAAAGGCGCCGCAATATAGCGACGCCAATAAACGCGAATGAAAATGGAACTTACATCCCCATTCCCATTCCGCCTCCCGGCATTGCAGGCATATCGTCCTTTTCTTCCGGAAGGTCTGAAATCATAGCTTCCGTTGTCAACATCATACCTGCTACCGATGCAGCATTTTGAAGCGCTGTTCTGGTAACCTTTGCCGGATCAATAACTCCTGATTCAACAAGGTCTTCAAATTTTTCGGTTGCGGCATTAAAGCCATAAGTGTCGCTGTCTTGTGAACGAACATTTTCCACAATAACCGCACCTTCTTTACCCGCGTTGTTTGCAATTTGTCTGAGTGGTTCTTCCAAAGCACGCTTAACAATTGAAACACCAATCATTTCATCGGTGTCTTCACTACCGGTATTGAAATTGTCCAGAACTATTGCGGCGCGTACCAAAGCAACTCCGCCACCCGGCACGATTCCTTCTTCAACCGCAGCGCGGGTCGCATGCATAGCATCTTCAACGCGCGCCTTCTTTTCCTTCATTTCAATTTCGGTTGCGGCACCTACTTTGATTACTGCAACGCCGCCCGTCAATTTTGCCAGACGTTCTTGCAGTTTTTCGCGATCATAATCAGAAGATGTTTCTTCGATTTGGTTGCGGATTGTATTTACACGACCGTGAATAGCGTCAAAATCACCCGCACCTTCAACAATCGTGGTGTTATCCTTATCAATTGTTATGGTTTTGGCTTGTCCCAAATCTTCAACCGAAATCGAATCAAGCTTGATTCCTAAATCTTCGCTGATTACTTTTCCGTTTGTAAGAACCGCAATGTCTTCCAACATCGCTTTGCGACGATCGCCAAAGCCCGGTGCTTTAACAGCGGCAACATTTAATGTGCCACGAAGTTTGTTTACAACTAAAGTTGCAAGTGCTTCGCCTTCAACATCTTCCGCGATAATAAGCAACGGCTTTCCGAGTTTTGCAACATTTTCCAAAATCGGAAGAAGATCCTTCATATTGCTAATCTTCTTTTCGTTAATAAGAATGTACGGATTTTCAAGAACTGCTTCCATTCTGTCCGGATCGGTTACAAAATAGGGTGAAAGATAGCCGCGGTCAAATTGCATACCTTCAACAACTTCAAGCGTTGTATCCATTGTTTTCGATTCTTCTACCGTAATTACGCCGTCTTTTCCAACCTTTTCCATCGCTTGAGCAATGTGTGCTCCGATTTCGGCTTCACCGTTTGCTGAAACGGTGCCAACCTGGGCAATCGAATCGCCCGAAACAGGCTTTGCAATCTTTTGAATTTCTTCAACCACTGCGCCAACAGCCTTGTCAATTCCGCGCTTAAGCGCCATCGGATTTGCACCAGCCGCAACGGTGCGAACGCCTTCCTTAAAAATTGCTTGTGCCAAAACCGTTGCAGTTGTGGTTCCGTCACCGGCAACGTCTGATGTTTTTGACGCAACTTCGCGTACCAACTGCGCGCCCATATTTTCGAGCGAATCTTGTAGTTCAATTTCCTTTGCAACGGTTACGCCATCTTTTGTGATGGTCGGTGAACCAAATTTCTTGTCGATAACTACATTTCTTCCTTTCGGACCGAGCGTAACTTTTACAGCATCAGCCAATTGATTCACACCGCGCAAAATTGCAGCGCGCGAATCTTCACCATGAATTACTTGTTTTGCCATTTTTTCTCCTGAGCGCCTTGTTTATGACTTCAATGCGCCGAATAAAATAGATTTTTTAATTGATATTTTGGGCGAAAAACTTCGCCGAATTTATTGATTATTTTGATCTTAACTTGCGCTTGCGCCTGCTCTTTCGATGATTCCCAAGATTTCATCTTCGCGCATCATCAAATATTCTTCGCCGTCGATCGAGATCTCCGAACCGCTGTATTTGCCGAAAAGTACACGATCACCGGTTTTAACATCCAATGTTTGACGTGACCCGTCTTCTTTATATTTACCTTCACCAACTGCAATAACTTCGCCCTCTTGCGGCTTTTCTTTTGCAGCATCCGGAATGATGATTCCGCCCGATGTTGTTTCACTTTCTTCAATACGACGAACAATTACTCTGTCGTGTAATGGTGTGATTTTTGTTGCCATTTTAAAATGTACACTCCTAATTTTTAATAGTTTGCTATTATTCCTTTCGTCTAAACTCAACGAAGAACGTAGGGTTTAGCACTCTCGGTGTATGAGTGCTAGTATAGGAAAAGTTTCACAAAGTTTCAAGTGGTAAAAGTATAGATTCAGAAAATCTGATAAGAGTGCTGTCAAGTTCTTGTAAACAAGCTAGTTCTGATTTTCTAGAAATTTACTCAGTTATTCAATACGTCCGATATTGGGTTCGGGTCTGACGCCATCAACTGGTGCATTTATGTCCGTTGCTTTGAATTCGTTAGTCCCACGAAAAAACAAATACCCCAATTTCAAAAATGTTGATTCATTTATAGAATATTCTCCGGAAAACAATCCAGTATAGATCAAAGGGTTGGTTAATTCAGGGGCTTGATAGTAAACACTCTTAACTTGAGAAAGAGCCCGTAACGGGATAGTTGTGGAAAATGGATTTGGATAGCCTGGTTCCGGAATAATCAAATAATCAGATTGTGTGCCGTCATTCATCTTTATATTCGCGATAACTGAGCTTTTGTGCTCCAAATAAACTATCCCCACACCCCCTCGTAGAATAGATTTACCTGAGCTTTCAGGAGATAAAACAAAACTGAATCGAGGAGAAAAGTTATTTCTGTCACGTAACCCGGTTTGTATTTGATATCGTAAACCGACACCAACTTGGGCATAATCAGAGGGCTTAAAATAATCTTGAATAAATAGTGCGAGATTAGTTTGCGACGTGTTAGCACGATTTGAACCAATTCGTTGTGTAAAAAGTAGTGGTTTATTTAACTCAAAGTCTCGATAGTTTGAAAAAAAATATGTTCCATACATATTGTCCTGAGAAAAAGACGACAAGGTTTCATAGCTGATTTCGCCGCCTGTTTTTACTAGGTGCATGCCTGATCCAAAAGTAAAATTATCGTTTAATTTTATTATAGTTCTGAACAAATCGCAGTAATGAGTATTTAAGGTAGTCTGGTTAAGTATAAGAATACGAAGGAGGCTGCGGATATGACAAAGGGTACTAATAATTTTAGAAGGAATTTCACGCCGTCGGAGAAGGTGGCGATATTGAAGGAGCATTTGTTGGAGAGGGGGTCGGTATCGGAGGTGTGCGCGAGGCACCGATTGCAGCCGACGATATTTTATCGATGGCAGAAGCAATTTTTCGAGAACGGCGT
>JBKEBT010000025.1:0-1535 GCA_047973305.1 Pyrinomonadaceae bacterium
CGGGTTTTTCACATCGTGAACTAAATCAAATAATTGAGCTAATAATTAAATATCGTTTTGAAAAGGCAAACTAGCCACAAATGGCGCTACTATTTTTCGCCGGTATATTCGATGTTTTCTTTACCGTAACGGCTTGTTGCTTCCTGTTTTACAAGACCCACGTCTGGCGCAAACCAATTAACGGTACTTGCCGAAAAACCGGGCACACCGTTCAAGTTTACTTTAATGGTTGATTCAACACGCGCAGCAACAAAATCACCACCTTGAACGCTAATATTTTCTTCCAAACTAGTAATCTTATTGTCTATCGTGGCGGTGCCGTCAAAAGTACGTCCCATCATCGTGGCACGGATTTTATATTCTGCGGTGTAGGTTTTTCCGGCTTCCCATTTCTTCGGAATTGTTACACCCGAACTCGAAAGAGTTTCCATCTTTAGCTGTCCGCCACCGAGATCTGCCGAGCTTTGATATTCGGCATTCCGTAGCCCTTCCGGAGTACACGTCCAATTGGTGGTCAGCACAATACCGGAACTAAAGCTTCTAATTTCTTTAAAGGATTCCGCATCAACATCTTTGTGATCCACGATAAACGTTCCGGGCTTGCTGCCTTTAATCGAATAAGTTTGGTCAAGCCCCGAATCAACCGGATAATAATCGTTTGCACAAACGCCGGTTGCTTTTACGGAACCTTCCTTACCGGTTTCCGCGTCGTCGCCTTGCATCGTAGGTTGACCAGCATTTGCCGTTTGATTTTCTGATGCTGTGTCTTGCGGTGTGTTCGCATTTTCGGTAGACGTAAAATAGTTGCATCCCATAAATGTTGAAAAAACAACACCGAAAATTAATGCCGATAAAGTAAGTCGATTCATTCGAGTCCTCCGTATTTTCTGTTGGTCAAGATTGTAGATGAAACACGCGAATTTGCGAAACTTGATTAACCAAAGCGTTACCTTACGCACGGAATCGTTTAACACTGACCCTACTAATTGGCTACAAGCCAATAAACAAGGGACGTGCGCGTTTCGGTATGGTTATTGCCAGTCAATTCAAATAGAAACCGCTATTGGTTTTAATTCAACAGTGAAGGGAATCTTATGCAAAAGAAAAAAGAAAAAGTTTTTCGATATTCGCTGGTTGGTTTTATGTTTTTGCTCACTGCCTCAATTGTGAGTTTCGGACAAAACGAACGCTCCAAAAATAATCGTGAAAGCAGAAACACTGAAAGTCGCCGCGGATACGGTGGAAACACAAACGCAAATGTAAACAGAACCGGTAATGTAAACGTTTCAAACCGAAGGAATGATAGTTCAAATCGTTCGAACAATGGCTCAGCCCGAGTTCGCGATCCGCGCAACAATACTTCTTCACAAGAAAACAGAAGAACGTACAACAATCGTGGGACTTCAGATAATAACTCGCGACAAGTTGCTGAACAAAACAGACGCGACGAACAAAATCGCAGGGCTGAACAAAACAGGCGTGACGAACAAAATCGCAGGGCTGAACAAAACAGGCGCGACGAACAAAACAGACGC
>JBKEBT010000026.1:0-15971 GCA_047973305.1 Pyrinomonadaceae bacterium
GAACTTCTGGACGGCAAAGAGTCAACAAGGATGCTTTTGCCAATCTTGAACTTGAATTACCACCAATTGAAGAACAAAAAGAAATAGCCGAAATCCTTTCATCATTGGACGATAAAATCGAACTCAACTGGCAAATGAACGCGACTTTGGAAGCGATGGCACGAGCGATGTTTAAGGCGTGGTTTGTGGATTTTGAGCCTGTCCGTGCAAATATGGAAAATCGCCCGTCGGAAAGTGCATCGCCCGAAATCGCCAAACTCTTTCCGTCCGAATTTGAAAACGACATCCCGAAAGGTTGGGAAGATTCAACAATCGGCGAAATTATTTATGTTCAAAATGGATATGCTTTCAAAAGCTCTGACTTCAAAGAATCAGGAACAATTAAAGTAATTAAAATAAAAAACATCTCAAACAATCAAGTAGATGTTACTAACACTCAGTTTATTAGCGAATCTGTATCGGGCAAAATAGACAACAAATTCAAAATTTCAAGTAATGATTTACTTATTGCAATGACAGGTGCAGAAGTCGGAAAGGTTGGCTTAGTTCCGAAAATTGATTCTGAAATCTGGTTGAATCAGCGAGTAGGTTTGATAAAAGAAAAAATTAAAAATGCAAAGAGGTTTGCTTATTTAGTGCTTTCAACTGATGAAAATCGAAATAATTTATTGGGTGCGGCAAGCGGTAGCGCACAGCCTAATATAAGTGCATCACAAATTGAAAGAACAAGTTCCATTATTCCTACAAACGATATAATTGAAAAATTCGGTGAATTAGTAAATCCAATTTTTGAAAAGATTAGTGAAAGTCGTTTTGAAAATCAAAAACTCGCAGAAATCCGCGATTCATTATTGCCGCGTCTTATTTCGGGGAAAATCAGAGTCGGCGAAGCGGAAAATAAATTAGCTTGAGTTGCTTTATAAGCGGTAAATTTAAAAACTTTTCTCAAATGTTTGACACCATTATGTATTTGTTGTTAAATTTGTAATGTGTCAACTTATAGGTTAACACTATGCCAACAGAAGAAATTTATGTCGGAGCGAGATTTACAGTAAGAGGTTGGGTTGAAAATGGCACTTGTCTCGTTTTTGAGTTTTTAGATGAATTGGAAGCAAACGGGGACTCAGATTACAAACGTCTAAACTATTTGATAAACAGAATGGCGGATAACGGAGTTATTCTTAACAAAAAGCACGTCCGCCCTTTAGATGACAAAATTTATGAGTTCAAAGCTCCGAACACAGCCAGAATTTTATTTTTTTATGATAAAGGAAGTTTAATTATCTGTTCACACGGATTTTCAGGTAAAAGTGGAAACGAACAAAAATTTATACAAAAGCAAATAAAAAAGGCTACCAGCATAAGAGATGATTATTTCAAGGAAGTAGGTGAAGAAAAATGAAAAAGCAAGATTTAACAGCTGCCGAAAGATTTGCCGCAATGAGCGAACGTCTGAAAAAAGACGGAAGTTTCCAGATAGAAGAGGCGAAAGTAGAAATATCCGAACAAGTTTTTGTATTGATGGAAGACAAAGGTATTTCCGAAGCAGAACTTGCCCGCCGTTTGGGAACAAGCCGTGCTTACGTCAATAAAGTTTTGCAGGGAAGCACAAATTTTACAATTGAATCGCTTGTAAAGATCGGTCTGGCTCTAGATTGCGAATTGAAGTTGGAATTTCAAAAATCAGAAAGTAAAAAGCAAACGCCTTCGCGTGAATTGGTTCACGTTTAGTTTGCGTTCCTTTGAATGAAAATCAACGAAGAAAAGTTTGAAAACCTCGTCATAAAATGGTTTCAAGAACTCGGCTATATTCACGAAAACGGCTACGAAATCGCCCCGGGAACGGACAGAGCCGAACGCGCAGATTACAGAGAAGTTTTCTTAGTCGAGCGTCTGCGGTCAAAGCTGACGGCATTAAACAGCCATGTTCCGGCTTTAGCGATTGAAGACGCTTTAACTCAAATTATCCGCCCTAATTTTCCTTCGCTTTTACAAAACAATCGGGAATTTCACCGTTTATTACGCGACGGCGTGAAAGTTCAATTTCAAGATGACGGCGAAACAAAAGGTGATTTCGTCCGCATTATTGATTTTGAAAATGTCGAAAACAACGAATATCTGGCAATCAATCAATTTTCAATCAAAGGCGCGAAACACACCAAACGTCCGGACATCATTATTTTTATCAACGGTATTCCGATTGCCGTTATCGAAGTCAAAAATCCGGCTGATGAAAACAAAACGATTGTTGACGCTTTCCGGCAACTGCAAACTTATAAAGAAGAAATTCCCGATCTTTTCAATACAAACGAATTAATGGTTATCGCTGATCTGAGAGAAGCGCGTGTTGGCAGTTTAACGGCTGATTGGGAATGGTTTATGTTCTGGCGAACCATAGACGGCGAAACTCTCGATCCGCTCGGCACGAACAACGAAACCGAAACTTTAATTCGTGGTCTTTTCCGCCGTGATTTTCTGCTTGAGTTTATCCGTGATTTTATTCTCTTTGAAGAGGAAAAAAGCATCGTTAAAAAGATTGCAGGGTATCATCAATTTCATCTCGTCCGCAAAGCCTTTGCAAAAACTGTCGAAGTAACAAAACCCGACAATGAAGGTAAAATCGGCGTAGCTTGGCATACACAAGGAAGCGGCAAAAGCATTTCAATGGCTTTATATGCCGGGAAAGTAATTACTGCGCCCGAAATGAATAATCCGACAATTATAGTTGTAACGGATAGAAACGATCTCGACGGTCAACTTTTCGGAACATTCAGCAACGCCAAAGAAGTTTTGAGAGAAACGCCGAAGCAAGCCGAAACTCTTTCAGAATCTTGGTCAGTATAAAATTTGGTGTGCCGGTGGCGTGCCAACTCCGAAAAATCGTTGTAAATCGGAATGAATCAGAAAAAGCTAAAAAACACTATAAGCCACATATTGCTTTAATTTGGCAAATCCTTGTGAATCGATAAAAACTGCCTTTTCAAGGCTTTTAACCAGTGGGTCGGAGGTTCGAGCCCTCCTCGGATCACCATTTTTACGAGAAAGGCGACTTATTTAAGGTCGCTTTTTCTATTTCCGAAACTTTTTTTAAAAATCGAAGCCTTTTGCGGTAAGGTATAAGCAGGTCTACTTTTTGATGATGGAGGGAGCATGAAAATACTAATTGCGACAGATGGCTCAACGTTTAGCCGAGCTGCGGTTGAGAAGCTTTCGGAGATTATTTCCAATTCAAACCACGTTGTAAGGGTTATATCAAGCGTGGAACCATTTATACCGACAACGCCGGAAGCGTATGGAATCACAACCGATTTCTACAGTGAAGCTGAAGACAAAACGGCGGAGGTAGCGGAGGATGTAGTGGAATCTGCCGCCCGACGTTTGAAAGAAAAATTTAGCGAAATTGAAGTTCAAACGAAAGTTCTTCGCGGCACATATCCTAAACACGCCATAACCGAGGAAGCCGAAAGCTGGGGTGCGGATTTGGTAGTTGTGGGTTCGCACGGATACGGCTTTTGGGACAGAATGTTGCTCGGTTCAGTTTCGGACGCGGTTGTAAATCATTCGCCTTGTTCGGTTTTAGTAATCAGAGGCATCGATGAAAATTAGATTTGAAATCAAAGGTTAAAATGGAATTATCAGGTTAGTCGAAATTCTGTAACGTACAATTTTAGACGCGAAGCATCGCCGGCAAATTGGGTTTTGAGTTGCAAATTCGCGTCGTTTCCTTAAATTAATCGAGCTGAATAATTCGTTCGGGTTCGAAAAAAATAAAACCGGTATTTCTGGCTTCCTGCATGAATTCAGGAGTAACGTTATAAACTGTGAATTTCACACGTCTTCAAATGATCAATTTTGATAGCGTCTTCCCGAATATTTGTTACTCACGTATGTAACACCACAACAACAAAACTTGTGACAAATTGAAGCGTAATAAGTTCAGCACAAGGTTTGGAACGCCTTTAAGATTTTCGGATGTTCCGATATATATTATGGTAAAGGAAAATTTTATGAATAGAAGAGACGTGTTGAAGGGGCTGGTTTCGGGTGCGGTTGGCGGCACAATCCTAAATGGTAGCGTTTCAGCGAGTGAAAACGTTGGGGGCACCGCAAAAGCAGGTGTTACAGGAATAACCCAATATGATGCCCGAAAATTTATCGGAAGTTGGGGAAATATTCCTGATATGTCGTTCATCGGTGCTGCGTTTTGGGCTCAGCGAATGCAGGATTGGGCAATTGTGGATGGTGAATTAAAGTGCCTGTTTCGTGGAAGGAACCGGACGGTTACTCTTTTAACGCATCAGGTTTCAAGTGAAACCAAGGATTTTAGTGCGACGGTAAAATTTCGTTTGCTCGGAACAATTCAGAATAACGCGGAAAAGCCAAACTATTTTGGATTTCGATTAGCAATGCGCGGAACCTTTGAAGATTTTCGTTCCTCAATCTTTTCCGGTAAGGGAATCAGCGCGGGCGTAACTACTGATGGCAGATTGTTTATAGGCGAAAAGGTTTCCACCGAAAAGGTTGATTTGGCGGTGTTGAATGGTGAATGTGAACTTTCAATTGCAATAAGTTCAGACAAAAGCGCGCGATTGAAGCTCATAGCGGCGGAAAAAGGTATTTCGTTTTCGTCGTTTGAAAATGATTGGACAGGCGCAATTTCACTTGAAAGTTCTTTCGAACCCGACAAAGAAAATAGTGATGACAACCCGACCGTTTCAATTTCGGAACTCCGATTAGAAGGAGATGGATTTGATTTTGATGCGAAACGAGAATTTGGTGGTGTGTATTTTGCACAATACACGGTTTCCGGCAAAACCTTGAAACTTTCCGCCCAACTTGCGCCTTTTGATTTATCGGGAAAACGCGCATCGCTTTGGCTTAGGAGAGGAAGTGAGTGGGAGGAAATGCGTGCTGTGGATATTCATCCGCTCGCCCGTGTAGCTGCGTTTCGTATTAACGATTGGGATGCGCAAAGCTCGGCGCTTTATAAAGTTACTTACGAAATGCCACTAAAAAACGGAGAAAAAATCGAATACGAATATCAGGGTACGATTTCTGCAGAACCAAAAAGTAAAAAGCGTATTCGCGCACTTTCACTCAGTTGCAATTGGGATAAAGGATTCCCGGATACGGAAGTTGTCGCGGGTTGTTTGAAGGCAAATGCGGACATGGTATTTTTTCTCGGCGATCAATTTTACGAGTACAACGGCGGGTTTGGGGTAGTACGCACACCGCTTGCGAAATCAACGCTGGATTACCTTCGAAAGTGGATAATGTTCGGTTGGAGTTATCGCGACGTTTTCCGAAATCTCCCAATGGTTGCGATCTTGGATGATCACGATGTTTATCACGGCAATATATGGGGCGCAGGTGGACGTGCAACAATCAATGGAAACAACGTGGTCGAAATTCAAGATTCCGGAGGATACCGAATGCAGGCAGAATGGGTAAATATGGCGCAAATTACGCAGACAAGCCACCTGCCGGATCCCGTAGATCCGCGCCCTGCCTTACAGGATATCAGCGTTTATTTTACGGCTTGGGAATATGCCGGAATAAGTTTCGCGTTGGTTGAAGACCGAAAATTCAAAACGCCGCCTCGTGAGGTTTACCCGGAAATCGCGGAAGTTCATAACGGAATCGTGCACAATCGAAGTTACGACGTAACAAAATACGACCGGGAAAAGTCGCATCTTCTTGGCGAACACCAAATGGCATTCTTAAAAGATTGGACAGAAAATCCTTCAAAAACCGCTGATTTTCGGGTTTTATTATCGGCTACGGCGCTTGCGGCGGCGCACACTTCGCAGAATCCCGCAATAAAAGAACGCCGAGAAAATATGTGGATTCCCGAAAAAGGTGCGTATTTGAAGGATGAAATTCTTACCGCAGATATGGATACAAACGGTTATCCTCAAAATAGGCGTGATGAGGTTGTGCGTTTGTTGAAGAATAAGGTTTCATTGCATCTTGTTGGAGATCAGCACCTGCCTGCGGTTTTTCAATATGGCGTGGATAAATTCGAAGACAGCACATACGCATTTGCGGTTCCGGCATTGTGTAATATATGGGTGCGAATGTGGTTTCCGCCGATTCCCGATGGACACAAACCATTACCCGGAAAACGAATTGAAACCGGAAGGTTTCACGATGCCTTCGGCAATAAACTCACCATGATGGGTGTTGTGAACCCGTTCAAGCAAGAACGAAAACCAAATTTGTTGTACGATTGTGCAACGGGTTATGGGGTTGTTGAATTTGACCGCGAAAAGAATCATATCGTGCTGAATTGCTATCCGCGGTTTGGCGACCCTTCAAAGGGAAAGGAAACGCAATACGACGACTTTCCGATCACTATTCCAAATCGCGCTTAAGTGCGCAGTTAGAAATTAGAAAAGGGAAAAATGGAATCGTCGAAATACGGCGATTCCGATTTTATTGTAAGAATGAAAGTTGCAATTTACGGGTTGGGGCTGATAGGCGGTTCGCTTGCGAAGGACATACGAAGTAGTGGATTTGCTTCGGAAATAATCGGAGTGGAAAGCAGCGCCGAACATGGAAAACGCGCACTAGAACTCGGTTTGATTGACAAATTGGAAGCTCGTGAAGATGCAGTGTCAAACGCGGATATAATTATTTTGGCTGCTCCCGTCAACGCTTTAATTGACGAGCTTAAATTTGTTCTCACCCGTGTTTCGAGTTCGCAAACGGTATTAGATGTAGGTTCAACAAAGGGATCTATAATCGATGAAGTGCGAAACTTTCCGAATCGGGCACGTTATGTTGCAACGCATCCGATGGCAGGCACAGAGTTTTCAGGTCCGAATGCCGCCGTTTCCGGTCTTTTCAAACAACGAATCTGCATCGTTTGTGATGTGCAGGATAGCGCGCCCGACGCCGTAAAAGCAGCCGAAGAATTATATAGCGCGATCGGGATGAAGATTAAGCATATGGAATCTCATCGGCACGATGTTCATGCGGCTTATGTTTCGCACATATCGCATATCAGCAGTTTTGTGCTTGCGGCAACCGTTTTGGAAAAAGAACGTGATGAGAACGCAATCTTTGAAATGGCAGGTGGTGGGTTTGAAAGCACGGTAAGGCTGGCGAAAAGTTCTCCGAAAACTTGGGCTCCGATTTTTGAACAAAATAAGCAACCGCTTCTTGAGGCGATTGACACCTACATCGAAAAGATGTTTCACATTCGAAATCTTATAAACAAGAACAAATTTGAAGAAGTAGAAACGTTTTTGCAAGATGCAAACATCATTGGAAAAACTTTGGACGAAAAAAGTGGAATATAGCGCATTGCAATGAATAAGAGTTTACTTTCCAAACATCGTCGGAATGTTTGTGATCAGCGATTGAACGGAAAAAACTCCCATCAGAACTACAATCAGCCAACCCGGAATTAAAAGCCAATTCGAATTCCGAAAGTCACCCACGATCTTGGTCTTTCGTGATGCGATAAGAATTAGCGCCAAGCCGATTGGTAAGATAAAACCGTTAAATGTGCCGGCAAAAATAAGCAGTTTAACCGGCTGTCCAATGATCGCAAAAAAGACAGTCGAAAATAAGATGAACAAAATTGTTGTGATGCGAATGTGCGATTCAACTTTTCGGCTGATTGTTTTAAGAAATGAAACCGAAGTATAAGCAGCGCCGATTACTGAAGTGATTGCCGCTGACCACATTATTACACCGAAAATTTTATATCCAATCACGCCCGCAACGTTTTCGAAAACCGAAGCTGCCGGGTTGCCCGAATCAATCGTCAAGCCCAATGCAACAACGCCAAAAGCTGCGAGAAATAATAGATACCTTATGAGGGAAGTTATCAAGATTCCGCTTATGGCTGCGCGATTTATTTCCGGCAAACTTTCAGTTCCGCGTAAACCGGCATCTATCAAACGATGCGCACCCGCGAATGTAATGTAGCCGCCAACGGTTCCGCCAACAATTGTGATTATCATTACAGGTTCTATTTTTGCGGGATAAACCGTTCGATACAGTGCTTCTCCTATTGGTGGTTGCGACAAAACAACGACCCAAACAATTAGCGCGATCATCACAAAACCCATTATTTTGATAAATACATCCATCGCTTTTGCGGCGTCTTTGAATGAAAATATCCCTATTGCAAAGGCTGCGCTGATAACTGCTCCGTAACGAGGATCCAAACCGGTTAGCACGTTGAGTCCGAGCCCCGCTCCGGCAATATTTCCAATATTAAAAACCAATCCACCCAAAACAATAAGCGCGGCTAGCAAATAGCCACTACCGTTAAACGTTTTATTTGCAACATCTTGCGCGCGCATACCTGCGACACCAAGCACGCGCCAAATGTTCAACTGCGCGAAAATATCTATTATTACGGAAACAAGTATGACAAAGCCGAAACTTGCGGCAAGTTTGCTTGTAAATGACGCAGTTTGCGTAAGGAAGCCGGGTCCGACCGCAGATGTTGCCATCAAGAAAGCCGCACTTAAGAATATACTTGTTCGCTTTTTATACTTCATTTCGGCGACGCAATTGCGAATCCCGCTGCAATCAATGCATTATTGATTGCAAATGCAAATTCAGATGCGTTCGCGGAATCGCCGTGTAAACAAACGGTTTCCGCATCTAAATAAACCTTTCCACCTTCCAGTGTTTGTGCGCATCCTTCGTTTGCCATCATTAAAACCTGCCGAATCGAATCTTTAGTTGTCGCTATCATGGCATTGGGCTGCGAACGGTGAACCAGAAATCCTTCGGAATCGTAAGTTCGATCCGCGAAAACTTCCGAAACTGCGCGCATTCCGGCTTTTTCAGTCTCAAAAACCAAAGCACTTCCTGAAAGCGCGTAGATATAGGAGCTTTTATCAAATTGCTTTACGGCTTTAACTATGGCTTTTGCAATGCTCGGGTTTTCAGCGGCGTCGTTGTAAAGCGCGCCGTGTGGTTTTACATGATGAAGTTTAATATTATATTCACGGCAAATTTCGTTTACGGTTTCGATTTGATTTAACACTAACTCGAAAATTGCTTCCGGATTCATTTTGATCGATTTTCTGCCGAAACCCGCTCTATCCGGGTATGACGGGTGTGCACCTATGGCAACTTGATGTTTAATTGCGAGCTCGATAGTTGTTTTAATAGAATGCGGTGTTCCGGCATGAATTCCACAAGCTATGTTTGCGGAAGAAATAAACGGCATAATCTGTGCATCTGTGGTGTTTGAACCATCCGAATTCCATTCACCCAAATCGCAATTCAAATCAATCCGCTTCATTTAAAATCCTAAATTTTATTCCCATTTTCAAGAAATCCAGATCTCGCTGAAATTGTTCTTGAAGTGCTTCCGCTTCTTTTACAGAGATGATACTAAAACGGATTTCATCGTTTACGTCAAGCTGTGCAAGCTTTGCCAAATCAACGCTTATTACGTTGGCTATTCGCGAATATCCACCTGCCGTTTGGTGGTCAGCCATCAAAATCACGGGTTGTCCGTCGCTGAGAACTTGGACGGTGCCAAATGTAACGCCCGAAGATATTAACTGTGTGTCATTTAACAAATGAATCGGTTCGCCTTGCAACCTGTAACCCATGCGATTCGAGTTGTGTGTGATTTTGTAACGCGTTCCCAAAAATGATTGTTCGCTCAACGCGGTGATGCGGTTAAATTCGGGTCCCGGAATAACGCGAATCGTTGGCAACGAATGAATACCGGGTTGCAACGTGCGCGCAATCTTTGCAATCGGAATCGGGCGTAAACTCTTGCGGATTCTGATTTGATCGCCCGCATGCAAATTTCTTCCGTGAAAGCCGCCAACTTTCGCAAGTATGTTTGTGCTGTTGCTACCTAGCCACGGCTCAATCTCAAATCCACCTTGAACTGCAAAATATCCACGGCTGCCGGCGAGACGTTTTCCGAAACTAAGAACTTCACCCTTTTTGGCACGGTAAGATTGCCAGTTTTCTATTGGTTTATTCACAAGTTGCGCATCAAAATATCCGCCACCAAGTGCAAAAATTGCATCCGCAGCAAATTTTATTCTTGGTGCGGGAAAGTGAAACTCAATCGCTGCCGTGTTTTCATCGTTTCCAAGCAAGATGTTCAAGATTCGTAATGAGGTTTGATCCATAGCGCCATTCGGATTCACACCAAATTTGCGAAAGCCAAATCTTCCCAAATCCTGAATCGAATCGAAGGCGCCTGCATTTTCAATTATTATGCTCATTTTGCGATGAATTTTACGCGGTCGCCCGGCAAAAGCGTTTCTATTTCAGCTGTTATAGTATCGAACATTTCTTGATCGGTTCTTCCGATAATCTGCCAACCTCCGGGCGATTCAATCGGGTAAATACCCGTTTGTCTGCCCGCAATTCCAACGCTTCCTTTTGGTACGCGCGTTCGCGGAGTGCGCTTGCGCGGACAAGCAATGCGCTCATCAACCGTTCCCATATACGCAAAGCCCGGCAGAAAACCGAGCATATAAACCCGATATTCGTGCGAAAGAAAAATCTCAATAACTTCTTGTTCCGACAATTCGGCTTCTTCGGAGATTCTGTCAAGATCAAGTGCGGCTTCGGAATCGAAATTAACCGCAATTTCGATCAAATTTCCTTCGTTAGAATTTGTCATGGGAAGTTTTTCCATTTCGATTTCGATAAGATTTTTTGCGACTTCAAAGCCTGTAAGTGAATGTCTAAAATTTTGTGTGACACGCAAATTGTCGTAAAAAACCGTTAGCGATGAATAGGCGGGAACTGCTTCAATAAATCCCGAAAACGGATTGGATTCAAGTGCAAAACAAAGCGAATTTACACGTTGATTTATCTTCTCGTCAATTACATTGCCAAATGTAACAATAAGCGCACATTCGCCTAGCGAAAGTATTTTGAAAGATTCATTCATTTTTTATCCTGATAACTTTCTAAAACGTCCAAAAGCGTCGCCTTTTTTGTTTCAACATCCAAAATAACTGCGCCGACTTCATCCAGCCGCTTAAATGTTTCGCTCAAAAGATTATCATTGGCATCGCGCTCGAATGAAAGTATAAAATCATCGCCGAAATGTTCAAAACTAAAACTGTCTAAACCGGCAAACTCTTGCAAACGATGTTTCGGATCGCCACGAAAAGTGATGGTTACTTCTTGTTTTTCCTTATGTGAACGACGAAGATTCGCCGGCGTGTCAACCGCGCGAATTTTGCCGTGTGAAATTACCGCAACTCGTTTACAAAGTTGTTCGATCTCGGATAAGTTATGCGATGTCAGCAGAATCGAAACATCTGCGATTGATTCAATCAACGCACGCATACTTGCAGCCGCAAGCGGATCAAGTGAACGCGTTGGTTCATCCAGCAAAAGAATCGGCGGTTTGGCAATTAAAGCCCGCGCAACTGCAAGGCGTTGCTTGTTCCCCGTGGAAAGATCTGAAAACCGGCGATTTGCTAAATCTTTCAAATCTAATTGTTCGTAAAGTTCATTGATGCGGAATTTTGCCGCGCGGTCATCCATACCGTAAAGCCGTGCGAAAAACAAAAGATTCTGTGAACAAGTTAAACGCCAATAAAAAGAACGTTCTTCTGCGGTTGCGAGCCCTATTAACGAACGCACCTTTACATCGTTCTTTACGGAATCGAATCCGTTTACGCGCACGGAACCGGAAGTTGGCTGCACAAGCGTGGCGATTATTTTTGTGACAGTAGTTTTTCCAGCACCGTTTTTTCCTATTAATCCGAATATTTCGCCTTCTTCCACTTCGAAAGATACACCGCGGAGCGCTTCAACGGCTTCCTTGGCTTTTGCGCGAAAAAACCGGCGCAAGCGAAGAAACGGCGGGGGATAAATTTTCGTCACGTTTTGAACGGAAATCGCAGACATAATCAAGGCTAAACGGAATTCGAATCAGCGTTTGCGCTGCTTTGGATCTAGATACTCACGCAAGCCGTCACCAATAAAGTTGAATGCCAAAACAGTCAGCGCGAGCGCAATTCCCGGAAAAATCAAGTTGTGCGTTGCGTTTGTAAGTGTATCGATTCCGCGTGCTTCGTCAATCATCGTGCCCCAAGTTGGATTTGGTGGCGGAATACCAAGCCCGAGAAAAGAAAGCGAAGCTTCAGCCAAAACAGCGCCAGCCATTGCAAGTGATGCCTGTACAATTAACGGCTGAATTGCATTTGGAATTATATGTACAAATAATTGGCGCATACCGCCTGCCCCAAGGGCGCGTGCGGCTTGTACAAAATCGTATTCGCGAATTTTGAGCACCTGTCCGCGCATTACACGCGCATAGCCAACCCATCCAGTAATACACATCGCAATAATCAAATGACGCAAACGGTCGTTTGGCGTAGGATTTGTTCCGCTTAAAAATGCAACAATTGCAATTGCAAGCAGCAAACTAGGGAACGCCAGAAAAACGTTGAATACATAACCGGCTAAAAACTTATCTAACCAACCGCCGTAAAAGCCGGCAATTGCACCAATAATTATTCCGAATATACCTGAAATAGTAACAACCGTAATGCCTACAAAAAGCGAAACTCGCGCACCGTAAACCAAACGTGAAAAAACATCGCGCCCGAGTGGATCGGTTCCAAACCAATGTTCCGCGCTTGGTGCCTCATTTTTCATCATTACAGAAGTGTCGCCTTCGGGGCGCTCAAACGATTTTATTGGATCATACGGGGCAATCTGCGGCGCAAAAATCGCCGTGAATATAAAAAGTGCCGCTAGGGCAAACCCGATGTAAGTTAAACGATTCATTAATTTAAACGAATGCGGGGGTCAAGCCAACGATAGATCATATCCGTAAAGGAATTCGCAAAAATATACGTTATGCTGATTACCAAAACAACGCCTTGAACCAACCGATGGTCACGCGTATTTATTCCGTCTAGCAATAACGTGCCGATGCCCCGCCAGTTGAAGATTTTTTCCGTTATAATTGCGCCTGCCAGCAAAACCCCAAGTTGAAGCCCAAGAATCGTTACAACCGGAATCAATCCGTTCTTAAGAACGTGTTTGTAAACGACAATGCGTTCGCTTAAACCCTTTGCCCGCGCGGTTCTGACATAATCCTCACCCAATTCTTCAATAACGCTTGAGCGAATCATACGGGTCAAAATCGCAGAAAGCGCAGCTCCCAAAGTAATTGCCGGCAAAACAATATCGGCGGCATTTTCGCTACCCGTTGGGTAAAAGAGCGGAATTTTTACGGCAAAAACATAAACAAGAAGGGGACCGATTACAAAGCCGGGAAGGCAAATACCAATCAATGCGATGAAAGAGGCGAAATTATCAACCCAGGAATTTTTGTGAGTGCCGGCTAAAACACCCAACGGAAGCGCTATACAAATCGCAACAATCAAAGCAGCAATCGCGAGCTTTATGGTCGCAGGGTAGCGTTCGATAATCATATCCCTCACTGGACGGTTTGTGTCGTAAGAAATTCCCAAATCACCCGTTAAAACACCTTTCCAATAGTCCAAATATCTGTTGTTTGTTCCGTTCCACTTAAATCCATCGGCGGATGAATACGAAAAGAAAAACGAAGGTTTATCTAAATGATGAAGCTCGCGAAACGCTTCTACCTGCTCAGGTGTGGCTTGATCGCCAAGCCGCGCGATTGCGGGGTCGCCCGGAACCAGCTCAATCAATATCGTAACAAGCGAAACAACAGTGAAGATCACAAGTATGAACATTCCCAATCGTTTCGCGAAATTTAGGACTTTATATTTGTTCATTCGAAAATGAATTTACCTTTTTCCTGTATGAATTGCGGCAATGCCGCCGGTTAGATTTGTGTATTTTACATCGCAAAAGCCGATTTGTCGCATCAATTCCGCAAGCCCTTCCTGATTTGGGAACCGCGAAACCGAATTCGGCAAATACTCATAAGCACCACGCGAACCGCTCACAACGCCCCCGATACGAGGCAAAACGTTTGCAAAATAAAAGTTAAACGCTTGTTTGAAGCCCGGAACAACGGGGCTTGAAAATTCCAAAACGCAAATTTCACCCTCGGGCTTTAAGATTCTGCGCAGTTCTTTTAATCCTGCTTCCCAGTTAGAAAAGTTTCTTAAACCAAACGCGATCGTGACCGCATCAAATGATTCATTTGCAAAGCATAAGTTCATTCCGTCAGCTTCTAAGTATTCAATTTCGTTAAATTCGGAATTTTTCGAAACCGCAATCTCGAGCATTCGACGGCAAAAATCGGTACCAATTACCGTTGCACGTCCTCCATTTTTCAGCTCTACGGATAAATCGCCGGTGCCGCACGCTACATCCAAAACATACGCATCACCTCGTTTTAGCGTGGATGAAAGCTTGTTTACAACCATTTTTCGCCAACGTTTATCAATGTTCGCCGAAAGAAAATGATTAAGAAAGTCGTATTTACCGGCGATTCCCGAAAACATTTCATGAACCGCTTTTGCGTGGTTTAGCTCCGCTTTTGATCTTTTTTTTGAACTTGTTTGGTTCATAAAGAAAACTTTCCGCCTATTTTACAAGAAACGGAAAGCATAAGCATCTTTAGCGAAGTGTTTTGAACAATTTACATATATTACGCGGGGTCTTTCGGGTCTGTATTTTGCGGCGCTTCCGACTCCGATGTTGCCGGCTTGAAAACAATTATTGCAAATTCCTCGTTTTTCAGCGCTTTCGCAACATCATTGACATTATTGTATGTTGTCGAATCTAATTTCTTTATTTGATTTGAAACGGAATCCAAAGAATATGTATCGACATCAAGATACAAATCAGCAGAGTCAGTGGTCACGAATTTGTTCAAAACTTTTGTTTTTGCACGTTCAAATTCTGCGGATGTTATTGGCTCAGCCAAAAGCGATTTAAGTGGAGGTGTGGTATTTGACACGTCCGCGCCTCTAATAATAACTTCACCACGCAATAGATTTGGTTGATATGTGATGTCGGTAATTTTTGTTCCAACTGCGGCGCGTGACCTCAAAATTTCCATCAAAATTTCGGTTGGAAAATAATCAGCATCATCACGGTTTGCGGCAATTCCCGTAAAAATAACTTCAGGCTTTTCATCATTATTTTTCAAAGGAATTTCAAGCGGTGTTGAATCCGGCGGCTGCGGCAAACGAAACGATGCCGGAATTTTTTCGGTGCGTTTTGTCCATCCGCCAAGAATTCTGCGCACCGCACGAAAGGCAAACGAAGAATTTACATCTCCTTCGATTGCGATTGTTGCATTGTCGGCAGCGATGAATCTTTGTTTTAAGAAAACCAAGTCGGCAAAATCAATCGCGTTTATCGAATCCACGTTTCCGTATGCCGAGCGTCCGTAAGGGTAATCGCCAAACAAGCGTTCTGCCGCGATTTCTTCCACGACAAAATTTCTGTCAGCCATTTTTGCCTCAAGGTTTTTGAGATGTTTGGCTTTTGCGGCGCTTGTAGTATCTTTATCGATTTCGGGCGAACTTAGCGGGGTTGCAAGTGATTCCAAAATTGTGACAAATTGATCTGCATCTCCGGATGCTGAAACTTGCACATAATCGTGGTTGGTTTTGACCTCTAATTCTCCGTTGAGGTCATTCCTAAAAAAATCGGTCAAAACGGGATCCGAAAACAACAAATCGGCAAGTGTTGCCATTGAACCGGCTTTTCCTTGTCCGTCAAAAGCGGCACCTCGGTGTATACGAATCTTAACCGCAACTTTCCCTGTGCCCTTGGTTGACCAAATCAAAACTTTAAGATCGTTAAGAAGTGATTCTTCACGCGGGCTCGGTATTTTTTGCGCAAACAAAACCGTCGAAAACAACAAGGAAATAACCGTTAGTAGAATAAACTTTCGCATAATTTTAGTTTTATAAAAACGAAAAAAATTTACAAATCCTTAGTTGCACTTTTGGAGAAAATCGTTGGAATGTAAGCAAAATATAGCATTGCGAAAATTCGTTCGCATAGGCATCGTACATTAAGTGGCAGGCATCTATAAAAAAAGTAAA
>JBKEBT010000027.1:0-4806 GCA_047973305.1 Pyrinomonadaceae bacterium
ATCCGGAAAAGGCGCGTGAACTTCTAAAGCAAGCCGGCTTTGAAGAAGGTGTAAATTTTCCCGTCATAAATCTTGTAATAAACCGAAACAATGTGCAGGAAAAAATCGCAAAGTCCGTCGCCGAAATGTGGAAAACCGAATTGAACATAAAGACCAACGTAAGCATCGTTGAATACGACGAAATTGAACATATACGTGAAACAGGCACATACGATTTGATTCGCAGAAATATTGTTTTACCAACGGCGGATGAAACGGCGAATATGATTGCGATTTTTGAACCGACCTCAATTTCGCATGAAATAATGCACACCAAGAATGAGACGGATGAAGTTAAGAATTCGAACGTGGTGCCGAATGGTGTTAAAACAACTGATGAAAAAGCAAAGTTGGCGGGCAATTCAAATGCCGCGCAAACGAATAATGCGCCAACGGGTGAAACAAACGATCCCTTGCTAGTTAACACTGGGGATATGGTGTTGATTCTTACCGAACAGGATGCGCTTACTAAGGTTCCCGGAATTCCTTTGTATTTTCCAACTTCTTATTCGCTTGTAAAGCCTTATGTTAGAGGGTTTCAAATGAATTCGCTTGATTCTCCTTCGCTCAAATCAGTTTCGATTGATGAACGATGGCGCGCGAAAGGCTCAGGCGAATAGCAAAATAAATCTGAACCGATTTTGTTATTCTTGGTGTTTAAATTAATAGGCGCCCAGCCGTGAAAATAATTATTCTTGATTGCAAGTTTAATAACGTGATACATTTACGCCATTACAAGACTGAAAAGTCACTCTCCTAAGCCATTCTTAGGGCATTCAATTGTAGAAGTTTACGAGGTGCATTGCTGATGCGGAAAAATTCAAGCCGAACCCGCGTGTGGGCTCTCTTGGTGGTTTTAGCTTCAATGCTTGTTTCGTGTTCGAACGATTCGAACTCCGAGTATTGGGGAAAAGTAGAAATCCCGAAGGATAACACCTTGCGGTATATTTCCGGTTCTGAACCGGAATCGCTTGATCCGCCCATACCCACAGGACAACCGGAAGCACGTTTGGTAATGGGTTTATTTGACAGGCTCGTTGAATATGATGCGAAAACTTTGGAGCCGATTCCGGAATTGGCTACCAGTTGGGAAGCAGCGCCTGACGGGTTGAGCTATACATTTTATTTGCGAAAGAACGGTAAATTTTCAAACGGCGACCCGATTAGGGCGCAGGATTTTGAATGGTCGATAAAACGTGCGCTTAAGCCTGAAACCGCATCGCGTTACGCCTTCATCGGCTATGAAATTAAATACGCGGAAGCATTTAACTCCGGCGCGGCATTTGTAAAAAAGAACGGAAAATTTTTGTTGGCAAAGGATTTTGCGGAAGGTGCAGAAGGGGTTTCAGATGGAATAGATTCTTGCGCACTTGATGCGGAAAATTGCGTTGTTGTACCCGCGGATGAAGAAGCGCGCGCGGATGCGGTTAAAGAAAATACGAAGCTAAAAGCGGCAATTAACGGCGCGGAATTTGTTCCGGTAACCGCGGAAAATGTTGGTGTTCAAGCTTTGGATGATTACACAATCAAGTTTACCCTAAAACAGCCGGCGCCGTATTTTGTGGGAATGTTGCCACATCAATTTTTTAGCGTAGTGCATCGTCCAACAATCGAAAAATGGGGCAAGGAATGGACAAAACCCGAACACATCGTAACCAGCGGTCCATTTACGCTAAAAGAATGGAAGCCTTACGATCAGCTGACTTTTGTAAAAGACCCGAACAACTGGGATGTGGCAAATGTAAAGCTTGACGCGATTGAGTTTTACCCGATGGATGAAGCCACCACGATGATGAACATCTATAAATCGGGAAGGGTTGATGCGCTTTACAACCACACCGTTCCCGCTGCTTGGTATGAATACATAAAGGATTACAAAGCGGAATATATGCTTTACCCTGAAGTTTCCATCGAATACTACACGTTCAGCGTTAAAAAGCCGCCGGTTGATAATGTGGATGTGCGACGCGCGTTTTCGCTCGCAATCGATCGCGATGCTCTCGAAAAATATCGAAAAACGGTAAAGAAGTTTGCCGATTTCGTGCCGGGCATCTTCCCCCGGTATGACGAAATAAAGAAAGGCGTTTTTGAAGAACTTGCGAAGAAAGACGGCTTAACGCCTGAAGATATAAAAAAGCGGCTCTTTGATCCCCAACGCGCCTGCGAACTGATGGCAAAAGCCGGTTACACAGTGAAGCCCGGCGCCAACGGAAGATGTAAGGTAACCGATTTTCCAGCCGATAAAATTACGCTCAGTTACAACACGGCGGAAAGCAATAAAGCCGTAGCAGAATTTGCACAGGCGCAGTGGCGGCAAAATCTCGGTATCACGGTTCAGCTCAAAAATATGGAATGGAAAACTTATCTTTCATACCGTTCCGATGTCGAATATACAGGTATGGCACGCGCGGGTTGGGTTGGCGATTTTATGGATCCTTACGCGTTTCTAAGCCAGTTTTACTCAAAGGGAAATGATAGTTCGACCGGATGGTGGGACGAAAAATATGACCGAATGCTGGACGACGCCAATCGCGATTTAGACCCTAAAAGTCGCCTTAGGAAAATGGCTGAAGCGGAATACTACTTGTTGAACGATCAACCTGTAATTCCACTGGTTATGCAGGGAACAAGCTGGATGAAGAAGCCCTACGTAAAAGGAATGTTTCCGAACCCGGGCACGCTGCACCCTTGGAAGTTTGTTTATATTGAACATGACCGCGCAAAATGGGATAAAGACGCGAAGGATATTTTTACGAATCCGGATCCGATTTACGATAAACAGATTGCTGATTTGAAAAAATCACAAATTGATTTTGTTGCCGCAAAAAAGGCAGGTTCGAAACCGGCAGATGAAACCAAAACATCTGCAAACACAAACTCGAAATGACCAAATATATTTTAAAACGGTTGATCTTAATCATTCCTATGGCTTTGCTTGTAGTAACGCTGACGTGGGTTTTGATTCGTATGGCGCCGGGTAATTTTTATTCTAGCGAAAGAAATTTGCCACCCGCGGTGGAAAAAAATATCCGTGAAAAATACGGGCTTGATCTTCCATGGTGGAAGCAATACGGAATAATGATGGGAAATATTTTGCGCGGTGATTTTGGTAGCTCGCTGAAATATGAAGGTCAATCCGTAAACGATATTATTTGGCGACATTTTCCATATTCTGCAACAATCGGATTTTTGGCTTATTTGTTGGCATTGGTGGTGGGCATTTCGGCGGGAATAATTGCCGCCTTAAAGCAAAATTCGTTGTTTGATTATTTATCCATGGGAATTGCGATGGTTGGGCTTTCTGTGCCGAATTTTGTTGTGGGTCCGATTTTGGTGCTTTGTTTTGCCGTTGGGCTTTACATTTTTCCGCCGGCGCGTTGGGGTGGTCCAATGTATCTGGTACTTCCGGTCATTACCTTGTCATTGGCATATACGGCTTATATTGCGCGCCTGACACGTGCTGGAATGCTTGAGGTAATGCGGTCAGACTATATTCGCACCGCACGGGCAAAAGGGCTGGATGAAAAAACGGTATTGCTGAAACACGCTTTACGGGGCGGAATAATTCCGGTGGTTTCGTTTACGGGTCCGGCGCTTGCAGGGTTGCTAGCCGGCACGGTTGTAGTTGAAAAAGTATTTGCGATTCCCGGTTTGGGAAATATGTTTGTGCAATCGATTTTTAACCGCGATTATCCGCTTACGCTCGGAATTGTCGCATTCATTTCAATCTTGATTATGGTTTTCAACCTGATTGTAGATATTTCGTATGGTTTCTTAGACCCCCGAATTCGTTACGATGATTAGGAGCGGATTTCGGAAGAAAGAAAATAGAGATGAACGAAGAAACTAAACAACAGAAATCAACTAAGGAAGTTGCAGGTACATCACTTTGGCAAGATGCGTGGAAACGTTTAATTAAGAACCGTTTGGCGGTTTTTGGGATGCTTGTGATTGTATTTATGACCGTTGCCGTAACTTTCGGACCCATGATTATAAAAGCGATTACCGGATTTACGCCGGAAATGATTCCTTCGGACGGGAACCTAATAAGGTCGTTTCCGCCATCGCTTCAACACCCAATGGGAACCGATGAAGCCGGTAGAGATTTGCTCGCGCGCGTGCTTCAAGGCGGAAGAATTTCGCTGATGGTTGGAGTTATTTCTACTGTTGTTTCACTAATTGTAGGGGTTAGCTACGGCGCCGTTGCCGGTTACTTCGGCGGAAGAATAGATAATTTTATGATGCGGATTGTGGATATTCTTTATTCAATACCGTTTATCTTAATCGTTATCGTATTGATGAGCGTTTTTAGTGGTGACAATACACCCCGTTGGATTAACTGGCTTTCTGGTCTTTTTGGGGGCGGTGAAGGATTAAGCCAAATCTTTTTGTTGTTTTTTTCGCTCGGACTTGTTTCTTGGCTGACAATGGCGCGGGTAATTCGCGGACAAATTCTTTCGTTAAAAAATCAAGAATTTGTTTTGGCGGCGCGTGCAACAGGTGTTTCAACATTTAGCATAATCTTTCGGCACCTTGTGCCAAACGCGCTTGGTCCAGTTATTGTTTACGCGACACTCACAATTCCTTCGGTAATGCTTACCGAAGCGTTTCTTTCGTTTTTAGGAATCGGCGTGCAAGCACCTTATGCATCATGGGGTAGCTTAGCATCTGACGGAATCAAAAATATTGCTATATTTCCGTGGCAATTGATTTTTCCGGGCGTAACGATGGCATTGACCTTGTTTTCGCTTAATTTTTTAGGTGATG
>JBKEBT010000028.1:0-30136 GCA_047973305.1 Pyrinomonadaceae bacterium
AAAACCGCGGAACGCGTGCCGATTACGACCTTTGCTTCGCTTTTTCTTATTCGTTGCCATTCGTCAAAGCGTTCACCGGTTGAAAGTGATGAATGAATAATGGCAACCAAATCACCAAAAACGCTTCTCAAACGTCTTGAAAATACAGGAGTTAAGGCGATTTCCGGAACAAGCATCAACGCAGTTTTTCCTTGCTCAAGCGCGTTTCGCATTGCACGAATATAAACTTCGGTTTTTCCGCTTCCCGTAACGCCAAAAAGCAAAAACGGTTTGAATTCTTTTCCAAGCGATTTTTTTATTTCATCAAATGCAGCGGTTTGGTCTTTTGTTAGTTTAAGTTCACGGTATTCTTCATCTTTCGCGCGTTTATGAGGATTACGCCGAATTTTAATATCAACTTTTTTTATCAATCCGCGTTTTACGAGTGCTTCTATTACTGAAACACCGTGTCCCGTTTCCGCCACAACTTTGGTTAACAATATCGCAGATTTCGCCTTTGCCAGATATTCGAATACTTCTTCTTGAGCGCGCGTTAGCTTAAAACCGCCCGCGTTTTCCGTACAAATTTCAACGCCTATTTGAGTCTTACTTTTTGCGGTGGCAAAGCCCGTTTTAAAGATTCCCGTAATTGATTGCTGTTTTATAAGTTCGTTGATAATGCGATCAGCACTTTTGCCAAATTCTTTCCGAACTTCTTTGTGTGAAATTCCCGGTGAATTCAAGATACGCTTTAGCAAATCGCGCTTTTTTGAAGCACGCATAATTTCGTATGCATTTGCGCCGGATTCAGTAACCGAAAAATGACGCGTAATTTTTGAGTTTATTCCGGAAGGTAGGGCAGCTTTAATCATTTCACCGTGCGAAGTGCGATAATAATCCGCAGCCCATTTTGTAAGCTCAAGTATTTCTTCTGAAACAATAGGTTCGGAATCAATCAGCTGTAGAACCGGTTTAATTTCGGAAAGGTTTATCTCGGTTTCGGCTTCAAGTGTCCTCTTTAATTCAGTAATACAACCAATCAAACGCCGAGAACCGAATTCGACCTGTACCCGCATTCCCGGTCTTGCGTTCTTACTAAGTTCGGTTGCCAGCGAATATGTAAAATTCTTCCGCAATGGCAGCGGTAAAGCTACTTCGGCGTAAGTGGTATTTTCTTCAGCGACAAATTGTAGTTTTGTTCCCATCGGCGAAATTTGTATGACTATAACTTAGGCATTCAAAATGATAACCTATTGAAACAATTTCAACGAAAAGGGTACACACCTAACGAGATTTGAATGGATAGTTTTTTAGAACCTGAAAAGAAAAAGAGTTTTTTTTCGCCCGGTATTTTGCTGGGGGCAATAATTGCCATAGTTTTGATCGGCACCGGTATCTTTTTGTTATCGCTTGTAAAACCGATAACTACCGAACATTCCACAGTGCTTGATGGTGCGACCTTTGAAGGTTCGCCCGGGTTTGATGATTATACGAAACAAATAATTATCTCCACCGATCCTGACAAACTTCAACAATCGATGACAGGGCTTGGAACCATTACGATGTTTATCGGAAGTTCGATTTATAACAAGGGTGACCGCGCTTTGACCGCCATTGAAGTGCTTGTAAGCGTTATCGATACAAAAAATGAAGTGATTAAAGAAAAGAAATTTGTTGTTTTGCCCACGGAAAAATCAGCCGTGCTGGAACCCGGCGAAAAGATGGATACGAGCGTAAGTATCGGCGGATTTTCGCGTGATGACGATAGGGCAAATGTGCGTTGGAAAGTAACCGCGTTTAAGCTTCAATAGATTCTTGTTCGGTAGGTCTTGTTTCGGTAAAGAACTCTTCCAGCGCAAGTTTTACCGGCTGAACAGAAACAATTCTTCCGCCGTTGTTTGTTACCGCATCAATTGCGGCAGAAATTTTTGTTTCATCGGCTAGCTCGGCGGTTGCGCCATTTGCCTTTGCCGAAATGTTGGAGACGTTGAAGTTTCTTAGTGTCGCGACGAGCCGTTCTTCATCAATACCCGTAAAATATAGCTCAAATTTTTGTGTTTCGCCTGTTTTCGTAAGCAAATCTTCAAGGTTACCTTGGGCTACAAGCTTTCCTTTTCGCAAAATTGCCACATTGTCGCACAAGGCTTCGATGTCCGATAGGATATGGGAAGACATAAAGACGGTTTTGCCGTTTTTGCGCAACTCCGCGATTAATTCGCGTATGTCACGCCTACCGATTGGGTCAAGCCCGCTCATTGGCTCATCCAAAAAGACAATTTCCGGGTCGCCCAACAAACTTTGTGCAATTCCAACGCGCTGCAACATACCTTTTGAAAACTTTCTTAGTTGGCGGTTCCACGCCGCTTCATCAAGCCCCACGCGCTGCAACAATTCTTTTGCGCGCGCGCGCCTTGTTGTGACATTCAACCCCTGAAGGCTTCCAAAATAATCAAGTAATTCAAGCGGTTTCAAATAGTCGTAAAAATACGGATTTTCCGGGCAATAGCCGATTTTTGCGTGCATGGCTGTTGAAGAAATATCTACACCCAAAACCTTCGCGCTGCCTTCGGTTGGAAAAACAATGCGCATAAGAAGCTTGATTGTAGTTGATTTACCGGCGCCGTTTCCGCCGAGGAATCCAAAGATTTGATGCGGTTCAACGTTTAGCGTAAGCCCATCAAGCGCGCGCATTCGCTTCTTTTTGAGAAAGCCCTTTTCATAATCTTTTGAAAGGTTGTTTATTTCTACTATGTAATTCATTTAGGTAAGAAAGAATTTTCGCGATCAACTTTAATTTTGCATTCGGTTCGATCCAGCAAATACGGCGTACCGGTAGGATCGACCAATATTCGTGTCTTCGAAACTGCCAAATCAACGGAATTCTTTGCTGCCTCTGTCGCCAGCGGCTGCAAAATTTCGGAAAAAGTTGCCGGGCACCTTCCGGTTTTATCTTTTATATTATCCAAAACCTTTTGCACAATTTCCATCTGCTCTTGCGCATCCAGCTCGTAAATTCTGCGTTTAATGCTTCCGCGCGTATTTTCGTCGTGTGAGGAATTCAGCATTTGGGAATACATTTCGCGGGCGGTTTCACGGCTACCGCCTTCATTCTTCATTTTCGCCGCCATCATTGCAAGATACGCCGGTGCGCCGTTTAATTTTGCTCCTTCAAGGTAGTATTTTGAAGCTTCCGTGTAATTATGCATTTTCCAGTAAATATAGCCGATTTGTTGATAATAGCGCCAATTTTCCGGATTGTGTTTAATCGCTTTTTCGGCAATTGCTATCGCTTGCTTCGGATTAACTGCCGGCAAAACTATTGCACCATAGTAAAAAGCCGCATCAAGTTTCGGATCAAGCGAGGTTGCGCTGTCAAGCAGCGGATAAAGCAGACGCGGGTTTATTTCGCTTAGGTCATCTATATTTATATGTTTGTCACCTTTTCGCGTAATTTTTCCGCCCGTATATTGTAGGCTGCGAATCCAATACCAATCTGCGATTAAGCCTTCCATTCCAAATGCAGAACCCTTTAAGCGTGCCGCCTGCAACGTTAAATCTTCATCTATATAGCTTTCTTTTGGTTCCGGTCGGTACGAATCCAAGAAGTTTCCAAGCCACAGCATCGCCACCAGTGCGAAAGAAGCAACCGCAAATGCTTTAACCGTTGTGGATAAAGAATAGCTCATTTTACTTAAGATTTTTTCGGCTGAAGATAATTATTGATAATGAAATAATTATCGCCACATAAACAATCGCGTAAAGAACTGCACCAAAGAAAAACCGACTCGAAGGAACTTCGCCGTGCGATGCATTTGTTGCAAATTCAAAATTTTTTAAGTTTGGAAGTAAATAATAAACCGCGTTTACAAAAAATCTTGTAGCCACACCGGAAAATGTCTGTGCCAATTCGCGAAGCGTTGTGCTTAGATGACCGATAACAAAAATCAAAAATGTCAGCAATGCAGAAAGCGCCGGTGTTGAAAACGATGAAAACATCAACGCAATCGCGGTTACAATCGTTAATTCAAAATAAATCAAAATCACTGCATACCAAGCGGATGCTATCAAGTTTCCACCGCCTACATAAAGCAGTGCCAATGTAATTCCACCGCCCATAATCAGGACGTTTACAAGCAGTGTCAAACAAAGCCCGAAGTATTTTCCAAGCAAAAATTCCGCCCGCGATACGGGTTTTGACAAAAGCGCATAAAGCGTGCGCTTTTCGATTTCTTTTGAAACTAAACCAACACCAACAAATATGGCGATAAAAACGCCAAAAATTAAAACTGCCGCTAAGCCAACGTTAACAATTGTTTGCGCCTCATTGCCCGCGGTTAATTCCCCCAACAAAATGGCTGATGCCGTAATTAACAGCACAAATACCACTAAGTTATAAAGCACGCGGTCGCGAATTGCTTCGCGAAACGTATTCTTACTTATCGAAATTATTCGTGAAAACGTATTCATTTATATTCCGGACAATATTGGGATGAAGTAAATTCGCTGCCTTTTTATTTTGAATAATTTTGAAACTCAAATCAACCCTAGTTAATAACTAGAATCTATGCGAAGGCGGTGCGGTTTTCGCGTCATTGTTTCGTGTCTTCTTGCCGAAAAGAATAAAAACCAGCCAAGACAAGTAAAATTAACATCGCCACCGAAACCGTATTTGCGAAACTCTCCAAGTGTGAAGGTTCGAACGTTAGTTGAACAACGGAAAATTCCGGCGGTATGGGAACTTCGATTGCACCATCAACGCCGTATGTTAATTCTACGGGCTTTCCGTTTACGTTGGCTTTCCAATTCGGATAATAAAACGTTGCGACCCTTACATTTTCGGCATTTCCCGCATCTACGGAAAAAGTGCGAAACGTAGGACGCCATTTTGTTACGATTGCTTCACGATTTTTAGCCGTAAGAAGTTCGTGTTTACCAAGCGCCTTGGGGCTTGACCAAATCGCCCACCAACAGAAAAAACTTTGTTGCGTTTCAATATATTTAAGCTGTTGATGAATTTTTTCACGAGTTAAAGGCGCAAAACTGCTTGGCAGAAAGTATGCAAACACAACAAAAATCAAGAATATGAGCGCAATTGATTGAAGTAGCGGCGATATAAATCGATTCTTGAAGGCTTCGGAATCTATCAGTAATTGAGCCAAATATCCGGTTAGAATTGCGGTGGAAATAGCACCGATTACCATCCACCTAAACGGAAATTGAATTTTCTGAAGCGGAGAAATCGCATCCCAAATTGGCGTGCTCAAAAACGACGACATAAAAAACGCGAATAAGCCGATCGAAAAAAATGCCCACGGTTCGCGAATTTCGGCGTTGGGAAATCGCCTTTTTGCATACATCAATCCAAGTGCGCCAACGGTAAGAACCAACAAGGTAACCGATGTGCCGATATCAAAACTGGTTTCTAAGAATCCTTTGCGAACTGACGAGACCATCAACGGAAAAAAGTTCGAAGAGTATTGATAATGCCCCGATGAATACTGTATTTGGCTGTGATTTATCCACTCCATTTCAGTTAAAACCTTAACCCAGTAAAAGGATGTTAACGCAAGGGTGCAAGCGACTGCCGCTGCGCATTTTGCGATTCCCGGAAGTGGATTTTTGTAGTCAAGTATTGCGAGGACGAAGATAAACAAACCGAACGAACCCACCAAAAGCATTGGAATGTGGCTTAACACTAAAAGTGACAAGAAAAGCACAAGCAGCAATACATCAGTATGCTTCGAGCGGCGAACGCAAATATATGCATAGGCAAAGCAGAACGGTAAAATTGCGGCTGCGACAAATTCTGCGTATGCAAAGGTTATATATATTTGATTTAGATGATAGGGAATCAAAAGATAAACAAGCGATGCAGTTAGTGCGGCTGTTTGAGGAAGCCAAATTCGCGCAAGCCTGTATAAACCCAAACCTGAAATTGCCAGCCAAAAAAAGAATGAAAGCCAGATTGCATCAAACCAACTGCCGGTAAGCAAATATGAAAGTGCCATCGGAAAATATCCTAGAATCGGATAAATGCGAATTCCAGGGGAACCGTAACCGGCGTTTTCCGATGCGCCCCAGTTTGGCAGTAAATCGCCGTTCGCAATACTTTCTTTCAACTCACTCGCGAAAATCACATGCTGTGGCATATCGTTGGCATCGGGTATTCCAAAAACAGCCAGCGGAAGGATTACAACTATTGAAACGAAAATTATTATAAGAACAGGTTTTAATTCTTTTTGCGTGAACATTTATAAAAAGGCGGGAAGCGAAGAAGGCTAAAAAGAAAAGACAGGACAAGATGAATCTTGCCCTGCCGTTTAAGAAATATCGTTCTAGATATTATTGATCAAGTGCGGTACCACCTGTAACGGTTCGGTCTGAAGCACTTGTTGCAGCCGGTGCTGTAGCAGATTGATCTTGGTAGATAACACCGGCTTCGTTTGTATAGAAGCTACGGCTTCCTGTACCACTGATGGTGTTACCATAAATTGAAGGAATAGCGGTTGCGTCATAAACAGCTGCACCGTTGTTAGCTGAGCGCAATGTAGGCGTAACGCTGAAGTTGTATCCGCTCTTTAAGCTTGTAGCAGCTGAACCAAGAACGTTGTCAACCAAACCAGCCGTGCTCAATTCCGGAAGTGTTCCGTATTCACCGGCACCAACACTGGATGAATATGTAGCTTCTGCACCCGATACTGTTCTTAATGAAGCGATAGCTGATGCTTCGTTAGCTGCACGACGTGATGCAAGCAAGTTCGGAATAGCGATTGCAGCGATGATACCGATGATCACAACTACGATTAAAAGTTCGATAAGCGAGAATCCTTTTTGATTTTTCATTTTGTTTTTCACAATCTCCTAAAAAGTTAAAAAATTTATACTACCTCGTTTCTCAGGCGCTGTTTCTATTACAACTGGCGTGCCATTATTTAAGAAAACCTATAAATACATATTAAACAACAGGTTAGCGTGATACACGGCACGTTTGTGGAGTGCCGGTTGATGTCAAAAAGTCGTCATTTAACAGTTTTCGTTAGGTAAAAGTGACGAATTTTGTCAAAGTTTGAAACTTTTCTTTTGTTCGACCCAGAATTTTCAAATATCTAATTGAGCATCGGTGCATCTCGCTTGCGAATTATAAGGATTTGCAACATGAAAGATTATTTAAAGAGCCTGTCCAAAAGCCTCTTAAGACACTATCAGCCAAATTTTTAGGAACAGTAACTTTCCGGAGTTTTCTAACCGCTAAAGATTCCACAAACGAAAAAGGCTGCCTTAAATGTTAAGACAGCCCAAAAAGAACGCAATACTGAAGAAAACTAAGGAGTTAATGCAAGATCGTTTACGCCGTATGCACGATCTGTATTGCTTTGTGGACGAGGTGGCGTGCCCGCTTGAAAATTCTGATATACGACACCGGCTTCGCTTATTCCGAAATTTCGGCTTCCGGTTCCGCCAAGCCCTGCTCCAAAGGTCATTGGCTCGGCATAAACATCAAATACGGCGACACCAAAGTTGCTTGAACGCAGAACAGTTTCCGCCGTGAATGTATATCCGCTCTTTTTGCCCGTCACCGCACCGCCAAGTTGGGAATCTACCAACCCCGCGGCGCCAAGACTCAAAAGACTGCCAAATTCGCCTTCGCCTAATGTTGTGGCGTATGTTAATTCTGCACCGGAAATGGTGCGTAAAGATGCAATTGCGGATGCCTCATTTGCGGCACGGCGCGATGCCAAAAGATTTGGAATTGCAATCGCGGCGATTATGCCGATGATTACAACTACAATCAACAATTCAATTAGGGAGAAGCCTTTCGCTTGTAATACTTTCACTTTGTAATTTCCTATTCGTTCAAATTTAACGGTTTGGAGTGAAAAACCTTTCGAACAAAGCTTTAATAAAAAATTTATACGTTGGCTGAAGAATTATTTAATTGTAAAGATTTAATAGCCCACCTTTCGCTTAATAGTGTTAAAACAAACTTCTTTAGAACGACAATATTTGGTAGGCGCAAGTGCCAAAATTTGTCATCTATTGTGATCAAAACGTTTGTTATCTATCAATTGGAACCCCGTTTAATATTTTTCGATCAATGTTGCTTGTAGAATCGGGCGGGTTATTTTGTCCCGCTTCGTTTTCATAAACCACGCCACTTTCGTTTGAATAGAAATTCTTATATCCCGTGCCGCCCCCATTGGAGCTGAATATCGCGGCGTTGGCGTATGCATCAAAAACCGCCGGTGCACCGCCGGTTGCATCTGTGGGCACAACATTGTATTTATATCCGCTTTTAGCGCCACTTGCGAGCGTTTCATCAACTAAACCAACCGAATTTAAATCGGCAAGTGTTCCAAACGAACCGTTGCCGGCAGCGGCAAAATAAGTTTGTTCCGCGCTTACAAGAAGTCGTAGGTTTGCAGCGGCTGACGCATCATTTGCAGCTTGTTTTGAAGCCATAAGATTGGGAATAGCAATAGAAGCAACGATTCCGATAATTACCACTACAACTAAAAGTTCGATTAGAGAAAATCCGGTTTGTTGTTTCATTTTGAAAATACGCCTCCTCGCTTTAGGCGCAAGCAAGAATTATGCCAAGCGGCACGCATATAATTACAAACAGAAAAAAACAATCTATTCTGCGGTGCTTCGCATTTGAGCGGAAAGATCGCGAATCTCGTATTTGTCGAGCAAGTGCCTAAGAGAGCGCACCGGAATTTGAAGAAGTTCGGCGGCTCTTGTTTGATTTCCGCCTGACCGGCGAAGTGCTTCAACCACGTATGTTTTTTCCAGGTTGCCAATATGTGATGTAAGGTTTATTCCCTCATCCGGGAATTCAAACTCGTTATTTATACGGGTTGGGTTGTAATGAGAGATGTTATCCGGCAAGCGTTCGGGCTGAATTTCGGAATTGCTTTCAAGTGCCACAGCGCGTTCGATTGTGTGTTCCAGTTCGCGAACGTTTCCGTGCCATGTGTAATTTTCCAATAATCGCATTGCGCCTTCGGATACGGTAAGTTCCTTTCCGGTTTGTTTACAGAATTTTGCAATAAAGTGCTGAACAAGCTCGGGAATGTCTTCTCTTCGTTCCCGAAGCGGCGGAATAATTATCGGTATCACCGAAATTCTATAAAACAAGTCTTCTCTAAAAGATCCATCGAAAGTCATTGCTTTCAAATCGCGGTTCGTGGCTGCAATCACACGAGAATCGAACTTAACTTCTTCGTGTGCCCCAACCGGACGAACTTTACGCTCTTGCAAAACGCGTAAAAGCTTCACTTGCATTGATGTTGACATTTCGCCGATTTCATCGAGAAAAATCGTGCCTTCGTTTGCCGCCTCAAAAAGTCCTTTTCGGTCGGATGTAGCTCCTGTGAATGAACCCTTAACATACCCGAAAAGTTCCGATTCGAGCAGCGTTTCCGTAAAAGCACCGCAATTTATTGAAATAAAAGGCTTTTCTGCGCGCGCAGACCTATCGTGAATTGCACGCGCCACCAATTCCTTACCCGTTCCACTTTCGCCTGTAACAAGAACCGTTGATTCAACCTCAGCAACCGTTTCGATCATATGAAAAATCGATTTCATCTTTTCGGAATGACCGATTATGTTTTTTACGCTGCCGAGTTCGCGCTGCGCACGCTTAAATGCGCGGTTTTCGGTTACCAATTCCTGCTTTTCAAGAGATTTTTTTACAAGAACTTTTAATTCTTCAACATCGAAAGGCTTTTGAATAAAATCATCAGCCCCCAAAATAAATGCTTCGCGCGCCGCGTCAACCGTTGCAAACGCCGTCATAAGAATTACGCCTAAATCCGGAAGGATTTTTCTGGCTTCCCGTAACAGCGAGATCCCATCCATATCGGGCATTCTGACATCGGAAATAACTACTTCGGATGGCTGCTCCTTTAATAATTCAAGCGCTTCGCGACCATTTCGCGCAATCCTTATGGTGTGCCCGGATTCCTCGAAAATTAAACTGAGCAGTTGTCTGTAGCTTTGCTCATCATCAACAATTAGTAAGTTAGCCATTTAAATAGGATTTCTTAATTAAAGTATTAACACGAAGGTAGGTGGAACTGTTTTTTGTTAAACCTTCAGAAGAAGTTTCTATATTCAATTGTTAAAAAAAAAACAAACTTTTTCAAGGCTAAATTGTTGGGTCATCATGCTTGATGCTTAAAAATCCGGAAAAATGGGAATTGTTTTCATCCGTGGGGCGCTGTTCAAACTTCCTTACAAATTCAGTAGGCAGCTGAATGGTGATGGTTGTTCCGCCGTTTTCTTTGCTTGTAACGTTGATGGTGCCGTTGTGGTCACGCACAATTTGATAAACGATTGAAAGTCCCAAGCCCGTTCCGCCCGTTGTTGATTTTGAAAACGGTTCAAAGAGTTTTTCGACCTGTGTTGGCGACATTCCGCAGCCCGTATCACGAAACGTGATTGTTACGCGCTCATCACTTTCGGGCGTAAGTTTTATTTCAAACTCGCCACCATCCGGCATGGATTGCACCGAATTGCGTGCAAGGTTCCAAAAAATCTGTTTAAGCTGATCTTCATCGGCGGAAACAATTACGGGTTTGTCCGGAACCTGTGCAAAAATCTTGTGTGAAGCCAATACGTTTGGGCTATGTTGAAGCAGCGTGATTGTGTCATTAATCGGACGACGTAAATCTATTTCTTCAAAATTGCTGTCTTTTGGGCGGGCGTATTTTAGAAAGTTCGAAATTATTTCGTTTAATCTATCTGATTCGCGAAGAATGATTTCCATTAAATTTGCCGAAGCCGCATCAGACTTATATTTTAGCTCAAGAACTTGAATGGCACCGCGCATTGCGCCTAATGGATTTCGGATTTCGTGTGCAAGTCCGGCGGCTACTCTGCCAACTGCGGCAAGTCTGTCCTTTCGTCTAACGCTCTCTTCCATCGAACGGATTTCCGTAAGATCTTGAAAGGTAATAATTAAGCCGGTCTTTTCATCTTCTTCGGAAACAAGCGGTGCAAGGCTGTATCCCAGTTGCATAACGAATCCATCAGGCGTGTTAAAACCCACCTCATGTCGTTGCGAATCATTTTTCTCGGAATCGCCGGTAATTGCCGCGCGAATTTCACGCGTAATATCGCCAAAGATTTCGTAAATAGATGTACCGTGCATTTTCGTGGCTTCATAACCGGTAATTTCTTCAGCGGTTTTGTTGAATGTGTAAATTTTGCCATCTAAATCAATGGTGATGAGCCCCGAGCGAATTGATTCGATAATTCTTTCGTGAAGCACACGCAAATTTGCAAGCGTTCGAGTAGTTGTTTCAAGTTCCTTTGCGGAAGCGTGACGTTCTGCGAGTTTTGCGGAAAGCAAGCCTACCGCCAAAAAGGCAACACTGTGAATGCCGATAATTTGAATGATTCTAGATAAATCGTTTGTAGTGGCGAAAGAAATAATCCAGTGGTTGTATGCAGCGATTGAAACTCCGGTGAAGCTTAAAACGCACAAGATTGACACAATCAGCGTCGCACGTTTGCCAACGAATATTGATGAAACACTTATTAATACGATATAAAGTGTCAGATATGGGGAATTTACGTCGCCGGTTCGCCAAATTAAAACCGTTACGAGAATAATATCGATCAAGAACTGCACGCGAATTTGCCAATATAAATCGGAGCTCATTCGCAGCATGAAGAAATAAATTATCGTAAGTCCAACCGCAATCAGAAAAATCAAAAACAAGCCTTGCGGAAAATCATCGAAGTTTAGTTTTAAGTGTCCGCTATTCCAAACCCAGCTTGCAATCAGCAGCAAAAACGTAACCAGCAAACGCCCAATAATCAGCATTTGCAGCTTGTTTGCAAGATTTTCGTCTTTGTAATGTTTCTTTTTTGTACGCATTGAAGGATTAGCAGTTTTGATTTAACCTTTCTTAGAAATTTTAGATTATTTTATAAAGCAATATGGAAAATTACGACAAACGACCTTGGGGTTCATACACCGTTCTTGATTCCGAAGACAAATTTAAAGTTAAAAGAATTGAAGTGCTGCCCGGAAAACGGCTTAGTTATCAGAAGCACTCGCGCAGGGCTGAACATTGGTTCGTGGTGCGCGGTATCGCTAAGGTAACACTAAACGGCATCGAAACGCTAGTGGAAACAGGGGGCGCAGTGGATATCGAAACGGAAATGGCGCACCGCGTAGAAAACCCAAGCGATACGGAAATGCTGGTATTCATCGAAGTTCAAACCGGTGAATATTTCGGTGAGGACGATATTGTGCGGCTTCAAGACGATTTTGGCAGAACTTCTTAAGTGCGCACGATTTGTTTGGCGGCTTGAAGCAAATTATCTGCAACAATATCCGCCGGAATTTTCAAAAGTGCTTCGTGTTCCGTGCCGTAACCTGTTCTAACTAAAGCAGTTCGCGTTCCTGCGTTTTGTCCCATCAAGATGTCCAAGTTCTTGTCGCCTATAACCCAGCTGCTTTCCAAATCAATATCGTAATTCGCAATTGCCTTTTCAATCATTCCAATGTTCGGCTTTCGGCAGCTGCATCCGTCATCCGGAAAGTGCGGGCAATATTCAAAGCGTTCGATCTTTAACCCGGCGGTGGCAAGTTCATCAATTATTTTGTGATGAATCGAATTTACAGCCTGTGCACCGAAGTATCCGCGTGCGATTCCTGATTGATTTGTTGTCACAAAAAAAATAAAACCGGCATCGCGAAGCAACGTAAGTGCTTCAATTGTGAAGGGAAAGAGCTTTGTTTCTTCCGCCGTGGAAAGAAAATCTACTTCTTCAATAAGGGTTCCATCGCGGTCAAAAAAAATTGCGTTCTGTTTCATATCAAATGTTTTCGGATAGCTTCGATAACGAATTCGGGCTTAATTTCATTCATGCAACGATGGTCGATAGGACACTCCCGAAGCATACAAGGGGCGCATTCTATATTTTCCGCTTTTATTACCGTACCGTTAAAAGGTGCGGTAGTTTTCGGGTTTGTCGGACCGAATATCGTAAAAGTCGGGGTTGAAATCGCCGCCGCCAAATGTGCCAAGCCCATATCATTTGAAACCATCACGGAACTTTCCGCAAGTAACGCAATTGCTTCTGCAAGGGTAGTTTTACCTGTAAAATCAACAACTTCCGAGTTTGCTGCGGCACAAACGGCTTCCGAAACCTGTTTCTCGTCCGGCGCACCCAATAAGATTGCTCTTGAGTTATATACACTTGCAGCCAAATCTGCAAAACGCGCAAACTTTTCCGCCCCCCAACGCTTTGCCCGCGAATTATGCGAACCCGCACCGAGTGCAATTAATTTTGTTCCGGGTTTTATCTTGTTCAATTGCAGCAGTTTACGCGCTTCGGCGCGTTGGGCTTCGGAAACAGAAAGCGAAAAATCGGGCGGGGTTTCGATGATTTGGGTCTTGCCAAGTACCTTTCTCTCAAACTCGGCAACAAGGTTTAGATAGTAAAATATTTCGTGCCGTTCATTCTTCCAACCCGGTTTTTTTATTGCGTTGGAAAGTAGAAATCCGCGTGCCTCATTTTTATAACCAAAGATTCTTTTAGCGCCACCCGAACGAGCGGTGAGTGCAGAACGAAACGAATTCGTAAAAAGTATTGCGTAGTCATAAGTTCCACGGCGCCAGGTGTTTACACGCTCAAACCAACTATTTTCGAGCGTTATTATATTGTCAAATAAAGCCGAATCTTCAAAAACATCCTTTGCCCAAGCGGGTGTAAGCAAATCGATTTTTGCATCGGGAAACGATCTGCGAAGTGCGCGCAAAGCGGGTACGGACATCACCGCATCGCCAATCCAATTTGTTCCACGCACAGCTATCTTCATTCAAACAAAGCACTTATGCCGTCTCTTAGATTAATTTGCGGACTCCAATCGAGCTCCATCGTGACCAACGAAATATCGGAAACGTAGTTGTAAGGTACAGGGTTTGGCAATGGATTCTCTTCATCGATCTGTGCCTTTGTTCCGGCACAATCAGCCATTGTTTCTACAAGTTCGCGGATTGTTGAAGCATTTTTTCTGCCACCGCCAAGATTATAAAGTCCGTGGCGAATTGCGGAATCGGCAAAGGCTTCACACGCGCGGGAAAAATCATCCACGTGCAGAAAGTCGCGTATCGGCTTACCGTTATCCGGAAGGCGCAGAGTTGTTTCGCTCTTAACCAAATTTGCATAATGCGCCACGAAATTTGAGCGATTTCCTTCACTTGATTTCGCGTAAAGGTTGGAAAGACGAAAGATACACGTTCGAAACCCGCGCGTTTCCGCATAAAATCTAACATATTTTTCGGCGATTAATTTTGACCATTCCAACGCGCTTTGCCCTGAATAGATTGTTTCGCAAGATTCGGGAACGTCTTTATAGTTATCGGCAAACCTTCCATAGACATCTTTTGTTGAGGCAAAAATAAATGTTGTATTCGGCTTCAAAACACGTAAGAGATTAACCGTGCCTTCAACATTTGTCAGAAAAACGTCTTCGATGTGGGCGGGGGCTTTTTCCAAAAGTGCTCCGAGATGAATTATTACGTCGTATTCTTCGGCTTTATACACATCCTGCAAATTCAATAAATCGAAACCCGCACGACGCGAAAAATCATCCGCGCCGAAATATGAACAAATATGAGTGCCGAGAAAGCCGCTTCCGCCTGTTACCAAAATTCGCATAGCTACATCTTATTTTGAAGTTTTTGAACGCAATCGGCTTTGCCGACAACAATAAGCAAATCGCGTTCGTGTATAACTGTCTGCCCAACCGGGTTAAAAATCATATCTCCGTCATTTCGTCGAATCGCTACAATTAGTATATCCATTTCGTTTCGTAAATCACTGTCTGCCAAAGTTTTACCGACGTAATCAGATGAAGGCGCAACGGTTATTTCCTCAAAAACAAGGTCTAGATTTTCAGCCACAATCGAATCCATAAAATCCGCGATTGCGGGTGTAACAAGCGCACGCGCCATACTTTGGCTACCGATAATAATCGGTGAAACCACACGACTTGCACCGGCGCGAATAAGTTTTGGTTCCGCTTGTTCTTCAACGGCTCGCGAAACAATGTGAAGGGTTTTGTTCAAATCGCGGGCAATCAATGAAACATAAACATTCTTGGCATCATCGGAAAGACAAGTTGCCAAGCCGGAAGAACGCGCAACGCCCGCGTTGGTTAACGTGTCTTCCATCGTGGCATCTCCTTTTAGCTTAAATCCTTTTTCAGATGTTGCAACTCGGTCAAGTTTATCCGGGTTTAAATCAATAACAACGTAATGTAAGCCTTGTTTTTGAAGAACCTGTATGATTCTTCGACCCACTCTTCCCGCACCGCACACAATGTAATGATTAGATAATTTTTCCATTTCTCTACTTCTTCTTCGAATTCCCAGCAAGCCAATAACTTCCTTTTGTACAAACGCTTGTGCGAGTACAGAAAGCGCATAAAGCACAGCGCCAACGCCAAAAAGAATGAAAACGATAGTGAAGTGTCTGCCCGCGGGTGTTCGTGGGACAATATCGCCATAGCCAACCGTGGTTACCGTTGTGGTAGTTAGATAAAGGCTGTCCGAGAAACTTAATCCTTCGAAATAGTAAAACCCGATTGTTCCCAACGCAATCACAAAGCCTATTGCAAAAAGGGCGATAAGAAGTTTTCGTCTTAATTCGGGAGATAGATTTTTCGTTAAGCTCATATCAGGTGTTGCTTAGGGAAACGCGCTACAATTTTGAATACACTACCAAAACTATAAACCAAAATAATAGCACGCAAATTAACTGAGCATAGTTGGCTGATTGAAATGACGCACAAAATACTTACAAATTACAAATCTTGCGTAGCCATGTCGTTACCGATTGTGCAAAAAAAAAGGGCAAGAAACCTTACCCTTTAAGCAGCCATTGGATCTGAAAAATGTTTTGGAATTAACGCGCATTTCGAAGCCTCTCTTCGAATCGGCATAAATTCCACAGTTTGATTAGGTTTCAACCATTAATCTCTTTAAGTAATGTGACCCGTTTCAAAACCTAATCAAAAGCTATATAGCGAAAGAATTAAATCTTACAAACCACCGTATGTTACGCGCTGCTTTAATCCCGCCTCAGCACGAATCATATTTTCAGTGAAATTGCGTGACGTAAATTTACCTAATCCTACTGTTTCAGCTTCTTCCCGTTCAATATCAGCTTTCACATTTTTGACCAATTCTGACGGAAAACCCTGCCCAATCAAGTTGTAATAGGCGTGTATGAGTTCATGTGCCAGTCCAATCCAAGAAGGGCGAAATCCATCAGGAGTTAATACTATATTCGGGTTATATATTATATTGGTTGTAGAACTTCCTATCGCGTTTCTAGATGCGGCGACAGCGTCAAATTCGCTTACACGTCTCGCTTTGTTGTGATTTTGCCATCCGGTGTATCCTGTCCACCAACTGTCTGAGCAACCCGTGTGGAAAGTCATATCCGCGCGATTAATACATACGGTAAAATTGGATTTTTGACGCAAGTGATAACTGTCAATTTGCGCTAAAAGAGTTCGTCCCGTTTGCGTTTCGGCAATGTGGTTCAAAGCTTCCGTTACGAGCGTTGGAAAATAAACACTGTCGCTTTCATTATTCATGCGGATAATTATTCCGCGGTAATTAGTTGGGGTATCAAATGCCATTTTTTCTCCATATGTTTCACTTTTGAATCGTGCTTTACATGTTGTAAAACTTTTCCAATTTGAAACGGTCAAATAACTTATTTTTAGACCCAATAGCGTAATCAAACACTACCTGACAGAATGTTTTCGTCAAGAATATCAACACTTTGCGTAAAGAATGTTCTTGCTTAAAGAAGCGGGCTTGTAAGTTATGAAAAATGTTACGTAGAAATTTGATGCGATTTTATGCTGGACAAGGCAGTTAATAAACCTTTAATATTTTAACCGGCGTTCTCACCACTTCTTGTACGTTTCGAAATGCAGAAATCACCAAAAATTAGAAAAAGGACGGTCGCAAGTAATCGTAGCCTTCGCAGCGCGCCGCGAAAGACCGCAACAAAGCAAAAACAACGAAGATCGGTGTTTGGGCGGGTTTTCTATTTTTTTGTTAATGGTTATACGCTGTCAATTGCAGCAATTTTATTGATTACGGCGTTTTTGTTCGGTACCTATTTTTGGTTTGATTATTCGCAGCAAATCGATCAGCTTATTTCAGGAGAAGTATTTACGCATTCAGCGGGTGTATATTCCGCGCCGAAAACGCTTCGAACGGGTGAAAAGACATCTAAAGATGCATTGATTGCATATCTGAGGTCTGCCGGATACATTGCGAAAGAAAGAAAAGCGAGCGGTGAAAGAAGCAGGTTTGAAGAAAGCGAAAATAGTTTGTTGATCGAGCCCGGCACATCCACCACGATTGATGGCGAAGTACCATTTAAGAATCTAAAAATCGACTTTTCAAAAGATGGAACGTCAGTAAGTAAAATTTCGTTGACCGAAGGTGAAAAAGCGATTAAGTCCGCACAGCTTGAACCGGTTTTGTTAAGTTCGGTAGCTTCGGAAGGGAACGGAACGCGCAAAGCCGTGCGATATAACGATTTGCCGGTAAATTTGATAAACGCGATTACGGTTACTGAGGATCGGGCGTTTTTTGAACATTACGGTGTAAACTTTCGCGGAATAGCACGCGCGCTTTGGCATAGATACGAAAACCCAGAAGGTGGCTCGCCGCTTGATAATCAAGGTGGTTCCTCAATTACGCAACAACTTATAAAGAACCTGTTTTTATCGCCCGAGGTTTCGCTTGAGCGCAAGGCAAAAGAAGCATTTATGTCGATAATCTTGGAAACTAAACTTTCCAAGAAGGAAATTTTTACGTTATATGCCAACCAAATCTATTTAGGACAAACCAACGGCGCTTCGATTTATGGCGTTGGTGAAGCCTCGAATATTTATTTTGGTAAAGATGTTTCCGCATTAACACTGCCGGAATGCGCATTTCTTGCGGGAATTATCCGTAGCCCCAACCGTTACAATGCTTGGAAAAATCCGGAACGTGTTAAAAAGCGCCGCAACCAGGTGCTTATATCCATGGTTGAAGCAAAAGCGATTAGCGCGAAAATGTCTGAGGAAGCACGTTCGGCAGATTTGGAACTAAATAAATCCGTTGAGCAGCACGATCAACAGGGAATGCAGTATTTTGCGCAATACGCCTCAGATCAAGTTCCGAAGCTAATGGATAACACTGAGGCTTTGCAACATTCGCGCGTTTATACATCGTTGGATCCGGATCTTCAGCGCGTTGCGCATCGTGTGCTGACAAATCGCATTGCACGTCTTGAAAAGAGTTTCAAAGCAGATCGAAGAAAACAGCTTAATGCCGCGCTTGTTGCAATAAAGCCTGAGACGGGCGAGATTGTGGCAATGATTGGAGGGAAAAATTATCTTGAAAATCAGTTTAACCGCGCCACGGATGCAAAACGCCAGCCCGGTTCTGTGTTTAAGCCTTTTGTTTACGCAGCCGCGCTCGATACGGCTAATCAAACCAGTTCACGTGTAATCACGCCGGCTACAATATTTAAGGATGAAAAAAAGACGTTCAATTTTAATAACGAAACTTATTCTCCAAACAACTATGGCGATTATTTTTCAGATCAGGACATAACGGTTCGCGATGCGCTGGTTAAAAGCAAAAATACAATTACGGTCGACCTTGCCATGGAGCTTAACATCGGGCGTGTGATGAATCTCGCAAGTAAGGCGGGTTTACCGAAAGTTGAGCGTGCGTTTCCTTCAATGGCGTTGGGTACAAGCGAAGCCACGCCGCTTGAAATGGCGACCGCGTACACAACATTTGCAAATCTTGGAAAAAAATCTTCTCCGATTTCCGTTACGCGAATTACCGATGGAAACGGACGCACGGTTCTTACACCTACCACGGAATCAAAAAAGGTTTTGCGTGATGACGTAGCCTACATCATGGACGACATGATGAAAGACGTAATGAACCGCGGAACGGCGGCACAGATACGTGAATGGGGTTTTAAGAACGTGGAAGGTAAACGTGGCTATGCTGGAAAAACCGGAACCTCGCGCGATGGTTGGTTTGCGGGCTTTACGCCACATCTTGTATGCGTGGTTTACGTGGGGTTTGATGATGGCTCTGATTTAAATATGAAGGGGTCTGATTCTGCAATGCCCATTTGGGCTGATTTTATGCGTGAAGCCTTACGTCTAAATCCACAGTGGGAAGGTGATTGGACACTGCCGCCTTCAATTCAAATGGCGGAAATTGATATACGAAACGGCGAAGTTATTCGCGAACTCTCGCAAAAAGAAGCGGCAGAAGTAAAAACGTTGGGAAAACCCGCGGAAGTAAGAATCGAAAATGAAAATTCTATTGAGCCGCTTGACGTTACAACAACAATGACGCAAGCGTATCTTTCAAGCGTGCCACCTGAATTTAGACGGGTTGAACTATTCCTAAACGGCACGGTTCCGGCAAAATCTTTTGGTCCGGTTGACGAAAAAGTTGATGATTTACCCGTTGAACCAGTCGCAACGCCTACACCGTTTACAACATGGGAACAAGCAGAAGAGAAACAAGCAAAACCGGGCGGCGGTAGGTCTCAGGAGATTAAGAGCATCACACTTATGATTTGTCCTGTGCTGGGAATGCGCGCGGGTCCCTATTGTCCGCATCCGGAAACGCGCACGTTTAAGAAAGGTGAAGAGCCGAAACGTGTTTGCACATTTCATCAGTACCCGGAAAACCCCTAACTTCAAGAATCTCAACGTGTAGCGTGATTTCAAGCCGGTAGCGAACGTTGGAATTCTGCGCATGATGCTTAAAGAATTTCTTCAAAATGTGTTTTAATATAGTTGATTGAGCTTTTTTACTCGCCAAAATGAACGAAATAGCACATTTTTTTCAACAGCTTACAAGCCTTGATCCTGCGTGGCTTGCTCAGCTTTCACCAGTAACTATTTTTTTCGCAATTGTTGTGTTGACGTGGTTTACGGAGGAAGGCGCGTGTCTTCTCGCGGGTGCGCTTGTTGCGAACGGAACAATCGTTTTTCCGGAAGCGGTTTTAGCCGGATTTACGGGAATTTGTATAGGAGACATCGGATTTTATTGGTTGGGAAGACTTTTCGGTTCAGCATTATTAAAATTTCGAATTTTTCGTTCGATTTTTAGCGAAGCCGCAATTGAACGCGCCGGGGCATGGCTTGAGGCAAGAGGCGCGACCGCGCTTTTTTTGACCAGATTTGTGGCGGGTTTAAGAATTCCAACCTATTTGGCTGCCGGATTCCTTCGTTTCGATTTTAGGAACTTCTTGTTTTGGTTTGTGATTTCCGCATTGATTTGGACACCACTTGTAGTTGGCGCAACCGCCTATTTGGGAAGAATTATCGCGCCCGGCAATTTGTTGATTTTGGTGATAATTTTGTTCGGAATCTATCGAACAATCATATATTTCATAAGCGAAGCGACACGACAAAGTATTTATAAGACGTTGCAACGGTTCTTTTATCGTCAATCATAAATCTTCTAAGTTCTGCTTATTCTATTTCGCAAATTTGGGTGCTTCAAGCGATATTTGAGGCACCCTTAGTTTTCAAGAAAGTTTGTGTAAATTTAATCGACGCCTAAATTCTTGTAGAAAAAGGCGTAAATATCCGCTTGTTCTTGAATTATTTTTGATGTTGGTTTGCCCGCACCGTGTCCGGCTTTTGTTTCGATGCGAATTAAAATCGGTGCTGTTCCGCCTTGTGCCGCTTGAAGTGTAGCCGCATATTTAAAACTGTGCGCGGGCACGACGCGGTCATCGTGGTCAGCCGTTGTTATCAACACCGCCGGATAATTTATGTCTGGTTTTATGTTGTGTAAAGGCGAGTAAGCGTAAATTGCCTTAAATTCTTCCGGATTGTCTGATGAGCCATAATCTGATGTCCACGCCCAGCCGATTGTAAACTTTTGAAATCGTAACATATCCATTACGCCCACTGCCGCTAGCGCGGCACCAAAGAGTTCCGGACGTTGGTTAACCACCGCACCTACCAACAAGCCACCGTTTGAACCACCTTGAATTGCCAGTTTCTTCGGGCTTGTGTATTTGTTTGCAACCAGCCATTCGGCGGCGGCAATAAAATCATCAAACACATTTTGTTTTTGCAGCTTTGTACCCGCGGAGTGCCATGCTTCGCCGTATTCACCGCCGCCGCGCAAGTTTGCAACAACATAAACACCGCCGTTTTCAAGCCATGGAATTCGCGCGACACTAAAGCCCGGAGTCATCGAAATATTAAAGCCGCCGTAACCGTATAAAATTGTCGGGTTTGAGCCATCCAGCTTTAATCCTTTCTTGTGCACAATAAACATCGGTACTTTTGTTCCATCCTTGCTTTCATAGAAAACCTGTTTTACCTCAAATTTATTGGCGTCAAAATCAACATTAGCCTTTCTAAACAGCTCAGTTTGACCGCTTGCTATATCGTATCGGTAAATCGTCGGCGGTGTATCAAAACTTGTGTATGTGTAAAACGTTTCTTTATCAAAACGTTTGCCACCGAAGCCATCTACGGAGCCGATGCCCGGTAATTCCACATCACGCAGGAAGTTGCCAAACGTGTCGAATATCTTTACCGCGGAATATGCATTCTTTAAGTATTTGGCTATAAATTGATTATTTACAAAGGTTACGTTAACAAGCGTATCTTCGCTTTCCGAAACTACCGTTTTCCAATTGTGCGCACTATCAAATAGATTTACCGAAACAATTTTATTGCGCGGCGCGTCTTTATCCGTTTGGAAATAAAAGTTTGCTCCGATATTGCCAATGTACGAATAATCGTTTGTAAACTCTGAAATTAAAGGCTTAATTTCGGAATTCTTGGTTCTCAAATCTTTGTAGAAAACCAGATTTTTTGGTGAAGTGCCTTTTGAAAGATTTATTACCAGCCAATTTCCGTCTTGCGTTACAAAACCGCTTATCCCAAGTTTAGGGTCATCCGGACGCTCGTAAACCAATTTGTCTTTCGATTGTTTCGTGCCTAGCACGTGATAATAAAGTTTTTGGTTAAAATTCGCGTCTTCAAGTTTTGTTTTGGCGTTTGGTTCCGGGTAACGCGAATAAAACACACCTTTCCCGTCATTTGTCCACGAAACGCCTGAGAATTTAATGTTTGTAAGCACATCCGGAAGCTTTTTTCCGGTTGCGATATCCACGAAATACCAAGTTCTCCAATCGGAACCACCTTCGGAAATGGCATAAGCGAGCGTTTTTGCATCCTGTGTGATTGCGACGCCGGCAAGGGAAGTTGTTCCGTCTTTGGAAAATGTGTTTGGATCAAGAAGTACACGCCCCGGGTCATCAACCGAATCGGCGACATACAAAACAGATTGATTCTGAAGTCCGTCGTTTTTGTAATAAAAATACTTCGAACCTTGTTTGCTTGGGGCGGAATATTTTTCGTAATTCCAAAGTTTTGTAAGTCGTTCTTTGATAGCCTCGCGGCGCGGAAGCGAATCTAAATATGCTTCAGTTACCTTATTTTCGGCGGTTACCCATGCTTTGGTTTCGGGCGAATCCGGATTTTCAAGCCAACGGTATGGATCTGCGACCTTGGTTCCGTGGTAATCATCCACTTGTTCAACCTTTTTTGCCTCAGGATATTTTAGCTCTTGCGCCGTAACAAATGTGGTTGCAACCACCATAAAGACAATAAAATAGATTAAGAAATGTAAACATCTTTGCATAAACGCACCCCGTAAAGTTCGGATTTTTGCGCGATTTTACTACGAATGCTTTTGAGTGGCAATAAGGTATTTATATGCAAGTTACATTGTACGGTAATTATTGGAAAGCGTAAGTGGTTCGGATGCAATAATTACCGCATTTACAAATTCTTACGGATTTATTTAGCCGCATCCTCAAGTGCTGAAAGCAACTGATCTTCCGTCCATTCGTTTCCGGTATAAACTTTTGCAACGGTTCCATCCGGCTTGATTACTGCGGTGCGCAACGAATGCGTGAATTGAGTTTTGTCGTTTGCATCAACTTCGTAACGCAAACCGAAAAAATCGGCGATGGATTTTATTTGTCCATCGCTGCCGACAGCCAATTTCCATACATTAAAATCCGTATCCGGCGAATTTTGCCCGAGATAGCCTAGACCGTATTCCCTTAATTTTTCCGGTGTGTCACGCGTTGGATCAAACGAAATGGAAAGCAACCGAATTTTTTCCTTTAGGGTCTCATCTGCTGCTACTTTGTTTGCGATGTCGGAAAATCTACGGGACATAGCGATGCAATAGTCAGGAAGCGGGCATTGCGAATAAATGAAAGTAAGCGCCCAGGCTTTACCCTTAAATTCAGCAGGGGTAAAAGGTTTACCGTCTTGATCTGTAAGTTTGAAAGCCGGAAGCGGCTTGCCTTCAACTGCAACATTTTCTTTTACCGGAACGGGCGAATCCCCCGGCTGTGGTGCGGCGCTGATTGTTATGTTTTCAAGCCAAAACGGCGGATCCGCGCCGTTATCTACAACCAAATCTGCTTTGATCTTCGAACCGGGTGTAAGATTTTCAAACACAAAATCGTCTTTAATCGGGAAATCCATTGTCATGGCTTCCATATAATTTTCCACTTTTTCGTGATCAATCGTAGCCTTTTTATTGGCTTTATCTACCGAAACAACTTTGCCGCGCAATTCATATCGTTTTGCGTTTGGTGAAGTGGTTTGTTGTGATTGTTGCTTGCAACCCGCCGCTGCCAAAACAACAAAAAGACCAAAGACTAATAGTTTTCTCATAGTTTGATTTTATGGAATACTGCCACTTGAGCAAGCTTCAAATTATAAGAAACATTGAACCGAGAAGGATTAATTTGCTAATTTATTAAGTTTGGAATCATATAAGTAACTGTAAACACGATAGTTAGCCATAACTTTGTAAGCGTAATCTTTTGTTTGTGCGAACACGATTTCCGATGTGTATTGATCTGGATCGTTGGTTTGCGCACGTTTCAGCCAGCGCGCCATACGGTCTTCGCCACCATTGTAACTTGCGGCAACGGCTGTCGATTGATTCGGAAATTCGCGGTAAATATTTGCTATGTAATGGGCTCCGAATCTAATCGCAGTCGGCGGATTGTATAGATCGTCTTGAATAAAACCCTTTACGTTCATTTCCTCAGCCATTTTGCGTGATGTTGTTGAAATAAATTGCATTAAACCACGTGCGGCGGCGGCGGATTTTACGTCAGCTTGATAACGCGATTCCTGCCTCATAATTGAAAGCAAAAATCGCGGATCAACTTTTTCGGCATTGCCATAATAATTTAGCGAGGACGTAAACGGTTTTGGATACAACATTTGAATTGTTTCAGCCGGAATAAGCTCAATCAAAAAATCCGCCGGCATTTGTCGCCATTTTGGTTCGAAGTATTGAATTGTACGGTTTGCAATATCGCCTTTTTGGTAATACAGCGCAAGTGTATGTTGCGTAGTGGCGGGAAGTTTCGCAAAGCTGTCGGCGTTGTTTTCGGTTCGAAGCGCGCGCTCAAGTTCGGGCGTGCCTTCATCATAAATTCCCAAAAACAGCAGCTCGTTTGCGATAGTTTTGTGGCGGTCTTCAACCGTAAACTTTACTTGATTCGAAACACTCGATTTTCGTCCGTAATTTTCCGTGCCGTCGTTTGGAAGCTTGCTATATTGTTCGATCAGTTCGTATGCGCGTTTTATGCGATCAAGCAGGTTTTGATTGGGTGCTATCCGATATGCGCTGATGGCGGCATTCTTAACTTCGGATGCAGATTTAGAAGTAAGAAGCGAATTCGCCCCTTCGGAAAGCGCTGTAAACTTTACGTTTAAGGCGTTTATTGCATTTCTATTGTTGCGCAACGCGCGAATGCGTTCCGTGGCGCGCCAGCCGTAAAATTCACGAATTCCATCCGGAATTGAAAGATATATTTCGATTGCCGTTGCATATTCGCCGAGATATTCGTTCATCAAACCGCGCAGAAATTCAACTTCCGTTTTGTTCGTACCGCCTGCGATTCGCATTCCCCCAAAATCGCTTTTGGTGTTTAGAACCTCCAAATCATTAAGTGCGGCACGCCAATTTTTTTGCGCCATGTTTATTTTTACACGCGCAAAAACAGCAAGTGTTTCGCCCAACGCGCCGGGAAATGCCCGTTGCATCGCCGAACATGATTTAAGCGCGTTTTCAATGTCGCCGGAATCTCGATAAGCATCAATAATATTTAGGTAAGACCGCTCAATATTTGCCGCTCTCGGATTTTCATCGATGTAACGCCGATACCGCGAAACGGCTTCGGAAGTTTGATCCAAATTTGCATAAGCGCCGGCTGCTTGATAAAGGGAATCTTTTGCAAAGCCATTTTCCGGATACTGGGAAACGACTTTTTCAAACCACTCTGCCGCCGCCTTGTAATCACGTACCTGTCCGAACCCACGCCCAATTTCGTAATAAACCCCCGCGCGGTTTTCGCTTTGCGGAAAGCGTTCTACTACCGCTAGAAAATGTAAACGCGCGAAAGCAAAGTTTCGGTTGAATTGATAAATGCGCGCTCGCTCAAGATGCGTTTCTTCGGGCAAATTCGCAACCTTTTTCCCCAAGTTGTTTGCTCCGACATCCATTTTATCTAACTCAAACGTCGCCGCTAAAGCGAAATCATCAGGCATATCGGGGTTTGCGGTTTCATCAATCAGTTTCTGAAATACTTCACGCGCTTTGGGAATTTCATTGTTCTTTTCAAACGCGATTCCCAACAAAACGCTGTCTTCACGCGAAATTCCACTTGTTGCAACTTGCGAATTTTCTTGCAAGCCTTCTGTTTGATTCAGCGCCGCAATAACGACACGGAAATTTTCGCTTTCAAGGTTGCTTCTAACCAGACGTTTTTCCGCGGCGCGCGCGATTAGGGAAGAGGGGAATTCAGCCAAAAGCCGCTGCAAATAGAATTTTTCCAATAATAAATTTCCGCTTTCGCGCGCCGCCTTAGCCAAATGCCAAAGTGCGTATTCGTTTAAGACTGAATTTTGGCTAACAACCTTCTGAAAATACTTCATCGCAGTAGCCGCATCGCCGGATTTTTCACAAGAGTATGCCAGCATATAGGTGTAATTGTTCGCGGCAAAAAACACCGCATCTTTTTTTGAGGCAGATTTTAGTTTGTCGCAAACAGCACGATAATCGTGTGCAGTAAGCGAATTTCGTAGCTTCGCGTGTTCATCGGACGTGATTTGGGCGGATACGGAAAGTACAAAAAATACTGAAAGCAGAATTAAATTTCGGAATTGTGACATAAACCCTGGAATTAAATATAATTGAACGTAAAACAAAATTATGATAGCAGAATCATTTGAAAAGAAAGCAGAAATTCTGAGCGGCGTAGTTTTTGCAAAAGCCATAAAAGATGAAACCGCCGCAGAAGTAAAGCGTTTGGCTACAGAATACGGGTTTTCACCATCTTTAACCGTTGTGCGCGTTGGTGCGGATCCCGCATCAGAGGTTTATGTAAAAAGCAAAGTAAAAACGGCTGAAGAGCTTGGGATAATTTCCGAACACATCCATCTGCCCGATTTTACTTCGCAAGATGAACTTATCGCAGTTATTGAAAGGCTTAACGCCGATGCGGATGTTGACGGGATATTGGTGCAGCTGCCTTTGCCAAAGCAAGTTGATGAAAAAGCGGTGTTGGAACAGCTTGACCCCGCAAAGGATGTTGACGGATTTCACCCGATAAATGTCGGGCGGCTGTCACAGGGCGTAAAAGCGCTTACGCCGTGCACGCCCGCCGGAATCATCGATATGCTTAAGCGTAAGGGAATCGAAATTTCAGGGCAAAACGCCGTTGTGGTGGGAAGAAGCAATATCGTTGGGAAACCAATGGCTATGCTGCTTTTAGGAGAAAATGCAACAGTTACGATATGCCATTCGCGCACACGAAATCTTGCTGAAGTGTGCAGAACGGCGGATATTTTGGTCGCTGCGGTTGGTGTTGAGGGAATCATTAAGAAGGAACATATTAAGGAAGGCGCAACTGTTATTGACGTAGGAATGAATCGCTTGACGGATATTGATAAAGCACGCGAATTTTTTCCGCCTGATGAGCTAGAAAAGAGGCTCGCCACAATTGACAAGCGCGGTTCGACCTTGGTGGGTGATGTAAACGCGCGTGATGCGTTTGAGCGCGCGAAGTATTTTACGCCGGTGCCGGGCGGTGTGGGTCTCTTAACGGTAGCAATGTTGATGAAGAATACCATTACGGCGGCAAAAATGCGTCGTGGTGTCGAATAGGTTTTTGGAAACTGTGGCGCGTTCCGAATATTTGGATTTAAACGTCGGGTTGCGCGCGCAAATATTTTTAAGAATTGAATATGAAATTTGAAGAATATCAGCAAGAAGCAAGTTCAACGGCGCATTATCCTAAGCGTTTAAGCAATTTGGAATATCCAACACTCGGTTTAACCGGTGAAGCCGGCGAAGTCGCAAACATCGTAAAAAAGATCCAGCGCGATTTTGATGGTGAAATTACGGATGAAATTCGTACAAAGCTTTTGGATGAATTGGGTGATGTGCTTTGGTATATTTCGGCGTGTGCCGATGAGCTTGGACTTACGTTGACGCAAGTTGCGGAATATAACGTTAGCAAGCTCGCGAAACGGCATAAAGCAAACGGTTAGAACAACGCGGATGCGGAAAGTTGGTTTAACGGGATCGATTGCGGTAGGAAAATCTTTTGTTTGCGAGGTTTTTCGCGAGTTGGGTTGTATTGTGCTTGATTCCGATAAAGTTGCACGTGACGTTGTGGCGCCGGAAACTGCGGGTTTAAATTTGCTGGTTGAGAATTTCGGAGTCGGAATATTGACTTCGTCGCGGGAACTGGATCGAAAAAAACTCGGCGCGATTGTTTTTTCAAATGAGCGTAAACGACAACTTCTGAATTCGCTTCTGCATCCATTGATATTCGAAGCGCAGGTTGAATGGCTGGAAAGGCAGGAGGCAAATGCACCCGATGGGATCGCGATTGTTGATGCGGCTCTGATGATTGAATCAGGCGGATATAGGCGATTTGAAAAATTGATTGTGGTTTGGTGCGACCCCACAATACAGCTAAAACGTTTAATGATGCGTGATGAAGTTTCCGAAGTAGAAGCGAACAGAATAATTTCTTCGCAATTACCTCAGGAAGAGAAAAAGAATTTTGCAGATTATTTGATTAATACGAGTGGCGGCTTTGAAGCGGCAAAAGAGGAAACCGAAGCTGTTTACAGGGAACTAAAAAGGCTCTGACAAAAAACGTAACAATTAAAAGGTTGGTTTCAAGACTGTCCGTGTACGCAGTGTTCTTCGGTGTTGTGTTGATTTTTGGTGCCTGTGGCGAACTTGAAAAACCCAAAACCGAAGAATTTTATAGCTCAACAGCGGCACCGAATGTACAGGAATTTAGATGGTCAAATGGCGGAATGCCGAACACGTTTGACCCCGCAAAGGCTTCCGCGCCACCGGAAACCGACATAATTCGGGCTATTTATGACGGGTTGACTGATACCGATCCGGTTACGCTAAACGCAATTCCTGCAATCGCCAGCGAGTGGTATTCGGATAAAGAAGCAAAAATCTGGACATTCAAGCTCAGAAAAGACGCGAAGTGGTCAAACGGAAAACCCGTAACCGCAAAAGACTTTGTGGAAAGTTGGCAGCGTTTATCGATTTTAGGAAATGAGGTGCCTCACCATGAGCTATTAAAGAACATAGTGGGAGTAGTGGAAATTCCAAGGCATTTTGACAACACGCCCGACCCAGCCGAAAAGGTTTCGCAAACTGACAATGTTTCAGTAAAAACAGCACCCTCTCAAACACCCGTAGAAAAAGGTGCGCAAAATTTGGCAACGCCAATGCCGAGCCCGCTGCATACCCCCATGCCGGAAATAAAAAAATTTGCACGGGAAAAATTCGGCGTTGAAGCAAACGGAGAATTCGAACTGGTTGTTCGCCTTCATCAACCTGATAAAGAATTTCCCCGTTTGGCGGCACACACAATCTTTCGTCCATTATTCAGGCATGGCGAAGAATTCGCGTCATCGGCAACACCACAAAACCTTGTAACAAACGGTGCCTTTTCGGTTGTTTCAACGGATAGGAACGGCGTTTTGCTGAATGCTTCGAATACTTACTGGGATAAAGAAAACGTAAAAATAAAACGTGTGCGGTTCGTGCCGAACGAATCTGCCGATAAAGCTTTGAGCGCATATAAAAACGGAGAAATTGACGCGGTAACAAACGCCAATTTCCAACCTCTAGCACTAAAACTTTTGACTCCATATGATGATTTTCATCGCTTTCCGCACGGCGCGCTGAATTTATATGAAATTAATATGAAGCGAGCACCATTTAACGATGTACGTGTACGCGAAGCCCTTGCTATTGCGATTCAAAGAGATCGTTTAACGCAAGATGAAATGAGTGGCGCAACCACACCCGCGCAAAGATTTTTGCCGTTCCCAATCGTAAATCCGGAAACTCCGCTTGCCTACAATCCGGAAAAGGCGCGTGAACTTCTAAAGCAAGCCGGCTTTGAAGAAGGTGTAAATTTTCCCGTCATAAATCTTGTAATAAACCGAAACAACGTGCAGGAAAAAATCGCAAAGTCAGTCGCGGAAATGTGGAAAACCGAATTGAACGTGAAAACCAACGTAAACATAGTTGAATACGACGATATTGAACATATACGTGAAACTGGCACATACGATCTGATTCGCAGAAACATCGTTTTACCAACGGCGGATGAAACGGCGAATATGATTGCGATTTTTGAACCGACCTCAATTTCACACGAAATAATGCACACAAAGTATGAGACTAATGAAGTTAAGAATTCGAACATGATGCCGAATGGTGTTAAAACAACTGATGAAAAAGCAAAGTTGGCGGGCAATTCAAATGCCGCGCAAACGAATAATGCGCCAACGGGTGAAACAAACGATCCCTTTCTAGTTAACACTGGGGATATGGTGTTGATTCTTACCGAACAGGATGCGCTTACTAAGGTTCCCGGAATTCCTTTGTATTTTCCAACTTCTTATTCGCTTGTAAAGCCTTATGTTAGAGGGTTTCAAATGAATTCGCTTGATTCTCCT
>JBKEBT010000029.1:0-6919 GCA_047973305.1 Pyrinomonadaceae bacterium
GAATTGTGTTTTATGTATATAAACTGCCAATGATTTTTTTTCCATATTTCTAAAAGCATCGACGCTTTTTGTTTTGAGTGGTTAGGTCTAAACTAATGGTTAAAATGAACGATATAAAAACAGACTTTTTAGATAAACTTAAAGACTTTTCAACAGAATTGACAGAATATGTTTCGGACAAAGTTGGTGGTTGGAGAGTAAAAGGTTTTATTGACATAGAAAAGAGCATTTACACCATTTCTTCTGACACCAAAATAATTTCTAAAATTCTCGAAATTCAACTGTTTCCAAAATTCAAGGAATTTGCTGACCAAAATGGATACGAAATAGTTCTTGCCGAAATGCAAAATTGGTATCCTGACTTATCGTTTGTAAACAAGAAAAATCCAAAAATAAAATTTGCAGTTGATATAAAAACGACATACCGATTAGACGATTATGATGGTTTTTGTAACGGATTTACACTTGGTTCTCACGGAGAATATTTTAGAAACAGGACAAGTACAAAGAATATTCAATTCCCTTATTCCGAATACACTTCACATATTTGTTTGGGAATTTTATATACTAGAGCTTTATCCACCGACATTGACGAAACAAAAATTTTTCAACTGAATAAGTTGGACAAAATTACTTCCGTAATTAAAGACCTTGTGTTTTTTGCAGAAGAAAAATGGAAAATATCGAGCGACAAGGGCGGCAGTGGAAATACTGCAAATATTGGAAGTATTCAATTTATAGACGACATTCTTAAAGGCAATGGCGTATTCAAAAACCTTGGCGAAAAAGTGTTTGATGAATATTGGATAAACCAAGGTGTTCTAAAAGTTCCCGACCCAAACAAATCTGGAAATTTTAAAAAGCTGACAAAATTGACCGAGTTTCTTGAATTTAAAGGAATGAGTTCGGATAAAATCAATCCAATGCAACCTAAACGAAAAAGCAAGAAATGAAAACATTTGTCCCACCAATAAAATCACAAGGTATCAAAACCAAACTTGTAGAATGGATTTCTTCAAATGTGAAAGAAATTGAATTTGAACGTTGGGTTGAACCGTTTATGGGAACAGGTGTTGTCGCATTTAATATTCGACCTAAAAAAGCATTGCTTTGTGATAGTAATCCGCATTTAATCAACTTTTATAAAGCCATTCAGAACAAGGAAATAACAAGCGGATTGGTTCGAAAATATTTGATTGACGAAGGACAGAAACTTTTAGAAACAAACGGAGAACATTATTATGTTGTTCGTGATAGATTTAATGATACTGGTAACTCTTTAGACTTTCTATTTTTAAGTCGCTCGTGTTTTAACGGAATGATGAGGTTTAACAAAAAAGGCGGTTTCAATGTTCCTTTTTGTAAAAAGCCAAACCGATTTGCACAAGCGTTGATTACTAAAATTACAAATCAAGTCGAGAACATATCGCAAATCATTGAATTTGGAGATTATGAGTTTAGGCACCAAGAGTTTAAAGAAACCTTATCGGAATTAAGAAATTCGGATTTGGTTTATTCAGATCCACCATACATAGGAAGACACGTTGATTATTTCGATAGTTGGTCAGAAGAAGAAGAAATCACATTGAATAACGGATTGAAAAGCTCAAACTGTAAATTCATTCTTTCAACTTGGTTGAGTAATAAGTACAGAACGAACGACTATGTATTTTCCGTTTGGAAAGATTGTTATGTTTCAACTAAAGAACATTTTTATCACGTTGGCGGAAAGGAAACCAACCGAAATGCGGTTTACGAAGCTCTACTGTCTAATATTGATCTAAAGAACTGTGTTTCAAATTCTGATATGAGGGTTCGCGTCATCAATGGACGTTCGCTTTTGACGACGGTTTCAAATTCAACCGAGTTTCCTGAGCAGTTAAAATTGGAATTTGATTAGGACTATATCGCCAAGAATTTTCCTAAACAATCTCGCTGAGCTTAAATGAATTGTGCACGTAAGTTATCTTCTACTTCGTTAAGAAACCTAGTTTGACTCATCCGAAAGCCGAAATGTTGACTTTAATTTGAGACAAACCGCATATTTCTCAATGAACGATATTCAATTGACGGTTATTTTTATTAAGGTTTATGAGGTTTTTCAATACCAGCCCTTCGGGGTCGATTTGAAATTCCTCGCCTGTTTGAATCGGCATCACTCCAACGTTGTTTGTAAATTTTATTCGTTTTACTTTTCCGTTAACATAAACATCAATTGGCATATTAAACGGAAGTGAATCGGGTGCTTCCCATGTAAAGTTCACGCTTTTTCCGGTGGTGCCTTCAACTTGTTCATATTTCAAAATGGGCAATGCGGCACGGCGCGCATAAACTTCGAAAAACCAATCGAGTTTCATTCCCGATTCGTTTTCGGCGATTGTTACAAAATCATCAGTGTTTACAAATCGCACTTGCGACCCATCGGTTTTTGCTTCAAGCGATTTTTGCGGGTACGCCATCAAACGAAGCGCGCGGAAAAACGCGTCATCGCCTATTAGGTTTCTGAGCGTGTGCAGAACAACGGCGCCTTTGCCGTAAATATCGCCGTCGCTGTTTTTATAGTCAGGCGCAGCCATATAAACCTGATAGGTATATTTGTGGTCGCGCGGTGCAATTGGTTGATTGTTCTTGGTTGCGCGCGCGCGCTGTTTCATTTCGGCTAAATAAGCTTCGCGCCCCTTTAATTCTTCAACGTAAAGCGTATCCATAAATGATTGAAACCCTTCGTGAATCCAAAAATCGCGCCAATCTGAAGCGGTTACAAGGTTTGCCCACCATTCGTGTCCGAGTTCGTGAAACATCAAGGTATCAACTCCGTTCTTGTTGTACTTAAAGTTGTTTCCGTAGGCGATAATTGTGGAATGTTCCATTCCCAAATGCGGCGTTTCAGCAATTCCCAACTTTTCACTTCTAAAGGGATACGGACCCAAATATTTTTCAAAGAATTTAACGTATGTTTTTGTGTCGTTTATAAGTTGCCGGGCTTTATTTTCGTGTTCAGGCAGCACGTAAAAAACTATCGGAATTTCATCACCCGCAACGCTTTTCATCGAATCTTTAACGATTTTGTATGGTGCGATATTTAGAACGATTTCGTAATTTGGAATCGGTTCGCTGCGAACCCAGTTGTAAGTTTTTGTTTTGTTTTGGTTTGAAACCACGGTTTTAAGTGTTCCGGGCAATGCCGCATATAGATTTTCGGGTACGGTTACGTGCATAAGCACCTTTTCGGCTTTATCTGAAGGAATGTCCTTTACCGGAAACATCAAATCGGCACCATCATTTTGAACCGCAGTGGCAATCCAATCAGAGCCATCTCCAGTTTTTTCCCACATAAAACCACCAATCCAAGGCGGGTGTGGGGCAACACGCGGAGTTCCTTCATATTTTATTGAAATCGAAACATCTTCACCGGGCTGATAAGTTTTTGGTAAATATGCAAAAAGTTGCGTTGGCGTTCTTTCGAATTTTAGCGGCGTAAATTGTGTTGCTTTGTTAAGTTTTGAATCGTCATTAACATTCGATTCGCCAACCAATAGTTCGACACGCGAAACCGAAAACGGTTCGTCTAAATCCAGCACTATTACGTTTAGCGGTTGCACGATTTTTGCCCCTACAACTACATTACCTGAAATCGATTTTTCTTTCGGAAAAACTTCAATTGAAATATCGTAATACTGAACATCATAGGCGGCTTGTTCGTACGTTGGTACCCCGCCGGAATTTGTCGGGCGTACGCCGAGCGTACGCTGTGCAAACAGTTCGGTTCCGAACAATAACGGAAACACTAATAGGAAGATTCCGATTGCGGAATTAGTGATAAATTTCGATTTCATAATCTCTTTTTGGGGAGTTTGTTAGATTTCGTTTTCAATGGCGAATTTATACGTTTCAGCCATCGATGGATGTCCGTTTCGCAATGAAACTTCAATTCCTTTTTCATACGCAGCAAACGCCTTTTCGGTTTCTGAAGTTTCCAAATAACAACGCGCAAGCATTCCGTATGCCGCGCCTTCATCGGTGCCAAGTGCAAGATAATCTTCCAAAACAGGAATCGCCAATTCAAATTCATTCGCCTTTACATATTCATTTGCCAACCCAAACATCGCAGATCCATTATTCGCTTCCGCGGCTATCATTTGTTTGAATACTTCTATTCTTTCGTTCATTATTTTGCTCCATGTTTCTAAAAAAGTTTTGGTTGAATCGGTAATGTTGGTTTCAACGAATTTTTATCAGCGGTTTTGCTTTCATCAAATACATCTTCAAAGCCATATTTGCGCCGGTATAGCTCAAACACTTCACGTGCAATCTTCCAACGTTCGGTTTTTCCGGCAATCCGTTCTTGATAATTTCGATGTTGAATGTTTCCATCTTTTTCACGCCTGATGTGGTTTATAATCTTTTCTGATTTTGTGGGCAGCTTTTCTTCGAGATTCTTTCGAAAGTAGTTTTCAATTGAATCTGAATCGATATGTAAATTTGACATAAAACAAAGAGAAGCTCCACATTCTTTCGCCCTTTTCAGCAACGCCGGAATCTCAGAATCATTGTATCCCAAAATGATTGGTGCAAGTGCGATTCCAACTTTAACACCTTCATTTGCAAGTTTCTGCATTGCGCGAAAGCGAGCTTCCGGCACGGGTGCGTAAGGTTCAAACGGATTTGAGCTTTCTTTTGTCAGGAACGGAATTGAAAAGAAAACAGTTGCGTTCAATTTCTTTAACAAATGCAAATCACGCGTTACCAACGGGGCTTTTGTAATCACCTGAACATTTACGCGAAATTCTGCGCATACTTCCAAACACTTTTTTGTAAGGCAAAATGAGGCTTCTATCGGTAAGTATGGATCGGTTGTAAATGAAAACTCGAGTGTGTGAATTTTTACGCGCGTTTTTTTCAAATCCGTGCGAAGTACCTCGGGGGCATTCATCTTTGCAACAAGTTTTGTATCAAAATCGGTTCCGGCGCCATAACCCAAAAATTCGTGATAGCGGCGCGCAAAACAATATGTGCAGCCGTGGACGCAGCCACGATAACAGTTTGCTACTAGCCGGTAGCCGTGTTTATTTGATGCGTAACTCTTTGTAATCATTGAAGATGTGGCGTATTCTTCGTAGATTTCAAGCTTGGTGGGTGGTGGCTTTCCGATGAATTCGGCGGAATATGAATCATAGGGGTTCGGCGGATTTGAAATTTGTCGCATAGATGAAACAGTATCCCGTAAACGTGGGAAATTGCAAGTTTGACGATGCGGAATTTGTCTGCAAAACTCTGGTAGAATGGAAGAAAAAAGGGAGCAAAGGTGCTATGCCCGATTTATCATATTTTGCAGGTGAAATTATCTTCAAAGCGGGGGATGCAAGCGAATACGCATATTTTGTAGTGGAAGGAAGCGTAGAAATTTTGCGCGATTTTCCTGAAAACCCCATACGGTTGGGAATTGTTTCCAACGGAGAAATTTTTGGCGAAATGGGGTTAGTGGATGAAAGACCACGCAGCTTAACCGCACGTGCCGTGGCACAAACACATCTGAAAGCGATTACGCGAGATGAATTTATCGAGCTTGTAATAAACAAGCCGGAAGAGGCGTTTAAGTATCTGGGTATGTTTTTTGAAAGGCTGCGGGCAATGAATATGCGTATATCGGATGCTATCGAAGAATTCGTTGTTGAGGAAGGGAATGTAAAGCTTTCAGGGGTTCGATTGCGTCCTTCGAACAATCAGTTGGATTTGTCATTACCTCCTGAAGGTGTCGAAATTGAACGTTTTCCGTTTCGAATTGGAAGAAGAACTAGCCATTCGCGAGATCCTTTGGAAGTAAACGATTTGCTTTTGAAAGATTCGCACCCGTACAACGTTTCGCGAAACCATTTTGCAATAACAAAAGCAAGTAACGCAGTTTACGTTGAAGATCGCGGTAGCTATTTGGGAACAATCGTAAACGGAACAGTTATCGGTGGGAACCACAAGGGCGCAAAAATCGCACTCAACAATGGAAAAAACGAGGTTATAGCCGGAAATGAACACTCACCGTTTGTTTTCGAAATAGAGTTGTTTTAAAACGCGGCGCGGAACAAAACTTTAGGAAGCCAAATGTTAACAACTTCAAGTTTAAATCGTTGGGGTTTTGTTCGAAAGAACAACTCAAGCGATAACTAACGAAAAATATGCGTTTCGCCCAAACTAGGCGGTTATGTAATTCCTCGGTTTGGCATTGCGCAAATATTTGATTGAAAAATGAAGGAGTGTGGGAAAAATTTGGGTTCCAATGGGCTTTAAGAGTTCCGGTAATTTGCTGGCGATAGGGAAGTTTCGCGAATTTTAAACGAATTATTTTCGAATCGTAAATGGGTTGCGGATTCGGAATAGATTCTTGAGTAGCAGAAGGTATTTTAACGACGGGATAGGTTTTTGAATTCGGGAATGAGTTTTGGAGGCGTTAAAGATTCTTGGATTTGGGATTCGGCTTTGAAGGTTCAAAGATTCTTGGAGTTGGAATAGAGTTTTGGAGACGTTAAAGATTCTTGGATTTGGGATTGGGCTTTGGAGACGTTAAAGATTCTTGGATTTGGGATTGGGCTTTGAAGGCGTGATAGATTTTTGGAGTCGGAATAGGTTCTTAAAGTCGGAATAGATTCTTAAAGTCGGAATAGGTTCTTAAAGTCGGAATAGGTTCTTAAAGTCGGAATAGATTCTTAAAGTCGGAATAGATTCTTAAAGTCGGAATAGGTTCTTAAAGTCGGAATAGGTTCTTAAAGTCGGAATAGGTTCTTAAAGTCGGAATAGGTTCTTAAAGTCGGAATAGGTTCTTAAAGTCGGAATAGATTCTTAAAGTCGGAATAGATACTTAAAGTCGGAATATATTCTTAAAGTCGGAATAGATTCTTAAAGTCGGAATAGATTCTTAAAGTAGGAA
>JBKEBT010000030.1:0-10812 GCA_047973305.1 Pyrinomonadaceae bacterium
CAGCCCAATTGGTCAAGCCGTTAAACGAAATAATCCTTAAAAAACGGGCGCAATATCAATAACGCCTTATTTCGATGGCTTAGAATTTCCTTTATAGAAAAATCCAATTCGCCTAACGTCTTATCAAATCCTTTGGGAGTGAACACCGAATCATAACCGAATCCATTTTTACCTTTGCGGACATTATCTATGATTCCGGAACAATGTCCAATCGTAGTTTGCAAAATATTGCCATTTGGCGCTGCTATTGCGATGGCGCAAACAAACCGCGCCGTTCTTTTATCATACGGAGTATCTTGTAAAAGGTTTAGAATCTTTTCGATATTTGTTTCGTCGGTTGAATTTTCTCCTGCAAAGCGCGCGGAATAGATGCCCGGCGCGCCATTTAAGGCATCAACTTCCAAACCGGAATCATCAGCCAAAACATGCATTTGGAACTGTTTGGCATATTCCCGAGCCTTTATTTTTGCATTTTCTTCGAATGTGAATCCGGTTTCTTTGGGCTCGATAAATGATTTTTTCACAAGTGATTCGATTTCGAGTGGCAGATTTTTCAACAATGATTGATATTCGCGCAATTTCCCTTTGTTTGTAGTGGCAATTAACAATTTCATTATTCGAAAATAACTTGGGAAGCTTTGAAATCCCAAAGCGCAAAACATTGTTATGCGCCAAAAAACCTTGCAAAATTAGCAGTTCATAGGTTATAAATAGTATAGCGGAATTCTCCGTTACACGTCTCAAATAACCCGAGGACAAGCCTTGAGTATATCCGGAACAATTAGCGAAAAATCAGAAAAACAAGAAACGGTTGCGGTAACTCCGAAGCACGGCATGGTTGAAACACAAGCTAAACTGCGCCCGGAGCAAACCATTTTTATGCTTGGGTTGTGGTTTTCAGGACTTGAGAGCTATTTAAACCTGTTCGGCAGCACCGTACACAAGCGAAATTATATTACGCATGATTGGTCGCACGAATTTTCGTTAACCCATTCGGTTTTGCTTGTTTGCTCAAAACACACATTTGATTTGATCGATATAGTTTCAAAAAAGGAGCGCCCGGCGGAAGATTCAAAGAACGACGAGGCAAATCTTTTGGGTAGCTTGGAAAGTGCTTCTTCCGCGGTTGAATTCGACACCGAAGAGTTGTTTGAGCTTTCAAGCACATTACGCGAGCTTATTTTGATAAGTGACGGGTTGTTGCGGGCAAAGCCTTTGGGCTTTAAGGATTGGGCGGCATGGAACAGTGCACTTTCAGACAAAATTAAAGGGATAGAGGTTGTTCAAGAACTGATTAGGGTAGCTGAAAGTGAAGCTAGCGATTTTTTGCCGCGCGAAATCACCTCTTTGATAAAGAACAATCAAATACCGGTTGCACTTGAGGCTGATTTGAATATGGTGCTTCCGTATTTCGGTCGCATTTTGAAATGGCTGGATGTTGTCGGAACAATGTTGCGTGAAGATCGCCCGATAAAATCCACGTTGCTGATATTTGCGCGCATTCATGATCAGATGAAAGAAATGATGGATTACCTAAACAACCGCCTCTCACGCTATCCGAATGAAGACGACGAATTATTTGGCTCGCTCGATAGTGCCGCGTATACCACATCCATTGAATTGCGAAAGGTTTATGATCAGGAATTACGCGAACTTATATCGGTGCGAGCCGTGCCAATGGTGGTCGCGAAAATTGAAAATTCTTATTATCTTTTGAATGACAGTCTTCAACTGACTCTTGTAAACTTTGCAAAATTAATCGATCAAAATGTAGAAGGCAGTGATTTGTTTCCGGGCTTTCGTGAAAAAGAACAGCAATCTATCAAATTGCGTCAAGACCTTTGGAACGTGCTGCAAGAAGTGCAAAAGGCTGAGCACGATTCCGAAAATTATCCTATGGAATCACTTAGAATATTGCTAAATGATTTTGTCGAAAGTTCTTTGGGCTACATTTTTTACAAAGATATTGAAACTGTTGAACGTTTTATTGAAGAAATAATGCTAACAAAAGATAAGAAGGATATTGTGCCGATTCTGCACCGCTTCGGTGCCTATGCCGAAACGCTTCTTGGGCAAATAAATATGCGCGCTGTGCTTGCAAAACACCCGTTTGCGCCGTTACAGGTAGATTCGCTAAATATGTTCGGCTAAAGCTATCCCGCACGAAGTGTTGCGAGCGGTTTTCTAAAGATTAAACCGAAACTTGCTGCGGTGCCCACCAATAGCACAATCAGCATTGTAAGAATCGTTCCGATAATTGGCGTGAACAAATCAAGATTCCATTCTATATCAAGAACATAAACTGAAACCGCCCAGGTTAAAAGTATCGCAAACACACTTCCGATAAAACCTGCCAACATTCCCAATAATCCATATTCACTCAACAAGATTGCAAGCAAGGAAAAACGTGATGCACCGAGAGTTTTAAGGATGGCGTTTTCATAAATTCGTTGCGAACGAGTTAGTGCAACCGAACCCACCAAAATCAATATTCCTGTTAGCATTACAAAACCACCAATAAAAGAAACCGCGAGCGCAAAATTTTCAACCAGGTTTTGAAATACTTTTACAATCTCTGCGACGTCGAATATCTGTATGTTCGGAAAATCATCAATCAGATTTCGTTGAAGCTGTTGCCGCTTGGTTGCGGGCATTCTTCTAATTAGATTTGCCGCATACGTTTGTGGTGCATCCTCAAGCACGCCCGGACGAAAGACAAATATAAAAACGGTTCTGGTGTTTTTGAGATCGATTTTTCTGATGCCGGCAACCTGTGCAGTCAATAATCTTCCGGAAATTTCAAAAGTTATTGTGTCGCCCGATTCCACTTTCAAATCGCGCGCCATTTCTTCTTCAACGGAAACTTCAGGATATTTTGCGGGGGCAGCGCTCCACCATTCGCCTTCGATTACGGATTCGTTACTTTCCAGCAAATTTCGATATGTAAGCGTGAATTCGCGCCCTATTCTTCCTTGTTCGCGTTTTATTTCTTTGTCGTTAAAATTTATTGGTTTTCCGTTTACATAAGCTATTCGCGCCCTAACTGTCGGAATAAGTTCCGGTTCTTCGCCGGTTTCTTTTGTTACTATTCTTTCGAAGTTGCGCACTTGGCTTGGTTGAATATCTATAAAAAACAGGCTTGGAAGTTTGTTGTTATTTGAAAGATCAAATTCCCGTACAAGATTTGTTTGAAGCATTTGCACGCTCAAGACAACAAAAGTTCCCAGCCCCACCGCAAGTAAAATTACGCGGGTTTGATTTCCGGGGCGATAAAGCGAATTTATTGCCTGCGAAAGTGAAAAATTACCGAAATGTTTTATGCTTCGGAGTGCCGTGGTTAAAATTCGCGCAATAAGATACAGCGCAGCCGAAACCAATGCCAAACCCCCAAGAAAAAAAGCCCCAACCTGAACCGAACCGGATTGCCACACTGCCAAACCTAATAAAATCACTATCGAAGCAAACCCGAACGCCCATTTTACCTTATCTAGCTTTTTTAGGTTTGTGTTGTTTTCATCGCGTAGCAAAAGGCTAGGTTTTATGTTACGAATTTGCAGCAACGGCAAAATTGAAAACAAGAACGAAATCAAAACGCCTAAAATTAGACCCTGCGCCATATTTTTCGCGGAAACGTTATAGCTCATGGTGTTTGGCAGCAAAGCACCAAACCGCGCGGAAATAAGCCAAAGGGAAGCCTGCGCCAAGACATATCCAAATAGGCTGCCAAGAAAACCAAGAATCAATATTTGCAAGGTGTAAACCAAAACAATTCTTTCGCCGCTTGCCCCAAGGCATTTTAAGATTGCCACCGAACTGCGCTTTTGTTCAACAAAGACGCGTGCAACGTTCCAAACGCCGATTCCGCCCAGCACAAGAATCAGCAAACCTGTCAACGAAAGGTAGTTTTCGATTCGTGAAAACTGGTCATTGAGCCTTTCTTGAGATTCGCGATAGTTTTGAATACGAATAGGCGTATCTTTCAAATCTTCACGCAATTTGTTTGTAAGTGCTGTAGGGTTTGATGTGGTTCGCAAAAGTAGGTTATGCGTTACGCGGCTTCGATTTCTTAAGAGGTCGAGATCTTCAAGCTGTTTTTTTTCTACGTAAACGCGCGCACCAAGCTGCAACCCGCCCGTTCCGCCGGGCTCTTCATCAAATGCGGCATTAACGGTAAAAGCACGATCGCCGATTAAGAATTTGTCGCCGATTTTCAGGTTTAGTTCCTGCAACAAAACAGCTGCTACAACCGCGCCTCCATTCTTAAGCAAATCAAATTCGAATTTACCGTGCGTTAACACAAAGTTTCCCACTAGAGGAAAAGGCGGTTCAATTCCGCGAATCGAAACAAATTTTACGGCTCCATCAGGATCGCCGGCGTTTCGCGCCATCGCGCTTGTTTCCAGAAATTCATTTTCCGCATCCACAATTCCTGCATCGTCTGCATCACGCGTAATAACGGAAAGTTCCTTTGGCGAAAGCGGATTTGTGGAACGGATTCGTATATCAGCGGTTAAAAGGGCACGGGCGTCGCCGCCGATAGCGTTACCGGCGTTAGCGATTATTGAACGAATTGCGATAATCGAACCCGTACCGATTGAAATGCACAGAAAAAAGAATAATAGCCGTCGCCACGACGAACGAATTTCACGGGTTGTAAGCCTTAGGATAAATTTCATTTGCTTATACGTCCGCTATTTTTCCGTCTTGCAAATGTATTCTGCGCTGTGCACGGTCAGCGAGGTCGGCATCGTGCGTAACCAATACAAGCGTGACATTGCTTTGGGAATGAAGGTGCGTCATTAATTCAAAAATGTGTGCGCCTGTTTTTGAATCAAGATTTCCGGTTGGTTCATCAGCCAAAATTATGATTGGGTCGTTAGCAATCGCACGCGCAATCGCGATTCTTTGCTGCTCACCGCCGCTCAATTCTGATGGGTAGTGGTGACCGCGGTTTGTTAATTCAATTTTTTCAAGCAATTCGTCGGCGCGTGTTTCAGCATCGGGCGCATCGATAATTTCCATCGGAATCAGGATGTTTTCACGTGCGGTAAGTGACTGTATAAGATGAAACGATTGAAATATAAAACCGATTTTCTTACTTCGAAGCGCGGCGAGCTGATCTTCGTTCATCGCAGTTACGATTTCGTCGTCAATGGTAATTTTTCCGGCGGAAGGTTCGTCAAGTCCGGCTATTAAACCGAGCAATGTTGATTTTCCACTGCCGGAAGCTCCGGTAATTGCAACAAATTCACCGTTCGGGATTTCGATTGAAACATCATCCAGAATTATGAGCTCTTCGCTGCCGGACATTACTTTTTTCGAAAGATTTTCGATTTTTATCATCTTTGAAAGTTCATTTGGTCATTTGTTTTTTTTCGCCTTGGGCTAAAAAATAGTGTAAGTAATTTTACCGCAAATGACTGTTTGATTGAATTCGGAAGGTTAATTCGGTTCGATAATATATCTTATGAAAGCAATTTACGTAGTGGTTTTTATAGTAGCAGCGACTCTTTCCGGATGCCGTGATGCAGGGGATACAACGGTTAAACCGCGAAACAATAAGCCGTTTGTCACGCCGGAAGTAGGCGATTCACGCCCGAAGCTGATCGCTTTTGGCGACAGCCTGACAGCAGGCTTTGGATTAGCAGAGGATGAATCTTATCCCTTTTTGCTTCAAAAGAAGTTGGATTCGGATGGACTCAAATTTCAGGTTATAAACGCAGGAGTTTCAGGCGACACAACTTTGGGCGGGCTGGAGCGCGTAGATTGGGTGTTAGATGAAGAAAATGTTTCGGTAATGATTTTAGAACTTGGCGCGAACGATCTTTTACGAGGCATTCCGGTGGCGCAAATGCGGTTTAATCTTGAGGCAATAATAAAAAAGGCGCAGGCGAAGGGCGTTATTGTTTTACTTTGCGGAATGCTTGCGCCCGACACAATGGGAAAACAATATCAAGAAGAATTTATCGCCGTTTATCCGGATTTGGCGAAAAAATATGGGCTGAAGTTTTTACCGTTTATTCTCGAAGGCGTTGCGCTAAACCCTAAGCTGAATCAAGCAGATGGAATCCACCCGAACGCGGAAGGGGAAAAGATTATGACGGAAAATGTTTATAGGGCGTTAAAGCCGATGTTGTTGGAAGAGGTTTCAAGCGAAACTGCCAAATAAGAAATTTAGCACTGTGGAAACCCACGTTTTTGCGCTCCGAAATGTGTGGAACAATTCAAATCGGTTGGCACATAATGTTTAGAACGATTTTTAATTTTATTTTGTTTGTGTTTGTCGTTTTTATCGTGGTCTATGCGATAATCTAACAATCCTTTTCGTCTAAAATAATTTGCGGGCTGCAATTTGCAACCCGCTTTTTTTGTTTACTACTTTTCGTTTAGAGATTTGTTAAACATTGCCTCGATTTGCTTTACGAAACCCAAATAACTCGGATTATCCTTGTATTTTTCACTGAGCAAATCAAAAGCCTCTTTTCCGCGCGGATCGCCCAAGCGTGCGATGCCTTGCAGAATACCGAAGACTCCGCGCAAATCGCTTTCATCTACGGCTACCTTAAGTTGATCAAACATCACAGGAAACACGCGTGAATCGCCTTTGCCAACTTCGCCAAGTACGTTCAACGATATAATTCTTACATCGCCATATTGGTTTTTGTCCGTAGCGTATTTAAGCGCCAAATCAACGGCGCGTTTGTCGTGCAATTCGGCAATTCCGCGTAAAGCGGCACTACGAATGCGTCCGTGCCAAGATTCTTGATTTGCGAGCTGTGAAAGAATTTCGAACGCATTCGGATCGCCGGTTTTTGCCAAAGCCGCCGCCGCCGCGCCAATTACCGTGTAACTCGGGTCAGTTAAGCCTTTCTTGTAGATTGGCAAAAATTCTTTGTTATTAGTTTCGCCAAGTACTCTGATCGCATCGGCACGAACAAGCGATTTTGCATCACTTACAAGTGTTTTTGCCGTTTCAACCACTGCCGTGTTTGGCGTATCGCCTTGAATTTTTACCGCGGTCGAAAGAGCAGATCTTCTTATTTGATAAACCGTATCAGTTTTTGCAACTGCCAAAAGCGCAGTAACGATAGCGGAATTGTCACCGCCATTCTTGGCTTTTTTTAAGAGTTCATCAATTGCCCAATCTCTTCCGATTACATCTTTGTCGTTTTGAGCTTGGTAAATAAGTTCATCTGTTGGCTTTTCAAACGTAAGTTCTTTCAGCAGTGTGCCTTGGTAATCAAAATTTACCAGCTTTGGCGCCGTTGGCGAATCAAACTCAAACACATTTTCGCGTTGTGGCTTAATCCATACGCGCTGAACGTTTCCATCAATTTCAACATCAACAAACGTCGAAAAAAGTTCGGTTTGCGGATATTCATTATTCGTGTCTAATTTTTGCGTTTGTTTTACATTTAACGTCAGCTTTTTCTTTGCGGCATCATAGGATTTTGTAACCTCAAAAATCGGATGTCCCATCGTGTACAGCCACTGATTAAAGAACAAATCCATTGATTGCCCGGTTGCTTCTTCAAATGCGATTCGCAAATCTTCAGTTGAAACCGGTTGATGCGCATTTTGCGTCAAATAATGGTTGAGCGCTTTGAAAAACAACTGATCGCCAAGCTGTTTGCGAAGCATATGAAGCACCGCGCCGCCTGCCGGATAAGCATAGGTATCAAACATTGCATCTTTGTTTGCGTAATTTCTGGTAACAATCGGGCGTCTGCTTCCGCGGTTCCAAGTTCGAATTGTGGAATCTTGATTGCCTTTTACATCTTCCAGCAAGAAATAGTCTTCGCCTTTATAATTCTTATCCCAAAGCGCTTGAAAATATGTAGCGAAACTTTCATTCAGCCAAATTTGTCCCCAATCGCGGGTGGTTACGTAATCACCAAACCATTGGTGCGCCAGCTCATGCGATTGAAGAGAATCGGAATCTTCATCAAGCAGTTCGCGGCTGTCGTGAATCATTTCTTCGATTTGCGTTGTAGCCGAAATGTTTTCCATTCCGCCACCAAAGTCCTCAACCATTGCCTGTGAATATTTAGGATAAGCATATTTTACGCCCAGGATTTCAGAGAAAAACTTAATCATATCCGGCATACGCTTGGTTGTTTCCGCAACTTCTTTTTCTTCAGAAGGATATCCGTAAGCATAAACCGGAACGCCGGCATATTCGCCGTTTTTTATCTGCTTATATTCGCCAACAACTATTGAAGTTAGGTAATTTGAATATGGTATATCCATCTTCCAATCAAAAGTGTGCGTGCCATCCTTGTTGTCCTTTACGGAATCGAGTTTGCCGTTTGAAATTACCGTGTATTTTTTATCAACGGTGGCGCGTAGTTCTGTTGTGCGAAAATCATTTGGGGAATCGTAAGAAGGGAACCAATAGCGATTAAATTCAGATTCACCTTGTGACCAAATTTGATAAGGCTTGTTCGGTTCGTTCTTTGTTGGCTTAATAAAGCGAATTCCGCGCCCGAAAGCTCCGATTGCGGTATCGCCTTCCGCGCTATTTACATAATGCGTGGCGTATGAAATTGAAACGGTTAAATCTTCGCCGGCTTTATAAACTCTTGGCAGATTTATTTTCAAATTGTTGTCCGCGCTTCCGCCTTCATAATCAAAGCCAAGCGGTTTGCCATCGGAAAGTTTTACTTCGTTAATTTTCATTTCCGCCGCATCAAGCGTAAAGGCGTTTAAATCTTTAAATGGCGCAAGCGTAATGGTTGCAGTTCCGATTGCCTGCTCTTTGTTCCAATCGAAGCGCAAATCAATCAAAATATTTTTGATGTCCACATTTCTTGAACGTACATAGTTTGCAGGCGGTAGCGCTACCTTTTTATCGTCTTGCCGAACGGGCGGCAGTTTTAATTGCGGGCGTGCAACAGCAATTTGTGAAAACAAAAATATTGCCGCAAAACTGAACGCCGCCAGTTGTTTTGTGTATCGTTTTATAGTCATAGTTCTCCCAATTAAAATGTCTAAAATTTAAAAGGACGCCAAACGCCGGTTCGGTTGTAGCTAAGAAATAAGCGAATAAATTCTTTCCAATTCGCCTGCCACATCAGCCTCGATATGAATACGAAGCGCCCTTCTTCCCCTCTCCAGTAATACTTGAAAATCTCCGCGTGCCTGTGCGGATTTAACCACGCCAAAGGTATAAAATTGCCCCGGAACCATTTGGTCTGATTCGTCATTCGCTGTTATCTGTAAAAATACGCCATTGTTTGCCCCGCCCTTATACGCCTGTCCGGTTGAGTGCAAAAATCTTGGACCAAACCCAAGGCACGTTGCACAAAGTTCGCGTTTTAGAACTTTATCGCGAATCTTTGTAAGCGAATTTTCGTGTGCCTCATTCATTTCGAGATAAGCAAGAATCGCAAAATAATCGTATTCCTGAATGTGATTGATGTGCGAATCAAGATAGCGAGCAAGCGAACGATTTTCGCGTACAAGCGAATCCAACGATTCGGCATATTCCGCGCTTGTGAACAGTTTTATTCCACCTTCTTCATAAAACGGCGTTTCTTCAGGAAGCGAACCCGTTTCCTCGTAAGTATCGGTAAGTTTTCGCGCTTCAACTTTAGCCGCTTCTACATCCGGCTGGTTAAACGGATTTATTTCCATAACGGAACCGGCAACGGCGATGGCGAATTCCCAACGAAAAAATTCTTGTCCGATGTCTTCAAGCTCATTTAGAGTAATCTTGATAATCGGCATTTTGCCTTCAAGCGAGGCGATTTTTTCATCTATAATCTGATCTCGCGAACCTTCCAACTTTATATATGCAAGAACGCGATCATCATCGTAATCTTTTGCGGTAAGAATTTCTTCGCGGTCAATCGGAATTATAGAAACACCGTCTTTTCCTGTGCTTTCAGCGGTTAACTGCTCAAGCCATGCGCCAAGATCATTAATTTCCGGCGAAGTTATGAACGTTAATTTATCCCTGCCCGCCCGTTGTGCGATTCCCAGAATCAACCCAAGTAGCGCACCCGGGTTTTCTATCGGGTTGTCAGCCTTACACGCCTCTGCCATGAACGCGGCACGTTTTAGAATCTCAAAGGAATCGACACCCATTGCCGCGCCGGGAATCATTCCAAACGCCGAAAGCGCCGAAAATCTGCCGCCAATTTCGGGTACGCCATGGAATACGTGCAGAAATCCCTCATCGTTCGCAATTTTTTCAAGCTTGGAATTCGGATCCGTTATGGCAACGAAACGCTTTGCAGCTTTTTCCGCGCCAATTTTGTCAGAAACCAATTTGTAAAAATATTGTTTGAAAATATTCGGTTCCAAAGTAGAACCGCTCTTGCTGGAAACAAAAAAAAGTGTTTTTTCAACTTCAATTTTTGCTGTAAGTGTTTTGATCTGTTGGGGATCGGTGGAATCGAGAATATGAAAATGTGTTTTACCAAACGTTTTCGAAAGAACTTCAGGGCAAAGTGATGAACCGCCCATTCCCAAAAGCACTAGATATTCAAATTCTTTTGCATCGCTTTTAATTGCCGCGTATTTTTCCGGTTCACCAATTTCTTTTTCAATAACGTCCAACCAGCCGAGCCAATTTTCTTCGCCGGTTTCAGTCCAAACCGAGGCATCTTTGTTCCAGATTCTTGCAATCTTTTTGTCGTTCTTCCAGTCTTCACGCTGATTTCGCAAGGCAGATTCCAAATCCTGCGGCAGCGAATATTTAAATGAATTTAACATTTTCACAATATATATGCGGAGTTGATCAAATCAATCAATTTCCTTTCTTAAAGTATTTTTTGCCGGCAAGTTTTTCGGGCAATAATGCTTCGC
>JBKEBT010000031.1:0-60878 GCA_047973305.1 Pyrinomonadaceae bacterium
CACTCCGAAACTGCTCCATAAATCCCTCAAGCTCCGCTTCAACCGCCGCCTTTATCAGCCTTCCGGCTCCCTCCCTTAAAAGCTCTGTCAATGGATCAGCGAAACTCCCTCGCTCTTCTATCGAAATAACGTTACTATCTTTCACGTGGCGTATCCTCCTTACCTTGTTTTTTTAGTCTTTCAACTTTAAATAACCGGATACGCCGCCTTTTTTCAAGTCATCCCATACACCACTTTCGGTTATAACTCAATTACGAATTGTCCCATTGGTGCTTATATTAAAGAAACCGTTTCCGTTATAAATAGTAGTTCCACCGGAATTTTGAATGGTATCTGAATAACCTGTTGGACGAAATTCGTGCTGGGAGCCATCCGGGAAATACATTACTACTTTCCATAAATAGACCGCGTCATAGTTAGGTGGATTGCAGTCACCACCTATTTGAAGTGGCGAATCCATCTCATCATTTCGACTTATTACTCTTATTCGATAGCCATCTTCATATTTCCAACCGCCTTCTTGGCTTGCACGTAAAAACAATTGGTCAGCCGGTTGCCCGCTCGAATCAAGCGTGTTCATTTGATGGGATTCGTAGAGCTTAGAATTATATTTTAAAGAAAAGCCTGCCGCTGCTGTTCCACGTCCATTAACCTGTCCGAAATCAAAATTGAACATCAAATTGCCGTTCGTTTCATTTATCATTTCAATATCAGAGACTGAATAAGGCACTCCCGGATTATAATTTCGCTCTGCAACATTGTCTTGAGCCAACAATGATGAACTTGCAAAAAGCAGAATCATGTTTATCTTCAGAAAAACAGAAAAGATTCTTTTTGTTAATTTTCCTTTTTGCAACTTCACACCGAATGTTCTTGATTTCATTTGATCCACCTTTGTCCTAACTGAGTTTTCTCGCCTAGTTTTAATATTGTTCATGATTACGTTTCTACATCATTTAGTAATAAAAACTGGCTGATGCTGTTTCTGTAAATGTTCCCGAATTTGACTTCATATACCTGAGTTTGTAATTTCCATGTCCGAGACGGGAGCTTCTAAAATTTGCAGTTCCCGAAGTGCCGGTTTCTAAGAACACCCTTCCGAGTTCTGTCGTATCGTTGGGTAATGTAATTATTATTTTATCGCCGAACGGACGGTTTACGGAGCGACTCCAGCTCACCTGAATGTATGAACCCGAAACTCCCAAATAAGAAACGTGGTAAGTTTCTTGTGCCGGAGTTGGTGTCGGTGTCGGCGTCGCGGTTGGAGTTGGCGTTCCGCCGCCGCCGGGAGTCGGTGTTGGCGTAATGGTCGGCGTAGGTTGCGCGTAATCTTCAACTGCCAACATACGATCTCCGGCGTAGATGTATTCTTTTGAAAGCGTTGGTACAAAAGGCGGTTCGGGTTGAGGAAAAGGATTCCAATTGCTGGATGGGCTTCCTTTTGCAATCTTTTGCCCAAACCAGCCAATTCTATCGCCCGATTCTTTGTCGGTATGCGGAATCCAACCAAGCTGTGCGAATAAGCCGAGTGTTAACAATAATGTCAACCCCGTTGCAGCACCTATCTGAACCTTATTTCTAAATAAATTTGTGATTGTTTGTTTAATCATATATACCCTATTGCTGCGATAAATGAAATGGACTATACATCTTTCACTGCGAACGCATTTTCGTAAAACAACTCGATACTACAGGCTATCTGTATTCAAGTTTTTGTTTGATTGTTGACTTCGGATTGATTGATTTGATTTGGCTGGATGGCTTATGCAGCAATCAAAACACTCTTCACACCGAAGAATTTACTTTCTCCTTATCGGAAAATTCTTTATTTAAAAATATCCTTTAACGCTTACTTTTAAACTTTCTGTAAATGCTCTTGTTTATTCGAGATTGGGAAATCTGAGTTATTTATTGTTGAAAAAAAACATTTCACTAGCTTTGACGGCTGAATGATGGTGATGTTTTGTGAGCAACTAATTTCTTTTCATTTTTCCCGCTAACTTCTTAACAGCTAATTCGTCTGCTCTTCAAGACTACAGAAATCCATCTGTGGTTTCTTAGAAGTTCTTGCTGGTTCGCTGATGAATTCACGCTACACGAATGATTTTCTGTTGGCAAGCTTTTTTGCTGTTTTTATTTCTTGACGGTTTTTATTTGCTTTGAAATACCTTTTAATTTTGATGCCTATAATTCTCAATAGCATTTGCCTTAAGTTTATTTCTATTCAATAACTTCTCTTTAACTCACATGTAATCTTAGCCGTCTAACTACATTTGGTTTGTCTTTTGAGTTTTACTTTTTCTGCGGTTAAAAATTGACTTAGTTTTTCCAACTTGCGATATTTGTTTTTGTAAAAGAAAAAAGTCCGGTCATCTTTACGACAACCGAACCTTCTTCTTTATATAGAACCTTCGGCACGAATAGTGCGTTTGATTGCTACATAAGCCGTAAGCAATATAGCGCATCTTTGTTGTCGAAGACAAGTAAATAAATCGTTATTTTATTTTACAGTTTTTCCGATAACAGCCATAAAACTTTTCTTCAATGCCTGTTATCCCACCGCTAGAGGAGAAAATAGATGCGAGTTTTCACTTACTGCCGACTTTTACCTTTATTCATTTTTGCTTATCTAAACGTTTTTGTTTGCCATGCGCAATTATATACAAACGTTCAGCAGGGCAATATATCTGCAAACTTTATTCGCAAGAGTGCGTTTCAGCAAGAGGTGGCAAGGTTTGATATTTCGGTCGAGCGCGCGGGCGAAACTGCGCTACCGATTTCGCTTGTTCCTCGTGTTCGAAAAGACGATATAAGTCATTTGCGTATGCTTGAGGAAGCGGTAAATGGAATTAAGCCGGATGAGAGCTATTGGGATTGGACTTTGGTTGTTGCTTATGTAAACAAGGCGCGGAATGAGAATGCGGAGGATTCGGTTTCGAATGAGATCAACTTTCGTCGCGATGGTTGGTATCGTGAATATCTTTTTACCGTGCCTTTCGATTCTCAGCCCGTTTTCTTCCTCTATCCAAAACAGAAGTACCGCAAGAAAATACGAAAGTTAATTAACAAAAACTACGCCGAAATCTCAAAGATCGGCGAAAAGACTCTGGAAATCGCGGGTGCTTATGCCCAAATCGGCACCTTTCTTAATCAATTACAGCAGGTGATCAATCAAAGTCCTTTTGCTTATAACCAATTTGGCGGATATGGCGTTTACGGTGGATATTCTCCCTATGGTAGCCAAATGAGTATGCAGTTTATGCAGAATCAGGCGGTTGAGCGCCTTGCGCAGAGTTTTAATATCGCCCTTCCCACGTGCTGGCAGAATGGCAGTTCAAGTTCATATTACGGAAGTAACTCAAATGATTTTGTAACGCGGGCGCAGTGTGTCGCAAAGAATGTGCGTTTGGAAGATTTTGATTTTAGCGTAGGAAGACTTCTACAGCAGGGCGGATTGGTTGCCGCCACTCGGCTTGTACAGAAATATCCGCAGCTTGCTTACTGGATAAACGTCGCGGCACTTGCGGCTGATCTGATCATAAAGGTTATGCAAAAGACTCCTTTGCGAGTTGTGCCTACGCTCGTGCAAGCTAAGGATGATCAAAGCATATACGGAGGCTACAGTTCGTATGGTGATCAAAATCAATCGAATCTTCCTTTACAACAAAAGATCTCAATCTATGCCGAAAAGCCTCCAACCAACAACGACTATGTTACGGCATTTCCGATTGTGGTGCACAATTGGCAGCCTGAAGCCGACCCGGATGTGATAGGGCTTCCTGTACCAAAGCTGCTCGAACCATGTCTGCACAACGGAATGAACATTTTAAAGAACACCGACCTTTCATATGACTGGCTTCGGGATGAGTTTGCAAGAGACTTCAAACTGATAATGAGTGCAGACAACGGTTTTACAAAAGAGTTTCGCTTGCAGAAGAACCAAGGGCTTCAAGGCTGGGCATTTACAATCAATCCGCAAGATCTGCAGGCGATGCCAAAGGTGCGTATGACGCTCATTGGTAAGATTATTGCAATGCGCGGATTTAATCGCTTGGAAAGTGAGGAGTTTCCTGTTCCACTTGCAGGCGGCGGAGATTGGGAAATAGATCCTGAAGCTCAGAAAGAATTCTCAATCGGCGGAAAGCGAAAACTTGTTGTAAGAAACACACAAGGCAGCTGCCGTTGTTTGCAAGCTGTTACGTATAAACCCTCATTCGGAGGCGAGTTTACGTTTGCCGCTAATGCTTCTTCCAATCCGCTGATATTTAATGAATCGGGGACCGAAGCCTCATTTGAGATCGATACATCTTACTTTCAACCCGGACAAGGTCAGCTCGAATTCCGCGCTTACGGCAATGATCAAATGCCGCAGTCAAAACAAATTATGCTCTATCCCCCGCCGCCTATGATTAGAAGTGTAAAGGCTTATCGCGGTGATAGCCGAATTACAATTGAAGGCGAACGTCTCGAACAAATAAGGTTGCTTATGGCGAACGGGTTGCAAGCTGCGCCGGATATGAATAACCAAAATCAAATGCAGAATCAAGCTTCACGTTTGTTCATCATGCAAAATCCTTCCGACCGGATTCTCACAAACAATATCGAACTAAAACTTCTTCTCGAAGGCGGACGCGAGTTTGAATATCCCGACAAGTTTGACGTTTTGCGTGCAAGACCGGCTATCGAGACAAATGAACAAAATGAGATTGAAGCTTTGCCGATTGATCAAAACCTGAACACAAATGGCTTTGATTTGAAAGATTATCCGGTTGTTTCAATTGATACAGATCGGCTTTCAGTAGCCGTTAAATCAACGCTTGCCGATTATTCTTTCGCAAGGGAGAACATCACAATCGAAACACGTATTGAAAACGGACAGGTTGATCCGAGTCAACTTCCACAAGCTTCGTTTGAGGTTCTAGATTCCTTCAATCTCAGAATCAACTTTCAAATACTTGCTAATCAACAACAATTTCTAGCCGATAGAAGGCTTCAGTTTAGGATAAACGACAGACAAAGAGGTGCATCTAACTGGTATCCGATTAGGCAAACATTCGTTAGAATACCGAAGATTGAATTGATAAATTGTAAGGGCGAAGAATGCAAGATTACCGGAACCGGACTCGATTACATCGGGCAGATTTCCACAGACGGCGGCAACATCTGGCAGCCTCCGCTTCAAGTCCAACCCACGCCCGATGGCAAGGCTTTTATGATTATTAACGGCGTTAAGAATAAAAATCTTTTGAGAATAAAGCTGCGTGATTTTATCAACACCGATGCCTTGCCTTTGAAGTAACGCCAACATCAAAACTATAAGGTAGTTTCAAACGCGCGAGGTAGTTGGGGGCGTCCTATTATCTCTTACCACCATATTCGTCCTTATAAATGTGTAAAAACTGCGCCGACGGTGCGATAAGAAAATAGCGAATACTGAAACCCTCGAATTATCGACGATTGAACGCACGGTTTGAATACGCTTTGAGACGCTATTTTTAATCAATTTTCGACATGATATTCACTACTTCCAGAAACTTTGCATAACATATAAGAGCAAAATGTCATTTCCATATATAATCATTGCCATCCGACGTAATTAACGAAGTAATCCGCCACATTCAAACAAGACGTGGCGGAATGAGGGGATTCTATGTTTGACTGTTTCTTACATAGCAGAATTGTTATGCCTTCCGTTGACCTCAACAACTGCCGATAAACTTCGTCAACGTCTCGATTACCGACGACGCTTATTACAAGCTCGAAATTCAACTGAATCAATGCATCTATAATTGGGATAGTCTGTAAGTTATTATTCTTCGTATGGAAATGTTTGAGATTGAAGTTCGAAAAGTTTCATTGCTTCGGATGTAGGGCTTCGCATGTAGGACGGCAAGGAAATCGCGCACGGTTTAGGCAAGATTCAGCATCATATTTCAAGCCCTCTTTCGGCAAAGAATTTTCTAGTTTCATCTACGCTAATATACCCCCGACCTTCGGCGGGTTCGATTGAATCGTTCGCTATTGAGTTTCCGACCACAAAAGTCAGATTTTCAAATTCGCCTTCTTCCATTTCGTCAAGCATTCCATACGCTTCACGCAAAACAGCAAATAGCAAATCTTTCTGATTTTCGTTTCCTTCGTTTTTGTCTTGATAGCGCAACGCAGCATTTGCCAGCCGACCGTAAAACTCAATTTTGCTTATGCCGTCGATTAAACCTATGAAGATACTTTTCAATTGGATAAAAAGCCAACTCAACTGTGCAGCGTGTTCGGTTACAACGTATCTCGGGTCCGGATAAAATCCGCCACCTTTCGATTCTGGCTTTTGAGATACAATACAAACGTCAGCACCGCCCCAATATTCGGCTTTCGGAATCGGCGCTTGATTAACTCTTTGCGAAAGGCTATCAAGTTCTTTTCTTTTTTCGGTCAATTCGATATTCATATTTTTAGGCTAAAGGTCTTACTTCCTTTTATACTTATTGATTATACAACAAGCTACGACCGTTTTAAGAAAAACTTAACGTAATGACACCGAATATGAAATTGCACAACCAAATTTGCGCCGTTGTCGGAACCAAATATTTACGTTCCGATGTTCAAAACAAATCACTCGTGAAAAGCCCACTTGATTTGTGAAATCTTTTCCGCACTCAACACTTTGGCGAATGTTTCCTTCTTGATGCCCTTAACGTTTTTCTGATTGTAAATGCTTAGCGAAAATTGCAGACGACGCCAAGCGTCAAGATGCCCGACTTGGTGAACGTTTTGGAATGGGGTAGTGTCAGCACACCATTTTTCGATAATGTATTCGCGTTCCAAACGGCTTGAGTGTATATGTAAATTGAGATTCCCGGCAGTCTGCGATGTTGCGAACACCAATGAAGCAAGCCGTCTTCGCAAAAATACAAATATCTCGCCTCACGAATGCAACGCCATTCGTTGGACATCCGTTCGAACAAATTATTCTGAAACCATTTCTAACGAGCGTAGCTTCTTTCACGTTTTTTTTGATTTCGTAATAAGCCGCTTTGTCATTTCTCGGTTAAACCTTTGATCAATCCATCGCCGTCGTGAAATACTTCAGCAGTTGAAGACGTTGGCATAACAAAAGGAAGTTGTATTTTGCGAACTACGACGCCTTAAAAGCAAAAAAGGGAAGTGACCGATTTGGATCACTTCCCGAAATTATCGCCAAATTACTTAATTAAGGGCGCAGTTTATTTAAGCTGCCATTACCGCTTACGCCTTTCTTGCTATTCGCGGCAACTTTCTCCACTTGTGCGAAAACGCGCATAAAGTTTGCGCCCAACACTTTATCAATGTCTTTTTCGGAATATCCGCGACGAAGCATTTCATAGGTAACAAGCACTAAATCTTCCGAGCCGTGCATACCCTCAGGAAGTGACGGAACTCCATCGTAGTCAGAACCAATTCCGATATAATCGATTCCAATTTGGTCACGAATGTAATCGATGTGGTCAACAATTTTAGTATATGAAGGGGTGTATATCGGGTTCGCTTCGTTTAACTTGCGATACTCTTCTTCATACTTATCGTCATCATCTTTATATTTTTCGCGCAACGCTTTACGTTGTTCGGCAAGCTTTTTATCACGGGCACGGTCTTCATCAAGATAGCGTTGATCAAGAAATGCCGGATAAAAATTGATCATCATAACGCCGCCGTTTTTCTTCAAAAGCTGTAAAATGTCGTCCGGCACATCACGCGGATGATCTGAAAAATGTCGGGCGGATGAATGCGAATAGATTATTGGCGCGGTCGAAACTTCAAAAACATCACGCATTGTGTCATCTGAAACATGCGCCAAATCCACAAGCATACCAATACGGTTCATTTCGCGAACAACATCCTTGCCAAAATCATTTAAGCCGTTGTGCGGTTTATAAGGGTTTCCGTTCTTATCTTTATCGCAACAAGCATCTGCCCAATTATTTGTGTTGTTATGTGTCAATGTCATATAGCGAACGCCCAACCGATAGAAATCACGCAAAACAAAAAGCGAATCTTCTATGGCGTGTCCGCCTTCGATTCCCATCAAAGCTGCAAGCTTTCCTTGTTTTTTGGCGCGGAGAATGTCGGCGGTTGAATACGCCATCATCATTTTATTCGGGTATTTTTCCGCTTCGCGATATACGGTATCGATTAAGTTCATAGCGCGCCGTGCGGAGCCTTTCGGCTCTTTTTCAGCCCAAGTGCGCGAAACATAAATCGAAAAGAATTCGCCGGTAATGTTGCCTTTTTTCAGACGCGCGAAATCCGTATGAAACGGATCTCCATCCTTGTGAAATTTGCCAACCGTGTTGGTGGTCAAATCAAGATCTTCATCATACATTGGGCTGGTTATATCGTTATGCCCATCAATAATTAGTGCTTTTTGGTGTATCTTTAGCGCCTTTTTCCAAACCGCGGGGTCCGCACCCGCCGGCATATTTTGGGCAAAGGCGATTGCAGAAAACAGCACGATTGTTAGCAATGCAAATGCAAAATTTTTCATAGTCTTAACCGATTTTTTAGTTTTTTTATTACGCTTTTCAGAATCTCACTTTTTTATTACGTGCGCAACGGCATAAAAGATTCGCGGAATATTTTGTGAATTTCGTCATGTATTCGTAAACTCCGTTGTGCAAACAACACCTTCGAACGAACAAAAGACTTCCATTTTCCGGAAATCGTTTCATAAAAAGTATGTGTGAATTTGCGTTTTCAAAACGAATTGCCGTTTTTGATTCGGAACCAACCGGTTATAAAACGACAGGGATACTCTTTTTTTTCGTGTCCGGTAATTGCCGCAACACATGAAACGCCGCTAAAGAAAAACTGCGTAAAACAAATTGGGCAGCGAAATTTTTCGAAGCCCAATTTCCGCAACATAACTAAAGAACGCTAAAGGTTAAGGTTTTTTTTCATCGCGCGGTTTTGCGTTCTTAACCCATTTATTCATCCATTCGGTTTGCTCCCAAAGTACATGTTCAATGGATTCGCGAGCGGAATAACCGTGAGATTCTGCGGGAAGAATAACCAAGCGCGCGGTTCCACCGTTTCCTTGAATTGCCGCAAACATTCGTTCTGATTGAATAGGGAAAGTTCCCGAATTATTGTCAGCTTCGCCGTGAATCATCAAAAGCGGGTCTTTAATCTTATCTGCATACATAAAAGGGGAAAGTTTGAAATAGATTTCCGGTGCTTCCCAAAACGAACGTCGTTCGGATTGAAACCCAAACGGTGTCAATGTGCGATTGTATGCGCCACTTCGCGCGATGCCGGCACGGAACAAACGCGAATGCGCAAGAAGATTCGCAGTCATGAATGCGCCATATGAATGTCCGCCAACCGCAACACGGTCACGATCTACAACGCCCATTTCCACGCCTTTATCAATCGCCGCTTTTGCACCGGCAACAAGTTGATCGATAAATGTGTCGTTTACTGTCAGAGGGTCGCCAACAATCGGAACGGTCGCTTCATCTAAAACCGCGTATCCCTGCAAAACCAAGAAAAGATGTGAATATCCGCCGATTTGCGTAAACCGGTTTGTTGAACCGGAAACCTGTCCGGCAACATTTTTGTTTGTATATTCCAGTGGATACGCCCAAACCAAAGTTGGCAGGCGTGTGCCCTCCTTATAGCCGGGCGGTAAATAAAGCGTAAATGAAAGCTCAACACCATCCGGGCGTTTATATTTCACAAGTTTTTTTGTTATGCCACGAAGCTGCGGCGAAGGATCAGCAAAGCTCGTAAGCGCACGTTTTTTATTGGCACCGTCATTTACGAAAAGGTTGGGTGGTTCGGTTTGCGATTCTTTTCGGGTAATAAATTTGTTTCCGGTTTTATCGAGTAGCTCAACAAACGTTTCGTATGAATCTGCGCCTGAACGAAACAACTCTTCGGTTTTCAAAGTTGAAAGATCCATTTTACGTAAGAAAGGGCGATCGCCTTCCGGAGAAGCGCCGCTTCCTGAAAGAAAGATAGAATTTCCATCCATCAAAATTACGTCACTTCCGTTTGGAAGGGTTTCGATTACCGGTGAACCGATATTATTGTATCGGTCACGGATGTTTAAATCAGAAACTGTTTTAACATCCTTGGGGTTGCGATAATCAGTAACAAATATTCTTCTACGTTGCGTGTTTCGGTCATAATCGCCAAACCAAAACAAGCCATCGCGTTCGCCAAATGCACTACCTGAAAAGCGCTCTGCCGTTTCAAGTAAAGGTTTCGGCAGGATACGTGTGCCAATCACGTATGTCATTAGGCGGTCGCGCGGCGTAACTTTGTTTTGCGGGTCGCCGCCGTCAAGTGCCTCAACCCACATCAACGTCGAAGCTTCGGTCGGAATCCAATCATAAGAACGCCGACCTGTTGGTACGCCGCCTTCCGGAAGGGAATCTTGCAATGGAACATCCGCCACCTTGTAAACCACGGTGCCGCTTTGATTCAACACATCAACATCGCGAGCGAAAAAATATACGGGAAAAAGATAGGAATACGGGCGCTTTATACGCTCCACCAAAAAGTATTTTCCGCTCGGTGAAGCGGTGCGTTGCGCGTAAATTGCCGGCTTGCCGATTTGTTTTGTCTTTCCATCAATTGAAACTACGCCGAGTTGCGATGTAGCGTAATAATCAAACAGTTTTTCGTCGTTCGGGGAAGAAAGCATATCCTGATATGTGCGGATTGCAGCGGTTTTGCCCGAAGTTTCCTGAATGTTTGGCGAAACGGGAACCGTAACAATCGGCGGTGCGGGACTGCGGTTCGTCGCAATTAAATCTACAAGCAGGCTGCGTTGATCGGGCATCCAATCAAACCCGCCGAAAGCTGTGTTTACGCGTATGCCTTTTAGCTGATTTGCTTTTGCGGTTGATGTATCCACAATCCAAAGATCAACGCCATCGGAAACAATGTTGCCCACCGCAATGTATTTTCCGTCCGCGCTCCATTTTGGCATTGTAAGTTTTGCACCGGCAGGGAAGTTTACCTTTGTTTCTTTTCCATCCGAAATATTCTTAAATGTAAGCGCCGTAAAATAAGCCTGAAGGTGGCGTGTGTTTGTGCGTGGGTTGATTCTCAAACCCGCCAAACGCAACATCGGCTCGGAAACATCTGCGATAGGTGGATAGCGCAAATACTGCCAGAGGGCAATTTTATCTTTTGCCGGGCTTACGCTTGTTGCGGGCGTAACAGGCGCATTTAGAATATCTTGAATTTCTTTCGCCGGCTTCATATAGCCTTGCGCAAACGCGGCAGCCGAAAAAACAGCTACTAAAAAAAGCACTTTCAAATTTTTCATCCGATTTCTCCTAAAGCTTTAATCACTTTCCTTGCAACACTTGGAATTATTTGTTGTTCCGAGGTGTGATGTTCTGTAAACACTACCAACACCAGTTTTTGCCCATCGGCTGTCTCAATATACGCGGCATCGTGTCTTGCGACCGATGTCCAACCTTCTTTTGACCAAAGTTTTGTTCCGGGACTTAAAGCGTATGAAACAAATTCGATGTGTTCGGCATCGGGTTTTTGGTTTTCCCAATCGCGGCGCATAAGCTTCATCATTTCAGCAGAGCGTTCCTTGGTAACCGCATTTCCCGTAACTATTGAATATAGAAGTTTTGCGGTGGCAACAGTTGTAAGCATATTTCGGTTTACGCCGTTTTTACCGCGAAATTGTTGTTCGCGCCCGTAAGCATCTTCACAATAGGTTTTTTGATTTACATTTATGTCTTTATAACCCAAGCTTGAAAAATACCGGTTTACTACATTGCGTTGGTAGCCCCATTTTTCAAGTTCCGATGCGGAAAGTTCGGGTCCGCTCGTGGTTCCGGTAATCACATCCAAAATATATTGCGTTGCATCGTTTGAAGAAACCACAATCATATCGGTCAAACCGCGGTTTAATTCAGGTGTCATCTTTATTTTGCCGTCTTGAAGCAACCGATGCAGATAAACCATATAGAACATTTTTACGACGCTTGCAGGATAAAGTTTTTCACTTCCGCGATATGACGCAACGTTTTTTGGCGCTCGCAAATCGATCAATGTTGCCGCGATTTCTTCAGGCTTTAAACCGCGCGGTTCATATTCCTTCAAAGTTTGTTCAATGGCGTTGTTAAGAATTGTTTGCTGCACAAAGCCACGCCGAGTTTCGCTTTCACTTGCGCCACCGGTTTTCGCGCTTAAGTATGAAATTTGCATCGCGAAAATTAATACAATTCCGCTTAATCTAATAAACTTTTGCATTTAGAAACCCCATTAAGTTCTTTACGAAATGATTTGAAACGAGTATAAACGAAAAGCAATTTACAAAAAAGGCGTTTAGAATTTATGTCAGACGAAAAACTTCATCGCGGTATTTCTCGCAGAGATTTAATCGCAATAGTTATAAATACTGTCATCGGTGCGGGAATTTTTGGTCTTCCTTCAAAAGTTGCGGCGTTGATTGGCAGTTACAGCATCATTGCATTTCTTTTTTGTTCCGTAATAATCGCGTTTGTAGTGCTTTGTTTTGCTGAAGTAAGCAGCCGGTTTCGCACTACAGGCGGCGCTTATGCTTATACAAGACACGCCTTTGGTGCATTTGCGGGCTTTGAAGTCGGGTGGCTGTTTTGGATAACGCGCATAACTGCTTTTGCGGCGAATTGTAATTTGATGATCAACTATCTCGGGTTTTTCTATCAGCCCGTAACAATCGGCGCGCTGCGGGTTGTGCTGATAACCGCGATTGTTTTGGGGTTGATGTGGGTTAACCTTGCAGGCATACGCGATTCCACAATGTTCACAAACGTTTTAACCATTGGAAAGCTGGCGCCACTGTTTTTGTTTATTGCCGTCGGGATATTTTTTATCGACCCCGGAAATTTTAGTTTTGATCAAACGCCGCAAGCGAGCGCATTTTCATCGGCGATTTTGACATTGATATATGCCTTTGTTGGTTTTGAATCTGCCGTGGTGCCGGCGGGCGAAATGAAGGATCCGGAAAAAAACGTGCCGTTTGCATTGATGACCGCAATTGGAATAATCGTGGCAATTTATATTTTGGTGCAGATTGTTTCAATTGGAACTCTTCCGGAACTTGCAAATTCGGAGCGTCCGCTCGCAGATGCTGCCAAAACGTTTTTGGGCGAATGGGGCGCGACATTTATCGTAATAGGCGCATTGATTTCGATTCTCGGAAACCTAAACGTTGGTCTTTTGGCTAAAACCCGTCTTTTGTATGCGATGGCTGAAAATCGGGATATTCCGCAGTTTCTTGCAAACACAAGCATCAAATTCAAGACGCCTCATTTTGCGATTATCATTACGGCGTTTGCAGTTTATGTTTTTACGCTTTTCAGCACATTTCTTTCAGCGGTTACATTTAGCACTCTTACGCGTTTGATTGTATATGGCATGACGTGTATTGCGCTGCCCGTGTTTCGATATAGAAAAGATGCGCCGCCTGCCGGGTTTACGGCGCCTGCCGGGTTGCTGGCTGCGGCAATTTCCGTTGCATTACTTTTATGGCTCTTGTTAAGTGTTGACTATAAAGAATTTGTGCAGTTGCTTATTGCGGTTGTATTGGGCGTTCTGGTGTTTCTTGGCACGAAAGCGGTTACGTCAAAAGCCGAATAATCTGTTTGGAAAATGGATGGGGTTTATTTGAATTTTTGCGCTGTATTAAGGTTTTGCTGCAAATTTAAAGAATTGCGCAAAAATGTTTGCAAGTAATTCGGGGAAATTAGAAAAAGCCGCAAAAGCGTTCTATTATTGCGCTTCACGTTTTTTGTGTAATAAGTATAAGCCTTCCAAGATAAGATTCGGTTCAAGCAATTTCACATAGCGCGAATGTTGCGAAATTAATTCGGCAAATCCGCCTGTCGAAATTACCTTTGTTTCCGATTCTGCCTCTTCGAACATACGCTCTATCAAACCGTCAACTAGCGAAACATAACCGAAGTAAATACCTGATTGTATTGAAGTTACTGTTGTGTGCGAGATAACCTTATTTGGAATTTCAAGTTCCACATTGGGAAGTTTTGAAGTTTTTTCAAACAACGCGGAAGCGAGTGTATTTATTCCGGGCGCGATTATTCCGCCCTTGTAAGCGGGTTTTGACGAAATAAAATCGATTGTTGTTGCCGTTCCGAAATCACATACGATTGCGGGCGCACCGAATTTTTCCTTTGCCGCAAATGCAGCCACTAGTCTATCGGCGCCGCAGCTTTCGGGTGGATGATAATCGACATAAAAGCCGAACTCACATTTGTAATCAACAAAAACCGGCGCCGCGCCAGAATAGGCTGTGGAAAATTCGCGATAGAAATTTTCGATTTCTTTTACAACCGAAGAAATATAGACGGCACGAACTTGGGGCGGAAACCCGTGTTCAACCAAAATCGAAATCAAGTCTGTCGGCGTAAGATCAAACAGGCTTGTGTGCGTAAATCTTTGCGAAAGAACGCGTTTGCGAAAAATCGCGAATTTTGTTGTCGTGTTGCCAATGTCGATAGCAAGAAGCATTGAGAAATTTTAGAACAATTCCGAAAGTTGGGAAAGATAAACGGTCTAACGATGTACAAAAGCAAAAATGCCTGCAAACATTATATATGGTATGCAAGCATTCGTTTCGAAACCCAAATTTAAGAACGGGAGCAAAATTAAAGGCAGATTGCTTACAGGCTGCTTAACCCTTAAGTGGAAGCCCGTTATAGATTACGCTCCAACCATTTTTTACGCTTGTATTTATGCTCTTTTGAAATAGGTTCAAAGCCTTATCAGGGTCATCGTAAAGGTGATAAGCAGGGTCGGCTTCACGCGGATCAACACGGCAAATTGCGCCGCCTTCTTTTGCGGTTTTAAGGCAAAGCAACGCAAACATATTGTTTTTTGAAAGAATTGCAGTGCGGAAATTTAATTCGCTAAAGTGCATTTCTTTTATTTCGATGTTTAAATCAATATCTTCATCAAAGTCCGTGTCAAACTCGTCAAAATCGTCCAAAAGGTCGTCATCTAACGCTTCATCTTCAAAATCATCTTCAAAATCATCAAATTCGTCTTCATCCGAATTTAATTCATCATCAAAATTTTCGATTTCTTTATTCATTCTTATGCCTCTGTTAGCTTGTGTTGATGCAAATTTCCAAACTCTTTATGTTTGAGTCAGGTGTTTTCCCGAATTGCCGCAACATCGCCTGCTTGAATTATGATAATTTCACCCGATTGAAGTTTCAATCTCAACGCGCCGTTTTTTTCTATTCCAACAGTTTCACCCAAAACAATTTCGTTAGAAAATGTCGCTTTTACGTGCTTTCGGGATGAATAGCTTGAACGCGCCCTCCACAATTTTCTTACTTCCGCATCTCCGTCTTTCGCTTCAAGAATTGCATAAAAGTAAGTCAAGTAACGGACAAGAGTTTGAATCAGCAAATCACGATTCGGTTGGCTACCGGTTTCAGTTTTTATTGAAGTAGCATTATTTTCCGGTTCGGAAGAGAAATTTCCGGCATTTAGGTTGATTCCAATACCCAAAATTACCGCAAAGCCGAATTTTGTTTCGGTAGATTCGGCTAAGATTCCGCTGATTTTCTTGTTGTTTATCAATACATCGTTCGACCATTTTATGTCCGGTGTAACTTCGTATAGCTCCGCTAAAGTTTCAAACACCGCAACCGCCGCCATCAGGGTGATTAACGGCAGAAGTTCCTTTTCAAGTTTTGGTTTTAGGACAATGGAAAGATATAAACCTGCATTTTTATTTGAAATCCAACTTCGCCCGTGTCTGCCGTGTCCTTCGGTTTGTTCATCGGCTACCACACAAACGCCTTCGCGGCAGCCCTTTTTCGCCAGCCTAAGGGCTTCAAGATTGGTTGAATCGATTTTATCGAATTTTAAGACCTGAATGTTTATTGGTTTTACCGCCGTAATTATTGGCTTTCCGCTGTTTCATTTACTTTTCGAAATGCTTCGAGCGCAATTTCTCTAAGATATGGATCCGCGCTTAAGCGAAACCGTGCAATCTTCGCCAGCGTCGCTTCGTTTCCGATTTCGCCTAATGCAAAAACCGCTTCGCGCAACTCATCTTCTTGGGTATTCTTATTATCCACCATTGAAAAGAGCACACTCAATGCCGAATTAAATTGCGGAAACGTTTCAACAAGATTCTTGTATTCGGGAATATTTTTCGGTTTGTATTCTTCCGGCAAGAAACTTCGCGGCGTTGTTTCCGAAAAAATTTGATGCTGAGCGTTCTGTGCGATTTGCCCTATCGAGCGGGCTGCGGCACGACGTAAAAACGTTTTTCTGTTTCCCTTGTTTATTCGAATTGCCTTTGAAAGCGCCTCAACATTAAACGGCGTTCCGGTTGTTCCAAGTGCCACGGCGCATGCGGATCTTACTTCGTAATTGTCATCGTGTAACAGCATATCGCTCAATCGCGTTGCGGCGTTTGTAACTCGCGCTTTGCCAAGCGCATAGGCGGCTTCTTTACGGACAAACGGTGCGCGATCTGAAAGCAAGGGCGTGATATTTGCACCGGGGTTTGAAGAGAAAATCAACGTTCCGGCGGCAGTTGCACGAACCATTTCATCCGGGTCACGGATTGCGACAACTGCCAAGTTTGCCGCTTCTTGAGATTCGAAATTTCTCAGCGTAAACAAAACTGTGCGTTTTTCATCGGAGCTTCCAAGCTGCAACACACGTTTGTATTCTTCAAGCGCGCCCGAACTTTGCGCAAACGCGCTGACCGAAGCAAAAACTGCAACGACAATAAACATTCCGCACATTAAGAATAGATTATTATTCGGTTTTGTTGCCATTCTGAAACTCGTTACGCGCGCTTTCTTTCAAGAAGTTTTCGGAAAACCTAGCGATTAATTTACCGATATTTTTTGCGGAAGCGAAGCGTCATTTAAGAATTCTGCACTAAACGCGCGATTGTTAGCTTAGCATAAGAGCCATGTATAACGTTAAAAACATCATCATATTTGCGGAAGGTATCGTAACAATTTCAAACGGTTCTGGCTGTCAACACATTGCCAAAACCTGATTTGTCGCCGAATTGCGTGTGGTAAATCTACAAAGGGTTGCTTGCGCGGAAACACGGCTTACGAGCGTTTGTTTTGGTGCCACGCAAAACAAAAGAGATTGAAAAGTGCCACCGGTGGTGGCTGTTGCGGCGGCGCATATTTACAAAACGAAACACCTTACATCGGTTTGAAGTTTCAAGCTGCACCGGCGTTTTTTGTTTGAATTAATCTCAGAGTTTTGACGCAATAGCATGCGCGGCTCTTCCTAAATCTTCGCGGCTAGAAGCAAAACACGTAATCCGTTAAACTTACATTCTTATTTTCCGCATTTGAGAGAATTTTAATGGACGAAAAGTATTTTGCGAAAAAGGTTGAACGTAAATGGCAAGCTCGCTGGGCTGAACGCCGAACGTTTGAAACGGTTGAAGAAAATTCCCGTGAGAAGTTTTATTGTGTCGAAATGCTTCCGTATCCCTCCGGAAGATTGCATATGGGACACGTTCGGAATTATTCGATTGGTGACGCGTTATGTTGGTATAAGCGCTTGCAGGGGTTAAATGTTTTGCACCCAATCGGTTGGGATTCTTTTGGGCAACCGGCGGAGCAGGCGGCGATTCGGCAAGGAATCAATCCGCGTGATTGGACAGAAGAAAACATCGCGCAAATGAAGGCGCAGCTAAAATCCCTTGGGTTTAGCTATGATTGGTCTCGCGAAATTGCAGCTCATCGTCCGGAATACTACAAATTTGATCAATGGTTTTTCCTCAAAATGCTGGAAATGGGGCTGGCGTATAGAAAAGAATCCGACGTAAATTGGTGCCCCAAGTGTGAAACAACGCTTTCAAATGAACAGGCTTCCGGCGGAGTTTGTTGGCGCTGCGGAACTGCCGTTGAAAAGCAATCACGCCAGCAGTGGTTTTTGAAGATCACAGATTTTGCCGAAGAATTGCTCGATGATATGGAAGAAATCGAGGATGGATGGGCTGAGCGTGTATTGACGATGCAACGAAACTGGATTGGAAAAAGCAAAGGCGCATTTGTGGATTTCAAGGTTGATGGATTTCAAGAACTCGAAAGCGGCGCGACAAAGGATTTTCGCCTCGGCGGTGAAACTATACGGGTTTTTACAACCAGAATTGACACAATTTTCGGCGCTACTTCGCTTGTTGTGGCTCCGGATCACCCTTTTGTTATCGGCAACTTTGACTTGTTCGACAAAAACGTTCAAGAAAAGATTGAGGCGATGCGTGAAGAACAAGCGAAACCAAAGGATTATGATGCGGAAATAGTTAAGGACGGAATTTCAACAGGCGTGCGTGCAATCAACCCGTTTAGTTCTGAAAGTGTTCCGATTTGGGTGGGAAACTACGTGATGATGTCTTACGGTACCGGAGCCGTTATGAGCGTTCCGGCGCACGACGAGCGAGATTTTGAATTTGCACAGAAATTCAACTTGCCAATCGTTTTTGTAGTAAAACCATGCGAACAAAATCAAGATGCCGATAAAGCGGAACCTTTCACAGAAAAGGGGGTTTTGGAAAATTCCGGTGAATGGAGCGGCAAAACAAGTCTTGATGCGCTTCACGAAATGGCAAAATTCGCAGGAGAAAACGGCTTTGGTGAAGCAGCTACAACGTTTCGGTTACGGGATTGGGGAATATCACGCCAACGTTTTTGGGGTGCGCCGATACCGGTAATCTATTGCTTCGGTTGCGGAATAATTCCGGTTGATTTTGATAAACTTCCGGTTGAACTTCCGGAATCCGCACCGATTACGGGCGTGGGAAGATCGCCGCTCGCTAAGGTAGATAGTTTTGTCAACGTAATTTGTCCGCGATGCGGGGCAGAGGCGAAACGCGAAACCGACACGATGGATACGTTTGTCGATTCAAGTTGGTACTTTTTCAGATACTGCGATCCGCACAATTCGGAACTACCGTTTGAACCAGCGATTGCGAATTACTGGATGCCGATTGATCAATACATTGGCGGAATCGATCACGCTGTGATGCATCTTCTATACACGCGGTTTTGGACAAAGGTTTCGAAAAAGCTTGGCTTGGTGGAATTTGATGAACCCGCAAAACGACTTTTGACGCAAGGAATGGTTGTGGGCGAATCTTTTTATAGCGAAGCGCACGAAAGATATGTTGCGCCGGATGAGGTTGAATTAATCGGAAACGATGCTGGGAAGGCAACAAGTGCAGTGCTTAAGGAAGATAATTCGCCCGTAAAAGTTGCGGTTGAAAAGATGAGCAAATCAAAGCTAAACGGTGTGGACCCGGACGATATGATAAACATATATGGCGCCGATGCCGTTAGAATTTTTTCGCTGTTTGCCGCCCCGGTTGAAAATGAACTTGTTTGGCAAGAAACCGGTATTGACGGTGCAGTGCGCTTTATTCAAAGAGTTTGGAGATTTACGTTGAAATGGCAAAATGCAATCGTTGACGCGAATGCAGATAAAACACCGATGGAATTTTCTGCCGATGCCAAAAAGCTGCGTCAAAAAACACATCAAACAATTTTGCGTATAACTGAAAACTTTGAAAGCGGGCAGTTTAATACGCCCGTCGCAGCGTTGATGGAGCTGACAAATGCGCTCTACGATTTGAAATCAGAACCCGAAAGTGCCGGCGAAGATGTTAAATTTGCCGTACGTGAGGCACTAAAAAGCTTAATCTTGATGTTGGCTCCGTATGCGCCGCACGCTTCTGAAGAACTTTGGGAAGCGGTTACGAACAACCAAAGCGGCATACTTGAATCAGGTGCGCGTTTCCCGATTGCAGATCCGGAAATTGCCGCTGCCGAAGAAATTGAAATTGTGATTCAAGTAAACGGAAAGTTACGTTCACGAATTATTGCTTCGCCGAATGCCGACAACGCGGAGCTTGAAGCAGCCGCCAGAGCAGATGAAAAAGTTCGTGAATTTACTGAAGGCAAGCAGATAATTAAGATTATTATTGTGCCCGGAAAGCTTGTAAATGTCGTAGCCAAATAAATTTATGCGGCTTCTTTCGCTTTGCTTGACGTATGCTATGTGGAAAACTGCCACTGCATACGGCGAGCATTTTTTGCTTCAGGTGGATTCGGAAATTTGGAAACGATTTAGCATAACCGCATAATTCTTGCCTAAAACAAACAAATTTTGTACAAAATACAATATAAAAAATGGACGAAAGTTCATCTCAAAAGTTTTTCGCGGTAACAGTTAAATGAAACCAATCTCTTTTTGGTGGTTAATCCAACGAATTTATGTTTTAAGGGCATCTTACAGCACAAGTATAATTTAAAAGTTCCCGAGTTTTTTACTCGAAACCGTTCTTAAAACATGTTCCGTTTCTTTTGTATCTTTACGAAATCGGGGTTACATAATGGTAAAGACGTTTACTTCATGTTTTCTGTTAATTTTGTGCTTGTGCCATCTTTGCGCGGCAAAGGATATTCAAGACACTTTTATAAGAATCCAAGTAATTGACCGAAATTCCGATGCGGTTTTTGAGCCAAACATCAGACTTTTTCAAGGTGAAGATTTGGTCCGCGAAGAATTGGCGGCAAAATCTAAAACAGTAACTTTTAATAAACTAACCCCGGGCGAATACCGTTTGGAGGTTTCTGCACGCGGTTTTGCGGAATCGACACAAACAATTTCGCTTGTTCCGGGTGCAAACGAAATTGTGGTAAGGCTTCAAATTGCGGAAATTGTAGAAAATATTGATATTGACATAAGCAAGCAGGAAAAGAGCTTGAGCACAACAGATGGCGCGTTTTCAACGATTCTTACGCCGCAGGATATTGAAGCGCTACCTGATGATCCGGACGAGTTAAGGGCGGTGCTTCAGGGAATGGCTGGACCCGGCGCAGACATAAAGGTGGATGGAGAAAGCGCCGATCGATTGCCGCCGAAGAAGAATATTGCGTCAATAAAAATTGTGCGAAGCAGTTTTGATGCAGAATTTCACGAAGGTGGTTATAACTACGTAGATATCAGAACAAAGGTCGGAAATAAGCCTTGGACCGGACAATTAGGATTTTCACCAATAAGCGATTTACTTTCCGCGCGTCCTTACTTTTCTGAGGAAAAGCCTTCATTTTTTAGATCCACATTTAATTATTCATTATCAGGAACGCTTGTAAAAAATAAGGCGTCGTTGTATGCATGGGGCTTTATGAGTGGTGGATCATCGGCAACGGAAGTAAACGCCATTTTACCAACTGGGCAATATAAGGAATCGGTCAAGAATCGAGAACGGAATTTCTATTCCGAAACTACCTTGAATTTGGATCTAATCAAAAATAATCCGATTAAGGTAGTGTTTACCTTCGGACCATCGAAAAGTTACAACTACGGAGTTGGTGGTAAATCTCTGCCGGAGCGAGCTTATGACCGTTCGAGTATGGATTACGGATTTCGTGCGAGCACATCCGGACCAATTGGCAAACGGTTCTACCACGAATTTAGGATGAAGTTTGCCCGCGCACGCGAAGAAATTACGCCATTACATAACGAGCCTTCTATTAACGTAATAGGTGCATTTAATGGTGGCGGAAGTTCGATCGGCGGTGATAGCACATCGAAACTGTTGACGTTAAATGAAAATGTAGTGTTTGGTGCAGGGAACCACATCATAAAATTCGGGGGCGAGTTCGGCGCTGATTTACGCAACGCGCGATCGCGAGCGAATGCCAACGGCACTTTTACTTTTTCCACATTGGAAGAATATGAAGCAGGCAACCCAAGCTTATACTCCGTGCGCATGGGCGAACGTCAAAATACCACAAACGTTTACAGGGGTGCGTTATTTTTACAGGATGACATAAAAATCACTAAAGCGTTTATGGTAAATCTCGGACTTCGATATGAAATTCAATCGCGGCTGGATGATCACAACAATTTTTCGCCAAGAATAGGTTTTGCGTGGGCGCCGACGAAAGATGGAAATGTGACAATAAGAGCCGGCGCGGGAATTTATTATCGTTGGTTTAACGCATCAGACATAGCAACCATAAACGAAAACGGAGCTGATCAGCCTCCGCTTATCACAGTTCAAAATCCGAGTTTTACCGATCCTCTTGCGGGTGCAAATGCTTCACAAATGGTAAACACGGTTTACGCGCAAGACCCTAACCTTTCTGCGCCATATGTTTTTTTGACTCAAATCGATTTCTCAAAACGGTTCAAGAATGGATTCAATTTCCAAACAGAGTATTCATATTCAAAAACCGTTCATAATTTTCGAAGTCGCGATCTTAATTCGCCAATTAATGGTGTGCGACCGAATTCCAATCAAGGAGCGCTTATCACGGCTGAATCATCTTCATTTTTGACTAGTTCGATGGTTCGCGTTTCGGGAAGCTATTTTTCAAGTAAAGGAACTTCAGCGTATCTTTCGTGGCAAGTGGGTCGAATGATTTCGGATGCGGACGGCACATTCGATATTCCAACTGATAACTACTTTTTAGCGGGCGATCGCGGATATTCTGACCGAGACATTCGACAACGGATAAACCTTTATTATACGAAGAGTTTAACGGATAAAATCAAGGTTGGTACAAACGGATATATCTCTACCTCAAAACCTTACACAATTACCACGGGCTACGACAATAACGGCGACCTAAGATTTGCTGACAGACCCGCAGGGGTTTCGAGAAACACGGAACGTGGTAGCACTTTCGCCCTTATTTCGGCGTTTGCCTCATATACATATTCGTTCGGCAAGGCACCACAAAAGACTTCGAATGATTCTATGATCATCGTTATTGGTGGCTCACCCGCCTTAAACAAAGATGACAAAAAGCGTTATTCACTTCAGTTTTCGGTTACTGCCACTAACATTCTGAATCGTTCGAATTTTTCCGGTTATGATTTTGCGCTTACTTCGCCCAACTACGGAAAGCCAACAACTGCGGGCGCACCATTTGGAATCAGGATGGGAATAAACTTTGGGTTTTGAGCAAAGATGGCGTAAATTTGTATAACTTAAATGCGTTCCGGCTTCATTCGACACTTTGCTTTGTGAACCGCAAAGATGTTTGACCGCGTGTTTATTTGTAGAAAAAATGATGAACGAGCGGCTTTTTGTGGTGAAACCGGCAAGCGAAGTGTACGATTGGCTGTTGCATTTCAATAAAAGATGGTGGAAAGGTCTGTAAAACCGAAATCATTTTGTGTTTATCGAAACTATCCCGTGTTCAAACTCGGTTGGTTATACTATCTCTTACATAACCACTTGGCAATAATTCTTGCCCGGTGGCGTCAAACAAACTAGAATGTGTCAATCGCCGTACTATGAGTTTTTAGTGCTTTATCGGCAAGAGTTACAATTTTTTACCCCCGAACTGAGATGAAAGAGTGTCAACACTGTAAGAACTGCTTTTCTGATGAGGTAATCGTTTGTCCTAACGATGGGATGCCGACCGTGCACACAATTGCCGGTGAACCGATTTTGGAAGGAAAATATCAACTTGAAAGCCGCGTTGGACAAGGCGGAATGGGTGTTGTTTACAAAGCCAGACATGCATATCTAAAAACAATTCACGCGATAAAGGTCATTTTGCCTGATCTTGTGGGCAACGATCCTCAACTTGTGCAGCGTTTTCAACAAGAAGCGCTTGCCGCAGCCGCGATTCGCCATCAAAACGTAGTAAATGTAACAGACTACGGCGTAGCCCAGGGCACCATGCCGTTTCTTGTTATGGAATATGTAGAGGGCGAAGATTTACATGAGTTGCTTGCACGGGAAGGCAAGCTTGCGCCGGAAATCGCTTTTGAGTATGTGCGTTCGATTTGTGCCGGAATTGGCGTGGCGCATAAACAAGGCATTGTTCACAGAGATTTAAAGCCGCTGAACATTATGATTTTGCGCGACCGCGGGTCGATAAGTGAATCGGTAAAAATTCTTGATTTCGGGCTGGCAAAAATAAAATCGGGCGAATTGCTCGGTTCGTTCATACAGGCGCAAACTACCGGTTTGATGGGTTCGCCCTATTATATGGCGCCGGAACAATGGGCAGACGACGACTTGGATTCATCATCCGATATTTACTCGATTGGTGTGATGCTGTTTCAGATGATTACGGGCGATGTGCCGTTTAAAGGTTCTTCGATTCCGGCGATCATGAAAAAGCACTTGACTGACCCGCCACCTACTTTTGCAGAATTAGGGCTTGATTTGTCGCCGGAACTCGAAGCCGTTGTAAGAAAAACTCTGGAAAAGGAACGCAACGACAGAACTTCTTCCGTTGAAGAATTAGTGGAAGGGCTTGCGCTTGCAACCGGCAAATCAGCCCAACAGACTATGTCTGGTTCGCAAGCCATTCTTCCATCGGATATACGTGTTCTTACAAACCCACCAAACGCGAGCGTTTATCTAAATGATGTTTCAGTTGGTGTTTCAAAAACCGACGGCTGGTTGCTACTTGAAGGAATTCAAAGCGGAAATCACATTCTGCGTGTTTCGCACGATGGATTTAAGGATTTTCAAAGTAGCATCTTTTGTGACGGCACTACAAAAGAAATAGTAGCTAAGTTGAATTCGCTTGTTGAACCTCAGAAAGCAAGCGCCGAAACCTTGGTTTTTGACCAAAGTGTTTCCGGCAACACGCCCGTAAACATGGGTGTAACACAAGGTTCGCCCGCCGAAGGTGCAAAAACGCTGGTTCAAAACAACGAAACCGGGCGTGAGCTAACACACGAAACCCAATCGCCGGCAACGGAAGTTACCAAGGAAAAATCGTGGTATTTTTCGCCCATTATTTTTGCCGTTAGTGGAATTTCGGTTCTATTGTTACTTATTGCAATTACAGGCGCAGGAGTTTATTTTTCGGGGATTTTATCCGGAAGGCAGGCAAATTCGATTGAAACACCGAATGATGAAACGCCGACCAACAAAAACAGCGAACCGAAAAAAACCGAAAAAATTAGCGCGACGATGGTTGGAATTCCCGGCGGCACTTTTTCGATGGGAAGAAACGATGGCTTGCCAGCCGAACAGCCTGAACATCAAGTAACGTTAAAACCGTTTGAGATGGACAAAACAGAAGTTACAAACGGTGAGTATTACGAATTTGTAAAGGAAACCGGGCACAACGCACCGCCACACTTTGTTAACGGAAAGCCTGTAAAGGGAAAGGAAAAATTCCCGGTAAACTTTGTTTCTTTGAATGATGCACTCGAATTTGCCAAGTGGCGTTCAAAACGCGACGGAAAGACATATAGGCTGCCGACTGAAGAAGAATGGGAATATGCGGCACGAAACGGCAGCGATGATTTAGTTTATCCGTGGGGAAATCAATTTGATTCGGCGGCTGCAAACATAGATAAAAAACGAGATGCACCGGATGCAGTTGGAAGTTTTCCAAAAGGCGGAAACAAATGGGGCGTGCAGGATTTAATTGGTAATGTCTGGGAATGGACAAATTCACCCGGAAAGGAATATCCCAACAGTTCCGTGGGAATATCGCCGGGTTCGCAAGTTGTAAGGGGGGGCGGATTTTTCGATCTTTCAAAAGGAGATAACGCGATTACATCTACATTTCGCGGATTTTTAAAACCAACAAGTGTAGATAAATCTTTAGGTTTTAGGCTCGTTATCTCTGACAACTAAAATTCGCGGAGATTTTATGGTTTTTGAATTCAAATTTTTAAGAATTGGTGCTTTTGCCGTCGTTTTGTTTTTGCCGGCATTCGTTTTCGGACAAGGTTTGGGAAGCAGCAATGGGCTCTATAAAGGTAAAACTCCGACTAAAAAGACCTCATCCGCAAACGTAGTTCGGTCTAAAGAAACAACTTCAAGTTCGCGGGGCACCTCATCAAAACGAAGCTCATCAACTCGTTCGAAAAAATCAACAAAGTCTTCAACCGCAAGCAGAACTTCAAAAAAACGTGAACCGGTTGCAAAAACAGCTGCGCCGAAACCGCGAAGTGAAACCAATGTTGCGACACAAAAATCTAAGAAAACAAACGCGGATATTTCCGTTAGATCCGGAACCTCCGCTAAAGCAAACAAAATAGGCGGAAAGCGGGTTATCTTTTACGGTGGCAATAAGTTGGCAAATTATTCAGCCGGCTATGAAGATGCCATACGTGAAGGGAATGCAGAGCGAAATCTTCGTGAATACGCACGGGCGGAGGCAGCGTATAAACGCGCCCGCGAAATAAATGCCGCTGATTCGCGTGCGATTTACGGGCTTGGCAATCTTTACAGTGATCAACTTCGTTGGGAAGAAGCCGAAAATGCTTATCGAAACGCAATTAAACTTGAACCCGAAAACGCAAATCCGTATTTGGCTATCGGTTTTGTACTTTCACAACCGCTTGTAGGATCAAATTTGGGACAGCGATATCTTGAATCCGAGAAGATGGCGCGTCGCGCGATTTTACTTTCACCAAATAACGCAATCGCTTACGATCAACTCGGAGTTGCGTTGGAAATGCAAGGCAAAATCAATGATGAAACGGAAGCCGCATATCGGAAAGCATTATCCTTCGAACCAAATTTCGCGCTTGCATACGCCCACCTCGGGCGTTTATTGAGGCGTAACGGGCGAATTGCCGAATCGGCAGAAGCATATCGGAACGCGGTTCGCTTAAGCGCAGATGCACCAACGATGATACTCGTGGCTGAAGTTATGCAATCACAGCAGCGATATACTGAATCCGAACAGCTTTTGCGTCGCGCGCTTCAACTTGACCCCAAAAACCCAACAGGGCTTTATCTGCTGGGACGCGCATTAATCACCAGAAAGAGTTATAATGAAGCCGAACAAGTTTTAAGCAAAAGCGTTCAAGTTAGCCCGGAAAGTTTTGTTTCTTATACTTTGTTGGGTTCGCTTTATGCACGAAAGGGCGATTTTGCCAATGCGGAAAAAACCCTTAACAGTGCTTTGAAAGTTATTTCGAATAACGAAAAGAAACGACTTGCGCAGGAATTTGAATATTTGGGTGATAGCTTGTTACAAGCAAATCGTAAGGCAGATGCCGTTCGGGTGTTTAAGAAGGGCTTGGCGCTAGACCAATCAAATAGATCAATTGCCGGAAAGCTCAAGAAGCGTTAGTTCGCGAAAAGCTTTTATTGCTCAAATCTCACTTGATTATTGAAATTTAACCCCCATTAAACATATATAGTTCACATACTTAGGTTAGGTTTACTTGCTTAGGCTAAAATCCAAGAAAAAGAGGATGTAGGCAGATGTCGACCTTAGCGGTAGAAGGAATAATGCTTTATTGTCCAAAATGCAAAACAAGGTACGAAGGCGGAACCAGACGTTTTTGCGATAACGACGGCAGAAGATTGCTTCCAATTGGATATGAAAGTAGCACGGGAGTGCGAACAAACACGCAAAATCGGGTTTTTTCATCGGTTTTGCGTCGAAGTGGCGGTAGCTCTGAAAGTGATGAACGGCTTGCGGAAACACCGCGATTTGTAAAGCGTCAATCCGAGCCCGAAAATTTTTCGTTGCCGGAAAGCAGCAAGACGTTTAAGCCCGGCGAAACGCGTGAATCACAATTTACAGATGAATACAGACGGGGGGCGCAAAAGCGTGTTACCGGAAAGATGCCGCTGATTGTTGATGCCGCAAATCTTGACGATGATTTGCTTGAAGCATCAAATATCGATCAAGCAAATGTGGCAAATGAAAGGGTTAAGCCTTTCCGGATTGAAAAACCCACAGATAATATCGAATCGATTATTGAAAGAAACGATTCGGTCGAGCCTGTTGAACGAAGAATTGTACCGCTTGAAACAAATGCGGTCACTTCAAACGAGATCGAAAAATCAGCCACGCCTACGGTGCTTGAATTGGGTTCAACGGTACTAGAAAACCCTCAAATGTTGGTGGGGAAGGTTATAAAAGGAAGATATTTGCTTGACAAAATTCTTCATCAAAGCCCTTCAAACGTAACTTATTTAGCCGAAGACCGCGCGATTAAGGGAAAACGCGTCGTATTTAGAGTTCTGACGGGACGTGGTGCCCGCGAAAATTTCTCAAGTGGCGGTTCGACGGAAGAACGTGTAACACTTTCACACATCGACCATCCGAATGTCGCGCGCCTTATCGATTCCGGAGAAATTGAAAACGGATTTCCGTTTATCGTTCGTGAGTTTATTGACGGCAAAACAATTGAAGATTTGTTGCGCGAATCAAGTGTTGTAAATATGATGCGTACCGGAAGAATCATCCGGCAGGCATCGCTTGCGTTGCGTGAGGTTCATCAATCGGGAATTCTTCACCGCAACATCGTTCCGCGAAATCTTATGTTAAAAATTGCGGAAGCAGGTGTGGAACAGGTAAAAGTAACTGATTTTGCGGTGTCAGACGGCAGAACGCGTCTTGATAATCTCGCATATCGTTCTCCGGAGCAATTGAATCAGGAAGCGCCGACTTTTGCGAGCGATAGTTGGGGGCTTGCCGTAATCGCACACCAAATGCTAACGGGGCAAAAGCCATTTCCATCCGAATCGCAAAAAGATTTGATAAAAGCTCAAAAAGCGGGACTTCGGCTAAAACCAAGCGAATACAATCCAAAATTGCCAAAAATAGTTGACGATATTATGGCGAAAGCTTTGGCGTTTAACCCCGCCGACAGGTATTCAAATGCACGCGATTTTGGCGAGGCTTTGTTTAATGCAGTTGCGACACAATCAAAGCCCAAAAAAGCCGAAACCGAAATTGTACCGCCGATTGCAAAAACTAAAACCAAGAAGAAGAACGTTGCTCGAAATTCAGATGATAAAGGCTTAGTTTCGGATTACCACATCGCGGGAAATTCGGCTTCGAACACTAAAGATTCGGTAAAAACAGAAACGGAACCAAGGAAAAAGCCCTCGGCGGCGGAAGAATCCAACAAAACTGTTCAAAAAGATTCATCGCCGGCACTATGGAAAAATCGTTCGCCGGAGCCCGCTTCAGAACGCGGTTGGATATATTCGTTGCTGTCGGTTTTGGGTGTGCTGCTTTTGCTTTCGCTTGCAATTGGTGCGATTTACTATTTTGTAAACCGAAACGATGAAACCTCGGAAAATGCCGCTGGTTCCACATACACAAAGGATTCAAACCGTTCAATTAATGAAGGCGCGGTTGATTCAAAAGAAAATTTTGTGTCGCCACCGCCTGAAAAGGAAATTGTTCCGCCAGATAACTACGTTTACTTTGAAAACAAAAAATCAACCGTAAGCAGTGCGTTAAGAAGCGGTTATCGCGGTTTTACAATCTATTATCCCCGAAATTGGATCAAAACTAACACCACGAATAACTTTTTGGATGTAAAAACTCCCACAAAGGCAGATGCACCCGGCGAGCAATTCTTGGTAACACGTTACGACAGTACCGGAACTTACGAACAAGACAAGCAGAATTTTCCGAAACTCGTGGTGAAATCAAATGACGATTTAAAGAAGGAACTGCCAAATTTCGATGTTGTGGAGGAATCGCCGATTACGCTTAGCACAGGCTGGAAGGGCTATCAGGTTAAGTTTAAGGCGCTGGCTTATTTTGGAGATAAAGATGTGGAAATTTGGGGAAGGCGCATTTGGATTCCGCCGGCGCGCCCGGGCGTGCGAACAGGTTTTGTGATTACGATGATTGCAACTTCTGATTCAAAGTCTGTTAAAAGCCTTGATGATGTAGGAATTGAAGGCGAGCTGGGTGAAATTTTAAAAACATTTAACCCTGAAAGGAATTACGAATAAGCACGGTTTATTCCTATTTATTTGGCGTGGAAGTAAATAAGCTTCTACGCTTTTTTATTTTCGTTTGCTAGAATAAGCAAGATTTTAGAATAAAATAGTCAATAATTCATACGCATGCTGACCCCATGAAAATAGTTGCAGTTGAAAAAGACTCGGTCGAATCAAGTGAATTTGTATTCGAAAAGCCGTTAGTAACCATTGGTAGAACTCCTGAAAACGACATTATTTTCGACAAATGGCGAATGGTTTCGCGCGCGCACGCCGTTTTTCGGTTCGATTCCGGTAACTGGCTAATTGAAGATGCCGGATCCTCTTACGGAACTTTTGTAAACGGAAGCAGAATTCAAGGCGCGTTTCCGCTTTCAGTAGGAAATTCCGTGCAGTTTGGCGAAAGCGGACCAATACTTCATATTATTTGGCTTGAAGGTGGTGCGGAATCGGTTCGTGAAGATGCTCCACCGAACGTTTACGTTCAACCGCAGGTTCCCACACCACCGGCTTCGGTTCCTTTTTCGGATCCTTCAGCTCCGGAACCATTTGCGGCACATACTTCGTTTGAAAATCCATCTCAAAAGGTTACGCCGTTTTCTGATGGTTTATCGGTGCCGAGGCTCGAATTCATCGGAAAAAACAGCGGAAACACAGTTGAATTAGACGGCAATGAACTTTGGATAGGACGCGATTCTTCGTGTGATGTCGTGCTGGAACCGGGCGCAAGCACGGTTTCCCGAAGGCATGCCGTAATCAGAAAAAGCGAGAACGCCTATTTTGTTGAAGACAACAACAGTTTTAACGGAACGCTTGTAAATGAACAGCAGATTTCCGAACCGGTACGGCTATTCGATAACGACCGAATTCAATTCGGACGCGGTGGACCGATTCTGCGATTTCTGGAAGCTGGAAACGACGTTTCTAGCGTTCATGCGCCAATTCCCTCGGCATCGAAAGTTGCCAATTCGTCCAATTCTTTACCAGGCGGCACAATGGTTTTTAATCTTAGTGATATTTCATCGGTTCCGAAGCAAGAACTTGAATCTCACATATTAAAGCGAATCGGCTTTACGCAGGGTAATTTACTCACAATCGGCAGAAACGAATCAAACGATATTCAGCTTGACGGGCTGCAGATTTCAAACCGTCATGCCGTTCTGCGTAAAACGAACGGTGGCGTTTATATAGAAGATTCAAATTCGACGAATGGTGTTTATGTAAACGGTGTTCCTGTCTCAAAGCAGCATGTAACATCAACCGATTCAATTCAGATCGGCGCGTTTGTACTTCGAGTAGATGAAAACGCCGAAGTTACCGTATTTGATACACGTGCAAAAGCTCGAATCGATTGCTTAGGAATTTCAAAGGAAGTAAAAAACCGCAACGGAGGCGGAAAAATTCGCCTTTTGGATGATATTTCGTTAACTATCCAGCCTAACGAATTTATCGGGCTTCTTGGTGCGTCCGGTGCAGGAAAATCTACGTTTATGGATGCGCTAAACGGCACTCGTCCGGCAACAAGCGGAAAGGTTTACATAAATAATCTTGATTTATACAGCCACATCGATTCGCTAAAGCAATCAATCGGCTACGTTCCGCAAGATGACATAATCCATCGAGAGCTTACGGTTTATCGCACGCTTTATTATGTTGCAAAGCTTCGACTTTCAAGCGATATCTCGCGAACCGAAATTAACCGAATAATTGAAGAGGTCTTGGATGTAACGGGTTTGGAAGAACGGCGAAATATTCCCGTGCGCGAACTTTCAGGCGGACAGCGTAAACGGGTTTCGATTGCGGTGGAACTTATTACAAAGCCTTCCGTGATATTTTTAGATGAACCAACATCCGGACTTGACCCAATCACTGAAGAGCGAATTATGAAGCTTTTCCGGCAAATTGCGGAATCCGGCAGAACCGTGATTCTGACAACGCACGCGATGGAAAACGTAAAACTGTTCGATAAAATTGTGGTGCTAATGCGCGGAAAGCTAGTGTTTTATGGTGCGCCAAGTGAGGCGTTGGCACATTTTAACGCAAAGGATTTTATTGAGCTTTTTGAAAAGTTGGAAGCACCGCAGACGAAACAAATCGCCGAAAGAGGCGAACAAAACCGCGCACAAATTACCGAAGAAGTTGCAGAAGAATGGCGGCGAACGTTTGTATCGACACGGGAGTTTCAAAGAAATATTTCAGAGCCATTGGGTGAACTTTCGCTGGAAAGCAAATCTTCCTCACCCAAGAATCGTCGTTTAGGAATTTTTGGAGGAATAAAGCAATGGGCAACGCTTTCTGCGCGATATTCACGTGTGCTTTCAAAGGATAAGTTGACGCTGTTGATTTTGTTTTTGCAAGCACCGTTAATTGGAATTTTGGTCTATTTTGCAATGGGCGCGGAATTTCCGCGTGATTTCGCATATTTTTCGCTTTCGTTATGTGCAATTTGGTTTGGAACGTCCTTGGCGGCGCGCGAAATTGTTCGCGAACGTCCTATTTACAAACGTGAGCGAATGGTAAACCTCCGTTTGCTTCCGTATCTTGGTTCAAAATTTTTTATTCTCGGTTTAATTGTTTCTTTGCAATGCATAATTCTATGGCTTCCGCTAAAGTTTTTTGATTTGGTAGGTCTGATGCCCATGCCCGGGTATCTTTTGGGTATTCCGCAGCTGTTTATGATGCTTTTGACGGCTGCAGTCGGCATCTCCATCGGTCTTTGTATTTCTGGTTTGGTTCGAACCTCCGAAATGGCAACCGGTTTAATTCCGTTGATTCTTATTCCCCAAATTGTTTTTTCGGGATTAATCGGGGTGCCTACGGGTATTAGTAAAGTAACGGGTATGACAATGCCCGCCGCTTGGTCGTTTGATTCGATGAAACGGTTTTCCGGGCTGGATACTTTGGAGCCGGAAGGTTCGATACCCGGTGGCAAAACCAACGGACAGGGACTTTTTAAATATATAGATACGGAAAACGATAAAATTGTGGCGGAAGGAAGGGAAAATATAAAAGCCTACGAAAAAGAGTTGGAAGACCGTTTAAAAAGTGCTGAAAGGAGGCTTGATGCAGGCGAAAAAGCCAATTTTGAGGGAATGCCGCAACGTCCGAAAATCGCCGACCCGATTAAAGTTCCCGCCGATTTAAGCGGCTATGTGACCTTTCTGCACCCGTGGATGGGTAGTGTTTTGAATCCCTTAGTGTTGGTGATAATGTTTTTAATGTTGTTTACTTTTACGCTGCTTGTTTTGCGTTTAAAGGATGTCAGTTAATTTTATGAAAAATCGTTTTCAAACATTCGTTTTGTTGATTTTAGGCTTTTCTATCGTTTTTGGGGGTTCGGCGTGTCGGAATAATGTCTCAGAAACCGCAAACGAAAATACGCGAGCAGGCGAAAAAAGTTCAAAACCGAGCAGCGAATATCCTGAACCGCCTACAGCAATTGTTTCACATCAGTTTGATTTACTCGGCGGAAAATCATTCACTCTTGAAGAGCAAAAGGGAAAGGTAGTACTGATTAATATATGGGCTACCTGGTGCGGACCCTGTCGAGACGAAATGCCTGACATTGTAAAAATGCAGGATAAATATCGCGAAAAAGGCTTTTTGGTTGTTGGGCTGGATGCAGATCCGGAAACCGAAGATGAAATTGCAAATTTTAAGAAGGAAATGAACCTAAATTATGAACTCGGATGGGCTGGAGATGACATGATGCGCGAATTTCTTAAACTTGCACAAATGGATGGAATTCCGCAGAGTTATTTGATTGACAGGAACGGAAGGTTGCGCGCGATGTTTCGCGGGGGTGGGCAAACGGTTTTAGCGAATATGAAAGAAAAGGTTGATGAGGTTGTAAATGAAACATCGTAATTAAACAGGCACTTGCGGTTCAACAAAAAGAGTCTTAAAACTTGAAAGGCTTACAAGCCCCGGTGCCGATGCTTTGGGCTTTGAAACAAATTTTCGCTGCGTAAAATTTACCGCGGCTTTTTTTTCGTCGCGTGCTTTGCTATAGAATGCGGCAAGTTGGGCTGCTTCATGCAAGGTTGTTTGCGGAACTTCTGCACGGCTTTTTGCGCGAATTATTACGTGGGAACCGGGGTAATCAGCAGCATGAAGCCAAACATCGTTTGAGCGCGCAATTCTAAATGTCAAAATGTCGTTATCTTTTGAGCGTTTTCCAACCAAAATTTCATATCCATCGCTTGAAAGGAAGATGCGCGCGTGTTTGTGTTCGGTCGTTTCTGCCTTTTTACTTTTAATATCGCCGTTGTATTTTTGCTTTGGTGGCAAAAATGTTTCAACAACATCGTAGTTCTCGCTTTCAATCGCAGCTTCAAGCAAGGCGCGTTTTGCTTTCAATGAGCTTATTGTTTCTTCGAGTGAAGAAATTCGCGCTGAAAGCTCAGTGCGCGCATTTCTTGCTTTCGTGTAACGTCGAAAGTATCCTTCGGCAATTTCCGTGATATTAGAATTCGCGTCACCGGGTATTTCGATTTTCGGAGTACCTTCGGCGAAAAAATCTTTCACGATTATATAATCGCCTTTGCGTTCGGCATCGTAAACATTTGCAAGAAGTAGGTCACCGAATTTCTTCCATTGTTCCGGAGACCCGTGTTTTTCGATGTCTTTATACAAATGTTTCTTAAGCCGCTCATTGCTGCTTAGTTTTGAATTTAAGTTCTTTCGCACTTCTGCAACTGTATGCGCAAGGTTTGCGTTCGAACGCTTCCGTGTAAAATATGCATCCAGCGCTTGAGAAAGCGATGAAAAATCGCCTTTGGGGAATTGTGCACGAGTTTTGATTTGGGAGCTTTCAGTGCGTTCTGGTGCGATGTATTCATCGCTGATTTCTTGTCCGTAACCGTGTGTGCGTCGAATTGAGCCAAGAATTTTGCTGTCGGAATCCAGCAAAAACAAGTTTGAAGATCGCCCGGTAAGCTGAATTGCAAGCGTTGGATTTTGGGTCTTGCCGAATTCATCAGTGGCTAAAAAGTCAAATTTTACGATTCGTTCGTTCGGGACCTTTTCGATGTTTTCAACTCGCGCGTTTCCAAGTGTCTTTCGCATCTGCATAACAAACGACGTGGGCGGAAGTGAAACTTTATCGAGTGTTCGAAAATCCTGTTTGGAAAGATATATGCTTAATGAGCCGGGGCTTAAAGAAATTTGCAAGACGCGTTCATCCCGTCGGCGAAAATCAATGAAAAGTCGCAACTTTTCAACCAAAAATATTTTGCCGAACTTTGCCCCCTCAAGCTCTTCGGCAAGTTCGTCAACAATTGCATCTAAGGTAGGTTCGTTCATAGCATTCGCGGTTTCTGCACGAACCAATAATACGTGATGTTGCTATTCCTTGACCACAACCGTATCGGAAAAAAGGTTGTGAACCGCGCGACGGTCATCATCAAAGAATATCGATATAAACCCGATGCCAAACAAAGCCAGCGAAAGCAGAAAAACCGAGGAATTTACTGCCGCCTGATGAAATGTGGGATATTCATCGCCGCTGATGTCAATTAGTTCGAGCGAGAAAATTCGCATACCAACGGTCTTGCCGAATAAGCCGATTCCAAGCGTGAGATAGATAAACATTACGCAGCAGAGCACCGTTAGAAACCCAAAAAAGCCGGCAACCGAAAACCATTCGCCACCAAACAACATAAATGGTGAAAGCAAGAAAAGTGTTAAAAACGAACCGAGTATAAAGTCGAACAAACTGGCGTTGAAACGCATCGGTATCGTTGCAATATCTTCAAAAACGTCAAATTCTTCATCGTCTTCCGCAACCTCGTGCTTGTAAACCGGTTCAGTTTGCTTTGATTGTTTCTTTTCAGGTGTCGCCTCATAAACCTTTCTCGGCACGGCGGTTTCGGATGTGCGTATTGTTTTTGGAAACGATGTGGATTCCTTGACTTTTACGCTGTACCCCGATCCATCAAAACTTGAAACAACTCGGGCTTCGGCAAATTTTGGGTCGAGTTCATTCGTATCGTAGCCATGGCGTGACGAATTCGTTTTGTAGAGTTGAACGTCTTCTTCGCTGATTCCGTTGGTTTCGTCGCCTACCGGAGCCAATGCCAGTTCATCCACAGCGGCTGTTTGAGACGCGTTTCTCACCGGATACGCACGATATTGAGGGTCGGAAATATAGTAGCGACTTCGGGAAGATTCTATTCGACTAAGCGCACGCGAAAGAATTTCATTTGTAGGATTGCCCGCCGCGATAGCTTTTCGCACGGGTATGCGGACATCCGGTTTCAAAGCAACTTTTTCTTCTTGTTCAGCCTCAGCGGAAGCAACCGCAGCAAGTGTGGCAGAAGCGCTTTCTTGAGCTTCTAGTCCGTTGCGTTTTCGTACCGCGTTTCTTAGCTGAAGGCGCCATTCGGGTAATTCGGTTTGTTTGTGTTGAAATTCAACAAGCGTGCGATTTGTTTTTGCGGGTGCAATTTCACCCGTTAAAATCGGTCGCGTTTCTATATTCCGTGGCGAAGGTTTTAAGGTAATCGGTGGTAACGGACCTGAAATTCCGGGCTTTTTAGTTTCCGGCGCCGTATAGGATTTCGCTTTCTTTTCCGGCAACGGCATAAGCCTATTATATACAGTATCAGCGACAGTGTCCCCAACCATACGTCCGCAGGAAGGGCATATCGACAAGTTTACAATATTATCTTTCTTACAATTCGGGCAGTTCATCATTGCAGTGCAAAAAATTGAAGGTTTACTTTTATTATATGAAAGGGATTTTGGCGCATTGCCACTTAAGAACAAACGGATAATATCAGAATTAACTTTAAGTCGTCAACATTAAACCGGTGCAAACAAGTGATTTGCGCAGATTAATTTACGCTTTCTTCAAAAAATCCAAAATTATATACGTTTTCTGCCTGCAAACCCTGCATTTATCTCGTGCCACCATTCAACTTCGTTTCCATCGTTTAGTTCCCAACACAAAAGTGCGAATTTGCCATCTATTTTTGCGGGAAAATCAATTAAGCCGCGGTCATAGTCTTTAATTTCAATTCCCATATTAGAGATTATGGTCACTTTTTGTCGAAGTTTTATAATCTGCAACACGTATGAGCCACAACCGGCGAAGCCTCCGCCGCCTTGAGTTTGTGAAACCCGCTTCACGAGAGTTTTGCGTTGACGTATTTGTTTGACATAGTAGCGTATATCCGCGAGCAAAGGACGCAGAACCGGAATAAGTTTATCGGCTTCGGATTTTGTATAGAGTGACATTTCGATACAAATGAATTGTGCGGAATTGCACGTGAGAAATGCAACGCACGTTAGGTTGTTAAATCTTCGCGACTTGGAAAGCGCGACCGGTTATTGTTCTCTCTAGCCTGTTCTTTCAACATTTCCGGAATCGGTAAATCATCAGGCGCTTCAAAAGAAGGAATTTCGTAGTTCGTCACATTTTCATCTTTGCAAACTAGTTCGGCGATTTCTCCAAGATCTATAAAAAAATCGGCAACGTCTATCAAGTTTGGCGCAGTGTTTGATCTAAAGCCCGCAACTTCAACCCGACAACCTTTGTATGAAACCGAATTTAACGCGTAAACAAAATCTTCATCGCCGGAAACCAAAACCGCTGTGTCGTATTTCCCGGCAAGGCTTAGCATATCTACGGCAATTTCAACATCAAGATTTGCTTTTCGCGTACCATCGTAAAAGGTCTTAAGTTCTTTTTGAACCACGCGAAATCCATTGCGCTTCATCCATAATAAGAAGCCTTGCTGGCGTTCAGCGCCAACATCCACGCCGGTATAAAAGAATGCGCGTAGTAATCTTCCATCGCCAAGCAAAACCCTTAATAATTTGTTGTAATCAATATCAAGATTGTGAAACCGAGCGGCATGGAATAGATTATTTCCGTCAATAAAAACGGCTACTCTGCCCCGGTGCCCGAACTGCCAAGTTGAATTTGTATGTTTTTCAAATTGCATTGTCTTATAAAAATATCGTGTTAAAAGTCTTTAATTTCTTTTTTTGGGGAAAAGAATGATTTTAATTTATAAAAGTAAATTCGAATGGAAATCTCAACGGGGGAGATTTAACTATAATGATAAAACTGTGCCGACGAATGCGGTTTCGTAATTGTTATTATCAACATCTCTAATTATTTCAAAGTTTTGTAAAATATGAAAATGCAGATGTAACATTGTTGTAACAAAATTGTAACAGACAATATGGATAACGAAGATTTATCAAAACAATGGCTTGAAGAATTGGATTATTCCCAAAAAGTTGAATCGTTTTCAGAAGAACAACTTATATTGTGTTCAAGTTGTAAAAGATTCAGTCCGCCAACCCGTTTAAATTGTTTATACTGCGGAAATGAGCTAAAGGTTGCAGAAGAGCAAGTAAAGAATTTGCGCCCTATTATACGGGGAGCGGAAGAATGGAAGAATGCAATTTCCGCGATTGTAAATCTGTATAAGGCTGACGTTGAGGTGCTTCGGGAAGTGGCAAAAATGACGCGTATCGATTCAAAAGAACTAAGCCAACTCGCGCGACTAGATTGTATGGTACCGCTGGCGCGTTCTTCCGATATGCGCGAGCTGGAAGTTTTTAGTTCGGTATTGGAAACAAAGGGTGTCAGCGTACTTTTGTTGGATGAAGAAGAGTTGAAGATTGAACAACCCGTAACACGTCTTCGTGCAATCAGCTTCGAGGATAAGGCACTGGAATTGACCGAGTTTAATTCGGGAAACAAGTCCAAAATCAGTGTTAACGAAATCGAAGTATTTGTTTTTGGAACGCTTTACGAACGAAGGGTGGAATCTTTGGAAAAGCGTGTCAAGAAAAAAGAAAATAAGGTTGTGGGAACGGTGGAAACGGCGAGCGATGAAATGGTGATTGATTTTTACATACGTAACGACTTCAACGGATTTCGAATTTCTTCAACGGGCTTTGATTTTAGCGTTTTGGGTTTGGAAAAAGTAGCCGTTTCAAATGCGAATCTCCAAAAATTGTTTGTAAAATTGGGTGCGTTTTGCAACACCGCAAATATAAACAATGCTTATAACGAAGCGCGCGCCGTGCTTGGAAGTGTTTGGCAGCCTGAAGAGCGACTTGAGCGAATAAATACTTTCCGAAAATCGTTTCGTGGCGCGCAAACGGAAAAGGTCATAACTGTAAACAATCACAGACAGTTTTTAAGATTTTCAAGACTTCAGCGAATTTTATCAGAGCAATTGAAAAGTAATGGTAAAGCCAAACAAAAATAAACGCGGTGAGCGTAAAGAAGATTTTAACGTTATTTATGGCGCGGTTCCGGTTATAGAATCATTGAGATCGGGACGCAGAAAGCTACAAAAGGTGCTGATTGCCGAAACCGCCGCCGGAAAATCAATAGCGGAGATTGTTTCGTTAACGGGCAAAAACGGTGTAAGACTTGAACGCGTTTCAAAACGTGTGCTGGATAACTATTTTGATGAGCAAGTGAATCATCAAGGAGTTTTGGCGTTTGGCGCCGCGGTTGATTATTTTGATGCGGACGTGTTGATTTCCGAACTTGCCAATAATCCGCATGCATTTTGTCTTATTTTGGATGGGGTGGAAGACCCGCGAAACTTGGGCGCAATCTTACGAACCGCAGAAGCGGCGGGCGTTTTTGGAGTGTTTATTCCGGAGCGTCGTGCGGTTGGCTTAACCGATACCGTGATAAAGGCATCTGCCGGCGCGGCTGAGTTCCTAAAAATAGCACGTGTAACGAACATAAATCGACTGATTGAAGAGCTGAAGGCACTAAACGTTTGGGTTATTGGAACAGACGGAAGCGCGGAAACAACCTATGATGAATGGGATTGGAAACAGCCCTCTGCGTTAGTGGTAGGAAACGAGGGGACCGGACTTCATCGCTTAACTTCGGAAAAGTGCGATGTTTTGGTTAGAATACCAATGTTAGGTAAAATTGGGTCACTGAACGTTTCGGTAGCTGCCGGCGTTATAATGTTTGAGGCGGTAAAACAGCGTAGAGGTTAATGGGGAAGTAAGAAAAGTGTTTTGTCCTAAATGTGGTTTCAACAACGAAAGTGAAGGTAGATTTTGCAGAAAATGCGGAAACGATCTGCAGTCGGTCGGCATTGCGCTGGTTTCGAATTCTGAAACATTGCCTTCGGATGTTGAAAAGCGAATCACGCGTCTTCGTAATAAAACTATTTCAAGTTTGGTTATCGCTTTGGGCTTCTTTGCCGTGTTGATAGCATTAGCTGTTTCAAAATCAACATCATCGGATGCAAATAACTGGGTTTGGTTCTTGTTTCCCGCGTTTGCGTTGCTCGGCGCTTCAATAAAATCTTTCTTCGAACTTAGAAGCCTCAAGAATAACAATTCCGAAAACCAACAAGCTTTACCAAATACGCAACCGCATAGCTTGAATGAACGAAGAACCGAATTTGTTAATGTTGATGATGTTACATCCTATCAAACCGGCGACTTGGTTCCCGCAAGCGTGGTTGAAAACACAACACGTTTATTGGATTCGGATGCAGAAGCAAAGACCAAAACTCGTACAACCGAAACTACGGATTCGATAAACGGCGAAACTTTGGAACGCGAACAACGTTAGCGCCGAACCACGACCCTTGCCGAACCCGCATTGCCGTTTGAATCAAAAACGCGCAGCGTAATTGAATATAGCCCGGGCTTATCAAGCGTTACGCGTATATTAAATTTTTCGTTTTTCCCATCTGTTATCCCATCTTCTGCATTTACCGTTTTCCAATTCATTCCGTCAACGCTGTATTCCGCGCGCAATATTCTGCTTTCGGCTTCGTTGGCATCGAAACTCGCGGAAACGTTATTACCGGAAACTACCGGAGCGGAGGATGAAGAAACCGTCGGCGGTGTATTATCCAAATAAAACGGCTCGGAAATCATTTCGCCTGTAAGTTTTGTAGTCGCAGAATTTGAGGGTGCATCGCTTGCCACAACCTTCAAAAAATATCTGCCATCTGCAAGTGCTAAACCATCTAGTGTAAGATATGGCGTCGTTAATCCATCGCGAAGCAAAATAAACTCAGAATCGTTATCGCGTCGATAATATACCGAATAAATTAGCTCGTCATTGTTGCGGTCAAAGCCTTTCCATTGAAACGAACGCGCTCCGTTTTGAAAAATTCTTCTTGGAACGGTCGGTGGAACTATTATGCCGAAATCCGAAGGGTTTAACCCGGCGGACGCAATATTGGGATCGACAAAAATTTCCGGATTTGAAGCAAGCCCCACATTCGCCGGTAAAACATCAATCGATTGAATTTCAGGCGCAATATTTCTCTGCAAAAATGATGCGCTTACTTCAAATAATTCAGCAGAGTTTCCGCTAAGCACCGCGCGCCATTGCAAGAATTGTGCGCTTGGGCTTCCTATTTGCCCGTTGCCACCCGCGCCGGCATTCACCCAATCCGACCATAGTTCGTTTGGCTGGGCGGTATTTCCGCTTCGCGTTTGAATTTGCACATTTCCGTTTGCACGCCACCAAATTGAACCCCAAGTGGCGGTAGATTTTGCATCGAGCACCGGCGATTCAAATGAGCCAACAGCAGCGGCGGCATCTTCGATGCGATAAAGTTTCCCCATATTGCTGGTTGCGGCAAACAACTTATTCGCAAAATAATTTAGGGTCGAAACTTGCTCTTCTTCGGTTTGCAAGATAAGCGTCGCATCGCCGTCATTTGAAACGCTTAGAATTCTACCGCGGTCGGAAGTGCCGATAATTGCACCATTTCCATTTTCAGATGGGACTAGTGCAAACGCGGCTGCATTAAATGAACGCCAAAGCAAATCGTTTTCGCCACTAGGCTTTATTCGGTAAAGCGCCGATTTAGCCCCGCTTACATCATATTTGCTTTTGAGGGGTGTTGCCACAACCGGCGATTTCTTTTCTGAAACGCTAACGGTAAGCGGTTCCGCCTTTTTATCGGAGGTTTCGGCAGGTTTTGACGACGCGGATTCACCTAGCGCAAGAACATAAAGTGAATCATCTTTCGCCAATACCAGTTTGTGCACTTCGTTTAGTTCGGTATCCAGAAGCGCAAATCCTTTGCCGTCCGCACCGAATTTAAGCACGTAGCCGCCGGGATCTGTTCCGGCGTAAATATTATTTTTGGAATCAACCGCCAAGGAAATGATGTGTGTTTCGCTTGAATCAAAAAACACCGAAGCGTTTGGGGCGGCGTTTGCTCCACGCACTTTGTAAATCTTTCCGGCTTCGCCTGTCCCCACAACAAGATTTCCATCCGATAAAACGGCAAGGGACCATATATATTTTTCTTTAGGTTCAAAATAAACCGATATTTTGCCTTCGGGTGTGATTTTATAAACCTTACCATCGGGCGAAGTTCCCGCAAACACATTGCCATCAGGTGCGATTGCAAGTGCGGAGACATTTAGTTCTTCAGTGTCCGCAAACAGTGAACCCTTTCCCGATGAATCGATGCGAAAAATCTTGCCATCTGCGCCGGTGCCCAAATAAACATTTCCTTTTGAATCAATTTCACTTGACCAAATATATGATTGCCCGGTTGCGTAAGTTTCAGTAAACGCTGGTGATACGGTAACCGCGCCTGAATCGGAAATTGAAACCCCTTTCGAAGTTCCACGTAAAATTTCATCACGTGTATTTATTGACCAAACTTGCGGTTCTGACGCGAGTGCAACTGTTGAAAGCAAAAAACAAAGAACAATGGCGAAATATTTCATTAGGTTAAGTTTTGTAAGTTCTAGATTTCGTAACTTAAAAAATACACTAATGAAAATTAAATTTCTAATACCTTGAGAAATGATTTGATAAAAAATCCGGGAAGCGATGGGTTTTGAGGAAGATTAAATCAATACAAATTTTACGAAGGAAAAGGTGAATCAAATTCAAATATCAAATTGGAGTTTTTGCCTTCGTGGCAATCGCAAAATAGCGGTAAGACCAATACACGAACGACGTAAGCAGTTCCGTAGAACCAATTCCGCGCAACACTTTCATCGAATTCGGCAATAAAAAAGTCGCTCGAATTTCTTCAAGCGACTCTAAGAAAAAAACACACGATAAAATCTTACGGAAAAATTCCGAGTTCCATATAGCAAAGTGCGATTTTATCGATTGAATTTACAAACGCAGCCGTTCGAAGATTATCAACGCGGTCGTTTGATTTCAAAATGTCGCGTGTGTATGCGTAGGCGGAAATCATGGTTTCTTCCAAACCGGAATACACCAAATCTGCTTCATCCGCACCGCGCGCCACTGCCATTCGTTCTTCCTTTGTCAGGCTTCTGCCCGTTTCGCGTTCGATAATGTTTAGAATTCGGTCGTAGGCGCCTTGTTCAAAGCGCTTGCCCATTCTACCGAAGCGAACGTGCGATAAATTCTTGAGCCATTCAAAATAAGAAACGGTAACGCCGCCGGCGTTCAAGTAAACATCCGGAATTACAAACACGCCCTTTTCTTCGAGAATTTTTTCAGCATCGGCTGAAATAGGACCATTTGCAGCCTCACCAATAATCTTAGCTTTAATGCGCGCGGCGTTTTCCGCCGTAATCTGATTTTCAAGCGCTGCCGGAATTAAAATATCGCATTCAAGTTCAAGAGCGGCTTCACGCGAAGGCAAATCGGTTGCACCTTCGAAGCCTAATATTGAGCCGGTTTCTTTTCGATGCGCCACGAGTTTTTCAAGATCGATTCCATCCTGTTTATGAATGCTGCCTTCGTATTCCGCCACACCAATCAATTTTGCGCCGGCTTCTGAACAAAACTTAGCCGCATAATATCCAACATTACCCAAGCCCTGAATTACAAAGGTTTTTCCTTCGATTCCGGTTTCTAAACCGATTGCTTTCATATCGTCTTCGTAAGAACATGCCTCACGAAGTCCGTAAAAAGTGCCCAAACCTGTCGCCTCGGTTCTTCCACGAATTCCGCCCTGCGGAACCGATTTACCGGTCACGCAACCAAGAGCATCAATTTGTTCGGAATGAAACGCAAGATATGTATCGGCAATCCAAGCCATTTCACGTGCACCCGTTCCATAATCCGGAGCAGGAACGTCAACTGCCGGACCAATAAAATTTTTGCGGATTAACTCGGTTGTGTATCTACGAGTAATCCGCTCAAGTTCATCTTTGGTAAATTGTTTCGGGTTAATTTGAATCGCGCCTTTTGCACCGCCAAACGGCACATCTACAATTGCGCATTTATATGTCATCAAAGTTGCAAGCGCGATAACTTCCGATTCAGATGCTTCTTCAGAATATCGAATTCCGCCTTTAACCGGCAGCTTATGGTGACTATGTTCCGCGCGCCAGCCTTTTATGACCTTGTAAGAGTCTCCGTGTCTTATCGGAAACTGAAATGAATAGACACTGTTACAGATTCTAATCTGTTGTAACAACCCATCGGGGTGATTAGTAGCTGCGGCAGCCTTATCAAAATATCGATCTACACTAGACAGAAAATTCTGTCCTTCTTGTTCTACACTCATATATTGTTTCCTTTTTCATACATAAGAATAATTAGTTCGATTCTAGTACGAACCGTGTGTTGCTTCCAGTGCACACCAAAAGAAATTGTTACCTTTTTACAAACACCTGCGCCGTTTCTTCTTGTTCGCGACCCGATGTATCTAAGAACACAATCCTGTTCGTATCTATTCCGTTTTGAGTTACAAAAAAATCAATAATGGAATTTTTCTTGTTCTCATACAATTCGGATTTTGCTTCGTCGTTTCGTAAAACAATCCGCAGGTTTAAGTTTGCGTGGTTCTTCATTTCCTTTGCCGTGCGGCTTACATCTTCGTTGTCTTCCAACACCAACGCGCCGGTTCTTTCGTTAAACAACAGATTAACGGCGGAATCAGGAATGCGAACAAAACTCAAGGTTGCGTTTGGCAAACCGAGTCTGCCTTGCAGCAAACCGGTCAAGGCTTCTACGCCGTCGGGATCAATATCGCGCGCGCTTATATACGTCATCACAAATTCGGATGGACGGGTTCGGCTGATTGTTACATCCCAATCAACCAAAGTGGCGTGAGCAGGTAATTTGTAATCGCCAAGTTCTGCGTTTACTTCTTGTATCAAACCCGCAGTTCGTTGTGAAACGGTCAGCGGTATAGGCGTTGCGCTTGCAGGCGGCTGACTTGCTGCGCGCTGCGATGTTGGAATTTCGAGCACTTGAAGCGAAATTGTGCTTGGGTCGCGGTGCGTGTCCGCCGCGAGCAACTTTACAAACTGATTTTTTTCCTCGGCAGTGTATGCATCATTTGTATAAATGCGCATAAAAACTTGTAGCGTGCCCTTGGTGTCATCTACCTTTACTTCGTCAAGATAACTGCGTTTTTGCCCGGCTGTGGTAACGCTGTATTTGTCATCGAAGATTTTCCGAATACCTTGAATTGTGGCATTATCCGTTTGCTTTCGAGTAATCTCGGTTCGCATTTGCTTTAGCGAATTTGAAAGCGGAATCGAAATAATCAGTAGCGGAATCAAGACCATAGAAAGTCTAAGCGTCATACTGCGAACTTCGCGCGCCTTCTTTAGCGATGGGATACGATTGATCTGCAGCAACCACCAAGAGCCTTCGGGGTCATTTTCGCGGAAATCGCGAATATATGCGCGAACTTTATATGTGTCTATTCGTAGCAAAATGAAAACTACCATTGCCATAAACGTAATGGCTACAAGGTTTGTAAGAAATAGTAGGAACCCGCCACTTGCTATTTGCCAGCCCTTGGAATCAGCGGTAATTGCGTAACCCAAACCAAACCCGACAACGCATAATGGCGGCATCAAGGCAACGGCGATTGCAACACCGGGTATTGAAGTTACAACGCCTTTAACTCTTCTGCAGGTGGCAATAGAGCCGATTGCACCGGAAAAAAGCGCGACTACCAAGTCCAATGTATTTGGCTGCGTGCGCGCAACAATTTCCGGAGTGACATCCTTAAACGGCAAAAGCGAAACCAAAACCACCGCAAAAGCGATACTAATAAAAACGCTGCAAAACAAATTTACCGCCGCACGCACGCCAAGCGTTAAATCACCGGTTGCAAGCGCCAAGCCTTCTGAAAGAATCGGTGCCATCAACGGCGAAATAAGCATCGCGCCGATTATTACAGCCGAACTATCCAAAACCAATCCAAGAGTTGCAATACCGGCAGAAAACAAAATCTGTAACCAGTAAACCAAATCGAACATTGTAGTTGCTTCGGTCAACTGCGTATAGATTTCAATTTTTCGGTCGTAATCTACATCCAAGGCGTTCGCGAACCCGTCACGCAAATTCTTCCATATCGTCAAAATTTTTCGAATAGTTCGGAAGCTACCAAGGTTTTTGCTTTTTTCGACCATAATTCTCCCAAGCGGCGATATTTTGTTGATTAGGGTAGCTTTTCAGTCAATAAATGTAAATTTCCGTGTCGAATTTTCAACGGCAAAATTTCTCGGAACAAATATGGCTGCACTCTTGTCAATGTTTACAAGAAAAAGCTTCTTTTGCGTTTGCCGGCACCGAATGTTTAGGAGGAAAAAATATGTTAAAAAGCATTTTGACCGGTGCGATTAGAGAGGAAGATACGCGTTCACGTGCTAAGTTTTTTGCATTTACCGCATTTTTTGTGCTTACGGCTTTGTCTTCAGCTCTTGTGGTAAATCTTTTTTCACAGAAACTTTCGATCGGCGACGATGAATTTAATATTTCTACGATAGTGGCACCGCCACAATTGCCGCAAGAAGTTCCCCAAACACTTCAAAAGAAAACTGTTGCACAAATTGATGACGTTTCAAATACACAAAAACTCGCGGTAAGAAAATTTAACATTATGCGTGTGGATGAACAACCAACTGAAATTCCGAAGGAAGTTTCAACATCGCCGCCGCGCTTTGCGGCGCGCCCTGAAGGTACATTTCTTGTAGGCGTTAAAGATTCTGAAGCAATCGGCGAAGAAGCAAATTTTTCGCTTAATCGATGTAAGGCGGGCTGCGAAGGTACTAGCGGAATCGGAGAAACTCAAACCAAGCAAACATCTGATTCCAAGCCGGAAAAGGATTCGAAGAAAAAGGTAATTCCGCCACCACCGCCAAAAATGGAACGCGAGCCGAAGCCAAAAACTATTCGCATCTCAAGAGTTCTAAACGGCTCGGCGATTTACCTGGAAAAGCCCACTTATCCGTCTTCGATTCATTCGATGAACATAGGCGGTCGCGTTACCGTCCAAGTAACGGTTGATATTAAAGGAAAGGTGATTTCCGCAAAAGCCACCAGCGGACATCCGCTTCTACGGCGAACTTCTGAAACAGCCGCCTTAAATTCAAGATTTTCGCCAACAACCATAAACAACATGCCAGTCGGTGTTTCCGGAATAATTGTTTACAACTTTAACTGATCTCAACTCTCACCCCGCAAAAAAAGACGCCTCCGTGTTTAACAAGGAGGCGCCTTTTCCTTTGAAGAAGTTCAACAACTAATTTTCTTTGAAGAAGGTAAATGCTATTGAAGCGTCAATATAACTTGGTGAATTATCCGGTGAAGGAGTAGGCTTGGGTTTTGGCTTCGGCTTTGGCTTGATAACCGGCGGCTTCGGCTTCGGTGGCGGATCCTTTTGTGCAAAGGTAGCCACACTTCCACCCGTCAAAATTAAAATAAAAAACAGCAATTTATAAAAATTCTTATACATATCAAAATACTCTTTCAAAACCTGTTAAAACGTTAACCACGGTTTTCACCGCTTTTCGTATTATTTGTAACGCAAAATGAATGCCAAAACGTAAAGATTTGTAAATTCTCGATGAAAAGCCTTATTTTTCGGCTTTAGCTATCCGATACATTAAAATCCTTTTTAGTTTTCCGTAAAGTTATATACGAAATCGTAACAATATTTCCCAAACCGCACAAAAAATGTCACATTCATGCGCCTTTGCTTTTTACGAAGTTTCGTATTGTAATAACTGCTTTGGAAATTGATTCGAACGCGGTTGCGAATTAACTTGATTCGAATTCAAACGAAAAGTGTCGTGGTTTGGCAATCTTATGAAGATTACACCGATAAAACTTTTGGTAGCATGTGCAACATTTGCAGTTGTGGCGACAAACTATATCGCAACAAAGGGAATGATAGGCGGCACAACACCAAATGAAATTTCCGAAAAATATCCAACGATTTTAACACCTTCAGATTATACCTTCAGAATTTGGGGTTTGATTTTCCTTGGTGTCGTAGCGTTTACCGTTTATCAGTTTATAAGAGAGGGAAGCAAGAATATTGCGCAAATTCGGCTACTTTCAATCTGTGTTGCAGCGGTAAATATCGCGTGGATTTTTTGTTGGCAAACCGAAAGAATTTTACTTAGCACAATTGCGATTATTGTGCTGCTGATAATTCTTATCAAAATCAATACTTTGTCGGCAAACCTTGAGCCCACCATCGAAAAGGTAACCGTTAAAATTCCGTTTAGTATCTATTTCGGCTGGGTTTCAATCGTGGCGGTTATAAACATTTTGGTTTATATGCGCTCAATCGGGATAAGTCTTGATGGCACCGGCGCGGTTTATGCCGCCACCGCATTTGTTATTTTGTTTACCGTAATCGCGTTTTATATAAAAGAAAAGTTAGATATTCCATTCTTTGCACTTGCGGTTGTGTGGGCTTTTGCCGGAATCGGCATTAAACAAAGTGGCAATACGGCGCTTGTAATTGCCTGTGGAATTGGCGTAATTGTTCTTCTTTTTGCTTCGATGACGCTTGTGCTGAAAGATCCTAAACTTAAACGATGAAGGCGATTTGTGTATCGATTCGTGCTGAATCGTCTGAACAGCTTTTCGCAAAAGCGATAACTGCGGCACCGAAAGCCGATATGCTTGAGCTTCGCTTTGACAGCCTCGTGCCGTCTCAAGTTGCAACAGCATTAAAAAACCTAACTTCGCTTTACGCAACGGTAAAACTACCACTCTTAATTACATATAGACCCGAACAACAAGGCGGATTTCGTTCGATTTCGGTTGAACAGCGCATAAGTTTTTGGCGGGCACTTGAACCGTTTGATGAAATGCTTGTAGACATCGAACCCGATATAATTGAAAGCGTTGAATCATCGAGGTTTCGCACCATAATTTCTTCGTATCACGATTTTGAATCGATTCCGGAGAATTTTCGCGAAATTATCACCTCGCTGCAACAAAATGCGGATATTGCCAAGGTTGCCTTTACAGTCGCCGAACCATCCGATGCGCTTGAGTTTTGGGATTTACTGCAAACTCTTCGGCAAAAGTTCATTCCCATTGCAATGGGGGAAGCTGGGGTATGGACGCGAATTCTTTCCCTCGCAAACAATTCACCAATTACATTTGCATCGGTTGATGAAGGCGAAAACACCGCACCGGGTCAAATTCCGTGCGAAGAATTGGCGGATGAATATCGCGTTCGTGAGCTTAATAAAGAAACGTCAGTTTATGGGTTAATCGGCAATCCTGTTTCGCAATCAATCTCACCATTTATTCACAATCAAGTGTTTTCGCAAACAAACCGAAATGCAGTGTATATTCCGTTTTACGTTGATAACTTAAGAAAATTCGTTGATGATTTTGTTCATCCTAAAACGCGCAAGGTTGATTTAAACATTGAAGGTCTTTCGGTCACAATTCCCTTTAAGCAGGCGATATTTGAAAGTCTTAATTGCATTGATGACGCGGCGCATAGAATCGGTGCGATAAACACTTTGATGATTATCAACGATAAATTGTGCGGGTTTAACACGGATGCAAACGGTTTCATCGCCCCGCTTTTACGACGTGAACCAATAATTGAAGGTCGAAGAGTTGCGGTCTTGGGCGCCGGCGGTTCGGCTCGTGCGGCGGTCTTTGCGTTAAAGGAAAAGGGTGCCGATGTAACAATTTACGCACGTTCAGATGTTAAGGCGGCTACGCTCGCGTTCGATTTCAAGGCTGAATTTGCCAAGCTTTCGGATTTCGATGCTGCGCGCAAAGGTGTGGACATAATCGTTAACACCACTCCGCTGGGCATGTACGGAAAATTTTCTTTACAAAGTGTGATTTCAAAGGAAAAAATGCGCGGCGCAAGCCTTTTTTATGATTTGGTTTACAACCCATCGGAAACCATTGCGATGAAATTTGCCCGTGAATTGGGAATTACGACAATCGGCGGGCTAGAAATGTTGGTTGAACAAGCCGTTTTGCAACAGAAAATATGGAATGGCGAGGTTCCGAATTCAAGCAAGCTCTATGAACTTGCACTGGAAAAATTGAGACGGAAATTTGCCCGATAGATGAGCCCACCAAAACTTGCTTGACCGTGGTTAACCGGCGGTTCAGGCGCATTACACATTTTTTTGTTACGATTACTAAAAATGGAAAATCGTTATAGCCGACAGATTCTTTTTACGCCGATAGGAAGACTCGGGCAAGAAAAGCTTAGAAATTCACGTGTTCTTTTAATCGGCTGTGGTGCTTTGGGTGCCTCACACGCTGAAGCACTAACGCGCGCCGGAGTGGGGTTTCTAAGGATAATAGATCGGGATTTCGTCGAACTTTCGAATCTGCAACGCCAAACACTATTTTCCGAAGCCGATGCCGCCGCAAGAATTCCGAAAGCAATTGCCGCAAAAAATCGTTTGGAGAAAATTAATTCCGATATTGAAATAGAAGCGCTTGTCGCCGATATAAACGCCTCAAATATCGAACGATTTATCGACGGTATCGATTTGATCATCGATGGCGCAGATAACTTTCAAGTGCGCTATTTGGTAAACGATGCGGCTGTAAAGCACTGCAAAACTTGGATTTATGGTGCAGCGGTTTCTTCATACGGCACAACAATGACAATTATTCCAAACCAAACCGCTTGTTTGCGCTGTATTTTTGAGGAAATTCCGCCGGCGGGTAGTTCGCCAACATGCGATACGGCAGGCGTAATTCAGCCAATAATTTCCGCCGTTTCTTCGGTTCAAATTTCCGAAGCGTTAAAAATCTTGACCGAAAATTTTGATAAATTACATGGTTCGTTACTGCAAATTGACGTTTGGGAAAACGATCAACGCAAAATATCTCCCAGCGCACCAAACCCGGAATGCCCGGCGTGCGGGAAACGCGAATTCGAATTTCTTAAGGCGGAAAACAACGCGAATGCTGCATCCCTTTGCGGAAGAAATGCCGTACAGATTGTTCCTATGAATAGGACAGAAATTGAACCGAAGAGATTTGCCGAAAAACTTGGTTCGCGTGAAAACTTAACCGTAAACGATTATTTAATTAGATTTACGGCGGACAATCTAGAAATTACACTTTTTAAAGATGCACGCGCCATTATTCGTGGCACCGATGATGTCGCAGTCGCGCGTTCGGCATACGCGAAATTCATCGGCAATTAGAAGGAAAATATCGGAATGACTTCAGGTAAGCAGAAAAAGGTAGTAATTATCGGCGGCGGGTTCGGCGGGCTAAAGGCGGCACAAATTCTTGCAAACAAAGAGGTTGAAGTAACACTAATCGACCGCAAGAATCACCATACATTCCAACCGCTATTATATCAGGTAGCAACTGCCGTACTTTCACCCGGCGAAATCGCTTCACCAATCCGTCGGATTTTGTTGAAGGCAAAAAATATTGAAGTGATTTTGGCAGAGGCGGTTTCGGTAGATCGTCAAAATGGTTTTGTTGTGTTGCACGATGATTCGCAAATTGATTTTGACTACCTCGTTTTAGCCGCGGGTGCGAGCCATTCATATTTTGGGCACGATAACTGGGAAGAATCGGCTCCCGGTTTGAAGACTTTGGAAGACGCGATAGAAATTCGCCGGCGCGTGTTGCTTGCATTTGAACTTGCCGAACGCGAAGCGATTTTAACCGGCAAACATAATCCGCTTAATTTTGTGGTTGTCGGCGGTGGACCTACCGGAGTGGAGCTTGCAGGAGCCATTGCCGGCATCGCACGCGTTGCGCTTAGAAGCGATTTTAAGGCAATTGATACGCGTAACGCGAGCGTGATGTTGTATGAAGGCAGCGACCGAATATTAAGTGCTTTTTCGCCCGAACTTTCCAAACACGCTAAGAATGATTTGGAAAAACTGGGTGTGGAAGTTTACTTAAACAGTTTTGTAACGGACATTGAACCGGGCAAGGTGAAGGTGGGAGAAATGTGGGTTGACACAACAGTTGCCGTTTGGGCAACCGGTGTTGAAGCCTCGTCACTTGGCAAGAGTTTCGGTTCGGAAATCGATAAGCAAGGGCGCGTGTTTGTAAACAAAGATCTTAGCGCAAAGCAAAATCCAAATATTTTTGTGGTGGGTGATATGGCGCACTCTGTTCAAGCAAACGGAACTCCTGTGCCGGGGCTTGCCGCCGCCGCAATGCAGATGGCGGAATGTGCCGCAAAAAATATTCTAGCGGATTTGAAAAACCAAGACCGAAAGGAATTTGTTTATTGGGATAAGGGAACGATGGCAACAATCGGAAAGAACAAGGCGATTGTTGAAAAGGGTAAGTTTACAATGACAGGTTATTTCGCATGGCTGGCATGGCTTTTTGTACACGTATTTCTATTAATCGGCTTTAGAAACAGAATTTCCGTAATGTGGGAATGGTTTTGGGCTTACATTTCACGCGAAAGAAGTGCGCGGCTTATTACCGGCGATGCAGATGAACTTCGCGAAGCACTAAAATTCCTTGAAGCATCAATTGAAATGAACATTCCAAACGAAGAAAAAAGTAAAACTCCGGCGGGGTAGTTTATCACTTAAGAATCGGATGTCCGCCACCTTTGCTGTGATCCGCAGTTTCTTCAAACAATTTTCGGTCGTTGTGGTAAAGCACCAGGTGTTCTCCCTCAAATCGCACAACATTTGAAACACGTTCGAAATTCTTGGTATGGTTTGCAACCACAAATGAAAGAGGGTTAAACGTAACGACCATTCCGGCTGCATATATATAACCGCCTTTGTCGTAAACACTTCCGGCGTATTGGTTTGCGGCAACCGCGATATCCGGCGAATAGTTTCCGCCTGAATCCTTAACTCGGTCGGCATTGGCAATGTAGATAGTGTAATCGCTAAAATTTAGCTTCTTTTTGTATTGATAAGGTTTCTTTTTTGCGATCGAAAAAAGTTCATCAAAACCCGTATCGATTGCGTTCATCATATCGGCACTAGGTTTTGCAACCGAAATTATTCGCACACCTTTCGGCGATTTTGTTACATATTTGAATTTGTCGCCGGTAATTCGCTGCGCCTCATTCGTCATTGCTTTCAGCTGCTTGTTTGATTGCGAAAAGGTGGGTACCCAAAAAAACGCCACAATCAAAATAGTTACGGAAACCGCAATTACGCCAACAGTCTTCAATGCTATTTTCATAAACTTCCTCCGCCGTATGTTTTGATGCCGTACTTCCGATGTTGAATGCCTGTTCATATTTACGCCGAATCCCGCGCAAGCGTTATTTTTCGAAATGAACCCTTACATTTTCTGCAAACTTATCAAGCATTGTTACGAGTTCCGAAGTCATTCCGTTGCTAATCGCTCTTTCGCCCGCGATTCCGGCGAGCATATTTAGAGCCATTGCCGATCTTCTTCGAAGCTCCACATATAGAGAAAAGTTTACGTTGGTTTCGCCTTTAGTTTTGCTTTCTAGCGCCGCGGAACAACGCAAAAGATTTTCGATTTCGTTTTCAGCCGGAATCCATTCGACCGAATCATCTGAATAGTTGTCTTCCCGGACCACAAAGTTTTGTTCAAATGCGCCAATTACCGGCACCTGCGCATGAATTGTCCAAACAAAATTACCACCGGAATTTTTACGAACTCGTTTTAGGTTTGGCAAAATTCCGTCAAAATTCTCTGCATCTTCAAAAAATGCTAGCGCGGTGCTAACATCCGCATTGATGGAAAAAGCTTTTGTGTGTCCGGCTTTTATTGTGAACATGTTTTCAGTATCAACCTTTTATAATCAAGTATTTACAGCCAACGCGGTGTGCCGAAACAGTTTCTAAATCTACATTGCTATGGCAAAAGAAGAAATCAACATTACAAACTGTCCAAAGTGCGGTAGCGTAAAACAAATCGATTGGGACGAGTTGAATACGCGTGACCCGCTTGTAGCGGCACAATTGCCCGGAAATACGAAATTTCCGATGCAAACCAGAAAAATGCACAAATTTTGCTCGCGGTGTTTATTTGAATTTGGCGATGAAAATCTTAGCACGCGCGATTTACGCGTGTGAACTTCTATATTCTTTGTAATCGTCCATCGCATTCAAAATAATTTCGTGCGCGCGCCCGCGTCCGTAACTGTATGCAATTGTGCATTGCGCCGTTTCATTCGGCAAGTTTTTGTATGTCAAAAAATAGTGTTCAAATCTTTTTAGTATTCCTTTGGGCAATTGCGAAATGTCCTCGTATTGTGAATAAACCAAATCGCCTTCAAGCGTGGCGATTATTTTGTCATCTGCCTCGCCGTGATCAATAAGGCAAAAACCGCCAATCGGACGCGCTTTCAACAAAATATCTCCTCGCGGAATGTTGTGTTCGGTCAGCACAAGAATATCCAACGGATCGCCATCTCCGCCTTTTACGGATGATTGCGTATATTCTCTGGCGAGATTTGCGATTCGTTCGCCACAATAAGATTGTGGAATAAAGCCGTAATTTGCGGGATACACATTCGAAAACTTCTGCGGACGATCAATCTGTAAGAAACCGGATTTCTTTTCAATCTCATACTTTACGGTGTCTCGCGGTACAATTTCTATAAATGCCGTAACCTCTTGTGGGACATTTTCGCCCGCCGAAATTCCGTGCCAAGGGTGTGCTTTATATTCGTAATTCATATAATGACAAATAATAGAATAATTTTTCGAAAAATACTTGGATAGATGACCGAATTTGTAAACGCACTTGAATATAAAGAACTTCAAAAGGCGCAGATTATTACGTTTTGTTTGCCTGAAAAACGAAATCCGCTTTCGGTTTCAACGCTTAATGAGCTCGCGAACCTAGTAAACGAATTGGTCGAAAAACCATTGATTTTTACAGGCACCGGTGGCGTATTTGCATCGGGTGCAAACCTTCGCGAAATTTCACGCTTAAAGGCTGAAAACGCTTGCGAATTTGCGGAACGCGGGCAAAATCTTTTTTCGAAAATTCGTAAACTTTCGATTCCTACGTTTGCCGCTATTGACGGTTATTGTATGGGTGGCGGGCTTGATTTAGCCCTTTCATGCAATAGACGAATTGCAACGCCGCGTTCAATATTTGCTCATCCGGGTGCAAAATTGGGAATAATTACGGGCTGGGGCGGTACGCAACTTTTGCCGAAACTCGTAGGACAAGGTTTTGCTTGTGAAATGTTGTTTACGGGAAAGAACGTTGCGTCTACCGAAGCACTGAGAAAAGGGCTCATCGAATCTATCACCGATGAGCCCGTAAACTTTATCTTATCAACACTTTAATACGGCTATTTTGCCGGTACCGCGGAAATATAATCAACCACGAAGTCGCGCAAAAATTCATCCGCCTCATTAGCGGTAAATCCACGGTCTTTGAGTAAAAAGGTAACTTTTGCCCTATATTCGGGCGTTTTCTTGTAGTTTTCAAACTGCTTCGCTCTAAATTCCGAAAATTGCCTACCGCTAAAATTAAAGGTGCGTTTTTGCTCGCCGTTTTCAACCGAAATCAAAAGATAATGTTCGAAAGTTGATCCAAACCCCATCGGCTCGTAATCAACCATTTTGCCGTAGGGGGCAATCAAATAGCCTGTAAACCAACTTATATCGCTTGTTCCTCCCGCATTGATATATTTGTCAAAAACCGATTTCAATTCAACATCGTTTTTATCGTTCACAGTTTGAATTTGTATATCGGCTAGCTTCAAGCTTTTGTTTGCAATTTCAAAAGTGGCAATGTAGCCGCGCCATAAATTTGTTGAATGAACAGCCGTTTCCGGGCGTAGATTAGGATTTTCGCCAAAATATGTTTCAAGCGGCGTTGTTTGAATTCTGTATTCCTTTCCGTCAAAAATAAGTTTGTCGCCAATTTGTGCGGTTGCCAATGCATTTACGGAGAACAGAAATAGAATAAATGCGCTAAAGAAAAGCAATTTATTAAAGTTGATCATCTCTTCAAAAACTTCCTTATGCCGGATTGGCAATCTTCCGTAAGTCTTGCGATTGCATTTACTTCCGCGCCCGTTTGCAGCGCGGTTTCGAACGCCATTCCGTCCATCTGATAAAACAACTTTTTTGAAAGCACTACTGCGGAGCGACTTAACTTCCGATACGCATTGACGAACTGTAAAACGCTTTCATCAAATTCCGCATCAGCATAAATATGATTAATAAGTCCGGATTTCCAAGCAAATTCTGCCGAAAACTCATCCCCACGGGTAATAATTTCAAACGCGATTTTTTCGGAAACATTTCTCCTTAAAATCGCCATAACCATAGCCGGCACAAAGCCGATTTTTACTTCCGGATAACCGAAGCGTGCGGATTCACTCGCAAGCACGATATCGCACGCGGTTGCCAACCCGCATCCACCGGCAAGCGCCCTGCCGTGAACCGCCGCAACAACGGGCACTTCCAATGAACGAATTGTTACAAATAGCCTCAAAAGGCTTTCGGCATCTTTAAGATTTTCAAACGCGCCCATATTTGCAATTTTCTGCAAGGCGGAAAGGTCTGCCCCGGAACAAAAATCTTTGCCCGCACCGCGAATAACAACGGCGCAAATGTTTTCATCTACGGAATTCAACGCCGAATTTAATTCGGAAATCAACACTTCGTTTAATGCGTTTCGTTTTTCCGGGCGATTCAATGTCAAAAACAATATTGAATCTTTGTTCTCAATTAGCAGTTCACTCATAAACTAAGGGTATTTTAAGAAAATACCTTGTAATTGCAAACTATTTTAGGGAAAGCAACAAAGCACGGAATACTCTTTTCGGTGCTTCGGCTTGATCGCAATGCGCCAATTCGGGAATTCGCAGTTCTTCGAATTCGCCGGAAACCACGCTGCCAGCATTCTCTGCGCTTTCCGAAATAAACACTTGATCTGGCTCGTCGTAAATAAAAAGTGTCGGCACCGATATTTTGGATTTATCGAGTTTATCAACAAGCGTGAATACCCGAAAATCATTCTTGAGTGCCGGAATTTGAAGTCGCTAACCGTACCAAATTTAGAAAAGCCATGAGGCAGAATTACGTGATTTGTGGAACTTTCTGCGGAAACAAAACATAGCGTTAGCCCGTTAAATCCATCAAATTCGCTCCGCACCCCCAGAATTTCGGCTGAATTCACGTCAATTCAAGTTCTTTTGCTTCTTCAGGTGTGACGTCTATCATCATCCGCAAAAGGGCGGTGGAAAAAGTTTTTCCTTGAGCATCGGTCATCAACGAAACCGTCCCACCGCCACCAAGCGAACCGTGCAAAAGAAAATTTAAAGCTCCGAGGTTTGGCAGTTCATAGCGCTCCACATCACCTTTTACCATTTCGCCAAAGTGAGCCTTAACTTTTTCTTTGGTTACTTCGCGTACAAGAATGGGGTAAATCTGAGCGTCAAACGCGATTACGCCAACATTTGCGGTGTCGCCCTTATCGCCCGAACGGGCATGTGCGAGTTTTGTTAGTTCAATTTTCATAATCGTTTAGCTTTTTGATTTAGTGTCAATTCTAACTGAAAAATTATAGAACGCGGCAAGAACTATTGCGTGCGTTATTTTTGCATTGCGAACAAGTTCAGGAATTTCATCGATCGGAACAGTTCTTAGCACGATACTCTCGTTTTCATCAAAATTGGTTTTCGATGTCTTTCGACAATTTTTTGCCCAAAAATGGAAGGTTCGATTATCTTGAATCGCCGGATTTGGCAGCGAAAATCCGATGGGAACAAGCTCTTCGCATTCGAAGCCGGTTTCTTCCTTTAATTCACGTATCGCAGCGTTTTCCGGGCTTTCGCCTAAATCAATCATTCCGCCGGGAATTTCAAGTTCGATTTTGCCCGAACCATGCCGAAATTGTTCTATCAAAATTACTTCGTCGCTTTTGGTTGTAGGAATAACATTCACCCAATTCGGAGTTTGAATTACAAAAAAATTGCTTTCTTTGCCGGTCGCCAGGTTCTTTGAAGTGTTTTTGACCAGCTTAAAAATTTTGGAATCATTCAAAACTTCAGAATTTTCGATTTTCCACGAATCCGGCTTATTCATACTAGGCTTCCAAAACCTCGACCTTTGGCGAAATTAATTCCTTCGGTATAAGTGCGGGAAAATACGCAATTATTTCCTCCACCTTTGGTCTTCCGCCGGCAAAACCGGTAACCGAAGGGGGTCCGGTTAGAATCAACGGCGCAATTTCTTTTGTAAACCGCGCAACGTCTTCACGATTCTGTCCACGAACCGCGACCCGAAGTTGAACTTCTGGAATATCGCGTGCAGGTTCGCCGGCAAGATGACCGTGTGTTGCGTTTACGCCCACGTATTCTGTATGGATTAAATCAAATTCAAGCCCTAGTTTTTCAAGGCGTGCACGAAGAATCTTATCTGCCGCTTGCGCCTTTTTATAGGCATCCGGATAAGCATAAACAAGTGTTCCAACAGATTTCCACCCTGCGGTGTAACTTATGGAAACCTTATAGAAATCAGTGCATTCTTTGCCTGTTATTCCGTAAACGTGAACGCGATTTTCTCCATCCGTTTCTAGTTTTATTGAAGTAAAATCGGCAACCACATCGGGTGTAATATATTCTTCCGGGTCACCCATTTCATAAAGAAGCTGTTCTTTTACCGATTGAATGCTGACACGTCCACCCGTGTTTTTGTGCTTTGTTACAACAAAATCACCTTCTGGTTCTACTTCAACTATCGGAAAGCCTATATTTTCAAGATTAGGAATATTTTCCCAATCATACTGGCAGTTTCCGCCCGAAGATTGCGCACCGCATTCTATTATATGACCTGCAATTGTTCCGGCGGCAAGATGATTCCAATCGTCAAACTTCCAATCAAATTCGTATGCTAGCGGTCCTAGTGCGAGCCCGGTATCGGTTATTCTTCCGCCTACAACAATTTGGGCACCCTTTTTGAGCGCTTCAACAATTGGCTGCGCACCCAGATAAACATTCGCGCTTTGAATTTTGTTGCGTATAGCCGAAAGTGGTTCGCCGGTTTCCATATTGTTGATTTCGATTCCGCTTTCTAGGAATTCATCGAGCTTCAGCATAATGTCATCGCCCGTTATCATCCCGATTTTTACGCGCCCGCCCAAGCCAAGTTCCTGCGCCACGCGCTTTAATTCCGCGGCACAGCCCTGTACATTTACACCGCCGGCATTGGACATAACCTTGATGTTTTTTTCAACGCAATCCGGTAAAATTTCTTTCATCAATTCAACGAAATCTTTTGCGTAGCCCGCTTCGGGCGTGCGCGTGCGTTGTTTTTGAAGAATAGACATAGTTACTTCTGCAAGATAATCGAGCATTAAGTAATCTATTTTTCCGAGCCTAACCTGATCGATGGGGGCTGAAAGTAGATCTCCCCAAAAACCTTGACCACTGGCGATTCTTACTTTTTCTTTCATTGTGTTTATAAAAAATACCGTATCTTTTTTCTTAAAAAGGCGTTCAAGTTTGCACTGTGAGACTAAATTTTACACATCGTTTTGCGGGAAAACAACCAATACGAATTTTTGCAATAAAAAAGATATATAGAAATTTACGTTCATAAAAACGAAATCTAATATCTTTCGAACTGCCCATATTTAGGGATATTTGACAAAATAGAGTTGTAGGAAAATGACAGTTATTTTTTATACATAAGCAGTAAAAGGTAACAACAAATCTTGTAATTGTTGAATAGAAATTCTATTTTAGGGTCAGAGAGAACAAGTAACCGACCCAAGGAAGAGTGGGTATTATGCAAGAATCAATTACTCCTACAAAGGTTCAGCATCACTGTGACGAATGCGGGTTAGATACGGATCAAGTATTTTGTTTCGAACATGGCGAAAACAAAAGATACTTAGATTCGTATATGGTGACCGCCACTTATCTGAAAGGCGATACGCTTTATATGCAGGGTCAGCACGCTGACGGCGTGTATATCCTTCGCAAAGGAAGGGTAAAGCTTTTTACAACTTCAAGAGACGGAAAGATTATCATTCTTCAAATTGCGGAACCGGGTGAATATCTGGGTTTGAGTGCAAGTATGCTTCAAAAACTGCATATAGCATCAGCCGAAGCAATTGAAGATTGTGAAGTTTGCTTCATTTCAAATCGGGCTTTTGTTAATTTTTTGCGTGACGATGCAGAATCGTGCTTACGTGCAATTAACCAACTGAGCCAAAATTTTGAAAAAGCAAATAAGCGAATTTGTTCGCTGGGGCTTTCTTCTACTGTTGGCGATAAGTTGGGGGTGCTTTTACTTTCATGGTGCGATGAACAAACCAAAGAAAGTAAGAACATACGCCTTAATGTGGCTTACACGCATGAAGAAATTGCGCAAATGATTGGCGCCTCGCGTGAAACGGTTACAAGAATGCTTAAATCTTTTACTGATAGAAAGTTGTTGAAATTCAAAGGCTCAAGATATTTTATCTTTGATAAAGCTAAACTTGAGCAAGCGATACACTCCAGCGCTTAAATTCGCTGCTAAAAGGGAAGATTGCCTTCTGCCCTGAAACCACCTCAAAAATAATGGCTCCTATTTAATTTGGCTATGCGGGTGGATTGTGTCCAACGCCCGAAAACCGCGTTATCCGCTTGTGTTTGGCAGTGTCAGAAACTTATTGAACAAATAAGAAAATTACTTTGTTTATGTGACTGCCGTCACACATTGCGCGGTACGCATTGAATACACTTAACGATGTAATTTTGAGAAAAATGCCAACTTTATCGATATTTTCAAAATATTTTATAAGAAGGTGATTTAGAAGAAACGGAGAAAAAATGGGCTCAATATTAAAAATCAAAATCGCATTTCTCGGGGTTTTCATTGGTTTGGTTGTACTTCTGGTGCTTGTAACCGCGGAGAAAAACGATGCAAGATCCAACGGCGAAAATCCTTTGCCCGCACTTCCGGCAAATATTGCGCAGAATTCACGAGATGATTACGTAGGAAGCGATACCTGCGCATCTTGTCATGAAACACAATTTAAAGAATTTTCAACAACAAAACATGCCAAGCTTAC
>JBKEBT010000032.1:0-19797 GCA_047973305.1 Pyrinomonadaceae bacterium
AGCAATTGTTTCGGGGTTATCAGCCTTCATGTAATCGCGATTTAGGTTTTGATACGCAGAATTTGCACGAAATCCCATTTCTTCGGGTCCGTTTTGATTTATCCGATTGTATTTCCCGAACATCTCATGCCCATCAACATTGTAAATCGGTATGAAAAGTAAAATTGCGTCATCCAAAAGGTGTTTTTGAGTCTTAGTGATCGCAATATCCCGTAAAAGTGCCAGTCCTGCATCTTTTCCGTCAGATTCGCCCGCATGGATTGCCGCTTGAATAAAAATTATGGGCTTTCCGGTTTTTTTTGCCTTGGATGGAGTAAATGCGTGATTTTTAGAAACAATTAGCAATGGAATGTCGCGACCTTCGCGACTTTTCCCAACGGAGACCAGCTCAATCATATCCGATGAATCCGCCAAGCGTTTCGAATATTCAAGCGTTTCCTTAAAAGGAGGGGTTCGTTTGTAGCCACTTCTTTCCGCGTATGTTACCCAGTCCTTACTCTTTCCCATATCTGTATCTTGTGCCCCTACAACAATTACGACCAAACCAAAAATACATATCGACAATGCCAATTCTTTCCGATTCATAACTTAACCAAATTTCCGCAATGCATTTAACGTAAGTGTGCGTGTCAAGGTTTACAATCTAGCTTCCTATTAGCCCGGAGGCATTCGAAATCAACAAAGATTTACACATTTCATTCACAAACTATATTTTACTGGCAAAATCCAAGAAAAGTTTGCAAAAAAATGCTTTTCATTTCGACTATACTGTGGTATAAACTTTTTATTATCTAGGCTTAAGATTGCATTTACATTCTACGTGCAAGCAGGCGATGACTACTGTGAACTTTGCCTTATTACCCGTTGACTTTGGCGGAACATTCGTGTAAAAAGTCTAAATAAAGGTTTGATTTGAAATCATTTAAATAAACGCGATACGAAATTAGAGGAGAAATATGAATATCAATACTTGGAATAGAAGAGCACTTTCGTTGTGCTTGATGGCTGCAATGTTTGCCGCGTATTCTCTGAATGCTTTGGCAGCCACGCCGAAAATGGCAGGTGAATTAATTGTTTCAGGGAAATCAATCGGCGAACAGACCTCAGTAATGGTAAACGGAAGTAATGTTGAGAGTGGTTCAACCATCTTTTCGTCCAGTTCAATTGTAACCCCTGAAAATGCAGATGCGACTGTTAACGTTGGCAAAATCGGACGTGTGCAAATAGCACCGGGAACAAATATCAGCTTGTCGTTTGATTCAAATTCCTTTACAGGGAATTTAGTTGCAGGTAAAACGGTTGTCCTCAGCGCCTCAGATGTTGAAGGTATTGATACCGTGTTTTCGATTGCGAACGTCGGCTCAATTAAATTAGCACCAAATACGAGCGTTACACTTTCAGCGGTTAACGGCACTTTAGTTGCCGATTTAATGGCGGGAACTGTTACCGCTTTGAATACAACTGGTAAAATGGTTGTTGTTACGCCAAACGGAAAGAGTGTAAATCTTTCAACCGGAGAATCAGCTTCAACCAACGCCGGAGATTACCGTGATTCCGCCGGAAATTGTGTGGATTCAGACAATGACGGAAATTTGGATTGCGGCGCAGCCGGATCCAATTGGCTCTGGTGGGGGCTTGTTTTCGGTGGGGCGATTGCCGGCATTATTCTTGCGGCTAACTCATCAAATAACAGAGTAGATTTGGGCGGCGGCGGCACCGTTGTTAGTCCGACTAGTTAGATATTTGAATGAAGTCTTTCCATTATAGCGAATAATTTTGTATTATTGGTAGAAAGACTTCGTTATTTATCAATTCGTAATAGTTTCAGGAGGAATTTTTATAAAATGCTCGGCAAAATTGGGAAAAGTAAATTAATATCGACGGTCTCGGCTTTCGCGATGCTCCTTGCACTTGCAACATTTGCGGTTGCTTCGGAAGGTGAGATTACAGTAAGTGGCAACGTGACCGTTAACGGTCAAACTGCCGTTTCGAATTCAACGTTTGTTTCAGGAAGTTCAGTTGTAACGGGAGAAGGGTCTTCGGCTACAATCAATCTTGGAGCAAACGGTAAGATTGAATTGCTTCAAAATTCTGAAGTAAGCCTTTCGTTTACAGATTCAAATATAACAACAGTTCTAAAATCAGGGGCGGTTCGAGTTTTGAATGCAAAAGGCATTGGTTCGGTTGTTACGACAAACAGTGCAACTGTTGTGGCTGATGCGAGCCAAGACAATAGCTATTTTGTGAATGTCGCATGTGGCGTAACAATGGTAGAAACAATGTCCGGATTAGTATCGCTTAAGACCGCTGATGCTACAAAACAAGTTGCAGCGGGAACTGATGCTGCTTCGGGTAGTCTTCCGCAAACCGGTTGTAAACAATGTATGAGACCGGGTGGTGAAGCTTGCTTGCCTGTAGCGGGTGGAATTGGTGGCGGAACAATCGCTGCCATCCTGGCAGCAGCGGGTGCTGCTGCAGTTGCAGCAATCTTTCTTGCAGGCGACAACGAAGTTACTACGTCCGGAAGTACAACCGTTGTTAGTCCATCAAAATAAGTATAATTCAATCAGGGAATTATAATGTTAGGGTTATGTTTTTTTGAAAAACATAACCCATTTCTATTTTCAATCCATTTGTGAAATCTTTAACAAGGTAAAATATATGCAAATAGCTGTTATAGGAACCGGATATGTTGGGTTGGTAACCGGCGCGTGCTTTGCTGAATTTGGTGTTGACGTTACTTGTGTTGATGTTGATAATTCAAAAATCGATGCGCTAAACGCGGGAAAAATTCCGATTTACGAACCCGGATTGGATGCAATCGTTGAAAAGAACTCTAAAGCCGGAAGAATTAAATTTACAACAGATATAAAGAGCGCCGTTGAGCAAGCACTTGTAATTTTTCTTGCTGTTGGAACGCCACCAAAGGATGATGGCTCGCCGGATATGAGTTTTTATGAATCTGCGGCAAAGGAAGTTGCAGAGTCGATGAACGGGTACAAAGTTTTGGTTACAAAATCCACTGTTCCGGTAGGCACAGGAAAATGGCTTAGGGATTTCGTTTCAAAACATCTAAAGGTTGGGACAAATTTTGGCGTCGCATCAAACCCCGAATTTTTACGTGAAGGAGCCGCAATTGGTGATTTTATGCGCCCTGACCGTGTCGTAATTGGTAGCAATGAGGAAGATGCAATTGCAATAATGAAGGACCTTTATCGTCCGCTTTATTTAATTGAAACTCCGATAGTAATTACTTCTTTGGAAGCAGCTGAACTCATTAAATACGCGGCAAATGCATTTTTGGCAACTAAAATTACATTTATCAATGAAATTGCAAATCTTTGTGACGCAATCGGATGTGATGTGCACGACGTCGCCCGCGGTATGGGAATGGACAAACGCGTCGGAACAAAATTTCTACATCCGGGTCCGGGATACGGCGGTTCATGTTTTCCGAAAGACACGCGCGCACTAACAACAGTAGCAGACAGTTTCAATGTTGAGACATTAATTGTTGATGCCGTAATAAAGGCAAATGATTTACAACGAATTGCAATGTTGCCGAAAATTGAAAAGCTTGTGGGCGACCTTTCCGGAAAAACAATTGGCGTACTTGGATTGTCGTTTAAGCCGGAAACCGATGACATGCGTGAATCGCCCGCGGTTGATATTATAAATGCGCTGCTGGAAAAAGGAGCTTTTGTCAAAGCGTTTGACCCCGTTGCGATGGATGAAGCGAGGCACTTGCTTCCGGAAATTGAATATGCAAAAAACGAATATGACGCAATTGAAGGGGCGGATGCATTGGTTATAATTACTGAGTGGAATCAATTTCGAGCGCTTGATATGAAAAGGGTGCTTTCACTACTTAACAAACCAAAGGTAATAGACCTTCGAAATATATACGAACCACTTGACATGCGCGAATTGGGCTTTGAATATGTCGGAGTGGGAAGATAGATAGTAATAAAATATGGCAATTACAACAAAATGTTTAGTGACGGGAGGAGCCGGCTTTATCGGTTCCAATATCGCAGATGGACTGCTAGAACAGGGGGCGAAGGTTGTAATAATCGATAATTTGGTAACGGGCTTTCGTGAAAATCTAGAAGAAATTCAAGGCGATTTCGACTTTATTGAGGGAGATATTAATGATGACCAAGCCTTAACTAAAGCGCTGGATGGGGTAGACATAATTTTTCACGAAGCTGCATTACCTAGCGTACCGCGCTCAGTTGAAGACCCCGCGGAAACCCATCAAGCTTGTGTAAACGGCACGTTTAATTTACTTTTGAAAGCTAAAGAAAATAACGTAAAGCGTTTTATTTATGCGGCTTCAAGTTCTGCATACGGAAATCAAAAGGACTTGCCAAAGGTGGAAACCAACCTTGTGAACCCGCTTTCTCCTTACGCGGCTGCAAAACTTATGGGCGAGCACTACAGTGCGGTTTTTCATCATGTTTACGGTATGGAAACAATGTCATTGCGATATTTTAACGTGTTCGGACCGCGTCAAAACCCTTCATCATTTTATTCCGGTGTGATTTCGCGCTTTATTGATGCTTTAATGACAAACAGCTCGCCGGTGATTTACGGCGATGGAGAACAATCGCGCGATTTTACGTTTGTTAAAAATGTTGTTAACGCTAACATTCAGGCAGCGCAAACATCTAAGGGACTTGGTGAATCGGTCAACACGGCAAATGGCGATCGGATTACACTAAACGAACTTCTTGAGGTTTTGAAAAAGATTACGGAAAAGACACATATCGAAGCAAGCTATGAAACCGAACGAACGGGCGACGTGAAAGATTCACAAGCTGATAATTCAAAAGCAATCGAATACTTCAATTACGAAAAACTCGTTGGACTTGAAGACGGTTTGCGAATAACGATTGATTGGTGGAAACAAAGCAGATTTGCTAAATAGAAAGGGCTGGCAAATGCCAGCCTTTCTTGTTTGACCTTGAACCGAAACAACTATGGCAATTTCGGCATTTTATCGGCAGAAAATCGCGGTAACAGTTCGTCCCTCATAGCCAATTCATATACGCTTGCGGCAACAAGCGCAGCGTTCAACTTAACATCATCCTGCACAATTCTTTCATATGTATCCAAATTCGTGTGCCACGTGTATGTAAAGTACTCAATCGGATCTTGGCGTGCACCAATTCCCGGTAAACCCGCTTGGTCAAATGAAGTGTGATCAGAACCGCCTAACCTGCGACTATCAGTCGCAACCACTCCCGCAAAACCTGAATCAGCAAAATACGAATCAATAGCATCCCCTAAATCTTTTGCCGCAGAATCGGGACCAAAAATACCCCATTGCCTTACACGCCCGGTGCCGGTATCGATATTAAAATACCCACCAAACTTTGAAAACGCGGGTTTAGGATTTTCCGCAGATCCGAAATGCTTTTCGACATACGCCTGCGATCCAAGCAATCCTTGTTCTTCACCTGCCCATAGCGCAACACGAATGGTACGCTTTGGCTTAACGCCAATCGCCTTCAAAATTCTTCCTGCCTCCATCATAATTGCACAGCCGATAGCATTATCGGTAGCACCGGTTGCCGAATGCCATGAATCAAGATGACCGCCCATCATTATTACTTCGTCTTTTTTTGAGGTTCCGGCAATTTCACCTATTGTGTTGTACGCGGTTTTCCCAGCAGGGTAAAAAGTATTCTTGATATAAAATTGAAGTTTCACGTCTCGTCCGTCTTTCACAAGGCGCCAAATTCTTCCATAATCTTCGTTTCTTAAAATTACCTGGGGAACCGAACTTTCCGGGTCGCTGTTACGATTTCCGAACGCGCGAATTGTTCCGTGGCGCATACGTGCATCAGAAATCAGTACCGCCGGCTTCGCAAGATTAATTGCATCCAAAATTCGTGAATTCACCTCACGCGGGGTCAAAGGCGTAACTTCAAGCTTAGGGCATTCAGGACGCTCGCCGGGTTGCCTTCGAAAACTTTGCGGATTTTTCAATGCTTCGTCCGGAACCCGAAGCGGCATTGGATCAAATTCCACGCCAAGTTCGGCGGGAGCCCGCAATAACACCATTTTGCCGGAAAGTTTTCCATCAAATGAAGCCAAATATGCGCTTAATTCGGCTTCCGTAGGCATTCGCATACACCGTGCGTCATCACCGTTTTTAAATGTCGGAATGTCCATAAGCACGGCACTTCCCGTTACAATTCCGTTTGTGCTCGGCGTCCACGCAGGGACTTCGAAAACGAGATTGTCCTCAACCGGCGAAACAATAAATCCGGAAGCACGGTCATTTACCCAGCCGGGTGCACCAAAATCCCACGGTTCCATCTCTGTTCGGTCAAATCCCCATTTCTTCATTTGTGTCATTGACCATTTTCCCGCGTTTTCAAGATTTGGCGATCCGGTCAAACGCGGTCCGTAAACATCGGTTAACATATGGAGCGTATTCATTATTTGTGAATTTTCCATTGCTTCCTTCTTAATCTTCGCAACAATCTCATCATTAAGTACGGGAGATTTCGCAGATGCCGCCGGCGCAGCCTGCAAAAACATCGCAAATATAAAGATAAATACTGAAATCTTCTGCAGTTTCTTCATTTATTACCCCTTTTCTTTCTAAGTTTGTTGCATTTTACGCAAACTTTCCATAAATGGTTTCCGCGCGACTCCTTTCTCCGTGATTATCGCCTCAACCAGCTCGTTCGGCGTCACGTCAAAAGCGTAATTTTCGACGTCCACGCCTTCCGGTGCAAGATGTACATTTTTTATCTCCGTAACTTCCCTTGTGTCACGTTCTTCAATTGGAATTTGCTCACCGGTTGGGCAATCAAAATCCACCGTGGACATCGGCGCAGCAACATAAAACGGAATTCCGTGACGGTTTGCCAATACTGCTACCATATAGGTTCCGATTTTGTTTGCTACATCGCCATTTGCGGCGATACGGTCAGAACCAACAACTATTGCCTTAATCAAGCCCTTTTTCATCACGTGTCCGCTTTGGTTATCCGTAATCAAGGTTACGGGAATATCATCCTGCATCAATTCCCACGCAGTTAAACGTGCCCCCTGCAAGTAAGGGCGAGTCTCGTCAGCATAAACGCGAATTGATTTCCCTTGGTCAACCGCACCGCGAATTACACCGAGAGCTGTTCCCCAAACTCCGCCCGTTGCTAGTGCGCCTGCGTTACAATGCGTTAGCACATTTGAGCCATCTTCCAGAAGCGCGCCGCCGTATTCCGCAATCAAACGTTGTGCTTCAATATCCTCTTCATGTATCGCTTTTGATTCTTCAATCAAAGCTTCCTTGATTTCCGAAACGGATTTCCCTGCGCCTTTTAGCTCGGCGAATTTCGCCTTCATACGGTTGATCGCCCAAAACAGGTTTACTGCGGTTGGGCGGGTTTTACCCAACACAACGCAAACATAATCAAGCTCTTCTTCCATATCGTCAACGTTTGTTCCAACAAAATTCTTCATTCCCAAAGCGATTCCATACGCACACGAAACGCCAATTGCAGGTGCGCCACGCACAACCATATCGCGAATTCCGTTTGCCACATCATCGTAAGAACGCAATTCAAGCCAAACCTCTTCATTCGGGAGCAATCTCTGATCCAACATTTCAACGTAGTCTCCCGCCCACTTTACCGGAATAATTCCCATCTGTTTGTCTTCCTTAATTCTAATAATTGTTATACTTGGTTAAATGATAACTTTAGCAGCCGTTGCGGGCAAATGTTTACAATTTTGAATTCTTGTCTGAAACTGCCACCCGCTTCGCGGCAATTTTGATTATGAACTACACGTTTTTAGGCGGAAAGGTAACCGTAACAACCGGTGACATAACCGATCAAAATGTTGATGCGATTGTAAACGCCGCAAATTCAACGTTATTGGGCGGTGCGGGCGTTGATGGCGCAATTCACTCCAAAGGCGGCGACGAAATACTTGAAGCTTGCAAAAAGATTCGCGAAACCGAATATCCAAATGGCTTGCCCGCAGGAAACGCAGTAATCACAACAGCGGGCAATCTTCCGGCAAAATTCGTAATTCACACCGTGGGTCCGATATATGGCAGCGAAAACGGTGCTGAAATCTCGTTATTGAAGAATGCCTATAATAATTCCTTAAAACTCGCCGAGGGTTTGAGCTTAGAATCCATAGCGTTTCCTGCAATTTCAACAGGCGCGTATGGATTTCCAAAATCGCTGGCGGCTGAAATTGTTTCTGCTCTTCTGAGTGCTGCTGTTCCGAAGTTGAAATCGATTCACAAAATTTATCTCGTTTATTTTTCGCACAAAGACACACAAACATTTATAGAAAATTCGCGATTTTAATTGTTTTAATAAATTATGGTTTGGGTAACCGAGATTTTTCGCGGTTGCTACATTACCGACAATGCTTTATATTGCAAACTTACTTTTTACTCCCCCCGAAAATAAATTAGCTTTTTATGAATGGAGACTCCTATAAAAAACCTTCTATGAGTCAGTTAACAGGCACCGTACGCCAAAAGTGCGCAAATTCGTTTAGATCTCCGGTTCTTCCCGGAAAATTAGAGTTTTTAGAGCAACTTTCACAGAATTTTTATTTCGGTTGGCATAGTGATGCAAACGAGTTGTTTCGTGATTTGGAACCGACAATTTGGGAAGAGGTAGAACAAAATCCTTCTGAATTGCTATGTCGCATAAGCGATTTACGCCTGTGGCAGAAGGCAAACGATATGGATTTTCTCGACCGTTTGAATTCGGTCAAAACCAAGTTCGAAAATTATTTAAACCAGCCCGTTAAAGAAGACGGGCAATTTTCCGATGAAGCGCCGGTTGCTTATTTTTGCGCGGAATATGGTGTGCATAATTCATTGCCTATTTATTCGGGCGGGCTTGGAATTCTTTCGGGAGATCATCTTAAATCTTCAAGCGATTTAAACGTTCCGCTTTTTGCAATCGGCTTGCTTTATCGCTTTGGTTATTTCCGTCAATTTTTGCAGCATACGGGTTGGCAGGAAGAGCGCTATGTGGATGTTTTCGAACACAATCGCGCGTTATTGCCGGTTAATGATGAGGAAGGCAACAGGCTTATTATAGATATCCCGATCCAAAAACGGACGGTTTACGCACAGGTTTGGCTTGCAAAAATAGGGCGGGTTTCGCTCTACCTTCTGGATACAAATATCGAGCAGAATTCTGAAGTAGATCAATTGATAACCGGGCACCTTTACGGTGGCGAACGTGAAACGCGCATCGTGCAAGAAATTGTGCTTGGTATCGGGGGTGTGCGCCTAATTCGCAAACTTCAAAAGTCACCTGCGGTATATCACCTTAACGAAGGACATTCGGCTTTTTTAACGCTTGAATTGATTCGGGAAGAAATCGCAAAAAATGGCGAACTTTCATTTGATGATGCGGCGGAAATTGTTCGCAACCAATGTGTATTTACGACTCACACACCTGTAGCTGCAGGAAACGACGAATTTTCGCCCGAATTAATCGATGCATATTTTACCGATGAGTTTCTCAGTGAAATAAAAATCGACCGCGCAATCTTCAAACAGCTGGGCAAAACGGATATTTCAAACGAAGAACAGTGGTTTGGAATGACACCGCTTGCGCTTCGTCTTACGCGAAAGGCAAACGGCGTAAGCCGAAAGCACGGAGAAGTTTCGCGCGGACTTTGGGTCGAAATGTTTGACGAAGGCACCGAAATTGATGCGGTTCCGATTACGCACATAACAAATGGCGTACATCCGCCAACTTGGACTGCGCCGCATTTTAAAGCAATTTTCGATAGTCATATCGGAGAGAACTGGCTTGAAGTTACGCGCCAAGGCGATGATTGGAGCCGCGCGGTCGAAAGAATTCCAAACGCAGAAGTATGGAACGCACATTTGGCGCTAAAAAACTTGCTTGTTGCGTTTATCCGCGAGCGAACGCGACGCAAAGACACAGGTTCGACCAGAACAATCAACGAACATCAAAACACTGATTATCTGCTTGATCCGAACGCGCTGACAATCGGCTTTGCAAGGAGGGTTGCGGGTTATAAACGTTGGAACCTGATAATGCACGATCTTGAGCGACTTTTGAAAATGGTGAATGATGATGAGCGCCCCGTGCAGTTTGTTTTTGCAGGAAAGGCGCACCCACAAGATAAATCGGCGAAAACCATTCTTCAGAACCTAATGCAAATAAATCACGAATCCAGTTGGCAAAAACGTGCGGTTTATATTGCTGATTATGATCAAGAAATCGCGCGTTACCTTGTTCAAGGCGTTGATGTTTGGCTTAACGTGCCACGTCGTCCGCTTGAAGCTTCCGGCACAAGCGGTCAAAAAGTTGCGATGAACGGCGGCTTAAATTTTTCGGTGCTTGATGGCTGGTGGCTAGAGGGTTATAACGAGGTAAACGGCTTTGCTATCGGCGGCGAATTTGATTCGTTTGAAACCGAAGAAGAAAATGATGCAGCCGATGCGGGTGCACTTTATAAATTGCTTGAAGAAACGATAATTCCTGAGTATTACGCGCTTTCTGAACAAGGAATTCCCGAAAAATGGGTGACGCGTATGAAAAATGCAATCGGCACGCTAACAAATCAATTTAGCAGTGATAGAATGGTTAGCGACTATTTTGAAAAGGTATATCGAACATAATAATCCGCGCACTTGATTATGATAGATATTGGCATCAACACCGGCGTCGTTAAACCTTTCGAGTGTCTGAAGGAAGGTCTAAATTTAATAAAACCGCATTACCCAATAGTGCTTGCTGTAACATTCGTTGGGATGCTTGTTGCCGGCTTTGTTCCGTTTGGAATTGCGATTGGCGCGGTTTTTTGTGGCATATATGCAACACTTTTTCGCATACTTGATGGCGATGAACCGCACTTTGAAGATCTCTTCATCGGCTTAAAGTATTTTGTACCGAGTCTTGTTGCAACACTTATTCTCGTCGTTCCTTCAATTTTTCTTGGAATAATCTTTTCAATTCCAGCGGTGATGATTTGGGCACGCGTAGTTCAAGATCCAAATCTTACACCAAACGAAATTTTTGGCTACTCGGGCTTTTTGATTGCAGAGACATTGATTGCAGTAATAATACTCGGCTTTCTTCAAGCATTTTTGTTTTTTGCCTATCCGCTTATTGTTGAATACAATCTCGGTGGCTGGGATGCATTCAGCTTAAGCGCACGCGGAGTTTGGAAAAATCTGGGTGGCGTTGCAGGTTTTATCGTTTTAGAATGTATAATAGGCTTGATTGGTGGCTTGCTTTGTTTTATAGGTGTCTATCTGGTTATGCCGATTTTTTTCGCGGGCGCATTGGTCGCCTATAAAAAGGTTTTTGACAGGTCAAACCTAGTTAATTAAGCTGATTTTTTTCACTTCACTCTCAAATATGAACGCACACTTTACAGAAATAACAAGAATAGAACACTTATTAAACGTAATTTCGCGTTCAAAAGATGCGCCAATATTGTTTTTTAAACACAGCATTGTTTGCCCGGTAAGCAAACGAGCGTTTCGCGATTTGGGTACGCTTGAAGAAGATATTTTCATCATAGTTGTTCAGGAATCGCGCGGTGTTTCTGATGAACTTTCGCGGATTTCGTGTGTCAGACATCAATCACCGCAGGTTATAATTTTATGCGATGAAAAGCCGGTTTTTGATGCGTCGCATTCTATGGTAATCGCCGAAGATGTAAAGAACCGTCTTGATGAACTTCGTGGAGCATAAATTATGATTGAGCCCGTTACGATTATTGAAGAATCCGATTCGGAACTTTCCATTGAATGGTCTGATGGGTCAAGTTCGGTTTTTCTTGCGCCTGAAATGCGTAGGGTTTGCCCTTGTGCCGGTTGCGTAAACGAATGGACAGGCGAAAAGATGCTCGACCCTGATTCAATTTCAAGCGATGTTGTTTTTTCCCATATTTCGGTTGTGGGAAGGTATGCGCTGAATTTTCATTTTTCAGATGGTCACGAAACCGGAATTTTCAGTTTTAATTTTTTGCATAACCTATCGGAGCTCGAATCTTGATGAACGAAAAAGATATATTCAACGAAAAACAAGTATATAAAGAAGCATCTATGGTGTGTCCGCATTGCCATATTCGCGATGACTATCGCGTGCGGTGGATTGAGCGCACAAAGAAGAAAAATATTAGCAGCAGAATAAGTGAACATGACCGTACAAGATTTGAAAAATCTCGTGATTATTTGGTTAGAGTTGACGACGTTCTTGTTTGCCGAAACGGAAGATGCCGCAAGAGTTTCGAAATTCCCAACTCGCAATCAGTGGTTTTCATTTAAGAGTTTATAAACACTTTGCTTCGTGTTACGCTTGCAAAAAAGGCTAATGCTGGAGATTTAATATGGCTGACGGAAAAATTCGCGAAACCGATGAAGAAATCCAAGAATTTATGGATGAAGAAATTGCGCGTGCACCACAGGCTCCGGAAGAGCTGTTGGAAAGGCTTGACGAACATAACTCATCATCGCCTGCTGATTCAGGCGGCGATATTGATGCAGCTTGGGAAGAGGTAAACTCTAGCGGTTCAGAAGCCGTATTCGGCGATAACCCAACGCCTGATCAATCTGAAGTTGAGGCAAACGCGCATGCGATGGGAATAAATTATGATGATGATGAACCGCTCGATTTTGAAGGTAAGCTGGAAGAGCGAGATGAGCATCGATTCGAACTTAATGAGAAATCAAAAACCGAGGACGATACAATCTAGATAAATTTTTGCTTGCGTAAAATCAGCCTTTATCCTCAATTTATGTCTGCCTACACCTAGATTGGATTCCTCGTATGGAATAAAAAGCGCAATGCCCGAAAACCTTGCTTTCAGCACCATACTCGTTCATTAAATCCAAGAGGTCATTATCCCGGCTGGCAATGTACCACCAATTCCTGTTTCAGAAAAGAAGATTTACCAAAAAACATTACAGTCAAATACCGCACTAATTTTTTTTTCATTGGCATTCGTTATTTTTTAGTTCGTTTTCGGTAGGCTTCTTCCCGAACCCCATTTAAGAAATTATCCAAATCGTCTTCGCTCATTCCGCTTTCGGCAAATTCTTGGGAGCGGGAGCCGGCACTTCTTCTAAAATTGGGCGTAGAGCTTGTTTTTTATATTGCCTTGAAAAAAGTTCTTATTTCTTGCCCTTTGGCTTTGCGTTCCAATGCCGTTCTGACATCGGTTGGCAAGTCAATGGAAACTTGTTCAGTTGTGTTTGAAATAGCCATAAATAACTGCTCCTTTCTGATTGCATTAAAGCAGATTAGGAAAAGAAAATCTTGTCGAAAAAAAACTTGACGGGGGGGGGGGGGGATGATAACATTTCAAAATTAAAAATTAAGCATTAAAACCATAAAGACTCAGCAACTTCAGGATTGAAGTCTTTAATCAACAGAAAAAAGGGAAGTTTTTAGTTTTGTGGATGTTAATCTCAAATCCGTATTTTGAAATCAGTCAAGAAAAAGTCTCCTTGTGATTTGCGCTTGACAACTTCCAGGATTGATAATTCTTAAACTTATACTCAATGTTTTTTCACAGCATCCGTCTATAAGGCTAGTTTGTTTAATTTCTTTACACAGAAAGGCATAACATCTAAGAATTAGAATCATCCCCTAATTATAATCTTCCTTTGGAGGATATTAGGATGAAATTATCTTATAAAGTCACTTTGCTTGTCTTATTTCTGGCAAATATTGGTTTGGCAGCTTTCGCTTTTACTAATTGGAGCACCAATAAAACAAATACTCATTCAATTCCAATTACAGAATTTAGCAGAAATGAATTAATCAAATCCCGACTACAATTACTTACTGAAAAATCTTCAGACAATCAGGCAGTTGTAGCTTTGTTGGGTTCAAAATCTACGTTTTGTGTAAGGGGAAAGGTTGTCAAATTACTTAAAGAGGTTCAGAAGAAATCTCGGAATTCAAGTTTGTCCATTATTCTTCCTGAAGAAACAACTGATCAAGAGGTTGCTAACTTTAAGAGTAATCTGGATATTGATTTTGAAGTAATCAAAGCGGACAAGGATTTGAACAATTTTTGGCAGCCATTGTCAGAAAAATACAATGCAACTGGCGTTGTCATAATTGCCAGAGCCCAGGATATTTTTGTTTCACAAAGCTTGACCGAAATAAAAAAGCAGTTCGCGATTAAATAAAAGAATATGATGAAAATAAGACTTATTCGGTTCTTAGGATTGATTTCAGCATCTTTTGTCTGTCTTTGCTGTTCGTTTAATGATGTCAAAACAGGCAACAGAGCTGTCACCATTTCCGATATAAAATGGAGTTTAAGCCAATCAAAAGAACTGGATGGGGCGGAATCCCTGAAAACCGTTCTAAGCTATGATCTGCGAAAACAATATTCACTTGGTTATCCGGCTTCTTTTGTAATTTCCAATGATAACAATATTTATCTGGTAGATAATAAAAACTCCGCTGTTTTTAAAGTTTCTGCGGATTTTCAAACCTTTGAGCAATTTATTAAGAGCAAAAATGATTCCGGTTTCCTTGAATACCCAAATCAAATTAAAGAGTTCGATAATTCAATTTATATTAATGACAATGGGGGGATTCGTATCGTCAATAAGGAAGGAGCTTTGCAGCGGACGATTCAACCTCAACTGGGATTAAATGATTTCGCATTGAAAACTGGTGAAGAGTTTTTGATCAATCCCTTGTATTCCATTAATGACAAAGAATTACCTTTGATTTTGAAACTTGATTCACAAGGGAAAAAATCTGGGACAATCGGTCAAATGCAGCCGACGGAATATCACGGATTAGAAAATAATGTTTTGCTTGTAACTGCCGATTCTACTTTGATTGTTGGTTACAAACAACTTCCTTTAATTGAACTTTATGACTTAACAACCAACAAACTTATAAAGTCAATCAAAGTAAAAGAAGCGATTTTTGACGATTTGGAACATCTGAAGTCAAATAAAGCACTTATCAATCCTGAACCCGGAAAATACAGGCTGCCAAAATATATCGCCGGTCTAAAATTGTTTAAGGAAAGGATATACGTCCTTTTACATTTACCTTATACCGAAATTATAGAGTTTACCTTAACAGGTGAAATAGTTCAGCGGTATCGTTCAAAAGAGTCAAGAATTATCGATTATTTTGGATTTGATATTCGACTGTTAAATAGCACGAAACAATTTTTCGTGGGGGCATTTGACCTTTCACATACACCTTCAATGATGGTGTTTGAAGAAAGCAAATAAAATAATTTATAAGGAGAAGTGAATGAAAAAATTCAAATTGGGATTTGCTGTATTAACGTTCTCGTTAGCTATTTTATCGGGAATCATCTTTCAACAAACGACTTCAGCAAATGAAGGCAGTGCTGATTTGGGCTGTCTCGAGCTTGAAAATTGCAGAGGCTCGGCAACTTGCGGAACAAAGGGGAGCGTCAATGGTTGTAGAATCACCTGTCAAGGTGGAGACACCATTGATTGTCCTCTTTAACTTCAACACTCAAGGAAATTTCTAGTCGTTAGGATTGTGAAAGCTCAAACCTGTTCACCTATCTTGTTAACTAAAAGTCTCTTTGCCAAAACAACTGAATTTTTAGGAGTAAAAAATGAAAAACTTTTTGATTCTTGCAACTTTAGTATTCTCGTTAGCTATTTTATCGGGAATAATTTTTCAACAAAAAATCTCGGCTAATGATCGCGGTGATCTTGGTTGTGATGACCTGATGAACTGCTCAGGAACAGCCTCTTGTGGCACACCTGGCGTTGTAAATGGATGTAAAATAACTTGTCAAGGGGAAGAAATAATTAACTGCCTTGCCAGTTAATAGTGGTTTGTAACTTTAACAAACAGTCAAGATCAGCATTCTCATCATAAATGTACTTGTTGTCTTGTCTGTCTTTTCTAAATTCTGTTGGTAGATAAACTTGATGCATTCAAAATACACTAACATTTTATTTATTTTATTATTAGGGGTGAATGTTCTGGCACAGTCATCTCAAAATATTATTGTCGGAAAAATAACCGATCAAAATGGTGATTTAATAAATGAAGCAGAAGTGACGCTGATTGATTCTAATAAAAATGAAGTTAAAACCACAACGGACGGAAATGGTGGTTTTATCTTTAAGAGTATTTTGGAGGGTAAATATACTTTGGTGGTTGAAAAACAAGGTTTTGCCAACTATGAAAATAACGAAATCCTTGTTAATAAAAACACTACTTTAACGTTCAATTTGACACTCAAAGTAAAACTTGAGGATACAAAAGTTGATATTACCGAAGACCCAAATGTTCCTAGTATTTCCAATCCGGATACACTTGTTTTTACAGAAAAAGAGTTAGGAAAGTTATTACCTGACGAGCCGGAAGAAATAGAAAAATTCTTAAAAAACTTAGCGGGGGATGCCGGAGGTCCAGATGGCGCATCTATCTATGTTGATGGTTTTTTAACCAATAAAGTTCCCCCAAAAACAGCTATTGGAGAGGTTAGAATTGATAATAATGCTTTTTCAGCCGAATATGAGAAAATAGGGAGTGGCGCAATCAATATTTTCACCAAAATTTCGTCCCGCAAATTATCCGGCTCGGTCAATGCAACTTTTAATGATGAAAGTTTTAATGCTAGAAATCCATTTTCTTTAGTTCGTGGAGCTTCTCAGCTTCGGACATATGGAGGAAGAATAAGTAGTGCTTTTTTGAAAAAAAAGGCTGCCTTTTCCTTAAATATTACAAAACGTGAGTTTGATGATCAACGGTATGTAAATGCTGTTGTTTTGGATGAAAATTATAATAGTGTTTTACTCCGTAGTAATTATTTAATGCCTGTCAGAAAACTTAATTTTTCGGGAAATACCGACTTTCAGTTAGCCAAAGATAAAACCCTCAGATTAAGCTATGAGTTATATAAAGATTCAAGAAAGAATCAAGGAATTGGCAATTTAAATTTATTTTCAACCGGCGGGACATCAACATCAACGGATTCTATTTTCCGTTTATCTCAAACTTCTGTCATACAAGAAAAGTTAATTAACGAATTTAGGTTTCAATTTGAAAAAACTACCAATGAATCAGAAGGAATAGGAACTAACCCCCAAATTATCACGGATACATTTATTAGCGGAAATCCTTCAATTGGTAAATATAATCAAACAAGCAAGAATTTTGAAATAAATAATATTCTAACCTTTGAAGTTAATAATTTCACCATTAGAGCAGGGGGAAGTATTAGAATAAAAAGTCTTAGCGATTATTCTCCAGAAAATTTCGGTGGAACTTATGTTTTTAATGGTGGATTCGGACCCAAATTAGTAAACGGAATTCCAGTTATTGGAAATAATGGTCAAGCTATTATTGAAAATATTTCCGGTCTTGAAAGTTATCGAAGAACTGTTATGTTTTCTGCACAAGGTTTAACACCTCAACAAATTCGTGCGCTCGGAGGCGGAGTATCACAATTTTCAATCAACACAGGAGATCCTTTACTTTCCCTCAACCAAATTGAAAGCGGATTATTTTTCCAAACAACTTGGAAAATTCGTCCAAATTTAAATTTAGGGCTAGGTGCAAGGTATGATGTACAAACAAATTTGAGTAGAAATACAGACATCTCGCCACGTTTAATGATAGCTTGGTCACCATCGGAAAATAAGAAAGCAACTGTAATTCGAGGTGGAATTGGTTGGTATTATGATAGAGTGCCTCTTTCTCTAAGACTTCAACCAGGAAAAATTCAATCAGGAAAGATTCAATCGTATCTAACAAATGATTCAGTAATTCTCGACAGTTTTAGTAATCCATTAGGAATTGGAAATTTAGGTGCCTTAACTAATTCCCAGCTGCAAATGACTTTCTCACCTAATTTAAGATCAGCATTTTCTTTTCAGGCAGCCATTAGTCTTGAACAGCAATTACCTCATAAATGGAAATTCATTTCAACTTTTACTGAAAATAATACGCGTGGGCTTTTAAGATCCAGAAATATTGCTGATTTTGCTTTATTGAGTCCTATAAATATTTATCAATATGAGTCAAATGGCAGGTTTGATTCAAAGACTTTAACTGCCAGAATTTCCAAGCAATTTAAAGATAATTCACTATTCATAAATTATTGGTTGGGTTCAGCCAAAAGTGACACAGATGGTGCTCAAACATTCCCTGTAAAGCAATTTGATGTTTCAAATGAATATGGTTCAGCTAGTTCAGATACAAGACATCATCTCTATTTTGGGGGATATTTAACGATGCCTTTTAATATTTCACTTTCACCAAGTATCTCGATTCGTTCAGGAACTCCATTTAACATAACTTTAGGACAGGATTTAAACCACGATTCAATTTTTACGGATCGCCCAGCCTTTGCTGACGGGAAAACCGGAATAAACATTATTTCCACAAAATGGGGCGATTTTGACCTTAATCCAACTGATTCTTCCAGAATTATCCCAAGAAATTTTGGTCGAGGAGTTGGAACGATTTCGATGGATTTAGACATCAGTAGACGTTTTACCGTATTCAAGAATAAAGGCGGAACCAGACAAGTTTCACTTAATCTAGGTTCACAAATAATAAATGTGTTAAATCATACAAACCCGGCAAACCCAATTGGTGTTTTGACATCACCATTTTTTGGTAAATCTATTTCTGATAATAGTCAAGGGATTTATTCAGGTGCGCGGACAATTACTTTTAATGCCCGATTATCTTTTTAGAAAGAAATCAGGACTTTTGAAAATTAAGGAAGTAGAAGAATAATTGTCTTAAAAGGACAATTCAAATCAATTTAAAAAGGAGAAAAATTTAATGAAGAATATAGTGATTCTGATCGCCTTGTTTGGTATTTTGGTTTTGACTTCAGCATCTTATGGTCAACAATCTGATGTCAAAACTACACCTTCTTTCAAAGCACTTCAAGAACACAAGCTATCTGTTGAGTTACAGTTAAAGTCTCTACTTAAAGACTTTACAGCTAGTTATCCTGATGTTCAAAAAGCACGGTATGAACTTGATATTACTTTGCGAGAAATGGCAATATTGACTCAAAGCTCTCCGAAAACGGTATCATTACTTTCGTGTGATTACGGTAATAAATTAGTTACCAAAATTTCTGCTGAAACTACATTACGAGAAATGCTGACAAGGCTCACGTTCAAACATCCAAGCGTAATTGCACAAATCAATTTACTCTCTAAACTTGAAACAGAATTAGAGAAAGAACTTAAAATCTCAAACTAACATAAAATTGACTCGCTCCCCGCGAATCATTAGAAGCGTAGCGGGCTGGGGACGCTACGCTTAGGGGGGTGGAGTGGAAAACTTGGACCTTTTTAATTTTGTCCAGTTATCAGATGTATTAAAAAGAAATGTCGTTGATTTTGTTGTTGAAATCAGCGTCAATAAAACCGTTTCTTAAATCGTCTTTATTTGCCATTGCTTGATGCAAGTCATCAATTTGATTTTGCAAATTCTGTTCGTCTATATAGTTAAATGTGAGTTCATATTCACATTTACCTAGTTTTTGGGCTTGGTAAGTTCGTAAATGGTTGAGTTATAACCGAAAGTGGTGTATGGGATGACTTGAAAAAAGGCGGCGTATCCGGTTATTTAAAGTTGAAAGACTAAAAAAACAAGGTAAGGAGGATACGCCACGTGAAAGATAGTAACGTTATTTCGATAGAAGAGCGAGGGAGTTTCGCTGATCCATTGACAGAGCTTTTAAGGGAGGGAGCCGGAAGGCTGATAAAGGCGGCGGTTGAAGCGGAGCTTGAGGGATTTATGGAGCAGTTTCGGAGTG
>JBKEBT010000033.1:0-6962 GCA_047973305.1 Pyrinomonadaceae bacterium
GAACCGTTGCCGCTTTACGGTGATGGGCAAAATGTTCGCGATTGGATTTTTGTTGCCGACCATTGCGATGCAATTTGGCAGGTTTTTGAAAATGGGAATTCGGGCGAATCATACAATATCGGAGCCCGAAAACAGAGCAAAAATATTGAAGTTGTAAATACAATTCTTGATATTTTAGGTAAACCGAAAACCTTGATTAAGCCGGTTGCGGATAGACTTGGTCACGACCGCAGATATGCAATTGACCCAACCAAGATTGAAACCGAACTTGGCTGGAAACCAAAAATATCATGGGAAGACGGAATACAAAAAACAATTGATTGGTATCTCTCAAATCCCGAATGGCTTGAAAGCGTAAAAAGTGGCGAATACCTAGACTTCTATAAAAGAAACTATTCGAATCGATAAAAAAGGAATCGCCACCGTATGCACTAAGCCTCAAGCGTAGCCTTCAGCGCCTGATCAATTGTATCTGCAAGCACAAACTCCAAATCCTTGCGCGCATCCTCCGGAATTTCTTCAATTGCAGATTCATTTTGCTTGGGCAATACAATTCTTCTGATTCCCGCGCGATGTGCGGCAAGCACTTTTTCTTTGATACCACCTACCGGGAAAACGAGTCCTGATAGCGTAATCTCACCGGTCATTGCTGTATCAGAACGAACTTTTTTTCCTGTATAAAGGGATGCAAGCGCCGAAGCCATCGTAACGCCCGCGGATGGTCCATCCTTCGGAATTGCGCCCGCAGGAACGTGCAAATGAACACCATTTTCCTTAATCATATTTGGGTCGATTCCGTGTTCTACGGCGTGTGACCACAAATATGAACGCGCAGCCATTGCAGATTCCTTCATCACATCACCCAATTGACCTGTCAAAGTAAGACCGGAGGAACCCGGCAATAAGGTTGCTTCGATAAATAAAACCTCACCGCCCATTTGTGTCCAAGCCATTCCGGTTGCGACACCCGCCGGTAAATCTTTTCGAGCAGATTCCGGATAAAACTTTGGTCCGCCTATATAAGCAGAAACATCACCGGCATCTATCACACGTTTTTGCGTATCGCCTTGCGCAACCTTTAGCGCTTCCTTTCTTGCAAGGTTTCCGATTGTGCGCTCAAGTTGTCGCACACCCGCCTCGCGCGTGTACCGTGAAGTTAGCAAATTTACCGTGCTATCAGTAATTTCAAGTTCATCCGAACTCAAGCCGTTTTCCTTTAATTGCCTCGGAATTAAATATTGCTTTGCGATGTTGAGCTTTTCAATATCGCTATAACCCGCAAGCGAGATTATTTCCATGCGGTCTCTTAACGGCGCGGGAATTGGTGAAAGATCGTTCGCAGTTGCAATAAAAAGCACTTTTGAAAGATCAAATGGCAAATCAAGATAATGATCGCGGAACGAATCATTTTGATGCGGATCAAGAATTTCCAGCAATGCAGAAGACGGATCTCCGCGATAATCGTTTCCGAGTTTATCTATTTCATCCAACATCATTACCGGATTATTTACGCCTACGCGCCTTAAAGCCTGAATAATTCTGCCCGGCATTGCACCGATATAGGTTCTTCGGTGTCCGCGCAACTCAGCTTCATCACGCATTCCGCCAAGTGAAAAACGTTCGAATTCCCTGCCAAGCGCGCGCGCTATTGAGCGTCCAAGCGAGGTTTTTCCAACGCCCGGCGGTCCAACCAAAAGCATAATCGGGCTTTTTGAATCGGGTCGAAGCTTTATTACCGCCAAAAACTCCAAAATGCGTTCCTTCACATCTTCAAGCCCGTAATGATCTTCATCCAAAATCTTCCGTGCTTCATTTAAATCAAGCTTTTCTTCGGAAGATTTTTTCCAAGGCAGCTCCAAAACCCATTCAAGATAAGTGCGAATTACATGATAATCAGGCGCCGATTGCGGAAGCTGTTCCATGCGGGTCAGCTCGCGGTTTGCTTCCTTATAAACATTCTCGGGCAAATCAGCCGTTTCAAGCCTTTCACGCAATTGCCCTGCTTCAGCCTGCTCGCCGGTTTCATCTTCACCAAGCTCTTTTTGAATCGCCTTCATCTGTTGGCGCAATACATAATCGCGCTGCGCCTTATCCATTTCGCCCTGTGCTTCATTCGCGATTTTTGCACGAATGTTCATGATTTCAATTTCTTTTGCTAGTGCAGCATGAGCAAGTGAAAGAAGTGTATCTACGGTGTTTGCTTCGAGCATTTGCTGTTCAATCTCTTCGCCCAAATCAAGTACCGAAGCAAGAAAATATGAAAGCTGCACGGGGTCATCCTGCCCCAAAACCGCCATTCGTACCTCCGGCGGAACCTGCGGCAACATCGCAAGTGCTTGTTGCACAAGATTTTGCATATTGCGCTTCAACGCTTCAACTTCTTCATGATTTTCAACAACTAATTCCGGAAGAATTTCTATTCGCGCAATTAAATAAGGCTCTTCCTGAACCCATTCAAGAATGCGAACCCGCTCCGTACCCTGAACCACGAGCTGCATTATCTCTTGCGCCCGAATCATCCGTTTAACGTTTACATTGGTTCCGATATCGAATAAATCACTTGGCTTTGCTTCGCTTCCAATAACTTCAGGCGTTTTTACCTTTATACACGACAACATTTTATCTTCGGTTGCCAAAGCAGCCTCTACCGCACGCATTGAACGTTCACGCCCAACTGCAAGCGGCACAACAGTTTGCGGAAACAAGGTTGTGTTTTCAAGTGGCAAAACCGGAATTTCTAAAATCCTTGGAAGTTGAGTGGTTCTTGCCTCTGCATCAACTGTTGAAGCAGGAAGGTTAATCGGTTCCGCAACATTTTCTAATGTTTTTTGTTCTAGATTTTCTGCCATTTTTATTCTTTTTTAACTATTAAAAACTATTAAAATTTAGCTAGTTGTTAGAAAAATCATCAACAACCCATCTTCAAAATTATGTTCTAAACGAGCCTTTTCGATTGAGCTGGGAAAATCAAGCGATTTCTCAAATTGGCTATATGTAATCTCCATTTGCTGGTACGTAACCCCAAATGTGCATGTGCGATCTTTACGACAGCCGGCAATATACAGATTTCGCCCGTTTATTTCTATTATGATGTCTTCGGCGGAAACTCCAGCCAATTCAACTTTTACCAACCAGCCTTCCGGTGTTTTGTAAACATCCGCCGCCGGATACCAAAGCTTGCCGGATGATCTTATATCTCGCGGAGAATTAAGAAAATGAAAATATCGATCAATTGAATTTGCCATTTCTGTTCTTTCGGGTAAACCCAACTAACTACAATACTCGAATTTGATGCAAATATGCCGTAGTTCGTTACCTATGTTTATATAATCACGCTAATTAAATGTGAGCGATTGCCGCGCAGATTTCGTCTTATCGCTTGCGCCAAAATGCGTTTCCGCTTGAAATTTCTTCGAGTGTTTCGGCAATTTCGCGGTCGTCTTCCATTTCAAGTGCAACATCAGCCATAGAAACAATACCCTTAAGCATGCCGTTTTCATCCACTATCGGAATACGGCGCACTTGCTTATCACCCATTATCCTTAGAGCTTCAAATGCAAAATCATTGGGTGTGGAAGAAAAAACCTCCGTCGTCATAACCTCCGCAACTGACGTGCGATTCACATCTTTTCCGTCTGCTACCGCGCGTATTACAATATCGCGATCAGTTACAAGCCCAACTAACCTTGAAGCATCATCGATAACGGGCAAAATTCCTATATCCGCACCGCGTAATATCTTTGCGGCATCAGAAATTGAAGTATTACTCGTTACAGTTGATACGTTCGTACTCATTATTTCTCGGCATCTCGTTCTCGATTTTGCCGAAGCAATTTTTTCCGTCATCGTTCTAATATACCAATGTAATTTTATTCATTATAGCTTTTTTCAAATAGAACAATAAAGTTTGATTTAAGAATTGGTGTTAATTCTGTTGAATCTTTTGATGAGAATTTACAGGGTTTCGCTTCTTCCGTTGATTTTGAACGTTAGCCGCACAAAAAGGCTCAGTTTATTTTCGAATATTATATTTGCCTGGTAGTATATTCCAATACGTAAATGAGTCTGAAAACGGTTTTTCAGGCGGAGCGAGTATTTGTGCTCATGATCTCCTCAAATAGTTTCCGCTGAGCTTCGTCTAGAAGCGAAGCGGCTTCGTTGTCGCTGAATTTATAAGCGATTTTGTCGAGCATTTCAAAAGTGATTTCGGGTTTTAGGAAGGAAGCCGCGTTTGGGAGTGATTTTAGTTTTTCGTAAGGGGTTGAGATAAGTTCGTAGGGATATTGTTTTTTGATTTTTCCGTTTTCATTGACGTTGGATTTTGGAAAGAGGCAGGGGCGGTGAAAATTTAGATACGGGTTTAGATAATCGCGATTAAAGTTGTTAATTTTCGCTGCTAAACGTTGTGGGATGTGGGAATGACCGAAGCGCTTTCTGACGACGGTGGCATTTTTCGATTCAGCCGGAGCATTATCGTTTGAATGTATGGGACGCGATTTTGTAACCTCGGCGTGCAGTTTTTTGACGATTTCCGCCGTTTGATAATTGATAAACTCGGAGCCATTATCTGAATGAAAGCCTTTAATTTCAAACGGAAAAGCATCCAGAATCCTTTCAATACACGGAATCAGAAAATACTCGCTTAATTTTTCGACGCTTGCCACGACCTCAAACTGCGTTACTTCATCAACGGCGTTGATGTGATAAACGCCTTTTTCGCCTTCTAAATCGCCTTGATAAACCGTATCGATGCGGATGTAGCCGGGTTTTCCGTCCGCCTTTGGCTTGCGTCTTTCGCCAATCGAAACCTTTGCAGGAAGCGTTTTCTCTAGCCATTCGTACCGCTAATCCTTGCTTTCTGCCACCGAAAACATCACCACTTGTGTTTCGGCAAGAAATTCTTCCAACTTCGCAATCGTGTCCAATTCATCAAGTCTCATGATAGTCTTCATCCTCCTATCATGAACATTCTCGCTCTCTTCCCAAACAACTTTTCAGACTCATTTCATGTTAGAATCATCATCTCGTTCAGACTCATTTCGTATTGGACAAGACTGAATATTGACCTTTTTCGGAGGGGGGGGGTAGCATGTCGTTGAAACGCAAATTCTTCTCTAATAATTTGCGTAGGTTTACAATCGAAACGGTAAGAAATAAATTCAACATTGAATTTATTTAGGTTAAACGGCTTAAGCTATCACTTTGCCGAACTTAACCAAATTTCAATCATCAAATAGCCATCTCTAAAATGAGATGAATTACGTTACGGAGAACCTTCATGAAAAGACTTAGACTTACGCTTCTGTCAATTTTCACGATTTTAGGATTGTGTGGAATCGGCTTCGCTTACTATACATTTTTTAGCTCAAGTGCTAACGCTGCAGTGTTGAGTGTAGATCAAGATACTAACGAACCCGAGTATATTACTGCAGGTAATATTCCGCTTCAAATCGAACAGCCTGATAACACGCCATTTCGAATTTTGAATGCCAACGCAGACATCATTACGGCTAAAGAATATCAGACACTTACCGGTAAAAGCCCTACATCGCCTAATATCATCTCTAAGCCCAGAGTTTTGTTTGAAAATACATCAAATAAATTAGTTACGGGGTTTGTGGTAATGACGTTTGACCGCGCAAGAGGCACGAAATTCGGACTCTATATCAAGGACCAAAAGATTGAACCGACTCAGCGTATTTTAATTTCACCAAATAACTTTGTACGGAACAATCAGAATCCTGCCTCAGATCCGTCGTTTTGGATGAATGTTGAAGACGTAAACGCCATAGGCGTTCGCGTGGTCGTGTTTTTTGGCGATGGCAGCAGTTGGGTAAGCGAATCAAATTCGAAAGGGGGTAAGAAATGATGCGGAAAGGTATTTATTTTTAGGTAGTATTTTTATACTTTTCACGCAAGCTAATGTACAAGTGTTCGGTTGTGCGCTGAGTTGTGTCGCACTATGTCGCTATGTCTGCCAAGGCACAGAACAAAGCGAAACCGGATGTTCAGACTTGGATTACGCGCAATCTCTACAAGAATGTTGTAATGGTGCATTTGCAAATACCCCGGGCATTGACGAAGTTCCTTGCTCAATTGGTGGACCCGAAAGTTAGTATTAAGGGTTGATTCTTAAATATGAAAAATGGGCGCATTTATAAAATGTCGCCTGTTTTTTTACTTGGGAGGGCAGATATAACTTTCAAAAGGCACCGTATTCGTTAAGTTTGCAACATTACCTTCTGGATTTTTGCGCCGCTAAAAATAACCAACTGTTTTAACCGTCAAAGCCGATTGCTTCAACCGGACACGCCATTTTTCGTCTTGGCAAAGCTCAATCCCTTGTTAAGTTTCCAGCTGTTTGCACACAAAAGAATATCCGTTTTCAACTTCACGCGTAAAATCTGTAGGCGAAGTAACTCTGCAAACGTCTCAATTTGGACATTAATCGTCAACGGAATATTTGGCGTTGGCGTTATTCGGAAGCCTGATTTCTTTATCTATCATTCTTCCTAATTCTGAAACTTAAGTGAATGATTGAACCTGATTGTTTCGAATGAGACATTTAGTGAAACCGATTTTGCCGAAGCAATTTTTTCCGTCATCGTTCTAATATACCAATGTAATTTTATTCATTATAGCTTTTTTCAAATAGAACAATAAAGTTTGATTTAAGAATTGGTGTTAATTCTGTTGAATCTTTTGATGAGAATTTACAAGGTTCTATCTTTGATTTTGAACCTTAGCCGCACAAAAAGGCTCAGTTTATTTTCGAATATTATATTTGCCTGGTTTGAAATCTAATTGAGTTTTTGAGTAAATAGAAATTCCGCGCAATTCCATCAAACAAGAGAAGAGGGCGAAATTGCGCGAAATTATGGTAAAAGGGTTTTTCAAAAAATCAAGAACCTATCTTAAGTAACTTCGAAAAGTAGTTTTCCTGCAACTTCTTAAGAAAGACC
>JBKEBT010000034.1:0-17175 GCA_047973305.1 Pyrinomonadaceae bacterium
AAATCTTGCTGTCGTTTTTCTTCAATGAGTGTTTCGAGACCGAAATGTTGATAAGCGAGGCGCGTTGTCATACGTCCACGCGGTGTGCGATTCAGAAAGCCGATTTGAATCAAATAAGGTTCGATAATTTCTTCAATTGAATCTTTCTCTTCGTTTATTGCCGCTGTGATTGTACCCAAACCCACAGGTCAGCCTTCAAAATTTTCGATAATCGAAAGCAGCAATTTTCTATCTATTTCATCCAAACCGTAGGTATCTACTTCCATACGATTAAGCGCATCAATCGAAACTTCATCCGTGATTCTTCCGTCGTAATCCACCTCGGCAAAATCGCGAACCCGACGAAGCAGCCGATTTGCGATGCGCGGTGTACCACGGGCTCGCTTTGCAATTTCCCGTGCGCCCGAAGTTTCAATTTCAACTCCTAAAATATCCGCGGAACGGCGCACAATAGTTTCCAGATCTTTTACAGCGTAAAAATCCAAGTTGAAAATTATGCCAAAACGCCCGCGTAACGGCGCCGTAATCAAACCTGGACGCGTGGTTGCGCCAACAAGCGTAAATTTTGGCAATTCAAGTTTGATCGAACGCGCGGCGGTACCTTGCCCAATCATCAAATCAAGATTGTAATCCTCCATCGCCGGGTACAGAACCTCTTCAATTGCGGGGTTTAGGCGGTGAATTTCATCGATAAACAACACGTCGCCTTCTTCGAGATTTGAAAGCTGCGCGGCAAGATCGCCGGCTTTTTCGATTATCGGGGCGGCTGTAGACTTAAATTGTGCGCCCATTTCGTTTGCGGCGATTGCGGCAAGCGTTGTTTTTCCCGTGCCGGGTGGTCCGGTAAGTAAAATATGATCAAGTGCTTCACGCCTTTGAAGGGCGGCTTTCATATAGATTCTGAGATTATCCTTTACCTTTTCTTGCCCTATGTATTCGCCTAGATGGGTTGGGCGCAATGAGGCATCCAGCAAATTTTCTTCATCAGAAATAATTGCGCCGTTGCGGTTATCAATAATGTGTAAATCGTTGTTCATCAATTGTTGAACCAAAACAAGTTATTGGTTTTTGCTTGTGTCTTACCCGATTTGTAAGTTTTGTTTATAGCCACCGCGCTTAACAGTTGCACTTCAATTCATATCAGCAACCTTCCAAATTAATATTTGGGTTTTTGTTGTGCCAAAAATTTACCTTACCGAATAGAAACGTTAGTTTTTGGCTAACAACTGTAAACTTCTGCGCAAAAGTTTTTGCACCGTCATTTCAGTGTCTTCATCTACCGCTTTCTTCAATGCCTTTGAAGCAGCATTTTGTTGATAACCCAAATTTACGAGTGCCGAAAGTGTATCGTCCAATATTGCGTTATCTCCTTTGTTTGCCACCTTGGTTTTTTGAAGATCGTCGCGAACATCAATTGAATCGAGTTTATCACGCAATTCAATTACAATGCGCTCCGCTGTTTTCTTACCTACGCCCGGAAGGGAAGTAAGCAAAGCCAAATTTTCCGTGCGTATTGCCAAAACAATTTCGTCTGCACCCATTCCCGAAAGCATAGCAATCGCGACCTTCGGACCGATTCCGGAAACCGAAATAAGTTTCAAGAATAAAACTTTTTCGGCTTCGGCGTTAAAGCCGAAAAGTTGCAGCGCATCTTCACGCACGTAAGTGTATATACGAAGTGTTGCGTCGTCACCAATTTCTCCGAGTTCGTAAAAGGTTGTAAGGGGTATCGTGGCTTCATAGCCGACACCGCCGACATCAATAATCGCCGTATTTGCAGCTTTCACTATGAGTTTTCCGGAAAGATATGAAATCATGTCGTTTCACAGTTGAAACACCAATCTTATTTTAAAATTCCAAATTCGGCAATGCCTAAATGAATTTAGAAAATCAGTTTCGTTTTTCCTTTTTCACAAAACTTGATTTTTAAGTTTATAATCTGAATTTAATGAAGGGTGAAAAAATTTCCGAGGTTACAACCAACCGCCTAAGCGTTTATTTAAGATGTTTGAACGAACTTGAGAACGAAGACGTAAAAACGATTTCATCCGAAGATTTGGCGAAGCGTTTTCACCTAAAATCTGCACAGATTAGAAAAGATTTAGCTTGTTTTGGCGAATTTGGCGTGCGCGGGGTTGGATATGTCGTGAAAGAATTGAAGGCAGCGATACGCAAGATATTGGGGCTAGATAAGAATCATAGAGTCGCAATAATCGGTGCCGGCAGGCTTGGAACTGCGTTAGCGGATTACTATCGTTTGACGCAAACGAACTTTCATGTTGTTGCACTTTTTGATGCAGATCAAACAAAAATTTCAACAAAGCTCGGCGACATCGGAATTTTTGGTTTGGAAGAATTCGGCGTTATCGCAAAAGAAAAGGAAATTGACGTGGCGGTGATTGCCGTTCCTGCAGAATATGCGCAAGATGTTTTAAACTTGGTTTCTTCTGAAGGAATTAAGGCAGTTATGAATTTTGCGCCCACTCCGCTAAAGGCAGGTGAAGGTGTTAAACTAAACACGGTAGATTTAACTATTTCGCTTGAAAGTTTGTCTTACTTTTTGGCACAGCCCGTAAACGAAGGCAGATAGCTGAATTTTGTTGAAACATTTTTGATTTAAACTACGTATTTTTTTATATACCTAAAACTAAGGGGTGTAAATTAAGATGAAAATTTTTGATCTGGCAAAGGGAATAATTCCGTTTATCGCGACATTTATTGTTGGCGTTTTGGTCGCAAGCGTGCTCGGCTTTTTCACGTGGTCAAGTACTGAAAATACAGTACCCGCAACTTCTCCGGTGCCACGAGAAGTGCGCTGGGATGGGCATTGCCCAATGGAAGGTAAGCACCATCGCGGAGAAAAACGGAAGAAAAGAAAACATAGAGAAAATTATTCCGAAGGTGAAACAATGTGGCTAAATGTTCCGCCGCCACCGGCTCCACCGGCTCCACCGGCTCCGCCGGAAATGTAAATTTTCTTCAAAGAGAATAACCGCAGAATAACGCAATGAAGTAATTCTTTGTTTGTGTTAATCTGTGGTTTATTTTTTGAAATGCAAGAACAAGAAGCGCGTAAAACAATTGTTGAAATCGGCAAACTGATGTATGAACGCAGTTATGTCGTTTCGTCTGATGGTAATGTTTCCATCCGACTCGGCGAAAATCTTGTCATCGCTTCGCCCACACAAACGTCAAAAGGGCGTATGACGGAAGATTCACTTGCACTTACGGATCTTGAAGGCAACGCACTTAACGACAAGAGGGCATCATCCGAACTTGCGATGCATTTATTGATTTACAAGCTTCGCCCCGAAATAAAAGCCGTTTGTCATGCGCACCCGCCACACGGAACCGCATTTGCCGTTGCCGGTTTGGCGATCGATGAACCAATTCTTTCGGAAGTGATATTAACGCTCGGGTGCGTTCCGCTTACAGAATACGGCACGCCTTCAACCAGCGAATTAACTGATGCGATGAAGCCATTCGTTCCGAACCACAATGCACTTTTGATGGCAAATCATGGCGCGGTAGCTTACGGAAAAAGCCTTTGGGAAGCGTTCGATAGAATGGAAACGCTTGAACACACCGCCAAAATTTCAATTCTTGCGCGCGCGCTTGGTAAGCCAAATGATCTTCCAAAAGATGCAATTTCTAAACTTATAAACATTCGTGAAGCAGCGGGATATTTGACGGAAGATGCACGTTGTCAATCTTGTGGTTATCTGCATCAAGCCGGCATTACGTGTGAACCCAACGCAAACATAGCTTACAAAAGCGAGAAAGTTTCCTTGACGCGCGAAGAATTAATAGAGCTTTTGCACAAAGCCGCAAATACTGCGAGTTGAGCTTTTTCAGATATTCCAATGCGTTGAAAGTACGGAAGAAAAAAAATGAAATAAACCGCGCGTGATTTTGGGAATTCTAAACCCGCGTATTTCAACCGATAATGAAGAAAGACGCGCAATTGGCATAAGTTTTAAAGACGTGCCGGATTTACAGAATGGGGAAATTCGCGAAACGGGTTACTAGAACTACGATAATGTAATGCTTGTGCCCGATTCGTACGATAATTTTATGAACGAACTCTTGAAATTGAGAAAACCGCGTTTTGATTATAAACTGGAAATTCTGATAAAGTAATGTGTTCTAAAACTTTCGAGACTCGAGAAATTTTTTACGAAGGGGAAAAATAGATTAAATGCAAGAAGCATTGGGAATGGTTGAAACAAAAGGACTTGTCGCGATGATTGAAGCATCTGATGCAATGGTTAAAGCGGCTAATGTGAATCTGGTAGGATACGAAAAAATCGGCGCCGGGTTTGTAACGGCAATCGTTCGTGGTGATGTTGCTGCCGTAAAGGCTGCTACTGATGCCGGTGCCGCAGCTGCACGACGTGTGGGTGAGCTCGTAAGTGTTCATGTCATTCCGCGTCCGCACTCAAGCGTCGACGAAAATCTGCCCGTTTCGCTCAAATAGTTTGAAGTTTGTTTTTATTGCATGGCACTTGGCTGGTTGCGATGCGGAAAGGGAAACTTTTTAAGAAATATAAATGCGAATAGCAAGAATAATCGGTTCGGTTGTATCCACACAAAAGGATGAACGCCTTAATGGTAAGAAACTTCTGATTGTTAGACCGATTACGCCCGATGGCAAAGATATTGATGATTACGTTGTCGCAGTTGATACGGTCGGCGCGGGTTTTCATGAAAAGGTTTTGATTGTCAGTGGTTCATCGGCGCGTATGGCTGAAGGCAACAAAGATTGCCCCGTCGATACCGCTATCGTCGGGGTCATCGATGAAATCGAATACACAAAAAGCGAGTAACATTTAAGCGCGTTTGCCAAATGAATTTCAGATTTCCGCCCGGCTCTGTTCCGAATCTTCGGTTGCGGAGCTGTTTTTTAAATATAGATAGATTAGGTTTTTATTAATGCAGTTAGCACGTGTAGTCGGAACTGTTGTTGCGACCGTAAAAAATGAATCACTTAAAGGGCGAAAAATGTTGCTTGTGCAAAACCTTGATGAAAATCTGAAGCCAAAGGGAACTCCGTTAGTTGCCCTTGATGCAATTGGTGCGGGATTTGGCGAACTCGTCTTTTGGTGTCGCGGAAAGGAAGCTTCATTTCCTTTTAAGCGTGATGACACGCCTACCGATTGCACAATAGTTGCCATAGTTGATTCCGAAACACACGTTTACAACAGCGAAAAATGATAATTGCCAGGGTAATAGGAAATGTAACGGCAACGCAAAAAAATCAGCGTTATGAGGGCGCGCGAATAATGCTGTGTCGTAAGTTAACGCCCGAAGGCAATGATACAAAAACGACACTTTTGGCACTTGATTCGGTAGATTCGGGAGAGGGCGATGTGGTAATAATCGCGCAAGAAGGGTTCAGTGCTTCCACGGCTGCAACCGGAAAACCGGGTGCCGCAATAGATTCCGCGATAGTGGGTGTCGTGGATAAAATCGACATCCTTCCAAATGAAAAATGATGCAAGAAAAAAACGGCGAACAAAATCTTCAGATACTCGAAATTCTTGCCAAGATAAATTTGCGGCTTGATGAGATTGAATCGAAGCTGGACGCAGGAGGATCTTTAACGAATCAAACGAATCACCCGAGCGGACAAAAATTTGCGTTAATAGAAGAAATTGCTACGCGGGTGTTTGATTCGCAAGCAAACGAAAAGACTTGCGCGTTTGAGCCAAACGGCAAGCCTTGTGATAAATGTTCGATGTGTAATACGCGTGGTTTTTAGTTTTTGTTAGTTTCCTGACGCGTTTGAATTTGAAGCTTCGGAATTTGCCGGAGCTTTTTCATTCGTAGCGGTATTTGCGGCAGGCGCGGGTGCTGCCGGGGGCGCAACGGTGGTTTTACTGCCGGAATCTTTACGTAGCGTGCTTGCATCAGGCACTCTTGGAGCCTGTTGCGCGTTTTGATCAGCCTTGAAATAAGGTTCTTCCTTAAAGCCCATTAAGCTCGCGGTAAGCACGGCGGGAAATTGGTTTCGGGTTGTGTTGTAATCGGTTACCACCTGGTTGTAATCCATACGCGCAACATTTATGCGATTTTCCGTACCCGTCAATTCATCCTGCAACTTCAAAAAATTTTCGTTTGAGCGCAACTGCGGATAATTTTCTTGCAACATCAAAAGCCTTCCAATTGTACCGCCAAAAGAATTGTTTGCGGCAATTACCGCTTCTTTTTGTTCGGGTGTCTTTCCGCCATCAGTTGCTTGTGGTGCGGCGTTTGTTGCATTCAGCAACTGTGAACGCGCTTGGGCAATTTCGCCATAAACTTCTTGTTCTTGCACGCCCGCCATTTGTGCCGCATTTACAAGATTCGGAATAAGGTCAGCCCTTCTTTGCATTTGCGATTCCACATCAGCCCATTTTCCTTTTACCTGCTGTTGTTTTTCGGTTAGCGTGTTATAGCTGCACCCGCTAAACGCAAATGCAATTGTAAGCAGAAGGGAAACCAATAAAATTCTTTTCATTTCATTCTCCTATTTTAGGCGCCGCGGCGCGATGCAAAACTACGATTGGTTAAGTTGATCAACCGCGTCAATAACCTGTTCGATTTGTTCAAGATAATCACCAAAAAGTTGATTAGCCGAAACTTCATTCAGGGGAATCGAACCTTCATTTTCCCGAATATCAAATATTTTTTCAAATGAACTTCCGTCAACGTTTAGCTCATTAACAACTGATTTAACAATTTCATGCTTAGTTATCGGCGGTGTACGCCCTTTTAAGATCAAAATGGCACGAAATATCGAAGCGAAACTCGCCAGTGAATCAGCCATTAAATCAACCAGCTTATCAACCGAAACTGAAGCCGGAATGTAGAGTCTGCGCAGCTGCAAAAGTTTGCTTCGCAGTTCGAATTCTGTTTGATGCCGTAAATATCGGTCACTTATAACAACATCAGCCAGAACATCTTCTCCATATAAAACCTTACGGGCAAATTCCATTTGATGAAGTTCTATCGGAAATACGTCACCGGCTGTTTTTAGTTCGTGTACGGAAAAATAGACCGGTACCGGATGCCCAAGGCGGGTCCATTCGCGAATGCAAGCGTGCGCGTCACGCAAATCAAGGGGAGTGATTTTATGTAGCGCGATTAGAATATTGTAATCTGAGCTACCCGATATATAATCGCCCGCCGCCGCCGAACCATAAAGAATAATCGCCGCAAGATTATCGCCATGGGTGGTTGCAACATCATCTACAAAGTTTGCGAAATATTGTTTCATAACTAATATTAATTCCCAATTTGACGAAATTTACCAGCTTCCGCCCGCACCGCCACCGCCAAAACTTCCGCCGCCACCAAAGCCACCCCAGCCACCCGAACTTCCTGAGCCACCGCTCCAGTCGCTATCGCTACCCGAAGAACCGGAAGTTAACAGACTTGCAAGAATTATTGCTAATATGTCGCTACCCGAGCCTCCGCCGCCACCCTTTCCACCTTTATTGTTCGAACCGGAACTTAAAACTACGATTATTACGAGAAATACAATCATTATGCAGCACCCAATTCCTAAAACGGATGCGCCATTTGAACTGTTATCACGCGGTTTTGCGGTTTGATCTATTGTTAACGGTTCGCCCGCCCGGCTTGCTTTGATGGTGCGAATATACGCATCTATTGTGTCATTTATTCCCTTCGCATAATCACCCGACCGAAATTGCGGAACCAAAAATTGGCGCTGAAGTGAGCCTATTAATCCATCCGGCAGTTCGTCTTCCAAGTCAGTGCTTACCTGTGTAAAATATGCACGATCGTCAATTGCGATGAAAAGAAGCGCACCCGGGTTATCATCTGCCTGCGTTCCTATCCCCCAACCACGTGCAACCGCCAATGAATAATCAAAAATATCTCGGTCGCCGGTAGTTTTTACGATCGCAACCGCAAGTTCGACCCTTGGATTCGATGTTTCAGCAAAATCAACTAGTTTTGCGGCGATTTCCGACTTTTCTTCTGGAGAAAGCACGCCGGCATCATCGACAATTGGTAGGTCAGGTTTTGGAAGCGGTGATTCGTTAATATTAAACGGTTTTGTTCCTTGCGAAAAACCGGGCAATGCGAACAGCAACACCACAAAGGCGAATTTTAGAAAACCGCAAAACTTGTGCATTATCCTTATAATCTCAAATTTTTGTTTAAGAAAAAAGCGGTGTTATTAACCACCGATAAATGTATGAAGCACAAAATGCATCGCAAAGAAAAGTGCGACACCCGCGAAAACCGAAAATGAAACCAAAGAATTCTTTCCGCCGTGGTGATTTACTTCCGGTATAAGATCGCTTGCCGCTACATAAAGCGTAATTCCCGCTGCAAGTGGCAATGCATAACCAAGCGCGTGTTGAAATTGCGAACCTATCATGTAATAACCCAAAACCCCCACAAGCGTTGTTAACCCAACCAATGAAGTTACAACTAGCACCTGCCTAAAACTTTTTCCGGAAGCAAGCACCAACGAAGCAATCGCGAATCCTTCCGGAATCTTATGCAAGAAAATTGCCACAAACATCAAAATACCCATGCTTGTATCAACTTGTGCTGCCGCAGAAACCGAAACGCCGTCAAACAAAGTGTGCACCATCAGCCCCGCAATGGCGGTATATGCGCTATGTGTGGAAATCGTATGCGAATCATGCGCATCATCAACAAAATGAAAGTGGGGAACAATTGTATGCTCAAAAAACTGCACTGAAAGATAACCGACAAGTATCAAAATCATCGGCACATAAAATTGTTCAGGTTCATTAAACACGCCTTGATTTTTTGACCAAATTAAAATAGTTTTCGGAATCATTTCAAAAAACGTGATTGCAAGCATAAAGCCCGCACCCAGCGCGAGCAGATACCGTAGCCATTTGCGATAATTTTTGTAGATTCCGGAAGGTAACAGTATCAACGCACCAAGCACGTTCGCACTTGCAACCAATAAACCCACTATCAAAAGATGTGAAAAGGTGAAATCCATCGCCCGTAAACTTTACGCAATAATAAACTCTAAAGCAACAAGCTCGAAAAAACGTTGAATTATGCCAAAAGTACCATCGTTTTTGGGTCGGAAAAGGCATCGGCAATCTTAAGCAATTGATTAAGCACAAAAAGTAATAGTTTTTACTTGACATAGGGTTATCGTTACGTCTAATATCATTTTTGTCCAGTAGTTACTTGGTCTTAACGGTTCCCCCGAAGTAGCCGTTGAAAATTAACAAGATGTTTAAGATTAAGCAGTTGTTAAAGAGATTTGCCAAAAACTTGCCGGATTCAGCAGAAAATCGGACGGAAATCCTGCTGATCTTTAGAAGTTCATCATTTCGAAAAAAGTCAAAAGATATTATTAAGGATTGGAATAAGGTTCTTTGAATACAAGTGCCAAAAATTTTCAGGAAATTCATCGCACAGTACTGCTAGATGAGGCGATTGAATACTTGAACGTTAGGAATGAAGGCACCTATTTAGATGCAACGCTCGGACTTGGCGGACACGCCGAAAGAATTCTTTCAATCGGTATAGACGTAAAGTTGCAAGGAATTGATCAAGACCGTGAGGCGCTAAAAATTGCCGAAAAACGACTTGCAAAATTTGCCAACCGGGTGGGAACGGCACACGCAAATTTTTCCGAACTTGGAAAAATCGTAAATGAACGCGGAATCAGTGGTTTAGATGGAATTTTGGCGGATCTTGGCGCATCGTCGCTTCAGATGGATAGCGAAACGCGCGGGTTTAGCTTTCGGTTTGATGCCGCTTTGGATATGAGAATGAATCCGGATTCGGATTCCGAAACCGCTGCAGATTTACTCAAAAGGCTTAGCGAAAAGGAAATCGCAGATTTGATTTACTTAAACGGCGAAGAACGATTTTCGCGAAGAATCGCAAAAAGAATCGTGGAAGCACGGCGTAGCGGAAAACATATTGAGACTACAAAACAGCTGGCAAAGCTGGTTGAGCAAGCAATTCCGGGAAAAAGAGACAGAATTCACCCGGCAACAAAAACATTTCAGGCGCTGAGAATCGCCGTAAATAACGAGCTTGCAATAATTAAAGATTTTTTGAAAACAGGTGTCAAACTTCTAAACCCGGGCGGAAGAATTGTTGTAATAACTTTTCATTCGCTCGAAGACAGAATCGTAAAACATACATTTCAAAAACTTTCCGGAAAATGCGAATGTCCGCCCAGGCTTCCTCGGTGCGTGTGCGGTGCAAAAAAGCAACTGGATATTTTGACAAAAAAGCCCATTGCCCCGAACGATGCGGAACTTGATTTGAACCCCCGCGCGCGAAGCGCAAAACTTCGTGCGGCTGAAAAAATTTAGGTTACCAAGACAAAGACGATGAAAAAATATACAACCAAAGAAAAACGCATATCAAAAGTGCGAAGACAACGCGACCCCCTTCCCTGGAAATATTGTATCTTAACCGTTATTTGCGGTGTTCTGATTGTGGCGGGCTTCTTCATTGCCGCTCGGTTGCATTTTTCATCAATTACATACGGCATTTCTAACGCAACGCTACGAAAGGTGCGCGACCAACTTGAGACCGAAAATAGAAGACTGAAGTTAGACAAAGAAGTCGCGCTTTCGGAAATCAACAAAACGGCGCGCCAATATGGTTTTCAAACGCGTACGGCGTCAAATATTGAGATAGTAAACGCGCCGGAACTTCCAAACGACGCTGAAAAAAATCAGATTCCAGAAACGGCTTCGCTTGATACTCCCTCAGAACGCGAAATGGATGCACTTGTAAACGAATTTGAAACACAAAAAGGTGATGAGGCTTCAAAGCCTGCAAAAACAGATGTTGCCACGAAGAAATCGAATAAGAAGGGTGGCACAACGCAGGATGCAGAATTGGATGATGTAAAGAATATACAGGCGAGGCTCTAAGAACATGGTGCGAAAAAGGCGAAAAACAGATTCTACAAGTAACATCTTTACGCGCTTTATGTTCGTTTGCGCTTTCCTTGCGATTTGGATTGGCGCAATCGGCGTACGGCTTGTATATCTACAGGTTAATGAGCACAGCAGTTATCGTTCGCAGGTGCTTGATCAAAGCCAATATGTTGTTGAAACCAAAACACTTCGCGGTTCAATTTTCGATCGAAACGGGCGTCCGCTGGCGATGAGCATGAAAGTGAAATCACTTTATGCGGATCCGGTTCAAATGACGAATGTTGCAGAAACTACCGAAGCAATAGGAAAGCTTTTAAAAATCAATGCGCGCGACCTTGCAAAAAAGATAGAGGATGAGAAGAAGCTTGGACGCCAATTCTTATGGGTTGCGCATAAACTTGAAAAGGAACAGGTTGACGAGGTAAACGAAAGAATCATCAACGCCGTTGACCCTGAAACAGGAAAGAAACGTTACACCGGACTTCAATGGGTTCAAGAACAAAAGCGAACCTATCCGCACGGAACAATGGCGGCGAATGTTATTGGCTTTACAAATGCAGCGGATAAAGGGCAAGCCGGTATCGAACTTTCCCAAGACGATTATTTGCAAGGCGAAAACGTTAGAAAGGTACGCGAACGCGACAGGCTCGGGCGTATTTACGATGAATGGGGACACGCGAGTGAAGAATCAGAAGACGTGGTCTTAACACTTGATAATGCAATTCAAAGCAGGGTTGAAGAAGCCTTGGCAGCCGGTTCAAAGCGCGCAAATGTTCGCTCGGGGCGAGCAATTGTGCTAGATCCAAAAACAGGTGAAGTTCTTGCGATGGCTAACTTTCCTTCGTATGACCCAAACAACTTTCGCGCATTAAAACCCGGCGATTCTCGCAACAGTGCGATTCAAGATAATTTTACACCCGGCTCAATATTTAAGCTTGTTACATACGGTGCCGCGTTGGAAGAAAAACTCATCGCGCCGGATTCCGAATTAGATTGCGGGGATGGCACCATAACTGTTGCAAATCATACGTTTACAGATTCGCACGCAGTCGGAACCGTAAGTTATACGCAGGCATTTGCGCAATCCAGCAATGTTGGCGCAATCAAAACAGGCTTAAAAGTTGGCAAGGAATCGTTCTTCGATTATGTTAAAAAATTTGGGTTTGGGAAGCCTACGGGAATTGAACTTCCCGCGGAAGCGAACGGAATGTTGCGCGACCCGAAGAACTGGAACGGAGATTCGCTTGCATCCATGTCGATTGGATATGAAATCGGTGTTACTGCTTTGCAAAGTGCAACTGCTTTTGCGACTATTGCAAATGATGGTGTAAAGATCCAGCCGCACATCGTAAAAGAAATTCGCAAATCAAACGGAGAAGTTGTTTCCGCAACCGAGCCGAAAACTCAAAGAGTTGTTTCTTCGGAAACCGCGAGAAAATTACGAGCGATGATGCGCGAAGTTGTATTGGATGGAACGGCTAAAAAGGCGCAGTTAAAAGGTTATACTGCTGCCGGCAAAACCGGTACCGCCTGGAAATATGATCCGCAAATAAAGGCAATAAACCGCTCAAAATATTTTGCGTCATTTATCGGTTACGCGCCGGCAAATGACCCCAAGATTGTAATTGCAGTTGTTATGGATGAACCACGCGGACCCTGGAAATACGGCGGTGAAGTAGCCGCACCGGTTTTCAGTGAAATAGCTGAACAGGTTTTGCCGATTTTGCATATCGCCCCCGATAAGGAAGTTATTGACGATGCAACGTTGGAAAGCGGCGTCACGGTTGCAAAAAGCACAACGGAAGGTGCTTCGCAGAATGCCGAATCGACAGTTGATCCAAACAGCCCCTCAAACATTGTTGCCAAAAAACAGGCAGCCACAGCTACTAAAAACATTGATCGTAGGAAGGAGGTACCAAAACGAAGCCCCGAACCCGCCGTTGATATGCCTGAAAAACGAAAGAGATCGGGTAAAACAGGTTCGGAACGAGTTGCGTTTGTTGGTTACGTAAGAAAAGAGTTTGAAACTTGAAGCCGCAATTAAATTTATGAAGGCTGACGGAACAGCCCTTGAACCCGGTTTGCTTTCGAGAGCGGTTGCGTATTTCGTCACCGATTCCCGGAAGGTACAGCCGGGCGACTTGTTTTTTGCGTTTTCACAGCCCGAATTTGAAAATAACTGTTTTAATGGCGAATTTATGGATGCCACTTCGTTTGCGGCATCGGCATTAAATAGCGGAGCAATTGCGGCAGTAATACGGCGTGACAGGTTTGATGAGCAAGCGGAAACGCTGCGTCCGTTTCACAATCGACTGATTTTTTCCGACGATGTAATTGTTGCATTTCAGTCGCTGGCGCACGGTGTTTGGTTAGATTGGGGAAATCCCGTGGTTGGTGTAACGGGAAGCGCCGGCAAAACAACCGCAAAGGAATTGATTGCCCATCTTTTGGAGGAATCCGGTCGTAGAGTTTTGCGCACGGAAAAGAGCATGAACAATGGGCTCGGACTACCGATGACGGTTTTGAAGTTGCAAGCTGATTCGTCATACGATGTTGCGGTTCTGGAAATGGGGATGTCAACGCCAAACCGCGAAATCGCAAGACTCTGCGAAATAACACCGCCGGAAGTAGGCGTCGTTTTAAATGTCTTGCCGGTTCATGTCGAGTATCTTGGGTCGCTTGAAAATGTCGCAAAGGCAAAAGCTGAGATGATTGAAGGCATTAAACCCGGCGGAATCGCCGTTTTAAATGCCGACGACGAAAATGTGGTGGCGATGTGCAAACTGCACGAAGGAAAAACGTTAACATTTGGAATCGAAAAAAAAGCCGATTTAATGGCGTTGGGAGTAACAATGAAGAGCTTTGGTGAAACGCATTTTACGCTAAGAACCCCTGATGGTGATGAAGAAGTTGTATTTCAACTTTCCGGTAAACACAACGTTTTAAATGCCTTGGCGGCTTCGGCGGTCGGTTTTGGTTTTGGAATGACCGCACAGGAAATTTCTCAGGCGCTCGGTAATGTAAAACCACCGACGCAGCGCGGCGAAATTCTTCACTTTCAAGATGGGTTTACCGTAATCAACGATTCATACAATTCAAACCCGATGGCATTGCGAAAGATGATTTCCACGATGATTGAAGGCGCGGATGCCAACCAGCGTAAAATACTTGTTGCCGGTGAAATGCTTGAACTCGGCACGCACGAACGCCAAATTCACAATCAGCTTGGTAAAGAAATAGCCAAGAGCGGAATAGATTTTCTTTTGGGTGTGCGCGGACTTGCCATGGAACTTGTCGAAGGTGCGAAATCCGAAGGATTTGAAAATGCACAATTTGCTTCGGATTCTGATGAAGCGGCAGAGATGTTGCTTGCGTTCGTAGAACCAAATGATCTTATTCTCGTTAAGGGTTCGCGCGGCGTGCGCACCGAAAAAGTGATTGAAAAATTAAAGGAAAAGTTTGAAGTAACCAAATAGAAGCGCAGAATGCTTTATTACATTTTATATCAATTGATTTACAAGGCGCAGGATGTCACAACGGCATCGTGGATTTTTAAGGGTTTAAATGTATTTCAATATGTCACGTTTAGAACCGCCTGCGCGATTTTGACCGCCTTCCTAATTTCATTTTTGTTTGGTGGATGTGTAATAAAGTACCTTGAAAAATTAAAGTTCGGGCAGGAAATACGTGAAGAAGGACCCGAATCACATCAGGCAAAAAAAGGTACGCCTACGATGGGCGGCGTTTTGATTTTAGGTTCGGTTGCGGTTACAACCCTGCTTTGGGCGCGCTGGGACAGCCTTTACATGTGGCTTGCACTATTTGCATTCGTTGGGTTTTCATCCATAGGCTTTGTAGATGATTTCATCAAAATCAAGAAAAAACGCAATCTCGGCTTAACTGGCAAACAAAAGCTAATAGCGCAAGTTACCGTGGCACTTACTATTTGGGGTGTTTTGTGGATTTTCGCCAATTACCCTTGGAATTTAAGCATACCGTTTTTTAAGGCAACGGCTATTGCCGTTCAATCTGAAAGCATTAGCTGGATTGGACCCTGGTTATATTTGCCGTTCATTATTTTTGTTTTGCTCGGATCTTCAAACGCGGTGAACTTAACCGATGGCTTGGATGGGCTTGCAATTTCGGTAACATTTATCGCTATGTCGGCGCTTACCGCGCTTACGTATGTTGCAAGCGATTCGCGCTGGTCTAGTCATCTTGATATCACACATAAGCCCGAAGCCGCGGAATTGACAATTTTTTGTGGTGCGATGATGGGCGCAAGCCTTGGCTTTCTTTGGTATAACGCGCCGGAAGCAGAAGTTTTTATGGGTGATGTCGGCAGTTTAGGAATCGGTGGCGCGCTTGGTACGGTCGCGATTTTAACAAAGCAGGAATTTCTGTTGCCGTTTATTGGTGGCGTTTTTATTATCGAAGCGCTTTCGGTAATGATTCAAGTAGCATCGTTTAAGCTGACCAAGAAACGCGTTTTTAAGATGTCGCCGATTCATCACCATTTTGAACTTTCCGGCTGGAAAGAATCTAAAGTTGTTTTCAGGTTCGTAATTGTCGCGATTATTTTTGCGTTGCTAAGTTTAACAACGCTCAAACTTCGGTAATTTAAATGGAGCTCGACGGAAAAAAAGTTTTGGTTCTCGGTGCGGGAAAATCCGGTGTAACTGCGGCAAAGTTTTTGGCAACGAAAGGCGCGGTGGTAGCTCTGCACGATAAAAAGCCGATTGCGGAATGGGATGAAACGGCGCGTGCTTTGAAAGAAACAAGCAGCGTGGGTTTGCTTGACGGCGATATTCCTTCGTGGCTTTTGGATCAAATCGAACTAGTTGTAATTTCGCCGGGAATTCCTTCAACTGTTATTCCCGCGCGATATGTTGAAAGAAAAGATGGCGAAGTGATTGGCGAAGTCGAACTTGCCTATAGATTTATGCGAGGGCGCATAATAGGCATAACGGGTTCGAACGGAAAGACAACCACAACGTCTTTGCTTGGTGAAATCTTAAAGAATTCGGGAATTGAAGCTTTTGTTGGCGGAAACATCGGCACACCTTTGCTTTCTTTGGTAGAAGCAACAACCGAAAATTCGTGGACGGTTGTTGAGCTTTCAAGTTTTCAGCTTGAAACAATTTCGATGTTTAAGCCCGATATCGGAATTTGCTTGAATGTCACGCCAAATCATATGGATCGATACGATCTGTTTACCGATTATGCGGCTGCAAAAAATCGTTTGTTTATGAATCAAACTACGGCAGACCTTGCGATTTTAAACGCCGATGATCCGATAACGGCTGATTGGGCGAACGGGTTAATGGCACAGGTCGCGCTTTTTTCAATCTCAAAAGAACTGGATGAAGGCTTGTTTTTGCGGGGGCGCGAACTAATTTCGCGGGCTGGCGGCAAAGAAAAAGTTTTGACAACTCGTGATGAAATGACTTTGCGTGGCGTGCATAACGTGCAAAATGTTTTGGCTGCACTTGCCGCGGGGCTAGCTTGTGGTGCTGCGCCTGATTCAATGCGCGAAACAATTCGTAAATTCATAGCGGTAGAACATCGTTTGGAATTTGTCGCAAATATCGATGGCGTTGATTTCTTTAATGATTCAAAAGCGACAAGCGTTGATGCCACGCTGAAAGCGCTCGAAGCCTTCGAAGATGACCCCGGCGAAGTGGTTTTGATTTTGGGCGGTCTTGGAAAGAATGCGCCCTATGCACCTTTGGTTGAATTGATTGAAAAAAAGGTGCGGCTAATGGTTCTGGTGGGCGAAGACGCGAAGAATATAGTAGCGCAGTTGGGTAAGGCGGCGGATTCCGTTTTTGCCGAATCACTTGAAGAAGCCGTAAAGGTTGCGATGGACAATGCGGAAGCCGGCGATACCATTTTGTTGGCTCCCGCGTGCGCCAGCTACGATATGTTCCGCAGCTATGAAGAGCGCGGCGAAGTTTTTAAGAAAGCGGTAAACGGTTTGAAATCTCAGTAATTTTTAGAGCGAAAGAATGGCTAAGAAGTTGAGAATTGATTGGTTTTTGTTTGCGATTGCGGCGTCATTGGCGTTGTTTGGATCGATTATGGTCTATAGCGCTTCGGCTATGATTTCACTTCGCGAATCAAACGGTGTCACTCAATACACATACTTTTACAAGCAATTTGCATTTACGATTTTTGGATTGATGGTGATGTACGCAGTAAGTAAAATTGATTACCACATCTACGAAAATCAATATGTTGTTTACGGCGCACTATTAATCAC